>CAJTCE010000027.1 GCA_910574745.1 Lachnospiraceae bacterium | reverse complement strand
AAGCAAAAATAGCCACATACTTTTCAATTAAGAAAACCTCACAAACAGCGTATTTATGCTGGCTGTGAGGTTTTTACCCTTTCTCAACTGTCAAAAACAGGATTATTATTTTGACTTTTCGTCAATTTCCTACTACGCAAAGACTTCCGATTATGCTAAAATGATTTTCGGGTAATATTGCATAATTTGGCAAAGCTTATATTACACGGAGGTTATTTTTTATGATATCAAAATGGTTGAAACACATAAGTGCGACCAGATTGATCGCTTTAAGTTTTCTGATTGTTATTTTATCCGGTTCTATTCTGTTATGCCTTCCCTGCTCCTCAAAAAGCGGAGAATGGACCGGCTTTACAGATGCGTTTTTTACCGCAACCAGCGCCACCTGTGTGACCGGCCTTGTGGTATTTGACACATTTTCCCACTGGTCTCTTTTCGGTCAGCTCATTATTCTTCTCATGATTCAAATCGGCGGAATCGGTTTAATGACTATCATCATCATGCTTTTCATTTTTCTGAAACGGAAAATCAGCCTTCACGAAAGACTGCTATTAATGCAGTCCGCAGGTACTGTCCGCATCAGCGGCATGGTAAAACTGGTAAAAAGGATCGTAAAAGGCACCCTTATATGTGAAGGAGTGGGCGCTCTTTTCCTGGCAGTGCGTTTTATTCCTCAAATGGGACTTCTTACCGGGAGTTATTACGCCGTTTTTCACTCCGTATCCGCTTTTTGTAATGCGGGGTTTGATTTAATGGGACGTTTCGAGCATTTTTCATCCCTTACCGCCTATGAACAGGACCCTGTGGTAAATATTACCATCATGCTTTTAATCATTGTGGGCGGAATCGGTTTTCTCGTCTGGGATGAAATCGTCAGATACGGCGTTCATTTCGGTAAATATTCCCTCCATGCCAAAATCGTCCTGTCCACCACAGCCTTTCTGGTTCTATCGGGAACCATCGGCTTTTTCATCTTTGAATATCACGGGAATCTGGAAGAATTGTCCCTTTCTAATAAGCTGCTTTCCTCGGCTTTTATGTCCGTTACCACCAGGACTGCCGGCTTTAATACCATGGACACGGCGACCCTATCGGAATCCGGAAGCCTTTTATCCATGATACTCATGTTTATCGGCGGAAGCCCCGGCTCCACCGCAGGCGGCATCAAGACATCCACGCTTGCGGTTGTTTTCTTTGCCACCGTTTCCATGTCCAAAGGACGCAATGAAATAACCCTGTTCAAAAGAAGCCTGAGAGCGGATATGGTAAAACACGCCGCAGTCATTATTATCATTTATTTATCGGGAATTCTATTTGCCACCATGATAATATGCCATGTGGAACCTTATTCCATAACGGATATCCTGTTTGAAACCATATCGGCTGCCGCTACAGTGGGACTTTCCAGGGGACTTACCCCCTCTTTGTCCACCCTCTCCCATATGATACTTGCGTTTTTAATGTTTGCCGGCCGTATCGGCGGTCTTTCCATGATGCTGGTATTCGGAGAGCAAAAACAGCAGCCGCCCTTAAGCAGACCTACAGAACCCATCATTATCGGTTGATTGATCTTATGCTTTCGCTGCTTAAGGATAGAAAAGGATAATCATCTGACTGATTGTCGGGTATTAACCATCATAAATATTGTATTAGAAAGAAGGAATAAAACATGAAATCTATACTGGTCATCGGAATGGGCACCTTGGGGAGGCACCTTGCCGCAAAGATGCAGGAAATGGGAAATGATGTAATGATTGTAGATAAAAACGAATATATCATTCAGGAGCTTGCCCCGATTTTCCCGGACTCCGTTATCGGAGACTGTACAAATGAAGCGGTTCTTTGCTCCATCGGCGTCAACAATTTTGACTATTGCTTTGTGGCAATCGGAGAAGACTTTTACTCCTCCCTGGAAATTACTTCGATTTTAAAGGAGCTTGGTGCAAATTATGTCATATCCAAAGCGAGACGTTTTAGACAGGCAGAATTCTTAAAGAAAATCGGCGCTGACGAAGTATTCTACCCCGAACGTGAAATCGCCGAGAAGCTGGCCGTTCGCTACAATGCTACCAATATTTTCGACTATATTGAGTTGACTTCAGAATACTCCATTTTTGAAATACCCATTCTGCCGGAATGGGAGGGGAAAACCATTGTGGAAGTGGATGTGCGGAAAAATTATAATATTAATATTATTGCAATTAAAAACGGCTCCCAGATCAATCCCGGTCCCGGCGGGGAACACGTATTTGAAAAGGGAAGCCATATTGTGGTTATCGGTAAATCCTCCGACGTATTCAAGCTTTCCGCCCAGATACCGGAGCAGTAAACTTTACCTGCCGGATTCTTTTAATTCGAAAGCAAGACCTACCGTTCTCGGTCCCGCATTGGCGGCAATTGCAGCACCTATCTGATAGTAGCCTGCGGGACCGTAGCCCACGCGCTCTTTCATCATATTTTCAATTTCCTCTCTCACGCTTACATCATCTCCATAAATGACCTCGTAAGGAGTTCCCGGCTTCATATCGGCAAGACTCATATCCACGATTTTGGGAATCAGCTTTCCTTCTCCCCGCACCTTTGCGCCGGTGGTAATCTCATTATCACAGATTTTCATAATGGGCTTTAAATTCAGCCTGTCTCCCACAAATGCCGCAGCGCTGGGAATCCTGCCGGATTTACCCGCATATTTGAGCGTATACATGCCAAAATAAATACGCCTGTTATCTATTGCATTTCTTATGTATGCGTCTATTTCTTTTGCACTTTTTCCTTCTTTTACCATTTTAGCTCCGTTTACAACGGGAACTCCGTAAATCGCCGAGTAACCTTTTCCGTCAATATTGTAAATGCGGACCTTTCCTTCATACTCCGGATGCTCGTCAAAAAAGGCTTCTTTTGCCATAACCGAATTTCCGTAAGTGGAAGAACCGTGGGAATTGATTAATACCAGAATAATATCCGTATATCCCGCCTTTGCCTCTTCCAAATATAACTCCTGAAACTCAAAAGGGGTTATCTGGGAGGTTTTGGGTATTTCATCATACTGCGCCATCAGCTCATAAAACCCGTCGTTGTCAAAATCTATCCGGCTTGTGTAGGATTTGTCCCCCAAGGCAATCTGAAAGGGCAATACCCGAATATCCAGATTTTTTTCGTTTTCAACCGTAATATCACTTGCCGAATCCGTAATAATTCTAATCTTTTCCATTTCTTCCTCCATGGTCAAAAGGCGCGCCCTTGCGGCCTTTTATGTTTGCGATAGTGCTATTATACGAAAAATGAGCGCCTTTTACCAGACCTTTTTATGATTTAACCGTCAAATACCCAAAGCTCAGCTTTCAAGAAGCCTGTCCGTCTGGTAAATCAGCATATCTTTCTGCTTTAGCTTCATACTTTCCACCGGAAGAATGACCTCTCCCTTTCTGATGATCACTAACGCCGTTATGTGATACTGCTCCTCCGCCTTTTTTATGGAAAGGTTTAAAAAGGGACTGACCCCATCTATTTCAACCTTGACGGTTCCCTTTATATTTTCCGTGGATTTCGCTCTCTGCAGCTCCGTATACTGTTCCACAAAGCCGGCTGAAATAATACCTGTGGGAATGGCTACCACGCCTACGCCCAAGAATGATATGATAATGGCCATGATCCTTCCTAAAATGGTTACGGGATAAATATCCCCGTATCCCACCGTAAGGATTGTGGATATGCTCCACCAGATTCCGGAAAAGGCATTGTTGAATACTCCCGGCTGCACCTCATGCTCCGCGCTGTACATGCACAGGGAAGAAGCCATGATCAACACCATAATGATAAATACCGATGATATGATCTGGTTTCTCTTTTCATATAAAACAGAAGTGATAACATGAAAGGAGTCGTAATAAGCGTTAATCCGGAAGAGATGGAAGATCCTGACGACTCTGAGCATCCTAAAGGCAATAAAGCCCGACAAAAAGAAAAAAGGCAGAATGGTACATAAATCCACAATTCCGTCAAAGGAAACCAGGAATTTTAAAACCGCCTTACAATACCCCCTGCCCGGATATAAATATTCCGCCGTCCAGATACGCAGAAGGTATTCCACACAAAAAATAACAATTGTAATCATTTCTACAATTTTAAAAAGGGGCGCATAGCCATTTAATTCATCAAACGTCTCCAAAAACAGCACCGCAATATTGATAATGATAACCCAAACGATAAAAATATCAAAGGCACGGCTTGGAAAATCGTCTTTTTTGCCAATCTGTATAATATCAAAAATGCGTTTTTTCTTTGCTTTCATCTTTTTATTCCCCGTATCCGAACTATGAAAAGTACAGCCGCCCGACGCTTATACCGGCATACAAAGCCACTACTGCTATTTTATCCGATTATTTCCGTATACACAACAAAAAAACGCTGCTTATGAATTGTTTTGGCAATTGGCTTTCAGCCTCGTTTCCTGCGGGACAGGTTTAAACATGCCGCGCCAAAGAATATAACCGCCACAACCGCCATGAATCCTATGCAAAAAGCAGATGTGACTTCTTTATCCCCGAACATATAGAGAATCCCCAATTCCTCCTTGATTTCCTTTACGACGGAAACAGGCGCGCCGTCAAAAGCTCTGTCCATAACGGATTTCATCATAATATTCCTGAAAAGCAAGGCTCCATGGGAAACGGGAAACAGCTTTACAATCCACTGAACCGGCTCCGGATAGGAACCGATGGGCAGATAAATACCCGTTAAAAATCCGATTAATGTTCCCAAAACAATATTAGCCGTGGTATAAGCGTTGATGCTCTGAAACAGCGAAACAAGAAACAGGGCGATAGACGTATTCATCAGAGAAGTAAGCAAAATGGCAAAAAAGATACGGATAAGCGCCCAAGGCTCCATATACCCGCCTCCGTTTAAAACAATATAAGCTTCCGCCACACACAGGGCAATAAGGCTCATGACCACGCCTACCAGATAAGCGCTTGCCATATATCCCGCCCCCATTTTCCACCTTTTTACCGGCGCCACATAAAAATCCTTTTCAATGCCGGAGGCTTTATCATTTACCATGGTTCCGAGCATTCCCAAAGTGGTAGTCATACTGGTAATAGCCAGCACGCCTGCCATAACCCAGCTGTCCATCAGTTCCTCCGCAGCCTCGAATTCCTTTAAGTCATTTGTATACACATCCCCTAAAAACAGCACATAAAGGCCGATAACGATAAATACTGCAAGAAGGGAAAATATCAAGGCTGATTTATCCCTCAGATATAATTTCAGATTTCTTTTTGCAAATGCGCTCATTCCCTTATCTCCTTTCCCGTTATTTCCAAAAACACATCGTCCATGGAGCCTTTTACTACCGTAAAGCCCTCTAAAAACGGTTCCGCCGCCTTCAAAAGAGGCAATGCCTCCATGGTAGTCTGTAATTTTATTTCCAGTAGATCCGCTTTCTTTTCATAGGAAATTCCTTTTTCCGAAAGCAGCTTTATTATTTCTTTTTCTCTTTGTGGCTTTAAGCACAGCTTATCCTTTGCGTATTTTCCCTTTAGATCAAAGGGGGTTCCCTCTGCCGCAACCATTCCGTCGTCCACAACTACACAGTAGTCCGCTTCTTCTGCCTCTTCCATATAATGTGTGGTTAAAAATACGGTCATCCCCTGTTCCTTCTGCAATTTCTTTACGGTATCCCATACATTTTTTCTGGTCTGGGGGTCCAGTCCTGTGGTAGGCTCATCCAAAAAGAGGATTTTCGGCGTATGCACAAGGGCTCTGGCAATATCCGCCCTTCTTCTCTGTCCTCCCGACAGTTTTCCGTAAGGCCGCTTTAAAAGGCTTTCGATCTCCACCGCCTGACAGGCCTTCCTTACCGCTTCTTTTAATTCTTTTCCTTTTAAGTGATAGAAGCTGCCCCGAATATACAGGTTTTCTTCCACAGTCAGAAGTCTGTCCAGAAGGCTTTCCTGAAAGACCACGCCTATGCTGTCCCGTATTTTGTCATCATCCGCTCCCAGCCTGTAACCGTTTACCATTACTTCTCCCTGATCCGGCTTTAAAAACGTGCAGATAGAATTAATCGTAGTGGATTTGCCCGCCCCGTTGGGCCCCAAAAAGGCAAACAGCTTTCCCTGTTTTACAAAAAGGCTTACATCCTTTACCGCATGAATACTGCCGTAGGATTTGGACAGATGATTTACTTCAATGATGTTTTTCATATACGTCTCTCCCTTCTCTCTTCACACCATAATCCACAGAAAAGAGCCTGTAAACTACCCTTTTGGCAAGTTGCTTTTGAAGGAAGGCAAGATGCGCTTTTACGAAGGTAAAATGCAAAAGGAACGGTAAGGTATCCCTGACGCCGTACAAACGGCATTCAAGCATATTCCTTCCGCTCCTTTTTCACTTTTGATCCCGGTATTCTTTGTTTCCAGGATTACCCATTTTAAATATCACTAGTTATGTTTATTTTTTATCATTCTTTCTTTTGGCAAGAACCTGATTAATTTCCTTTGCATCTTTGAAATCTTCTGAAAATGCCAAAATTCTGACTACAATGTAGACGAGCAGAACAATAAAGAAGAAAAACACTCCCTCTGCCACAGTTTCATAATATTTCAGGAACCAGCCGAATAATAAAAGCACACCCTCCAGCATGAGCAGATGTATGATCTGCCTGACCATCCACTCCCTATGACTCAATTCTCTTTTGGAGCAAAAGACAAGGGAAGGCAAATCTCCTGCCAGAGCAAACACCAGCGCTTTTCCCAGATAGTCTATACCGAAAACCGCATCCGGATGAAAAACCAGACAGCATACAAAGGCTGCCATCATAGTACAGCCATATATAATCGGATAGCTGATAATTAATTTTTTGATAATCTCCCGTAATTCCATCATCCACCTCCTATAATCCCAAGACCTTTTTTAGGGAAGGCACATAGCTTCTTGATACCAGAAGCTTTTCCCCATTGTCCATAAAAGCCTCAAACCTGCCGCTTAAGGAAGGCTTGATATGGGAAATCTTCCCCGCATTGATAACCGTGGATTTTGAAGCTCTGAAAAACCGGGTTCCCGCCGCCAGCTCTTCAAATTCATAAAGCTTCAGCTTTGTCTCGTAAACCCGGCTTTCGCAGTAAAGGAAGGATTTCTGGTCTACTGTTTCAAAATAGTAAATATCCGACAGACGGAGGCGGTAGATTTCATCCCCGCAGATTCCGCTTAACTGCTCTCCAGACGATTTTAATTTGTGTAAAAGAGCCATGACTTCTTCATTCATCTCATGGCATCTGATGATAATTTCCTCTTCCTCTCCCCGGGGAATTTCTTCAATGGAAATCTTCATTTGCTACCTCTTATTGATTTTATATTCACTTCTCACTGATTTTCCATCGGCTTTCTGCTTTTCTTTACCCCCGCCGCAATCAAACAGATGCCGATTGTCAGGCTGAAAATAAGAGTCAGAAGCCATACGTTGGCATCCACCGTGTTCCCCTGTCCGGTCATAGGCATTCCCATGGCCCAGCGGCTTAAATCCGCATTCAGGATGCATATATGCAGCCTGCCTTCCAAAACCAGTGCAATAACATCATTAATAAATGCACAGAACACACCTATAATTATGGTACAAATTCCCGCTTTTATCAAGCCGTTTGTTTTCAGATAGCGTATTATCCCAAACACGACCCAAGGAAGCAGCAGGCAGATCGTGTTGATCATAAGCCCTTTCAACAGGTAAATCATATCTGCCCGGCCGTAAAAATGCGAAATAATAATGACGCCATAAAGTAAAATGGTATCTACCGTCATGACCAGAAGGCCTTTTTGGCAGTGAAGGGGCTTTGGAAGTTTGATCTGATATACCACAAAGGGCATAAATACAACAGACAGCCCCAGTAAAACCCCCGACGCCGCCACTGGGAACCATCTGCCCCTGCTATAAATATTGCAGACTAACAGCAGGAATAAAAGGCTAATGGTAAAAGCGCCCAGAGTACACAATCCTCTTTTTTCCTCTACAACAAGAGGTACTACCGTTAAGGATGCAAAAACCATCAGGGAGGCAAGGACAATAAAAAACCAGTCTAAGGAGTGTCCGATTGCAATGTTGCAGATTAAGCAGACTCCCACAGGTATCATTAAAATGCCCGCCATATATGCGCCTACCATAAAGGTTTTCCTTTTTACTTTTCTTGCATGGGCGCCGATTACACTCTCTCTTTCTATCTGCAGCTTCTCATCATAAGCCGTATTTTTTAATTTTTTTGCAATTTCCCGGCAGGGCGCGCATTCCTCCAAATGCTCCTCTACTACCCTTTCGCTGACATTGCTGCATACCTTATCATGATACAGGGGCAGCAAATCCCGAATCATTTCACATTCATATTTCATTTCACATCCATCCTTTCCAAAATCTTAAGTCTTGCCCTGTGATAGGTTACCCGCGCCCAGTTTTCCGTTTTTTCAAAGATCATTCCTATCTTTTTGAAACTCAGTTCTCCGAAAATTCTTAACTGGAACACTTCCTTGTATGGCTCCTCCAGTGTATGCAGGATCTGATGAATCCGCAGCATGGAGTCTTCGTCTTCTACGATATGCTCTATATTCGTCTTATCCGGCTCTTCCGTATCGGTATCCCCGAAGTGTTTATAGTGGCGCATTTCGTCATAGACCAGATTTTTGGCTATGGCGCATAAATAGGTTAGTTCTCCTGATTGTTCGCGGAATTTGCTCTGGGAGTTCATTGCCTTAAAAAAGGTTTTCTGGGTAATTTCTTCCGCCATGTGGCTGTTTTTCGTCATAGTCAGGACGTAGGAGTATATTTCCATATAGTACATATTGTAGAGTTTTTCAAAATCCATTGGGCAGTTTCACCTCCTCTTCATTGGTTAGACGGAGTTTTAAAGGTTTTGTTACAAGGTTTTTGAATTTATTATATAAAAATGTTGGGGGATTGGGTAGTGGCGGGGGAACATCGACGTTTCAGAACGGCATTTGCAGGGACATAGGTGCGTCAGGCTGCAGCCTTCCAATCCATCATAATTAAAACCAAGAAAATCAAATTCTTTTTGAGCTTTTAGGGAATAACCCCTTATTACGATTGTGCTCATAATTTTAGTCCTTGTAAATTTATGTTATTGATTTCTACTAATCTATTTTATATGAGTGCTGTCACAAAAAACAACACCTGAATTTAATTCTTTTAATTGTAGTACCCACTCCTTTTCATTTTTCCACTGTCATGCTATACTTTTATTTATCAATAAAATGAACAAAGGAGTTACCCAAATGAGAGAGTTTGTGATTTCTACTGAAAGCAACTGCGACTTGCCCGAGGATTATATTAAAGAGAATCGCATCTGCGTCATCCCTCACTATTACACCGTGGATGAGGAAGTGTTCGGAGACGGAAAAGAGCTGACCTGCAAAGAATTTTATGATGAAATGAGAAATTTGAAAAAGGTAGGCACCATGGCCAGCAATCCCGCCGTAATAGAAGAAAAATTCAGCGCCTATGCCAAAGAAGGAAAAGATATTCTGCATATCAGCTTTTCCTCCGCATTAAGCGGCGGCTGCGGAAACGTACAGATGGTTTCGAAACAACTTATGGAAGACTTTTCCGACACCACTATTCTCGTAGTGGATACTCTTGCCGCATCCTTGGGCGAAGGCATTTTGATCATGAAGGCCGTACAGCTGAAAAAAGAGGGAAAGAATCTTGCGGAAACCGCAAAAGCCATTGAAGAGCTTGTTCCCCATATCTGCACCTTATTTACCGTAGATGATTTAAACTACCTCTACCGTGGCGGTCGCCTTTCCAAAACAAGCGCGGTAGTCGGCACTCTGGTAAATATAAAGCCCATTCTAAGAGTTAACGAGGAAGGCAAACTGGTAGCTCTTTCCAAAACAAGGGGCCGCAACAAATCCTTACAGACCATGGCAAACCTTATGGAAGAATATCTGGGAGAATTCCGAAATAAGCAGCTGACCATCGGCCTGATTCACGGAGACTGTGAGGAGGACGCTTTATATCTCAAAAAAATCATAGAAGAAAAATACGGTTATAACGATTTCCTGATTCAACCTATCGGTCCCAGCATCGGCGCACATTCCGGTCCCGGAACCGTAGGTCTGATTTTCTTAGGGGAACATCGTTAAACCGCATGATTCCTTTTTCCTATTCTGTTTTACGATTTTGTTTTATGATTCTGTTTTCTGATTCTGTTTCAGAAACCTGACATTATTTGTCCTGTTGCTTTCTCTTTGCATTTCGTATTCCGTTGAATATGGCTTTAAGCCCTGCAAAGAGCACAGCTGCAACAGGCCAGATAACCCAGGTTATTCCCCAATTCCCCCATTTTATTCCTTTCAGCCACATCCCTCTGCTTCCTGCTCCCAGATCAGGTCCTATGAAGCTTAACCCCAGGTAAATAGCTGTCACAATGCACCAGTATGCAGTAGAGAACAAAGAGTTCGCCTGTTTTAACTCCTTCTTTTCTCTTGTATAATCGCCTTCCTGCAGCAATTTCTCATAACTTTCCCAGATGCTTCCAAACCGCACAAAGCAAAAAACGCTGATTGAAACGGTCAGAAGAATAATCGCTACACAACAGACATATACCATATCTTCCGCATTTACCGCAGCCGCAGCCATCAAGGGTATAATTCCCGCAAAAATCAACACAATGCCTGCACACACGCCAATACGGTAGGGCTTCTCAAATTTTTCTTTCCTTTTTTCCACCATTTCTTTTACGCCCAAGCCTAATGAAATTTTTGTTTCCTCCAGATATTCATATTTAGAAAGCTGCATTCCCGTCATTGTCATAATAACGACTCCTATGGCAACAAGCGCCAGAAGAACCATCATTCCCAGGCCTCCCGCTCCATCTTCCGAAATGATATTCTTACTATATTCCGATATTCCTCCCAGAATAATCAGGCAGACCGGCGACAGCACAAAGAGGCTCGCTCCGATTCCTCTTATATTTGCCAGCTTTCTGGTAAGTTCCATAAATTCATTGGCCTCTTCCAATGAAACATTCCGTACCTTTTCTCCTTCATCACGTCTTTCTTCCCGTCCGGAAGAAAAATCCTCCGATTCCCCTTCCTCCTTTAAAAGATAATCCGTGCTTACCGCAAAGATATTACTTATTTTAATGATTTTGTCCAAATCGGGAACCGACTGCGCGCTTTCCCACTTGCTTACGGATTGTCTGGAAATATCCATTTTGTCCGCCAGTTCCTCCTGGGACCAGCCTTTTTGTTTTCTCAAAAGAGCTATTTTTTCTGCTAATGTCATTTTATCATTCCTTTCATTCATTCTAAATCCGCCGGCTCTTTTTGTCATCAGATTTCACAATATTGTCAGGAATAATCTAGCAAAATTTTCGGTTGACAACCACCAAGTGCGCTAGGAAATTTGACAACCGGCAGTTGCACAGCCTGAAAACGCCCCAAAAAACAGACCAAAGATAAGCCAAAGACAAACCTTCTTTCTTTCCAGGTGCAGTCATGAAAGCCCAGGCCTGTTTATCTGATACTTTTGGCAGACTTATAAGAACGTCTGTACAAAAACAGCGAAACGGCCGTGCCTATACTCCATCCCACAGGCCATGCGCACCAGATACCGATCGTTCCCAATAATTTTGACAGCAGATACGCCAGCACAACCCTCAGAATCAGATCGGTAAAGGTTGCCATCATAAACTGTTTCATCAGATTGCTTCCCCTTAGCACGCCGTCCGCCACCAGCTTGGCGGATACTACAAAGTAAAAGGGCGCTAATATTCTAAGCATTTGTACTCCTGTGTTCAAAGCGCTCTGGCTGGGATTGTTTATAAAAAAGTTTACAAAAGCTCTTCCTGCAAGGAGGTACAAAACCACAATAGGTATGCAAATAACAAATACCATTTTTATACCGCTTTTAAATCCTTCCTTGACTCTATCCGTTTTACCGGCTCCCAGATTTTGCGCCGTAAAGTTGGAAACACCGTTTCCCAAAGTAGTAAAGGAAGTTATGACCAGATTATTTAATTTGACAGAGGCAGCATATCCCGCCGTTACCGACGCTCCAAAGCTGTTGATAATTCCCTGTATCACAAGATTTCCCACAGAAATAAAGCTTTGCTGCAAAATACTGGGAATTGCCACGACACAAATCTGTGCCAGAATCTTTTTGGAAAAAAGGCTGCATTTTTCATGATAATCCAAGGATTTCAAGTGGTGGAATACTACTAAAACAGCCAGTACACAGCTGATTCCCTGACACAAAAAGGTTGCCCACGCCACACCTGCAACGCCCATTCCAAAGCTTTTGACAAACAGAATGTCCACAGCAATATTGGCGCTGGAGGATATGGCCAGAAAAATAAAAGGCGTTTTGGAATCTCCCAAGGCAGAAAATATTCCCGTTGCAATATTATAGAAAAACAAAAAAGGAAGTCCCCATATATAAATTTTCAGATACAAATAGGAATCGGCAAATATTTCCGCCGAAGTATGGATCAGTTCAAGCATGGCGCTGTTAAAGAGCAGCCCCAGTATCATCAATACCGCACAAAGAATGCCGCCGGCAATAAACGTGGTATAAACTGCCGTTTTCACGCTTTTATAATCCTTCGCTCCAAAAAAACGGCTTATAACAACGGAACAGCCTATATTCGCTCCAAAGGCAAATGCAATGAAGATTAAAGTAACCTCATAGCTGTTTCCCACCGCTGCCAAAGCGTTTTCTCCAATAAACTTCCCGGCTACCAGACTATCCGCTATATTGTACAGCTGCTGAAAAATAATACTTCCAAATAATGGTATGCAAAAATTTCTCAATACCGTTCCCGGTTTCCCGCATGTCAAATCACGATTCATTTTCCATCTCCTGCTTTCTTAAACAATGACGGCTGTATATGGACAGATATTTTTGACTTCCTCTATCTGCTTCTTTTCTATCTGCCTTTGTATCTGCAGATTTCTTCTTGTTTTTTCCAGCCAAGAGCATTATACTCTATTCAGTTCCATGTGAAAAATGTATTATAAATATATATAATATGTAAATATTACATATTGCATTCAACCAAGCGCCTATAGCAAAATACCATGAAACGAAAAGGAGATTTTTATGAAATCCAATTATCAATACTACTACATTTTTTACCATGTTGCCAAATATCAGAGCTTTACAAAAGCTGCCCAGATTTTATCCAGCAATCAGCCCAATGTGACCCATGCCATGAACAAACTGGAAAATGAATTGGGCTGCCGTCTCTTTATCCGTTCGCACAAAGGCGTAGCCCTGACAGAGGAAGGGGCAAAGCTCTACCACCGGGCCGCTATTGCTTTCGAACAGCTTTCCATGGCGGAAAATGAGCTTTCCATGTCAACAAGGCCCGTAAACGGAATTGTAACCATCGGCGCCAGTGAAACGGCTCTCCATGGGTTTCTCATGCAAAATCTGGAACCCTTTTATGAACAGTTTCCCGCCATTCATATCCGCATTCTCAATTTGTCCACTTCTAAGGGTGTGGAGGCGGTTAAATCCGGGAAAATAGACTTTTGTATCGTGGCAACTCCTACCGGCGCTAAAAAGCCTTTAAAAGAATATCCTCTGTTTTCCTTTTCCGACGTCCTGATTGCCGGCCCTAAGTTTTCCCACCTTGCTGACAAAACAAGGTGCCTGAAGGAACTAGAGACTTATCCTTTTGTCTGTATGCTGGAAACCTCTATGACCTTTTCCTTTTTTAATCAGTTCTATTATGAACATGGTCTTCTTCTAAAACCAGACATCGAATTATCCACCTCTGATTTGATTGTCCCTGCCGTTATCAATAATCTGGGAATCGGCTTTGTTCCTTTTTTCTACGCAAAATCCGCTCTGATAAATGAGGAATGCTTTGAAGTCAAATTGCAGGAATCCCTTCCCTCCCGTTCCGTATGCATTGTGCAGGATGCGGGAAGAACTCTGACCGCCGCTGCGAAAGAATTATTCCTTTATCTCAAGCAGTTGGAATTTTTACCATAAATACCCGCAAGTTTTCCTGTAAAAGGATCCATACATTTTACTATAACTTTTCCATACATTTTTTTCCATAAGAAAAAGCCGGATTAACCGGCTTTTTCTCATAACTTTTGCTATTTCTTATAATTCTTGCTGATTTTACGATTCCGTTCTCTTACGTCTTCTGATAAAATACCATCCGAAGATTGCACATGCTCCAATAAAGCCTGCAGCACAAAGGGCTATCAGCATTCCTAAAGGTGTGCTGTCTCCTGTCCTCGGCACGTTTGTATTTATATTAGGATTTGTGGAATATCCACTGTCCCCGGCATAATCAAGCATTACCAGAGTACTGTCTTCACAACGTACATAGGTGCCGTCCTCATTTCTCTGAAGAAGATTTCCGCTGCTGTCAATGGCAAAGGCAATGTCCGGCGCAATCTGGTATCCGCCAGGCGCTTCAATCTCGGAAAGGGTGTAATAGCTCATACCGCCCTGTACTGCCTTAAAGATTTCCTTGGGAATCAATATAGGCTCTCCTGTTGAAGTAAAGGTATGAATTACCTCCCCTGCCTCGTTTTTAATAACCAGTTTAGCTCCTGCAAGAGGCTGCCTGTTTCCGCCATCCAGTTTACTTACCAAAACCTTGATCGGATAATCTAACATTACAATCCTTCTGTTTTCTACCAGCTGACCGTTTACGAATACCTGATTATCTGCATTTACCATAAACTCAAGACTCTGTCCGTATCCGTATCCGTTAGGCGCTTCCGTCTCCGTCAAAATATAAGTTGCACCCGGTGCAAAAGTACCGTCCTCAAAGGAACGTCTCTCCTCCGTGGTCTCCCATGAAATCGGAGCAAAATTCGGGTCATCCTTTGCCGTTATGGTAAGCGTCGCTCCCACAACCGGATTGCCTGACGTATCCAGTTTCGCAATGGTTAACATCGGCTCATCATACATGATGATCTTATTGTCTTCCACCTTTGTATACTGTCCGTTGCCTTGAACCAGATAGATGTTTCCGTCCCTGTCAATGGCAAAAGGAATATCCACAGTCTTATAATAGCCGTTAGGCGCTGTTACCTCACGCAGGATATATTCTTCATAGGATTCATTGCCCGCAATCAGTTTGCCGGTGTCTACCGCACATGGTTCGCTTCCCGATACCCAGGATGCCAGTACATTGCCTTCCTTATCCAGTATGGAAAGCTCCGCTCCCGGTACTTCCACATGATCATAGAAATCCTGCTTGCTGACTGTCAGCTTAATCTTTCCGTCAGAAATTTTTACTGTTCTGTTTTCAACCTTTTCTCCGTCAATGTAAACCTGATGGTCATCCGCATTGATGGTAAAGGTAATAGGATCTGCGTAAGCGTAGCCCACAGGCGCTTCCACCTCTGTCAGGATATAAGTGCATCCCGGTGTAAACTCCAGTAAATCCCATGTTCTTACATGACCGTCGCTTACCCATGTAATAGTCTCCCACCAAGGGTCATCCAGGGTTTCTAACATTAAGGTACAGCCTGCCAGACCGTCTCCGTCATCCAGCGAAAACTTGCCGATTCCCAGTCCCGCTTCATCATCCTCCATAACAATGGTATTGTTCACGACCTTTACGCCGTCATCTCTTGTAATAACGCCGTTATCGGCAATGTGAAGGATAATATCCTCCGCTCTCATATAACCGTCAGGTGCGTCTAATTCCTGCAGAATATAATCCGTATCACACTCCAGATCGGAAGGCAGAACCGTGTAAGATTTTTGACCGTCGGACGTAAATGTCACGATCTCTTCTCCGATCGTCTGTGTATCCCTGTTGTATTTCGATAGCTTTAAGGTAGCTCCATTTAAGATCATACCAAAGCTGTCCTGCTTGCGGATTTTTAACTCAATGGGCGTATCATAAATCATAAAGGTGTCTTTATCCGCATTTAAGTTGGTAGCTCTGCCGTCTAATATCTCAATATCATAGGTACCGTCGGCATTATAGGTCAATTGAAATTTAACCTCTCTTGCAGTCAGATATCCGTCCGGCGCCTCAAGCTCTCTTATGATATAAATACCACTGCTTAATGCGTCAACCTTTAAGGGACGGCCGCTGGTACTATAACCGCCAAATGATACTGCATTTCCGTCTTCATCATAAATATCGAATTTCGCTCCCGGCACATCCAGTCTGGTACCTGCATCCAGTTTCCTCAAGTAGAAAGGCTCTTTCTTTGCATCAAGCATGGTTAGGATTCCACTTGACAGCGGCTTACCGGCTCCTGTTCCTTCATATACCGTGCCGTCCGCACCAACGGAAAATTTAATATCATCCGCCAGCGCATAAGTATCCGGTGCACTGATTTCTCTTAAGGTATATACGTTATAACCCGTTTTCGGTGCCGTCAGGATTCCCAAAGGTACCTCATAGGGTGCAATTCCATTGGTAGTAAAACGATGTATCTCCTTACCGTCTTCATCGAGAATTGCCATGATTGCATTGGCAAGCTCCGTTCCCGGCGCTTCCTCCGCCTGCTTACTGATCGCCAGATTAATAGGTTTATCTCTCATAACAACAGTCTGCCCGTTTTTCTCCGCATTTCCGTTTACGGTAATGCTTCCGTCCGAATTAACGGTAAATTCCGCATCCGGCATATAGCCATAGCCGTCCGGTGCAATCATTTCCGACAATATATAGGTCTTTCCTATTTCCAAAACGCCCGGTAGAACGCTGTGAGGCCGTCTGTCGTTGGAAGTCCAGCTGTCGATTACCTTATCCGGATTGTCTTTAGCCACGATCTTAAACACCGCTCCCTGAATCTCCGCACTTCCGTCAACAGCCTGCTTGCTTACCCATACCTCAATGGGCATATCCTTGTAGGCTACCTCTTTCGTACTGTCATCAATGATAACAAATCTGGTCTCTTCTTCGCTCAAAGTATAGCCTTTAGGTACGCCTGTCTCCTTTACATAATAGATTCCGCAGGGAAGGTCATCGAATACCGCCCATCCATCCTTATTGGTTGTAACGGGATTTGTTACTCCCGTAATATTGACTTTCTCTTTCTTTCCGTTTATTTCCTGATACAGTGTGTACTGTACTCCTGCCAAAGGAGGATTTCCTTCCGCTATAGCAGTTTTTGTAATCAGAATCCGTCCTTTTATCGGAACATTTTCCACGATCTGGTCGCCGGTGGGATTAGAACCGCCTATCCACAAAATCTCATCATCTGTCAGATTAGGTCTACCATCAACTAAAGGATCCGCATATTTATTTATTTCTACCCTGCCATCCCCTAAAACGATTTCATTTTGGGCATCCGGATCATAATATCCTGCCGGAGACGATGTTTCTTTAATGGTATAAATTGTATTGTCATCATCATCTTCTACATGAATCCGCTTAAAATATGCGATTCCGTCAGCTCCTGTTACCGCTGAGCCGATTGGCGTCGATTTTCCGTTCTCCGTTGCATACATAACAAAGGTCGCATTGGCTACCGACCTTCCGGTCTCACTGTCAACCTTCTTCAGCTTTACACTGATATAGGGTGCGTTGGACCTATTGTTATTGACCACAAGATTCGCTTTTCCCGTATCCGTTACATACTGAGTCTGCATGGTATCAGAATCCACAATAACCTTGTAAATTCCCGTATCCCTTACAAATCCGTCCGGCGCCTTCGTCTCCTGTATATAATAGGTGCCGTAACGAAGCTGCGTAAACTCTACATAGCCGTTGGACTGAGAGGTTGCCGTCGCCACAGGAAGCATGTTTGCATCGAAAAGGGTAAAAAGAGCTCCTGCTAAAGGTTCAAACTCTCCTTTATGAGCGTCTCCTTCCTTTTCGCCGTTTTTCACAAGCCTTATGCTTCCGTTTTCTTTTTCATTATCAATGGTATAGCTGTATACGCCACTACCGTTAAATGCATTCTCAATATTCGAACCGGTTATGGTCCATGTACCGGCAGCATCCTTATAGCCTTCCGGCGCTTCTAACTCTTTTAAAACATAATCCCCATACGGAATATCGTGGAACACTACCTCGCCGTCCGCATTGGTTACTCCTGACGCCACCTGCTTTCCGCTCTGGGTATAAAGCCCGAATCTGGCTCCGGAAAGCTTTGTGCTCGTAGAACCCGATTCCACTTTGAGAATCCTGATATCGCATTTAATGACCCTATTGACCATGGTCACTTCCACGTCCCCGATAACATTTACCGTAACATTTTTGTCGGAAGCTACTGCATATCCGGTTTTTCCGGTAGTTTCCTTAATCACATAATTGCCGAAAGGAACATCCGTAAATACTGCAACGCCCTGACTGTCTGTCTCAACAGGTCCCTGCACCACCGTAGTGCCGTTCTCCGCATACAAAGTAAAGCTTACGCCCGACAGAGTCTGCGCCGGCATGCTGTTATCCGTCTTGGTAATGACTATATTACCTCTGGCCGGTTCATTTTCTACCGTAATATCTTTTATCTGATCCTCAGTTTCCGTTCCTTTTCCAACCGTTATGGCATGAATGGTATTATCCAGCACATAATTGCCGGGAGCCGCCGTCTCTCTGTAATAGTAAGTCCTTCCAAGCTCTAAACCGCTTAACGTCAAAAATCCGCTGCTGTCTGTAGTGCCATAAGCAACCCTGTCTGTACAATTAATGTCATTGTAGATGGAAAAGGATGCACCGGAAATTCCTGTGGTACTGCCCTTTACTACCTTCTTGATCCGCAGACTGCCCAAAGCATGGGTATTTTCTATCTCAAAAACATCCACATCGCTTCCGTTATAGGTAACCCTGATATTATTGTTATCCACAGGGTCTCTGTCGATCACTACAGTAACCGCGTTGTTGGGAGATGAAAGCTTATATCCCGGCGGCGGCGTTATTTCTCTTAAATAATAAGTACCCTCTCCATAGCCGGAAAAGTCAGCCGTACCGGAGTCGTTGGTAATTCTTGTGTCCAGTAAAGTAGTGCAGGCAGCGTCTGCATAAAGCCCAATCTCCGCCCCCGGCAGTATGTCGCCGTATTCATTGGTCTTCTTAATATGCATATCCCCTGTATTCTGTCTATCCTTATTAACATTGGGAACTTCAATTTCATAATATTGAATTCCGTTTTCATCCGTCTTAAGATGTTCCGTATCATAGTCGGTAATAATTTTTTCCTGCTCTAAAATAGTATAACCGTCAGGAGCCTGAAGTTCGTACAAATGTAATTCATATCCCAAAAGGTTATTATAGCTTTCAAAAACCGCATAGCCGTTTTCCCCGGAGGTTGCCACGCCGATTGCCTCGCCGTTTAAGCGCAGTTCAAATCTTGCCCCTTCCAAAGGTTTTCCGGTAACGGAGTCCACCTTTTTAACCCTGATTTCCCTTCTTGTAACCGCGCCTGCCGAAGAAGAACTGAAGTTTACGTTATCTACGTTGCCGCTTTCCTTTTCAAAGGATTTTCCATCTCCGTCGAAAACAACCGTATTGGTAATCCGTTTCCCTTCCAGCTCCTGTGCAAGACAGTTAAATCGTGTGGTAAACACAAACTGATAGCAGTCGCTGCCGATATTGGGCAGCTGTACGATAATTTTTCCGTTGACCACGGTAACCACATACTGGCTTCCCAAAACCTCGGTCTTATTTCCTTTTGCATCCAGCTTATACAGCTTTCCGCCCGCATAATCAAAATAGTCGGCAAGGTTGTCGTAAATCTTCGGATTCTGGATGCTGCTCATATCGTTACGGGCCTCATTAATGGTAACGGTCCATTCAACATCCCTGGTACCCCATTTATAGCTGTAGGTTTTGTTGACAACTCCGCCTACAACTCCCTCTACCGAACTTTCGGCATCATCCTTTATATTGATATTTCCTTCATAATCAACCGAAATCTCCGCATGGTTGGTATATTTTTTGCTCTCGTTTGCTTCATCTAAGTCAGGAACCTTTGTACTGTAATAAACCTGAAAAGCGTTCTTATAAAATCTGCTTTCCTCAGGAGCATTTGATAAGGTATAAGAAATTGTCTGCCGTCCCCCGCTGGTACCGATGACCGGATCTCTGTAAACAGGACTTGCATCATAATACATATTCTGAAGCCGGAAACTTCCCGGAATGTATTCCATTCCCGCCGGAATAATATCCGTCAAGGTCAGGCTTTCCACTGCAAGCTGGGGTTCCAATACGGTAATGACCCATTCCACGGTGCCATTATCCTTAATCTGTCCGTTTTTGTATATCAGTTCCGGCTTTTTAACCTGAACATATCTTTCCGCATCAGCGTTTACAGGCGTAGTGGGATTCAAAGAGCTTACCATCTCCGAATGGTTTCTAAATCCCGTCCAGTTATTCTCTCCATAGCTCTCGGGATTTATAATCTCTGTTACGATTTCAATGACCTGCCGTTTATTAATATTACCCAGATTAAACGTAAGCCTGCCGTCGCTCACTGTCGCAGGCGTTACGCTTGCGCTGACATATTTCATGGCTGTGGCGTCAAAGGTATCTGTGACAACCACATTGTTCATTTCCACATTTTCCGGATTTACAATGATCTGCCATGTAAAGCGGTTGGTTATACTGTTGTAATCTTTACAGTTTTTCTGAAGCAGGGTAAGCCCCGGCACAGTCGCTTCCTGCATCACATCATATGTAACATTGTCCCCGCCTGTGAGATTTCCGGTATTTTTAAAGGACTGCTGTGCAAGATCCGTTACATGGGTGGTATAGGTAATCGTATAGGTCTTGGTATCATCTACACTACCCGAAAACTGGATATTAAAGCCATTAGCAGTTGTATTTAAAGTGCTTCCCGAGGGCAGCGCAGGGCTTATCTTAATCGCGCTGCTACCGCCCACCAGTTCCTGCCCGTTGCCAAAAATATCATGGTAAGTAACATTTTTCAGGTTTAATTTTTCTTTATTAATAACTACAGTCCAGTTAATATTTCCGTTGGCGTCCACTTTGGAACCGCTTTTACTGAGCACATCCGGTCTGATGGTTACCTCTCCGTCGTCCTCTGACCATTCTGTTTTGTCCTCCGGTTCAAAAAAAGCCTTATTGTTAATAATCTGACTGGTGCCGGCATTAATATTTCCAAATGCGGCTTCGTCATAATAAGTACAGAAAGTAACGTTGGCGCGCCAGTCCGGCTTACAGTCAATCACATTGATATCAATGGATGTATCCCCATCCTTGGCGTTGGTTTCCACATAGCCGCCATTCCCCCATGAAAGTCCGCTTACCTTTGGATAACCGGGAATAGCCGCATAGGTAAGTCCTGCCGGTAAATTGTCGTGAATGGTTCCCGTAATATAGTCTCTTCCGTTTGCCCCAAGGGATACCGTCCACTCAATATAGTTTCTTCCGTTCTCACTGATCACACGGCTGCCGGACTTTTCCATAATAACGGGACCCGCCTCTGGTTTTTCCTCAACCCCTGTTTTACCTGTAGTATCAATGGAAAAATCAAAATCTCCGGAAGCAGTGGGAAATTTGACGTCTATATGCTTGCCCGCTTCCTGATTTTCTTCACTTAATCCCCCTTCAAACTGTACGTAAAAGGGAATATTTCTATTGGTAGGATTATCGTCTAGTTTTTCAAAGATAAAAGTCAGCGTACCATCCCTTGAAATATGAACAGTACCGATTGACTTACCGTCGTTATCGGCCAGGTCGTGGGTTGCCTCCACATCCACCCTGATTCCCTCAGGTAGCTTGTAGGTGTAAGGACGCCCCGGCTCAACAGCGGATGGAATCCCCAGCATAAAGTCCAGCCTCATATTGATATCCGCATTGTAGGGAAGTTCAAAATTCCCGTTCTGGGTCAGCTCCACCGTATGGCTCTTACCGCTGTCATCCTGATAGCTTGCCTTCAAAGTCAGCTTATTCAAAGTAATGGTCGTATTATCAAAAATATCTGTCCCTCTGCTCTCTGCCAGATATCTCAACGCCCTGCCGGACGCAGGCAACGCATTGTCTCCATTTATCGGCTCAAAATACAACGATGCATCATCCTGCGCAGGGTTTGCCGGTAAAAGGCTGTTGTCCGATACTCCCGTAAAACCAACGCCTCTCCTTCCTGCATTAACGTCTGTAAACATCCCTGTCGACATCAGCACCATAACTAACATGGCTGAAAAGATTCTCTTTAGAACCCTTCTTTTTCCTCTGTTTAACAGTTTTTTCTTCATAAGAACATTCCTCCCCAATGCTATGATTTTCTGCCATTAACTCCCGCGTGAAACGATTCCGTCACATCGCTTAAGTTCCCCGTCGGCCTGCCTTTGCAGGTTTTACCTGCCGGGCTTTGCAACGGCCCCGATAACCAGACGCTGCTGTGCGGTTCCGTATTCACAAGTGGAAAGCAGCACAACCTGTCCGTCAATTTCCGTAGAATCATCATACCAGAAAGAATTGCGTTTCAATTCCCTCAAGTATTCCTGCGTATCCCCATCTGCACCGGGAAGCTCATTGTAATGAAAGTATTCCTCATCCGTCAAATCAATTAACGCCGCAGCAAATACCCTGTATGGTTCATCCCCGTTTCCCCAATCCAGATATATTATTTCATGTTCCTGTCTGAATTTTTCCCTTTTATATTTTTTGAGTCCTCCAAACATGGTACCATCCTTCATATGATGTCCATGTAAAAGAATAACCCCGTCATCCCGGCTGCAGCTCTCATCCATAAAAATAGCGCCGTGGCTGTTGGACTGCTGCATAAAATCATGATACAGATAATAAGAATTATCTCTCTTTACCACAGGATAATAAATTTCCGTATCGGGAACCGTAAGCCATGCTATGTAATCGGGATTCATCTCTCTTAACCTCATGGCATTCCTCTCATAAACCTCCTGCCACTCCACGGTGCGAACACCGTCCTGGCCACTCTCTTTTGGCACCTGTCTCAATCCGGCAACTGTATCATCCATTTCCTTTTGCTCACGATAGTCCCCGTAATATTGTAACAAAAAGTAACCCGCCGCCAGAAAAACAACAAGAAAAACACATCCGGCACAAAGCAGCGCCTTGTCAAATCCTCTGTTCGTTTTTCTACCTTCCCTTGCATTCCTTTTCATATTCCGAGATCCATTTCGCAGCTTATATTTTTAAAACATGGGTGTAACTATCCATGATAAATATATTTTACTACTTTTTTCACAAATTTTCAATGTGAAAAAGCCGTTTTTCGTGATTCTGCACAAATGGAATGCGATTTCTTTCCTATTTTACTCTAAAAAAGTGTTGCCATAATATCCAGTTAAAAAAGAGGATTTGCCACCGAAGCCATAATGGGTTCGAGCCAAATCCTCTTCTCTATTATTCTCTATTATTCTCTATTGTTCTCTATTGGCAGGTACTTATTTCCTACATCATTCCGTCCATTCCCGGTGCTGCCGGCATAGGAGGAATATTCTCCTTGATCGTTGCCACAACCGACTCTGTCGTCAGCAATGTGGACGCCACACTGGTAGCGTTCTGCAGCGCGCTTCTTGTAACCTTTGCCGGATCTAAGATACCGCTTTCCACCATATCGGTATACTCCTCCTTCAGCGCATCAAAGCCGACGCCAGGCTTGGATTCGCGAACCTTATTAATGATAACGCTTCCTTCCAGTCCTGCATTGGATACAATATGATATAAAGGAGCCTCCAAAGCCTTCAGAATAATCTGTGCTCCGGTCTTTTCATCGCCTTCCAGCTTTTCAGCCAGCTTTTCTACCTCCTTTGCCGCATGGATATATGCAGAACCGCCGCCTGCAATGATGCCTTCTTCCACTGCCGCTCTTGTAGCTGCCAGAGCATCCTCCAAACGAAGCTTTGCTTCTTTCATTTCTGTTTCGGTAGCCGCACCTACGCGGATAACTGCTACGCCGCCTGCCAGTTTGGCAAGTCTTTCCTGTAATTTTTCTCTGTCAAAGTCGGACGTCGTCTCGTCAATCTGCTGTTTGATGCTTGCGATTCTTGCATCAATAGCGGATTTTTCACCCTCTCCGTCAACAATAACCGTATTTTCCTTCTGAATCTTAACCGATTTTGCACGGCCCAGCTGATCCATGGCGGTTTCCTTCAGATCCATGCCAAGCTCGGAAGAAATTACCTGTCCGCCTGTCAGGATCGCAATATCCTCAAGCATTGCCTTTCTTCTGTCGCCATAGCCCGGCGCCTTAACCGCAACTACGTTGAAGGTTCCGCGCAGTTTATTGACGATCAAAGTAGTAAGCGCTTCGCCCTCAACATCCTCCGCAATGATCAAAAGCTTTGCTCCCGACTGTACGATCTGCTCTAACAGAGGCAGGATTTCCTGAATATTGCTGATTTTCTTATCTGTAATTAAAATATAAGGATTATCCAGAACTGCTTCCATCTTCTCCATATCTGTTGCCATATATGCGGAAATGTAACCTCTGTCAAACTGCATACCTTCTACCAGGTCAAGCTCTGTCTGCATGGTCTTGCTTTCCTCAATGGTAATAACGCCGTCGCCGGAAACTTTTTCCATTGCGTCAGCTACCAGATTACCTACTTCCTCATCTCCTGAAGAAACTGCCGCAACTTTAGCGATATGCTCTTTGCCCTTTACCTTTGAACTCATTTTTGCAATAGCTTCCACTGCGCAGTCAGTGGCTTTTTTCATGCCCTTTCTTAAAATGATAGGGTTCGCGCCTGCCGCCAGGTTCTTAATGCCTGCGTTTACCATAGCCTGTGCCAAAACAGTTGCGGTGGTAGTACCGTCTCCTGCTACATCGTTTGTTTTGGTTGCAACCTCTTTTACAAGCTGTGCTCCCATGTTTTCAAAAGCGTCCTCTAACTCGATTTCCTTTGCGATGGTAACGCCGTCGTTGGTAATCAACGGTGCGCCGAAGGATTTATCCAAAACTACATTTCTTCCTTTCGGTCCTAAGGTTACTCTTACGGTATCGGCTAACTGGTTTACGCCGGATTCCAATGCTGCACGCGCCTCTGCGCCATATCTAATCTCTTTTGCCATTTTTATGACCTCCTAATATTTCCACAATATTTTTTCTGACTTTTTCCGCTTACTGGATAACCGCAAGAACATCCGACTGGCTTACGATAATAAAGTTTTCATCATCGGCTTTAACCTCTGTTCCCGCATATTTGGAATAAATAACTTTATCCCCTTCCTTTACTTCCATCTTAACCTTTTCGGTTCCCGGACCTACCGCCACAACCTCAGCCTGCTGGGGTTTCTCTTTTTCAGTTCCCGGAAGGACGATGCCGGATTTGGTTGTCTCTTCTGCAACTAACGGTTTTAATACGACTCTGTCGCCAAGTGGTGCTAATTTCATAATTAAAAGCCTCCTTATATGTCATTTAAATTTTTTCTTTTTATTAGCACTCACTTCCTTTGAGTGCTAACTACAACCCATATATTAGTAATTAATGAAAGGTGTTGCAAACCCATCTAAACCGATATTGCTTCCTTTTCCTCTCTTTTTCATATGTTTTTCTCACGTGTTCTCACTTTTTCTTATAGACCCCTGAATCAGGCACATTTAATACTTATTTTATAATTAGACCTTTTCAGAACCTATAACAGTCCGAAATGTTCCATGGCGTGATAAATACCATCCTCATGGATTCCTGTGGTAATATAGTCCGCACATTCCTTTGCCGGGACGCTTCCGTTTCCCATGCAAACGCCGATTTTGGCGAATTTGAGCATATCCACATCGTTTATGCTGTCTCCCACCGCTATGGTATCCTCCAGACCGATTCCCAGCTTTTCACACATCAGCTCGATTCCCTTCGCCTTGGAAAACCCTTTGGGCACAAATTCCGCCACGCCGAAAACATGCTCTAGCACCTCAAAATCTTCTCCGAGGCTCCTGTATATTTCCTCCGGCTCCACATTTCTGGCATGAATGCTTGCCTTGCAGGCGTTGATGTCAGAAACCTCCTGCACGGGCAAAAAATTATGAGGAAGCATGGTGTTTATATGCCTGAGATACCAGTCATTTTCAAAATCGTTTACCATTTCCTCATCATAATAAATATATTCCGTTCCCTCTAATATATACATGGCATTATATTTTCGGAAGGTCGTGATCATTTTGATATACTGTTCCTTGGACAGGGGATAATGGAACAACGTCTCCTTGTCATATTCCCCATAAGTGCCGCAGGATGCCACCACTCCGTCAAAGCCTATGGATAGAACCGGTTCCTTTGGAACCATGACCCGGCTTCTGCCTGTACAGATAAAGGCCAGATGCCCTTTTCTCCGGATTTCCCGGATTGCTTCTATGGCAGACTCTTCCACAGGCTTTCCCTGTTCATATAATGTTCCGTCTATATCAAAAAATACTGCTTTTCTTTTCATCGTTTTTCCAACCGCTCCCTGTATCCGGGGGCATTCTTTATCTCGAATTTGTTATCGAACATCTCGTATTCGGCATCGGAAACCAAATCCGCAAGAGCCTGCTCCACATTATACTTGATTACAGATCCACAGGCTACGCTGGGGGCTAAATGTGCATCTTCAAACTCAAGACACTTCTGCTGTACCCTCTTGCAATAGTCTTCCGCTTCTCCATCCTCCGCCATGGGAATCAAAACATTAAAGAAATCTCCGCCGCACCTGCCGATAATATACTCCGCCTTTGCCTCTTGCTTTAAAAATCCCGCAACCACCTGAATCAAACGGTCGCTCTCTTCATCCCCGAAATTGTCGTTGACATATTTCCAGTCATTGATATTGGCACAGATAACCGCCACCGGCACTGCCTGGGAACGGTCAATAATCTGCATTTTATTGTCAAAATAAGTACTGTTGAGCACACCGGTCAAAGCGTCTTCTTTTTCCCCGTGCTTTACCCGATACTGCTCCTTTTCCAGTTTTTTCTCCAAATCGTCTACATATAAGGACAGCTCGGCGGCCTCATAGGATTTCGCGGCCTGCTCCGTCAGCTGCGCTACCACAGCCTCCACCAAGCTTTCCTTTACCCTATCGCCGTTTTCCTCTTCCTTTGTATAAAGGTGTGCAATCGTTCTGCCCGCCACCCGTATCTTTTTGCCGGGGGCATTTACCGTATCCGGCTTAAAGCCTACGAAATTGCCTGCACTGACCGCTTTCTCTCCATGCCTGTCAGTCAGCAAAAGGCTAATGCCCGTCACTATATTGATGCCTTCTAAAAACCGGGACAGCTGCCCGATTTCATAAATCTGGTCAAGGCTGTAATTGCGAATATTGTCTTTCAGTCGTTTTTCCAACGGTACAAGTCCAAATGCCATATCCGATCCCTCTCTTTTATAAATGCCACCTTTATGCAGGCAATAAATTAAAAATATTATAGCTTTTTTTATTCTTTTTGTCCAGCAAAACCACCTTTGGAACTCCGAAAAAATATGAGCAAATATCTGATAAACCAGTTGTATTTTTATCTGAATGTGCTAAAATGTAACTAATTATAAAGTTTTATACAAAATAAATTTTAAGGAGGGATGAAAGATGGATATTGCGGCTTTATCCATGTCAATGGCACAGACCGATTTAATGAACAGCGTAGGAATCGCCATGTTGGACAAAACTTTGGACTTAGCCACTGATCTGGGTTCAAATCTTACTTCCATGATGGATCATTCTATGGAGTTATCCGTAAATCCTCACATCGGAGCCAATATCGATATTTCCATATAATGGTTCACACCAAAATATAAGGGGATTCTTTATGAATATATGTAAGCGCTTTATTAAGAATCTGACGGATGTGCTGACCGGAAAGCGAATTCTTCCGGATGTGAACAAATACCGCTTTATCTGCTATGCACTAGCATTTGTTCACATTGCCATTACCGTCAGATTTTATTCTTTGCACTATACAATTTTATATGTTTACAATTTTTTATCCGTTATTTTTTATCTGATCATCGGTACCATTCTGCCTAAAAAGGGGAAGTTTTATACCGCCTATCTGTGCTGCTTTGTGGAGATTTTAATCCACTCTCCCCTTGCTACGCTTTTAGCGGGATGGGAATGGGGCTATATGATCTACATTCTGGCACTGATTCCTGTGGCATTTTATCTCTCCTATTCCACCACACAGTTCGGACGCAATGCGGTAAAGCCTTTTGTATTTACCTTTATTGCCATGTGCGTATTTATCCTGACCAGAATTTTAAGCGTATACATAGACCCCATTTATACCTGGCGTGTTTATGACAAGAATCTGACCATTGCTTACAATTTGAATTCCGCTCTCGCTTTTTTCATGCTGATATTTTTCTCCGTTTTATTCACTATCGAAATCCGGAGAAACGAGATGCGCTTAGAATCCCAAAATCGTATTTTATCGGATGTTTCCAGCAAAGATCCTTTGACCGGACTCTTGAACCGGCGCAGCATAGACGTTCATTTAAAGGAAGCGGTAGAGCATTTTAAAAGCAAAGGGGAAATTTTTTCAGTTGTCATAGGCGATATCGATGATTTCAAAATGGTAAATGACACTTACGGACATAATGTAGGCGACGACATACTGGTCAACGTAGCGGATATCATCTGTTCCAATATACCGGAGGATGCAAAGGTATGCCGCTGGGGTGGCGAAGAAATACTGATTCTCATCCACGGCAGCGTACAGACCGCCGCACCCATTGCCGAAAATATCCGAAAAGCCATTTCCAAATCCAGAACGAAGGCCGGCGATGCGCTGATCGGCGTTACCATGACCTTTGGCATGGCGGAATATCAATCGGGATATGCCATGACAAAGCTTATATCCGTCGCCGATAAAAACCTGTATAAGGGCAAAAACGAAGGAAAAAACCGGGTCATTGCATAAAGGCCCGGGTTTTTCTTGCAATTTTTACTAATTTCTGTAAAATAGAAAGAGTGACTGTAAAACCCAAATTTTCAGGAGGAACGGGCAATGATACAAGCAAGCAACGTAACTTACCGGGTAGGTAAGAAAGCCTTATTTGAAGAAGTAAACATTAAATTTACGGAAGGAAACTGTTATGGACTGATCGGTGCCAACGGCGCCGGCAAATCCACTTTCTTAAAAATACTTTCAGGACAATTGGAAACCACCAACGGAGACATTATCATCACACCGGGACAGAGACTTTCCGTTTTGGAGCAGGATCATTTCAAATATGACTCCTATCCGGTCATGGATGTTGTCATTATGGGAAACGCCAGATTGTATGAGATCATGAAGGAAAAGGACGCCATCTACGCCAAGGAAGATTTTACGGATGAAGACGGCATCCGCGCCAGCGAACTGGAAGCGGAATTTGCAGAGATGGACGGCTGGGATGCGGAGACCAATGCAGCCGTATTGTTAAACGGTCTCGGCATCGATACGGGACTTCACTACTCCGTTATGAGCGACTTAAACGGCAGTGAAAAGGTTAAGGTGCTCCTTGCCAAAGCCCTTTTTGGCAGTCCCGATATTCTGCTTTTGGATGAGCCTACCAACCATTTGGATTTAGACGCCATTTCATGGCTGGAGGATTTTCTCATCGATTTTGAAAATACGGTTATCGTAGTATCCCATGACCGTTATTTCTTAAATAAGGTCTGCACCCATATTGCGGATATTGATTACGGCAAAATTCAGTTATATGCAGGCAACTACGACTTCTGGTACGAGTCCAGCCAGCTTTTGATCAAGCAGATGAAGGAAGCCAACAAGAAAAAGGAAGAAAAAATCAAGGAGCTGCAGGAATTTATTTCCCGTTTCTCCGCCAACGCCTCCAAATCCAAGCAGGCGACTTCCCGTAAAAGAGCTTTGGAAAAAATCGAGTTGGATGATATCAGACCTTCCAGCAGGAAATATCCCTATATCGATTTCCGTCCCGACAGGGAAATCGGCAACGAGGTTTTAAGCGTGGAGAACATTACCAAAACCATTAACGGAGAAAAGGTATTGGACCATGTATCCTTCATTTTAAACCATGACGACAAGGTAGCGTTTGTAGGCGGCAACGAATTAGCCAAAACAACTCTTTTCAAAATCCTTATGGGAGAGCTTGAGCCGGATGAAGGCTCCTTTAAATGGGGCGTTACCACCTCCCAGGCTTATTTCCCCAAGGATTCCACCGAGGAATTTGACAACGATTTAACCATTGCGGACTGGCTTATGGGCTACTCTCCCGTGGACGACATTACTTATGTAAGAGGATTCCTGGGACGTATGCTTTTTGCCGGAGAGGACGGCGTTAAAAAGGTACGGATCCTATCCGGTGGCGAGAAGGTCCGCTGTCTCCTTTCCAAAATGATGATCAGCGGAGCTAACTGCCTTGTACTGGATGAGCCTACCAACCATTTGGACATGGAATCCATTACCGCTTTAAATAACGGATTGATCAAATTCGGCGGCGTTGTGCTGTTTGCCTGCCATGACCACCAGTTTGTGCAGACTACCGCCAACCGAATCATGGAGCTTCTACCCGGCGGCACCTTAATCGATAAGATCACCACCTATGACGAGTATCTGGAAAGCGATGAAATGGCAAGAAAGAGAACCGTCTATACTGCTAATACGGAAGACGATAATAATTAAGCCGGCCGCCAAAATGCGAATCAGCGCTTAAACCGGACAGTATTCATAAAAGATGCCGGACAGTATTCACAAAGAAATGAACCATTATGATACCGGATACCATGATAAAACCATTCATGATACAGACATTCATGATAAACGCAGCAAATAGAGGTGTGTTATATGAAAACAGTTGATTTACATGTACATTCCAATAAATCAGACGGAAGCTTTTCGCCGGAGGAGCTGGTTTCCTATGCCATCGAGAAAGGGCTTTCTGCTTTTGCCTTAAGCGATCACGATACCACGGAAGGAATCGAGGCCGCCGTTCAGGCAGCGAAAGGAACCGGCATAGAAGTTATTCCCGCCATTGAATTTTCCACGGAATATGAAGGAAAGGATATTCATATTCTGGGACTTTATATTGATTACAGCGGAAAGGAATTTAAAAAATACCTGAAGGATTTTCAGGATTCCAGAGACCTGCGCAACCGGAAAATGTGTGAAAAGCTGACAGAACACGGCGTTCCCGTTACCTATGAGGAAATGCGTGAATATTTTCCCGGTTCTGTGCTGACCAGAGCTCATTATGCCAAATATATGTGGGAAAAAGGCTTTGTCAAAAGCATGAGCGAAGCCTTTGACCGCTATATCGGGGACCACGCTCCCTGTTTCCTGCCCCGGGAAAAAGTAACTCCCATGCAGGCTGTTGAATTGATTTTAAGGGCCGGGGGCGTGCCCATACTGGCTCATCCGGTTTTATATCATTTAAGCGATGAAAGGCTTGATAAGCTGGTGGCACAGTTAAAGGGTGTCGGACTTGCGGGTATAGAAGCCATCTATTCCACCTACACCTCTTCAGAGGAACGTCAGATGAGGGCGCTGGCGGATAAATATGACTTATTGATTTCCGGCGGTTCGGATTTTCACGGCACTACCAAGCCCAACCTGGATTTAGGATGCGGATACGGCAAGCTTTGCATTCCTTATGATATTCTGGAGAACATAAAAGAATACCGGAGAAAAAACGGCAGATACAAAAACAGGATTATTTTTTCCGATATGGACGGCACACTGCTTGATGACAGGAAGAATCTTTCTCCCCGGATTTATGAAGCCATTGATAATTTTACCGCCCAGGGCGGGCGCTTCGTTTTATCCAGCGGCCGGCCTTTAGCCAGCATCCTGGAAACAAGAGAAAAGCTTGGCTTGAACTTCCCCGGCACCTTTGTGATTGCCTATAACGGCGCTCTTGTTTACGACTGTGAACAGGAAAAATCTATATGGGAACAGCGTGTTCCGTATAATTACGTTAAAAAAGTACTACAGCTTTCTAATGAATGTGATGTTCACGCCCACACCTATACTGACAACAGTATCATTTCTCCAAAGGACAACGAAGAACTGGCTTACTACCGGGAACATATTCATATGCCCGCCATTATCACGGACGACATTATTTCCGCTTTGGACAAAGAACCTTTTAAGCTGATCCTCATTCAGTTAGACGGCAAAGACAAGCTGGAAGCCTTCCGCAATACATTAGAATCCCGAACGGGGGACAAGCTGCACACCTTCTACTCCTCTTCCGTTTATTTGGAATGCTGTATGAAAGAAGCCTCCAAAGGAAATGCGATCCGGTTTTTATGCGGACATCTTGGCATAGATATAAAGAATTCCATCGCTGCGGGAGATGCGGCAAATGACATTTCCATGCTACAGGCCGCAGGATACGGCGTCTGCATGTGCAACGGAACGGAGGATGCAAAGGCTGTTGCGGATTATGTAACAAAATCGGACAATAACCACAACGGATTTATGGAAATCTTTGATAAAATAAAGGGTTGAGCAACATTACCTGCTCTCACACCACTCCATATCAGGGCACTCATACCCATATAAATAAATCCATTCCCCTACCCCCTCCTTACACAAGCCTAATTCTTAGAAATTGGCAGGATAACGTGCTTAGGGGGACGAACTCCGGCTTAAAAGGGGCTTAGCTTTCAGATGCTTTCTGCAAAAAATATATTTAATTGAAGGAACCCTGCAAAAGCGTCAGCATTTAGATTGCGTTCTTTGCAATCTTATGTGCCGCTACGCTTTTGCCGGAGCGCAAGCGCGTTCCTGAAATAAATATATTCTTTTGCAGAAAGCATCTGAAAGCTAAGCCCCTTCTAAGCCGGAGTCCGTCCCCCCTAAGCACGTTATATCCCGCCAATCCCCCTTTAAATCTCATCCTTCCACAATCAGATACCTTCCATCCCCCACCTCAAAGACCTCATCCGCATCCAGAATCTCTTCCTCGTCCATTCCTTCCACATCGACGCCTTCTTCATCGAAATATTCCCATACCTCTTTGGGAGAATTTACCACAACCGCCATGCATTCCTCCAGAAAATTCTGAGCCTCTTCCATAGTTTCCGCTACCGGCTCCGGAAAAAGCTTAAGCTGCTTTTCCAAAAAGCATTTTACTACTTCATCATCAAAATCGGGCATCCTTCTTACCTCCTTTCCAATTCTTCCGACACGAAAAATCCTTTCTTCCATATCGTTCTTTCTACAATTTTATTGCTGCATAATTCATCCAGGATCAAAATCCCCTCCACAATCACGTTTACCCATCCGGCTTCACTCTTTAGAGTGTTGCTCCCGGAAATGCAAATTATTCCCGGCTTTTCTCCTCTGCCAATAATTGCCTTAACACCTGACAGACTCCCTTTTTTGTATAATCCGGGCAGCTATGCTTTGCTGCGGCCTTCAATTCTTCCACCGCATTTTCTACGGCATAGCTTTCCTTTGCCGATAAGATCATTCCCAAATCATTGTTATTGTCCCCGAAGACCATGGTTTCTTCTCTGCTGATCTGAAGGGTTTCCTGGATTTTCTTTAAAGCATTTCCCTTATCCACACTTTTATCCATAAAGTCAACCCATTCTTCTCCTGCCATAGTCACTTTTACTTTGTCCTGCCATTTAGGAATCAACGCAGACTCGCCTATGGGACGGATTGTTCCCTTTTTGTAAACGGCAAGCTTGATAATTTCCGCATCCGCCTTTAAAATGTCCTCCGTCAAGGTCACATCGTTGCGATATTCTTCCGAAATCAGATGAATAAAAGCCTCATCCTTCGATTCCAGATAACATCCGTTTGCCGTAGACGCCACCACATGACAGCCCTCCGAATATAAGCCTCTTAAATCTGCCATGATCTCTTCCACATAGCCTCTATCCATTGTGGTAACTGAAAAGTTTTCCCCGTTTAAAATAATATGGGCGCCATTTTCCGCAATATAACTCAGCTTCCGCTTTGTAGCTGCAAACATTTTACGAATGCTGCCATACTGCCTTCCGCTGGCTATGACAAAGTGAACCCCCGCATCTTTTAAATCGCGGATGACCTCTATCATCTCATCATAAACCTCTCTGGAAGAATCCTTTACTAAAGTTCCGTCCACGTCTGTGGCAATTAATTTTATTCTGTTTTCCATAATATCTCCTCATCAAGGGTCGAAAGGACGGTGATTCAAGAAATCCTGCCTTTCTAAAAGCCGTAGCAGAATCCAGGGCAAAGCTTCCTTCGTTTTCTCCCGAAAGCAATCGGCTTCCTTCCCGGGCCCTGCCCGCAAAACTTATAAATACTTTAACAGCTCCATAGGATGTTCAATAATGGCATCCGCGTGATTTTCTTCCAGCTCCTGTCTGTCCCGAAATCCCCACAAAGCGCCTACGGTATAAACTCCTGCGGATTTTCCCGTTTTCATATCCACACAGGTATCTCCCAGGTAAATAACCTCTTCCCTGACAAGTCCCAGCTGTTCCATAATATAGAATACGCCGTCGGGAGCAGGCTTCCTTGCCCGCTCATCGCTCTGCCCCACAAGGATGTCAAAGGTTCCCTTTCCGAAATTTTTTTCTACCACATTGACGGTCCTCTCCTGGGGTTTATTGGAATTAACCGCCAGAAGAAGCCCTTTTTCTTTTAGGGCATTTAGCAACTCCGGAATGCCTTCGTAGGGTTTTACTTCATAATTTACATATTTTTCAAAATACTTTCGATAGCTTTCCGCCATTTCATCAAGATGAACCAGCTCTGTATCCCCGTTAGCAACCAACGCCCTTTTTACAAGCTCCGCCGCGCCGTCTCCCACAAAATAGCGGTAACGGTCTATCTCAAAGGGAGGCAGTCCCACGTCCGAAAGCGCCAGGTTTGCCGATTTCCAAATGGATTTCAAAGTATCCGTAAGGGTTCCGTCCAAATCAAATATTACTGCTTTTTTACTCATGATGTATCTCCGGGATAAATACCCGCTCCTTTAAAATATCGCCTTCCATGGCCTTTGTTAAATTTTTAGCCTCTTCACAAAAATATTTCTGGGCCCCGAAGGATTCCTTTCCCCTTTTATCCACCTTCTCATAAGAACCGTCGGCCTTCAAAATCTGCGCCTTTAGGGTATCCTTTTGCAGACAGCTTAAAATATGGGCGATTCTTTCCTTTAAATCCGGCTGTTCCACCGGAAACAGGATTTCCACCCTGCGCCGCAGGTTACGAGGCATCCAGTCTGCACTGGAGAGGTAGTACTCTTCGTCTCCGCCGTTTTCAAAATAGAAAATCCTGCTATGCTCCAAAAATGTCCCTACAATCGAACGAACCGTAATATTTTCCGAAACATCGGGAATTCCGGTTTTTAAACAGCAGATACCCCGGACGATCAGGTCGATCTTTACTCCTGCAGCGCTTGCCGCATAAAGGGCGCTGATCACTTCCCTGTCGCAGAGGGAATTCATCTTTGCCACAATCTTGGCCTCCATTCCGGCCTTGGCGAATTTCGTTTCCCTTTCTATCATATAGATAAAGCGGTCCTTTAGCCAAAGGGGCGCTAAGGAAAGCTTGTTCCAGCTCCTTGGCTCCGAATAACCGGACAGCATGTTAAATACTGCCGTAGCGTCCTCGCCGATATCTTCCCTGCAGGTTAAAAGTCCCAAATCCGTATACAGCTTTGCCGTGGCGTCATTATAATTACCGGTTCCCAGATGCACATACCGCCTGATGCCGTCCTCCTCTTTCCGGACTACAAGAGTAATCTTGCTATGGGTTTTTAAACCCACCAGACCGTAGATAACATGAACGCCGGCTTTTTCCAGCATTTTCGCCCAGACTATGTTGTTTTCTTCGTCAAATCTGGCCTTTAACTCTACCAGAACAGAAACCTGCTTGCCATTTTCCGCCGCCTGGGCCAGAGCCGCTATAATGGGAGAATTGCCGCTGACCCTGTAAAGAGTCTGTTTAATAGCCAGCACCCGGGGGTCTTTTGCCGCCGTCTTGATAAAATCCACAACCGGCGTAAAGGTCTGGTAGGGATGATGCAATAAAATATCCCTTTTCCTGATTTCCCCAAAAATATCGCAGTCCCCGGGAAGCTCCGGCACCGGCTGGGGGGCATAAGGCTCTTCCTTGAAATGCTCAAAGCCCTCCACCCCGTAAAGCTTCATAAGCACGGTTAAATCCAGAGGTCCGTTGATATAATAAATATCCTCTTCGGAAATCTTCAATTCTTTCCGAATCATTTTTAAAAGCGCTTTGTCAACCCCTTCTTCCACCTCTAAACGGATTGCTTCGCCCCACTGTCTCTTCTTTAGCTGTTTCTCGATTTCTTTTAATAAATCTTCCGCCTCATCTTCTCCTATGCTTAAATCCGCATTTCTCATAATACGGAAGGGATGGATGCATAATACATCATAATTCAAAAAGAGCTTCTCAATGTTCCTTTCTATTATTTCCTCTAAAAAAATGAAAACTCTCTCTTTATCGTCGGGAATTTCCACCACTCTGGGCAGAACGCTCGGCACCTGAACCGTAGCAAACTCAACCTCCCGGTTCTTATCGTCTTTCCCCTTTTCTTCTTTGCCTTTTTCTCCCTTGGTCTTTTCGCTTTTATCCGGCTTTTTCTTGACAAGAGCGCCTAAATTCAGGGATTTATTCCTGATAAGAGGGAAAGGTCTGGAAGAATCCACCGCCATAGGAGTCAGAACCGGATACACATTATCCTCAAAATATTTATCAACAAAAGCCGCCTGCTTTTTGTTTAAGCCTTCATGATGGGCAATCATCTGCACCCCCTGCTGCTTCAACAAAGGCACAAGGCTTCTGTTATAGGTTGAATACTGAAGGTTTACTAACGCATGGGTATCCTCGTTGATGGCAAGAAGCTGCTTTTTGGGCGTCATTCCCGCTATGTCTTCTTTTTCGTAGCCCGCATGAACCATATCCTTTAAGGACGCAACCCTTACCATAAAAAATTCATCCAGGTTGGAAGCGGTAATACTCAAAAATTTCAAACGCTCAAAAAGCGGGTTTGTCTTATCCCGTGCCTCACTCAATATACGGTAATCAAATTTCAGCCAGCTTAATTCCCTGTTATCGTAATATTCGGGCTTTAAATAATCCAATGCTTCTGACATACTCATACCTCCTAAACATGACGCTTCTGCTTAATGACCGTCCTTACACTGTAAACCTCTTCAAAGAATTTTGCCCTTGTAGTAAGAAGGCCTTTTTCCAGTGTAATGTCTTCTGCGGTGTCCACGCTGATAATCAATTCATTATTCTTTAAAACCGTTTTCACTTCTTTAAACTTCTGTTTGTGGCTCCGATCCAGGCCGTTGGCAACCCGTAAAATTGCCGTCAGCTTGGCAATGATCAGATAGGTCTCCCTGCTCAAGGTAGTCTTTTCACTCAAAGCCTCATAATACTCAAATTCATCCCGATTGTATTTCGCCACATAGGCGACAATTTCCCGTTCCGCATGGGACAGGCCGATGATCTCCGTCGCCATAATGATACGGAAGCTGCATTCTCCCACATCAATCTGGGATATATATTTCCCGCAGTCATTTAACTGGGCCGCAATCTGTAAAAGAAGCCGTTCCCTTTTTGAAAGACCGTGGACCTTTTTCATGGTATCAAATATGGAAAGGGCAAGATGTTCCATAATCTCATTACGCTTTCTGCTGCACATATATCTTTTGCTGATATTGGCAGTGGAAGCAATAATATCCTGTTCAAAATCATGGACTTCTAAAAGGAGCTTATTCTGCTGGGCATATTCATAAGCAATTCCGTCACAGATGGATACCCCCGGCGCCCAGATATGCTGCGCTCCCAGCACCTCCATAATCCGCTTGGTCAAAACTGCGCTATGGAACAAAAGAGAAGCGTGCTCCTCGGAAATTTCCAGCCATCTGCTGATTTCCCCGGGATTTTTATGAAAAATCTTATCATAAAACTCCATGAACTTCTGATTATCCATATTGCCCCGGTCCTTGCAGACTTCCTTATTTTGCAATACCGGAGAAATATAGTCGTCTATAATGATCAGATTCTGAATTTCCCTGTCCTTTAAATAAAATTTTTTAAACAGGGAAAACTGGTTATTTACCACCTCTTCAATCAGTCTTTCATACTGTGTGGTTTTAGGGGACAACGTCTCCAGCCTCTCCCGCATCCTCATAACGCCCAGACGCATATTCTGGGTAGTTACCAGAGTATCGTTTTCAAAAAGGGAAATCTGGATACTTCCGCCGCCGATATCCAGTATCGCCGTTCCGCCCTCAATACAGTCGTCAAATTCCTTTCCTCTTGTAGCAACCGCCTTATAGTCTAAAAAACGCTGCTCGGAATTACTGATCGCTTCCACCGAAATTCCCGTCCGGTTTTTAATCTGGTCAAGCACGATCATAGTATTTCTGGTTTCCCTGATGGCGCTTGTGCCATAGGCCTTATAATCGTCCACCCTGTAGGATTTCATAATCCGGTCAAATTCCCGCAAAATCTCTGAAAGTTCATCCAGCTTTTCTATGGTAATTTTTCCCGTGTTATAAGAATCCACTCCCAGCGCAATTCTATGCCTGATACAATCGATTTCCCGGATGCCGGATTTTGGCGAAATTTCAAATATTTTCATGGACAGCTCATAAGAGCCTACATCAATTGCCGCAAATGTTTTAACTGCCATATGACCTTCCTCTTTCTGTCTGAACTATTTCTGTTTTTCTTCCTTACACCGCCTGTCGTTTCTGACCGGCTTTTTTGTCCTGCCTTTCTTTGTTATGCCGGCCTTCTCATCCTGTCTTTCCTTACTATGCCGGCTTTCCAGTCCTGCCCTTCTTTGTTATGCCGGCCTTCTCTTTCCGCTTTTAGTAGTTTCCCAGGATTTTCATATTCCTTGCCTCGTCCCTTAAGCCCCGCAAAGCGTTCTTAACCGCTCCATCAGCCAGGTTCCCCTCGAAATCCACAAAGAAACGGTATTCCCAGTTTCTGTCCTCGATAGGGCGGCTTTCGATTTTACATAAATTCAGATTATTATAAATAAAATGAGAAAGCATATGATACAGGGAACCGCTTTCATGGGGAATTTCAAAACAGATGCTGATTTTTTTCGCATCCTTTAAAAACACCTTCTGATTGGTCACAATGATAAATCTGGTGGAATTGGTATCGGACTGGTTCACACCCCGTTTCAAAACCTCCAGCCCGTATATTTCTCCTGCATAGGAGCTGGCAATTGCCGCCTGGGATCTATCCTGATCCTCCACTACCTTTTTTGCCGCAAAGGCATTATTCTGCATACTGATCTGCTTCCAGCCGTACCGGTTCAAAAACCTTGCGCTCTGCATCAAAGACTGTGGATGGGAATAGACCGTTTGAATCTCTTCTATTCTGCTTCCGGGCACGCCTAAAAGGCAATGCTCGATTTTAATGATCTGCTCCCCTACAATGTAATTTTCAAACTCTACCATCAAGTCGTAGATATCGCTTACGATTCCCGCTGTGGAATTTTCAATAGGCAGTACCGCAAAATCCGCACTTCCCTCTTCAATTGCACTCATGGCATCCCGGAAGGTATCCACATGGAAGCTGTCTATTTTCTCTCCGAAATACTGTACCATGGCCGCCTGGGAATAAGCGCCTTCCGCCCCCTGAAACACCACTCTCACTTTGCCCTCCTGCAAAGTGTCAACTCCCATAAAAGGAAGACGTCCTATACTGCCATGCTCCGCTAAAAGCTTGTATTGAAGCTTTCTGCTTACAGACATGATCTGCTCAAACAATTCTTCAACGGCACGGCTGCTGAACTCATCAGATGTTAAGGCTTTGACTTTTCTGATTTTCTCCTCTTCCCTCACTCTGTCAAAGACCTTTTTCCCGGTCTCTATTTTATATTCTGCAACCTCTTTGCAAATTTCCATTCTGCTTTCATAAAGATCCACAATCTGTTTGTCAATCCTGTCAATTTCGTCCCGCAGCTTCTGTAAATCCAAATTCTTCGTTTCCATATCGTTTCCGCTCCAAATCCGTTTTGCGTTTTTCAAAATCTATTTTGCATTTTCTGCCGCCGCATCCCTTGCCGCATCAAAAGTCATAACCTGAAAGTCCCCACTCTCTAAAGAAATCTTATACATTGGTACATTCTCGCCAAATCCCATAAAATAAACAAATTTGGAGGTAGCGTTAATGGATGTATAATTGCCTTCCGCAAGCACGCGGGGGTCCGAGCCGTCCGTATACATAACTTTAAGAGCCGGCTCTGTTTGGGAATTTTTTTGGTAAAAAATGTAATTTCCGCAGACCAGATAACAATCAATCCTGTCCTGGGTCAGGGTCTGAACTTCTCCTGTTGCCATGTCATACCTGCACAGCTTATAGTCATCTGAAATATTCATAAAATAAATATAGTCCCCTTGGGCATCGGGATTCCATACATTGCCGTCATACACCATCTGAGTCTGGCCTGTAAGCGTATTAAAGCTGTAGAGATAATGGTCCCCATCCACTCCATTGTAGTAAATCATATTTCCGTAACTGGAGGCGGGATTCATTTCAAAATCAAGAACCTCTTCTCCTTTTCCCCTGCGGACATCCACCTGATATAAGGTAGTCTTTGTTTCCTTGTCATACCTTGCATAATAGAGCGTATTGTCCATTAATTTCATGGATGTGCATAGGGCTCTGTCTAAGCATTTTGCCTTTTTTCCCTTTAAATCACTGCGGTAGATTCCCAGCATCTGGAGCGCAAAGCCTCCCAGTCCCGAAGGCGCCGACACATCATTTACAAAATAGTAAAGATAGTTATCATCCGCATTCATATACATAGGCTTTGCATCGCTAAGCTTCCTGACGTCGGTTTCATCCACATTCATCACATACAAAGTTCCGTTATCATACTGGTTGGCAAAATATACCTTGTCGCCCACCTGACAGAACAGTCCGCCGTTATTGATATTCCCGCCTGTATTTCCGACAGTTCCTTCCGGGTTCTTATACAAAAGCACCTTTACTTCCTGAAAAACAAAGAACCCCGCAATGAAAACAAATACCAGAGAAAATACTAAAATTATTTTTTTCTTATCAGACATATTACACCTTTCCCTTTAACTCATTTAACATATCCACCATTGTTTTTCCATACACCGGATGAACAAAGCCCGGCGCGATTTCCACCATAGGCTCTAACACAAAAGCTCTGTTTTTCATATCGATATGGGGAATGGTAAGATATTCATCATCCATAATCCTCTTATCATAAAAAAGAATATCCAAATCCAGACTTCTGGGCCCCCAATGCACCGCCCGGTCCCTTTTGGCTTCCGCCTCTATTCGGTTACATACTGCTAACAGTTCATAGGGAGTCAGAAGGGTTTTTATCTTTGCCACTCCATTTAATACCGGATCCATTTCCACGCCGCCGTACGGTTCTGTTTCAATAATGCTTGAAGTCCGCAGAAGAAAAATATCACTTTCATTTTCCAGTGTTTCCAAGCCCTTTCTGATATACTCTTCCCTGTCTCCCACATTGGAGCCAAAGCTGATATAGACCTCGTGAAAACTGCGCTCTATGGAAACGGAAACGTCTTCAAAAAGAAGCGGTATGGGAGCATAGGGTTTGCTCACGCTAACCTCTACGGAAGCTGCCGCAGGATACCGCAGCAGGATTTCCCTTGCCAGATTTTCCGTGACGGATTCTAAAAGCTTATAGGTATGCTTCTTCATATAACGGTCTACAAACATACTCAGTTCGCCATAATCCACCGACTGCTCCAAGTCATCAGCTTTCCCTGCCGGTCTTGTATCCGTATACAGACAAACATTGACAAAAAAATCCTGTCCCTGGGCAGACTCTTCAGGATATACGCCGTGATGGGCAAATACCTTTAAGCCCTTTACCTGAATTTTATCCATTTTGTACGCTCCTTTCATGGTGCTCATTGTATGATATATTGGCAGACCGCCAAAGACTTGGGCCACTTTTTATTCCAGTCCCGCTTTGTCTGTCAGCTGTGCAGAATAGCCTCCGTCATGCGGATTGCCCGCACGTTCTCTTTCACATCATGGACCCTTACAAATGCCGCGCCTTTCATAACTCCCATCACGGTGGTGGCAAGGGTGCCCTCCAGTCGTTTTTCCACCGGCAGATCCAATGTCAGCCCTATGACGGATTTTCGGGAGGTTCCCAATAAAACAGGCAGTCCGAAGGTATGAAGCATTTCCAGTTTATTGATAATTTCCAGATTGTTTTCGTAGGTTTTACCAAAACCCACCCCCGGGTCTATACAGATTTTCTCCCTGCCGATCCCGGCTCTCTCCGCTATTTCCAGGGTTTCCTCCATATCCATCAACAGTTCATTCATATAATTGCGGTAATCCGCGGCCTTTCTGTTATGCATCAGACAGCAGGGCAGTCCCGATCTGGCTATAACCTCTGCCATATTGGAATCATATTTCAGCCCCCAGATATCATTGATCATATCCGCTCCGGCTTCTATGCCCGAAAGAGCTACAGAGGACTTGTAGGTATCCAGGGAAAGCGGAATGTCAAACCGTTTTTTCATTGCTTCAATAACCGGTATGACCCGCGCCGCCTCCTCTTCTTCTGTCAAAAGGCTGTAGCCCGGTCTTGTGGATTCTCCGCCGATATCAATGATATCCGCTCCGGCTTCTATCATTTCCTCCGTATGAAATAACGCCCCATCCATATTGTTCCATTTTCCGCCGTCCGAAAAGGAATCCGGCGTTACATTTAAAATTCCCATCACATATGTATGATTCGCAGTGTCAAATTCTTTCTGTCCGATTCTCATGATGTCTTTCCTCAAATTTCCAGCTTCATATTTTTCTTTTTTTTCTTCCAGTTACACGCTGACTGCATCTGACAGCCATAGCAGGGTCTGCTGGCTTTATCCGCCCGGTACAAAATCCCTTTTAAATCGGAACCATCCTTTATGTCCTTATTGCGATGGTTGGCAATTGCCTCGGAAATCATCTTAATCTCCTCCTCCGAATAGCCGCAGTCCTTCAATATTCCCGGCGCTAACTTTGCCGAGGCTAAGGCGTGGTCTGTTCCGTCCTCATACTGGACAAACCTGCCGATATCGTGAAGCAGCGCGGCGCCATAAATCCAATCCTTCCTGATCGGTTCCGCATTTTCCTCCAGATTTAACAGCATGGCAATTCTCGCTACATTGAGAAAATGCGTCATATCGTGGCCGCAGAATTTCCGGCTCTTTTCATGGTGCGCAATCTTTTTGGCATATTTCTGGTACACGGGATGCTCTAAAATCTTTCTGGCTCTTTTCATGCTTTTGCCGTCTGAATCACTCATGGTTTCTTACCTCTTTCATAGCTTCCTCCGCTTTTTGCCTTTCTAAGTTCTTATCGGACTTTTGACTCTTTCGCGCTTTTTTGTTCTCCTGCAAAGCTTCAGACTCTTTTATGCTTTCCCGCTCTCCTGCAGGATTTCTGTCCCGTTTATTTTTTCATGTCCCCTGCAGCATATGGTAAAAGCTGTTTTGCAGTTTTTCATCCTCTGCAAATATACCTCTTGTCACGATGGTCACGGTTTTGCTTCCGGGCTTTTTTATCCCCCGCATGGTCATGCACATATGTTCCGCCTCAATCATGACCATAGCGCCTTTCGCACCTAATTCCTCCATGAGGGCGTCTGCTATCTGAGCCCCCATCTGCTCCTGAATCTGCAGCCTTCTGGCATATACCTCCACCGTTCTGGCAAGCTTGCTCAAGCCCACTACTCTGCCGTCAGGAATATATGCCACATGCGCTTTTCCGTAAAAGGGCATCAGGTGATGCTCGCACATGGAATAGAATGTAATATCCTTCTCCAGTACAATCTCATTATTTCCCGCACGAAAGGTCTTTGACAGATGTTCCTTACTTTTTTCATCCATACCCGCAAAAATTTCTTCATACATTCTGGCTATGCGGTCCGGCGTATCTTTCAGCCCTTCTCTGTGAATATCCTCTCCGATTCCCTCCAGTAAAAGGGTAACCGCCTCTTTTATCTTGTCTTTATTTACCATGGGAGTCTCTCCTCGTCCATTTTCCCTTTTTTACAATTGCTGTCAGCTCTCCCAGGTAGGAAAGGGAGCCAAATGCAATGATAACCCCATCCCTGCCGGCCATGAGATATGCCATTTCCACCGCTTCCTCCAGACTATCCGCCGCCGTTACCTTTTTGTGGCAGACCGACACGGCCTTTGCCAGCTCATAAGCCTCAAGAGCACGTTCATGATCCGGAGTCTTTACTGTAATAATGCTGTCAGCATAAGGATAAGATAACTGAATCATCCTGTCATACTCCTTATCCTTTAACACTCCCATTATATAAATTATTTTCCTATTTGTAAAATAAAACTCTATGGTTTGTACAAGTGCGCCTACAGCCCCTTCATTATGGGCCCCGTCTATGTAAAAATCCGGCTTTCCGGCGATTTTTTCAAACCTTGCCGGCCACGAAACCCGTTCAAAGGCAAGACGGATTTTTTCTTCCGGCAGTGAAAAATTTCCGTTGTTCCTTAAACAATCAATGGTCTCCAAAGCTACAGCCGCATTTTCAAGCTGGTATACTCCCATAAGAGAAAGCTTCATTTTTTTATAATGTTTGTAAGAAAAACGGATTCCTTTGTCTGTTCCCGAAAGAAGCTTTTTTTTATCCGTATTTGTCAAAAAAAGCCGCGCGTTTTTTTCCTGGCAGGCACGTTCTATTTCTTCTAAAGCCTCCTGCTTCTGCACGCCGCTTACCACCGGAACTCCTTCTTTGATGATTCCCGCCTTATTTCGGGCAATTTGGGAAAGGGACGAACCCAGAAAGTCCATATGATCCATACTGATAGAAGAAATAACCGATACTAACGGCGTTTTAATGATATTAGTGGCATCCTCCGTACCTCCCAAGCCTGTTTCCAGCACCACTACATCGCATTTTTTCTCTTTAAAATAGAAAAAGGCCAGCGCTGTTTCAAACTCAAAGGGCGTCGGATGGGAAAATCCCGCCTGAACCATTTCTTCACATTGGAATTTCAGCTTTTCCACATATTCGCATAAAAGCTTTTTGCTTATCATACGTCCGTTAATCTGGAAACGCTCCCTGTATTCCGAAATGGTAGGAGAAATATAGCGTCCTGTCTTATATCCGCAGGCTGTAAGGGTTTCCGAAAGCATCGCAAGAATGCTGCCTTTTCCGTTTGTCCCGGCTATATGTATGAATTTTAAATCATCCTGGGGATCACCTAAACGTCTGCATAGTTCGGAAATGCAGGAAAGTCCCGGATGACAGCCTAAAGGCTTTAAGCTTTCTATGTAGGAAAGAGTTTCTTTTTCTGTCATTTTGAACTGCCTCGCTTGTTTTTGGGGTTAAATATGTAGTACTTTATTTGAAAGGCTTTTGGGGTTTTTGTTCGGCTCCGCAGTGCCCTTTTCGTTAAGCTTTGGGGGGCTGGTTCGGCTCCGCAGCGCCCTTTTCGTTAAGCTTTGGGGGGCTGGTCCGGCTCCGCAGTGCCCCTTTCGTTAAGCTTTGGGGGGCTGGTTCGGCTCCGCAGCGCCCCTTTCGTTAAGCTTTTGGAGTTCCGGTTCGGCTCCGCAGTGCCCCATTCGTAAAACCTTCGGTTTTACGAATTCACGGGCTTCGCCCTATGAAAACTGTCATAGACAAATTCGTCTGTGAACAGCCGATTTGTCTCTGACAGTTTTCGCACTGCTCATGGCTTACGTGGACATTATAACATATTTTTTGAATAATTTTGATATTTCGGGACATACTTTAGCTATGATTAAAAATTTTTTTACTTGTGGTCTCGTGGGGTGGTGTTTGGAAATTATGTTTACTGCCGCCAATGGACTGAAAAATAGAGATTTTAAGTTAAAAGGAAATACTTCTTTGTGGATGTTTCCTATATATGGTATGGCGGCTTTTTTTAAACCGGCTTATAGGTTTATAAAAAAATGGCCGGTTCCTTTCAGGGGCGCATTTTATACTGTCTGTATCTTTGCCACGGAATTTCTTACAGGGAGCGCTTTGAAGAAAAGAAAGCTTTGTCCCTGGAATTATGAAAGCTCGCCTTATAACATCGACGGCGTTATCAGAATCGATTACGCCCCTTACTGGTTCGGCACAGGTCTTTTGTATGAATATATCCTGAACCGCCGGAAAAGTAAAAACTGACGGTCAAATAACCGCCAGTCATTACCTTTGCAATACCTTACCGCTTTTATTATCTGCGGTAAGGTATTCATATATCCTCCCCTAAACAGCCACCCGCCTTGTGCGGGTGGTTTATTATTCATCGCCAAATTCATCGATGTTTCCCGCATTAATACTCTGGGTGTTTAAGGTTCTCCTTTTCATTCTCTGCTTTTCAGACTGTTCTAAAATATAATCCTTTATGGCACGGGAATTTTTGATATGGACAAGCTTTAATACCTGATGGGTAGTATCCCCTGTGTAGCAGACAACCGTACCAAGCTTAAAAATCCGCTCCCACAAAGAAGTCTCAAGCTTTACATCCGTTACCTTATACATGTAGCAGTCATCTTCCACCGTTTTTAAAAATCCCGCCTTCATGTTGATGATTTCCTCTCCTATCGTATATTTGGTAAAGGTCCAGGGCAGTCCAAAAAATAAAACTCTCTTTTTTTCTACAAATTCCATTCATTTATCCTCCAAATTATAGTCAGGCCGCTTTTCCTTATCATATCACATACTGCCCTGACTGCAAATACGGATTTTAAGAAGATTGGGATACAAGAGTATCCAACATGCTCTGAATAGAATCCGACGCCTGGGATACCGTGGTAAAAGCTGCTGCCATTTCCTCCGTGGAGGCGCAAGATTTTATGTCCTTTCACTTACCTGCTCTATGACCGCCAGAAGGTTTTCTGCATTCTTCATAATGCCGCTGATAGCATCTTCAATTTTAATCTTACTATCATTGCTGCTTCCCGCTGTCTTTTTGGAGCTTCCCGTCAGAGAATCCCCCAAAGCCTGACAGAACGCACTAACCTCGGATACGTCTCCGGAAATTCCCGTACTTTCCTCCGCATTGGCATTATTTCCGGCCTCCATCTGCTCTACGGATGCGTTCAGCTTTGTAAACTCTCCGTTTATCTCGGAAAACGTACTGATAAGCTCTTGTTGCTGCCTGTTAATGGTATCCATCAGCCGGGAAATTTCTTCCTTCTCTTCCTCCGCCAGATCCTTTATGTAATGAATGCAGTTTGGAATTTATATGATTCTCCCATTTTTTCATTGAAAGCCTTTACCACATATGGTATCATAGTAAAAATACAGACACAAAAGTAGGAGGTATTTTCATGACAGCAAAGGAATGTATCATAAACCGTCGCAGCATCCGCAGATTTAAGCCTGACGCCGTAGACCCTCAATTATTAAAAGGAATCGTTGAAACCGCTTCTTACGCGCCCAGCTGGAAGCATACACAAATTACAAGATATATAGCTGTGGAAGGTGCCTTAAAGGATAAGATCGCAGACGAGGGAACCAAAATGTTTCCTAATAACGGCAATATTATCAAAAACGCCCCCGTATTAATCGCCGTAACCGTTGTCAAAGGCCGCTCCGGTTATGAGAGGGACGGTTCCTTTTCTACCGACAGAGGCGACGGCTGGCAGATGTATGATGCAGGCGTTGCATCCCAGACATTTTGCCTGGCGGCACATGAAGCAGGTCTTGGAACCGTAATTATGGGAATATTTGACAGACCCGTTGTTTCCTCCCTGTTACAGCTTCCCGAAGATAGAGAGCTGGTGGCTCTGATTCCCATTGGCTACGCAGATGAAGAACCGGTCGCCCCCCGCAGGAAACCGGTAGATGAGTTAATTTCATTTTTAAATTAAAAATAAATCGAAGAGATTCATTTCTCTTCGATTTTATTATGATACCCCGTCTTTACGGGGAACATCATTTCAGAAAGAGAGGTTCATACTTATGAGACACTTAATGAATCCGCTGGATTTTTCCGTGGAAGAACTGGATACGCTGTTTGAGCTGGCAATGGATATTGAAAAGAATCCGGAAAAATACGCTGACAGATGCGCCGGCAAAAAAATAGCCACCTGCTTTTATGAGGCCAGCACCAGAACCCGCCTAAGCTTTGAAGCGGCAATGATAAATTTAGGCGGCAGCGTTATCGGCTTTTCCGACGCAAACTCCTCTTCCGCCTCGAAAGGCGAAAGCGTTTCCGACACCATCCGGGTTATTTCCTGCTTTGCGGACATCTGCGCAATGCGCCACCCTAAAGAAGGGGCGGCTATGGTTGCGGCTTCCAGGTCTTCCATTCCCGTTATCAATGCGGGAGACGGCGGACACCAGCACCCCACCCAGACCCTGACGGACCTGTTGACCATCCGCTCCTTAAAGGGACGGCTCAATCATTTTACCATCGGTCTTTGCGGGGATTTAAAATTCGGCAGAACGGTTCACTCCCTGATCAATGCCCTTTCCCGTTATGAGGACATACACTTTATCTTTATTTCCCCCGAAGAACTGCGGGTTCCCGATTACATTATTGAGATGTTGAAGGAAAAGAACATTCCCTATGAAGAAGTTATCAAGCTGGAAGACACCATTGCGCAGCTGGACTTGCTTTATATGACCCGCGTCCAGAGAGAGCGCTTCTTCAACGAAGAGGATTATGTAAGATTAAAGGATTTCTACATTCTGGACAAAAAGAAAATGAAAGCTGCCAAGGAGGATATGTTGGTGCTGCATCCCCTTCCCCGTGTTAATGAAATCTCTGTGGAAGTGGACGATGATCCCCGTGCGGTCTATTTTAAACAGGTCCAGTACGGCATGTATGTGCGAATGGCCCTGATTCTCACACTGTTAGAGCTGGTATAAGAGGAGGAACTATTATGTTAAATGTAGGAAAAATTGAAGAAGGATTTGTATTAGACCATATTGAGGCGGGAAAAAGCCTTTCCCTTTACCACCATCTTCAGCTGGACAAGCTGGACTGTACTGTTGCCATCATCAAAAACGCCCGCAGCAACAAAATGGGCAAAAAAGACATTTTAAAGGTAGAGTGCGATATCAATATGCTGGATCTGGATATTCTGGCCTTTATCGATCACAATATTACCGTCAATGTCATTAAAGACGGGGAAATCGTAGACAAAAGGGAACTGATTCTCCCAAGGGAAATCAAAAACGTGATTCATTGCAAAAATCCCCGCTGCATTACTTCCATCGAACAGGAGCTGCCGCACATTTTCTTTCTGGCAGATGAAGAGAAGGAAATTTACCGCTGCAAATATTGCGAAGAAAAATATGATTCAAAAAAATAGAACAGAATGGAAAAACGCAATCCATGCGCTGTTTTTTAAGGGTTCCTCCCATAAAGCAAATAATTGCCACAGGAACTCTTAAAAACAGCCAAAAAGCCAGTCATTTCCCACACTGTCGGAAATAGCCGTTCATTTTCTGCTATACCGAAAATCACATTTGGGTTTTCCTTCTGCAATCGTCATTTTCCGTTCAAGCTTCATTCCCATTATATCCGCTAATCACTTGTGCCCGTATGGGACACAGAACAAAGATATCCGTTAAATTTACCGGATTTCCCTGTTTGTAACACGGATGCTTCCAATTTTAACCGGTATCCACTTTTTCTCCCATCCTACTTACTAATTGGGACAACTGGCAAAATTGTATCCTTAAATATTTATCCCAAATCCCAATTGTTCAGTTTGTGATACTTCTCTCAAATCGCGGAAGCATCTTTTGGGTTAAAGTACAGTCTGACAGAAAATTTAATATAAATTGTAAAAAATCTTTTGCTAAATCTTTCTCTCCCATATCATACGCCCCAAAAATCATGCCACTTCTTTCAGATAAAGTTTTTCGCCCAATAACCGCTTCAGAAATACATGCACGCACTTGGAGATTTTCATAGGCTACATCATCTAATGCTTCTTTCAAAATAAATAGCATTTTATTATTTTATTTTTTTCTGCAATCTCAGCCCGAAAAAATGAAAAAAGAACTTGACTGTAAACCTGATTGATACCTTATATTTCAAGGAAAATAATAGCTTTGTAGCAGGAGGATATGGTATGGAGGTTTTCGTACAAACCAATAATCTCACAAAATGGTATGGAAAGCATAAAGTTGTAAACAGTGTGAATCTATCAGTCAAAAAGGGCGAAATTTATGGACTGACAGGGCGAAATGGGGCAGGAAAAACCACTGTTTTGAGATTGATTAGCGGACTGGCAAAACCCTCAGGAGGAAATGTATGTTTATTTGAGAAAAATGGTCATGATACGATTTATGCGCAGAATCGTGTGGGAGTGCTGATTGAAAATCCGGGAGTGTACCCGAATATGAACGCAAAAGAGAATATAAAACTAAAGTGTTTGGCAAAGGGCATTTCGAGTAAAAGCTATATTACAGAGCTTTTAGAAAGCGTCGGGCTGTCATATGCCGATAAGAAAAAAGTCAAACATTTTTCTGTTGGAATGAAACAACGCTTAGGCATTGCGTTAGCTTTGGTAGGAAATCCGGAACTGGTTCTTTTGGACGAACCTATCAATGGTCTTGACCCACAAGGCATGGCTGAAATTCGGGAAATGATTAGAGGTGTATCTCATGACTAAGATGATAAAAATAGATTTATATCGTTTCTTTCGCTCTGCATCCACATGGACAATCCTATTTGCTGATATTATGCTTGTATTTTTAAGTGTTATGCTGGTTTCAACTAATAAATCAATTCAGATTTATTCTAATGTCGGAGAACTGCTGGCAGCACAAATAAATGGCGGTATGATTATGATACTATGCGCAGTAGCGGTTATTATATTTGTGAGTGGCAAGTATAAGAACGGTTTCATAAAAAATATTGCCAATTACCTTCCACGGCGTGAAATGTTCGTTCTGCCAGAGATTATTGTATCATTTGTTGCTTGTGCTTTGTATTTTTTTGTATATTCGATATGTACGATTGCCGCAGGGGCAATCTTTTTTGGAAATACGTTTATTGATTTTTCCTTTTTTGCTATAATAAAACTGCTGATTGTACAGTTTATTTTGCATTGGGCGTTTTGTTGCTTAATGTTGCTTTTTTATATACTAACCGGCAGTACAACTTTTACCGTGGCAGCCGGACTTTTAATGGCACTTAAAATTCTAAATGGTTTGTATGTGCTTGTTGAACGGTTTACACATTTCAATGTAAATCAATTTATGTTGGATTCCAATATCTTTCAAATTGGAATGTATTCTGCAAACTCAGTATATGCAAGGGCTATTGTTATAGGGCTAATATTCCTTTTGTCAGAAATTATTTTATTATGTATGGTTATGAACAAAAAAGAAATTAAATAGAGTCCCGGAATAAGGAGGTAAGCGTTATGACAATAAAAGAGGTTGAGGAACGGACAGGTTTGACACGTTCCAATATACGTTTTTATGAAAAAGAAAAACTTATAGAACCGTCACGAAATGATAAAAACGGATATAGAGATTATTCTGAAAAAGATGTTGAAAATATTAAAAAAATTGCTTATTTGCGGACACTGGAAATTTCCATTGAAGATATCCGTAATATCATATCCGATAAAGTGCCATTGGCAGAAATTATAAAAAAACAAACTACAACAATCCAAGCACAAATAGAGGGTTTAAATCAGGCAAAAACCATGTGTGAAAGAATGCTTGAATCTGGAAATATCAGTTTTGACGAATTACAGGTTGAGAAATATGTAACAGATTTGGAGAGTTATTGGAGTAATAATAAACCGGTTTTCAAACTGGATTCAGTTAGCTTCTTGTATATTTGGGGCAGCCTTATTACATGGACAATTATTACAGTATTGTGTTTAATAATCGGAATATTATCATATGGGAAATTGCCAGCTGAGATTCCTGTTCAATGGGACAACGGATCAGCAGCTTCGGTTGTAGATAAGAAATTTATTTTTGTATATCCATTAGCTTGTATCTGTATCCGTATTTTGTTAAGACCCGTTATCTATGTGAGATTTTTAATGAACTATATCTATGGAGAACTTATAACAGAATATTTGTCAAACTATTTATGTTTTATTGCTCTGTCAGTAGAGGTATTTTCTATAATGTTTGTATATGGATTGATAAAAAATGTAGTTGCTGTATTACTTGTAGATACAGTTGCGCTTATTGGAATATTGATTGTCGGAATCACTAAAGTAAGTTTGGGTCATAGTCCGGCATTCAAATAATAATATCAAAAAGTTTTGTCTCTCCTTGAATAATAAATGTAACCATAAACCGTGCAACGCCCTATGTGGGAGAAAGGGGGAATTATCTATGCTTTGCACAAAAGCATACAGGGAACACATCATGTATACTTTCAATGGCTATTGCAAGATTTCATACGCTTTGCGGCTATTACCGCATGGCGTGACAGGAGCAGGCGGCGGCAAAGAGAAATATCCCTTGAATACCTCACAGAAGAAAAAGCCACCGGACGCCGCATCTCGATCTCTGGGATGCTGAAATCTTTAGGCGTTTCCCGCTCTGGTTACCGTGCTTTTCTCGCTCGTAAAGTATCTCCCACCCGACTATTTCTCAACGCACCGTTGGAAAATATATGCATGAGATGGGGATCAACGCCCAATGGGTTAAACCCTAGACTACAACCACCCGCCATTCTGATTTCAGCAAAGAGCTTCTTAACATACTTGATGAGCAGTTTAATCCTGACCGTCCTAATGCTGTATGGTGTACGGACTATTACCTAATGACTACGAAAAACTGTATATGAGGACTGAGAATCTGCTGGCAGCTTAGCTGGCAGAACCTCTCATTTTATTTTGTACTAAATCTTGACACAGGACCAATGGCCTGTTTTTCTCTTCATAAATTATCCGCATAAGAGAAAGAAGCATGTAACAAATATCAAATTAACTTAATGAATGTCTTAAAATATTAAGATTTTCCTTGGTTATATCCTTTATACATAAACCCACCCAATTATTTTCAGCATCTACAAGAAATTCAATATTTTTATTTATTATGCAAACTTTAGCATCATTTTTAGAAAATAATATATATACATCATTCTTCTCAAAATATATTTCTACGGATTTACTTTCATCAATATAAGTTCTTTCTTCAAAATTATTGATTACTAACATAGGGCATCCAATAATCGTACTATGAAACGAATTATATATCTTTTCTGACTCATACACATTGTCACAAATAACTAGTGCAATGACATGTTGATATTTAGCATTACAACAACTTCCTATTCGGAAGCTGTTGTAAACTTAGGATACAATGAACTCAACTTTACTCTGGCATCGGTAGTTCGGAATTGC
>CAJTCE010000026.1 GCA_910574745.1 Lachnospiraceae bacterium | reverse complement strand
AAATATAAGGAAGGGGGATTCTGCAATGTTAAAAGATAATTCACAGCTAAAGCTATCATTGTCGCCTTATCAGGGAATTTATGAAGTAATCATTCCCAATAATCATCTTCTGCGTAGAATTAAAGAGAATATAGATTTTAGTTTTGTAAATCCTATGCTTCGTAAACAGTACTGTGAACATTTTGGCCGTCCGGCAAAAGAACCGGAAATGATGTTTAAACTTCTGTTTCTGAAAAAACTGTATGATTTGTCTGATGAAATCCTAATCAGCAGTGCACAGACAGATATGGCATACAAATATTTTCTGGATTTAGAGCCCGAAGCAAAAATGATTGACCCCAGCCTTCTTACAAAATTCAGAAAAACTCGCATTACGGAAGATATCTTAGAAGAAATGCTGAAAGAAACAATACAGCAGGCTTTGGATAAAGGACTGATAAAATCAGGAACTATTATTGTAGATTCTACCCATACGAATGCAGCTGTTCGTGCGAAATCCCCTACCCAGATTTTGCGGGATATGAGTAAGCAGCTTCGAAAAGAAATCTACAAAAATGCTTACGAATTATCGGAGAAATTTCCGGAAAAGCCATCCTTGGAAGCCGGATTAGACGAAGAAATCGCTTATACAAAGAATCTACTTCAGGCATTAGAGGAAGATATAGCAGACTGTGGGAATCAAAAGATACAGGAAACTGCAAAAAAGATGAAGGAACTGCTTGAAAATGAACAGATTAGGGAAATCCGTTCAAAAGATGATAAGGATGCCCGATTTGGACACAAAACAGCAACCAGTACATTTTACGGATATAAAAACCATATAGCAATGACAGAAGAACGGCTGATTGCCGGGATAAGCGTAACACATGGAGGGGCACCAGATGGTCCAGAATTACCAGGACTGATAGAAAAGGCTCAGAAAAATGGGATAAAAGTGACAGAAGTTATAGGTGGTATGGCATATGTCAGTGATGATAATCTGGAAACTTGCGGAGAAGAGATTACATTGATAGCTCGAACCAATACCGCAGTAGTGGCTGCAGCAAACGGAAGGCTGGAAGAAGGTTTTTGTTTTAATAAAGATGCAGGGATGCTGCAATGTCCGGCTTGGGAGCTTGCGACGCGCATAGAGAAAAGGGCAGCCCAAAATGGAAATACATATTTAAGGTATGTGTTCAGTAAAGTCAAATGCCGAAAGTGTCCATTAAGAGAAAACTGTCATGTTGGAAAGTCAACATCAAAAGTGCGTAGCTACAGCATTACCCAAGTAAGTCAGAAGAATCAGGAAAGACTGAAATTTGAAGCCAGTGAAATGTTTAAGGAACGGATGAAAATCCGCCACCGAATAGAAGAAAAGAATGGGGAATTAAAAGAAGCCCACGGATTGCGAAGAGCAGATTCAAGGGGGCTGTTTGCAATGTGCCTTCAAATGTATTTTACGGCGTTCACAGCAAATATAAAAAGAATCGTGAAGCTGAAAGAACACGCTATGGCATAGGTCATGGCATGTTTCCAAAACTTTTAAAAAACTAAAGCATAAAAATTCTAAATATGAAAAACTCCCACTCAAAAAATGGGAGTTTTTCAGTGCCCTGATATTATGTCTTTTTCAAATGCTTTATGTGGCGAACTTGGTAAAGCAGGGATAAAAGTAACTACTTTATGTCCGGGGGCAACGGAGACAGAATTTGCTGCAAAAGCAAACATTCAAAATACATTGCTATTCAGGATTGCAGTTATGAAGCCGGAAAAAGTAGTGGGGATTGCTTATCGCAAAATGATGAAAGGAAGAAGGCTGGTTATTCCGGGGATATATAATAAGCTGTTGGTTCTATTTTCCAAAGTAATGCCTATGAGCCTAATAAATAGGATTACGATTCTTATGATGAAATAATTGTGGCGAGGCTGGAAAAGATACCATTGATTAAGCAAAGGCCGCTGCAGATGGTTTACCACCATATGCGGCGGTCTGCCGTTTCCGTAGACAGGCCTGACAGCAGAAACCGCTTGGAAAGCGGGAAAATCAGAGGTAATATGCTTACACGGCGGTTTGCGTTTGTGCCGCCTTGCGGGGGCAGCCGCCCCTTTTGTGAGGGATATTGAGAGCGGCAGAGGGGATATTAAGGATAAAAAATGTCAATCCAGTTACGCTGTCAAATCGTCTATTCACGCTGTCGGAGTTAAAAATATTATTATTTTTCCGATACACGAAGTAAAGCATTTTTAGGGATAAATGCTGAAAGAAGGAGGTGGAGGCAATCAAAATAGCGGTCTGTGATGATGAAAAAAATATAAGGAGCTACATCTGTTCGCTGGTTCGGAAACAGGGAGTGGAGTGTGAGGTTACGGAATATGCCACGGCGGAGGACTATCTTTTAGCGAGGGCTGAATGTGACCTGCTGTTTCTTGACGTTGAGCTGAAAGGTCCGGATTCATCAATGGATGGTATGGAAATGGCAAAACGGATCAGAGGCATGGAAGATATCAAACAGCCCGTCATCATATTTGTCACGGGCTATGAAAAATATGTGTATGATGCCTTTGACGTGGGGGCTTTCCAGTATCTGCTGAAGCCCATTGACGAAGGGCGGTTTGCCGAGATTTTTCAAAGGGCGGCACAGCAGGCTGGGCAGGGTAAAAGAGCGTTGATGATCCAGTATGGGAATACGGGAAAAACAATACCGTTAAGCGACATCTATTACATGGAAAGCCAGAACCATAAGATAGCCGTCCATATGAAGGACGGGGTTTTGGAGTATTATGCAAAAATGAGCGATCTGGAAGAAGAACTGCAGGGGCAGTTCTGCCGTGTCCACAAAGGCTATCTGGTCAATCTGTCCTATGTGGATGAATACAACAAAACAGAGGTAACGCTGACAAATGGGGATAAGCTCCTGATTTCAAAATATAAGTATGAAGATTTTGTAAAAGCGTACCTGCAGTTTATGAAATAGGAGGGCTGTCATTGAGCGAGGCAAGTTTCACACTGTTCCAAAATACAGCGGTGGGGATTGAAGTCATTCTGTATGCCTGCTGTCTGACGGCATTTTTCTATCCGTATATGGCGGGGCGGAAAAGGGGGCATCCGGCAGATATCATAAAGATGCTGACTGTGTTTGCATCCTATTCTATCATCTATTTTTTTAACATGGCAGTCAGTATGGGAACATTGGTCTGCATGATTTCAGTAATAGTCCTGCTGACGCTGGCGGCAAGGTATTTAGGGATGGAAAAGAAAGCTGCACTGTTCATGGGTGTAGTATTCTTCTGCATCAGGAACTTGAGTTCGCTGGCGGTGGTGAGCGTGAATTTTTATATAATCAGGTATTGCGGAAAGGGGGCGGATGCGGCGAAGGTATTGCAGAACACTGCTTTGAATTTTTTCATGGTAGAACTGTTACAGTTTATGCTTTTTTTCGTGCTGTTGTATATGGTGGCACATGAAATCAAAAAATGCAGGATAGAGCTGCATATAGGGGAATTGTGCTATCTGTTGCTGGCGCCTGTGACGGGCATCTTGTTTGTAAATATCCTATTCCGGATTCTGACAGTGGTGGCTAAGGGGGATTTGATTATTCGGCTTTATGAGCAGTACCCGGTGCTGATAGGGATTGTACCTGTGTCTGCAGCACTATTTTATGCCAGTATTCTGGTGACCATAATATCTTATCAGAAAGTGGCAGGGCTTCAGGCGGAAAAGAAAAGATATTTTGTGGAACAGCAACAGGTCCATGCCATACAGGAACGGATGGCGGAGGTGGAGCAGTTTTATGACGGCATACGCCGGATGAAGCATGAGATGAGAAATCATCTGACCAATATCAAGGGGCTGCTTGAGAGCGGGAACTATGGGGACGTGGGGAATTACATTTCCAGAATGGATGAGAGCATGGATGCCTTTGAGTTTTCCATAAAGACAGGGAATACCGTTACTGACGTGATTGTGAACGACAGGCAGAAAGCTGCGGAAAAGCAGGGCATACGGTTCCGGTCAGAATTTACCTACCCGGGATCGGAAAAGTATGATGCCTATGACATCGGCATCATTATAAATAACCTGCTGCAGAACGCCTTGGAAGCCTGCGGGAAAATGCGGCAGGGCGACAGGTATATTATTATTTCCAGCAGGCAGAAGAGAAAGTTCTTCCTGATCGAGGTTAGAAACCCGTTTGAAGGAGAGATCATCATGGATGCGGATACGAACCTCCCAATCTCTACAAAGGAAAAAGAGCCTTTCGGAAAGAAAGGTTCCATGCACGGGTTCGGGCTTTCCAATGTAAAGAGGGAAGCGCAAGAATATATGGGGGACGTAGATATCAAGATAAAGAAAAATGAGTTCAGTGTAACGGTGATGTTACAGGAAAGGAGACAGGTATGAGCATCGGTAATGTAAGCGGCATTGGGGGTTAATCCGTATGCCTACACAAACAGTAGCAGAAGGGTGGCAGGCACAGGGAATTTTGTGGAGGAGGTGCAGAAAGCTGCGGAAGGAAAGGATGCGGCGGAAAAATCCGGCTTATCAGCATGGGCGGGGGACATGGTTGTTCCGCAGCCACCAAATTATAGCGGCTTTACCTATGACAGCTCTATTTCAAACAAGCTGACCCCATAGCGGTGGAGCCGCAGCTTGACGAAGATGAGCTGGACGGGGATTCGGATGACTCCAACGTGCAGGGGGAGATCATTTCGGCGGAACCGCATAAAGGGAGTGCGGAGTGAAAAAAGTAATTGCAGTAATTTCAGCGAAAGGGGGTGTTTGTCATGAAGTTTGACAGGGGAAGTTAGGCGGTATGTCTGCATGGAGGTAATGAACCGCTCGGACTTATTATGAGGGAGCGGATGCGGCTCTGAACGACAGAGGGGCTGCTATAAAATAATTGATGACAATGGAGGATTTGAAAAATGAGCGTAAATGGAATAGGGGTGGGTTTTCCCGCATGGCGTGAAATGGGAAAGGCACAGAGGAATGGTTTAGGAACGGGCTTTGCAGGCAGGATGGCAGATGCAGATATGGTGAGAGAGGGTTTGGGTAAAAATTTCATTTATTCAAAAGCAGGAGAAAGGTTTTCTGCATATGATGCATATTCCATAATGGGCAGTATGGGTTCAAGATTTCATACAAATAATCTTAAGGCAGAAACAAAGCAGCCAGTTGAAAAAGTAGGGAGTGAGCGGTATCTAATTGAACCGTCTGATGAGATATCTGGATATTGGCGTATATATGATAAGAAACTTGATAAATCATTTGAGTTTGATCCCAATAATACATCGGTACAAACAGATGGCAATTCGGGTAAAAATTACATTGTGGCGACTGACCCAAGGGGAGGGCTGATGGATGTCGTGCCCGCTGGCAGTGAGCTTATGGAGACATTGGCACAGTTTTTAAATGTCGATAATGCAGACGGTATTCCTACATCATCCTTAAATGAAAAATACACGATAGAGGTGAATGCGTTTACAGGAATAGAGTGCCTGAAAATCAAAGGGAACGAAGGCGGCGGTTCATGGCTCATGGTCAGCGATGAGCAGCAGATGGGGAAATTGCGGGAACTGGCGGATATGTATAAGGAAAAGTATCCTAACCTTATAAAATCAGAAAGTGTGGCAATGGGATTTGCACAGGCCGAAGTAGCAGGTCAGGCTGTCAGGACAGAAGATGGAATCATGATGATTACCTGTAATGGGATGAACTATATGGATAATGCCAATCCATCCAAGAGCTGGGCTGTCATGTATCCAATAGGGGCAACGCATATGTATATGGAAATTATGAATGCAATGGCGGAGGGGTATATAGAAGCGAAAGACATCAAGGAATATTCAAAGTGGGAGAAATATTTTGAAGAAAGAGGACTGGAATTTGAAAGAATCTTATCAGATGAGGAATTGGAGCAGGTAGATAAACAGGAATCTGAATCAAAGACAGATATTATTGTTAAGCCAGATGGTTCAAGGGTGCTTGTAATGACAATGAGTATTGGTGGAATGGAAACTACAATGAGTTTGGAAATTTCCAAGCCGACAGAAGTGCCAAATGAAAATTCAGAGCATGATACCGATAATAATATGCCATCTGATGATACCGGAATGGATACAGTATCGGATGAAGTGTCGAATACTTCAACGGAGGCTTAGAAAGCGTGGGCAGCTTTAAGAATACTGGTAGCTGTGCAAGAACAGATATGGTCTGACTGACAGAGGGGCTACAATAAAAAATAATGGAGGACATTTGGAGATGAGTGTAAATGGAATAGGGACAGCGGGATATCAGATGACAGGATACACGGCAAGGAAGATGGAAAGAAGTGCGGAACCCGGAACGGTGGGATTCATGGAAACGGTGGAAGAAAAGGCGGCACAGGGTAGAGCAGCCGACCAGGACGAGAAAGCCTTTGAGATGGTCGGTCGGGGTGCCCCGCAGGAAGTGAAGGATGCGTGGATGGATGCGGCGAAAGAAGTAAATGCGAATGGCATGGGAATCCGGGGAAACGGGATGATGAGCCACATATCGCAGATGATGGTGCAGCGGCTTAATAAACAGCTTAAGGGTGAAACGGAGAATTTTGACATCCTTGGAAGCACGGTGGAATCTGCGATTCAGGCAACGAAAGAGGCGCTGTACGATTTGGAGCATCCAAGGGTATATACGCCCAGGAGCATAGAGGTTCAACAGGCCCACATCAAAGAAGGGGAATTTTATAGGGCGTTTTTGGAAAAATTGGAGAAGTTATAAGACGCATATCCCCGATAAGCCACAGCCTGACAAGGCAGGGCAGGCATCCCCGGCGTTCCGGCAGATTGGGGAATCGTATAACAAGAATGTGGAGGAGTGTAAGATGTTTGATTTTATCATAGAGATGATTGCAGATATTGCAGAAATTTTTGTTGATTTGTGGGTAAACAAAGTGATAAACCGAAAGAAAAAATGTAATATTGATTCTGAACATATAAGTCAGTAGGTGGTACAAGATGGAAAGTAAAATGGAGCGAATCAATGCATTGCTGGAGAAGCCATGTTTTATTATGGATTATCTTCCGGAGCAGGTGGAACCGGATAATGGCGGGCAGTTTTTTGATGTGGAGTATTATCTGCTGAACAGCGATAAACATACAGGGCTGAAAGACAGGTTTGTTGCCATTATTTTGAAACTGATGTGTTATTACCATGTATCTATTCTGTGGAATGGATGGGGTGACCGTCCTTTACCGAAAATGATAGAGGAAGCAGTCTGTGAAATTATGGGGAACCATTCGGGCACGCTGAATGTCCTGTTTGTGGAGGAAGATGCGTTGCTGGTTTTTGATTGGGATTGCTTAAATCTGTCAGTGTATAATCCGTCAGAAAAAGCTCAGTCCATTATGGAGAGGATAGCGTTTTCAGAGGGCTTGTTCTGGAGGAAAGCAACGGGCTAATTTTGGATAAAAAAATACATCCCCCATAAGCCACAGTCCGACAAGGAAGGGCAGGCATCCCCGGCAGATCAGTGAGAGGAGGTAAAGGCCGGTATGGAATTTGGGCGGGGAGGTTAACAGGTATATATGCATGGAGGCAATGAACTGCTCGGACTTTTTACAAGGGAGCAGGAGCGGCTCTGAACGACAGGGGGGCTGCTATGACAAAGAAAATGGAGGATTAAGAAAAATGAATGTAAACGGAATAGGAGCAGCAGGATACCCGGCGGCAGGGTATGAAACAAGAAGGACGGAAAGGAATGTGGCAGGAGGGAATTTTGCTGATGCAATAAACAAAGCTGCAACAAAGAAAGAAACGGATGCTTTCAGGCCGGAGAGTTCCGATGAAGTGATGCAGGCATGGGATAAGGCGCTTGCAGAAACAGGGATAAATCCTTTTCCGATGAACCGCATTTCAACGGCATTGGTACTGCACGTTGAAAGCGGGCAGCAGGGTTTGAGTTCCACATTTTTGGGTGACAGTGTAGGCTTCGCAAAGTCAATGGCTGAAAAAATCATACATAGGTTGGAGAATCCGCTGACTCCGGCGGCAAACCCGGATTTTGCAGGACAGGAATTGATATTCTACAAAAAGTTCTTAGACTTTTTGGGGTAATGAATTTTTGATATGGAAGAAAACCAATAATGCACAAACGATAAAAGGGAACCGGCAGGGACGGATGCGTAAGAAGGTTTTTATCTGCAGCCCCTTCCGCGGCGACATGGAAGGGAATGCAAGGAAAGCGGCGGCCTACTGCCGCATGGCGTGTGAGGAAGGGCATCTCCCCATTGCGCCGCACCTTTTATTCCCACAGTTCTTAAATGAGGAGACAGAGGAAGAGAGGCGGCTCGACATCTCTATGGGGATGGAACTGCTTGCCTTGTGTGACGAGATGTGGGTGTTCGGGGAAGCCACCGAAGGGATGGCGGCGGAGATCGCATCCGCCACGGCGCAGGGAAAGACAATCATATTCAAGGAAACGGAGGGCGGCATGAAGGAGAAAGCTGTGAAAGCATAGAAAGCGGAAAAATCGGAAACCTTGGCACAGCCGGAAGTACAGCAGGAATCCCCTGCCACGCTGGAGGGCATCCGTGCGCTGATGGCGCAGAAAACGCAGGTGCTGTGATGGGGAAACACGCGCTTCTTTCCGCATCCTCCTACAGGCGGTGGCTCTCCTGCACGCCGTCCGCAAGGCTGGAGGAGAAATTTCAGGATGAAGCGGGCGGCAGCGTCTATGCCGAGGAAGGCACCGCCGCCCATGCCCTGGCTTCTAATTAAACAATGTGAAATCTCTTATAATAGGATATGAAATATCCTGCTGCAAGAGATAAAAGTTCATATTTGCACACTTGATACAGTTCGTCTAAACGGCCATAATAAATACAGTACGATTTTAGGAGGTCAGAAATGTTTGATTATATGACAGCACAGGAAGCGGCAGAAAAATGGAATGTATCACTTCGGCGGGTGCAGCGGTAATGCAAGGAAAATCGTATTGAGGGTGTTTTGAATATCAACCGAGTATGGCTGATTCCTAAAGATGCCAAAAAGCCTGCTGATAAGCGAAGCAAATCAGAAAAACTAATCAAAAACTAACCAAGCCTTAGTATAATCAGATTGGAGGTTTAAGATATGGCAAAGACAATACTGATTATTGAAGATGAAATCGCAATACAAAACATCTTAGCCGAGCCGCTTAGAGCCTGCGGCTATGAAGTTGTGACCGCATCGGATGGTCTGGAGGGTATCAATACTTTTCATACCCATAACATAGACCTTATCCTTTTGGATATTATGTTACCGAAAATCAACGGATATGCTGTTTGCGAAATGATACGACAAGAAGCACAGACCCCGATTATCCTTTTGACTGCCCTTGATACAGAGGCTGACCAGATAAAAGGATTTGATTTGTTGGCAGATGATTATATCACAAAGCCGTTTTCTATCAAACTGGTATTAAAGCGTGTAGAAGCACTGTTTAGAAGAACAGAAACAATGGATATGGATACAGACACCCTTCGATATAAAGAACTTCAGATAAGCGCAAAGCAAAGGCAAGTCCTTGTATCGGGTGCGGAGGTCATTCTCACGCAATCCGAGTTTGATATTTTACTGCTTTTCCTTAAAAATCAAGGACAAGTATTTACAAGAGATGAGCTGCTTAACCTTGTGTGGGGATATGAATTTATCGGCGAGGAAAAAAGCGTCAATTTCCACATTATGAATTTGCGAAAAAAGTTAGGCGTGGATTACATAGAAACTGTCAGAGGGGTGGGATACAAAATTGCGAAAGACTATCAGTAACTCTCTAAGTACAAAAGTGTTCTTGTGGGTATTTACCGCATTGACTCTGTGCAGCGTTTTGATATACGGCATCGTCCTTGTATTTGTGCCACAAAGCTATCAACTCACAGGCAGCAAACAGTTTGAGAACAATGCAGGAGCGTTATTCTCTGCTCTGGAAAACAAAAGCTATGAGGAAGGGACGACGCTGATTACAAATTTCTGTATTGAGAACAACGCCGTGGCGATGTTAGGAAACGAAAAGAACAGCGTTACTTTCGGGGACTTTGAAACCATTGCTGACGACCTGTCAACGGCACAGACCTATACAACTGATGTGACCTTTGCAGAAGATAAAGCAAACTATACGCTTTCTGTTATCTCTCTATCCAAAACGGCAAGCGAACTGTTCATTCTGCTTCTCCGTTTTATTCCGTTGGTATTGACGGTTATTCTGCTTCTCTCTGCCCTAAGCGCTTTCATTTGCAGCCGAGTGATTGCTGCACCGATTGCAAAAATCAGTCAGATTTCCAAGCGGATGACAGAGCTTGATATGACTTGGAGGTGTGATACAGACAGAGGGGATGAAATCGGTGTACTTTCTTCCAGTTTGAATACAATGGCGGCAAGGCTGCAAAGTACAATGGAAGAACTGGAAACAGCAAATCAGCAGTTAACCAAAGATGTCAAGAAGTTTAAGATGCTTGAGGAACAGCACAGGAATTTCTTTGCGGCAGTTTCACACGAACTGAAAACGCCGTTGACTATTCTGAAAGGTCAGCTTGAGAATATGATATTAGGTTTCGGGGATTACCAAAACCACGACAAGTATCTGCCGCAGGCACTAAAATCTGCCGAGGACATTGAATACTTAATCAAAGAGATACTCTCCATTACGAAAATGGAAACAATGAATATCGGAAACTCTCTGGAACCCCTCTCCTTGTCCGATATGGTAAGGAAAACCGTCACAGAATTACAACCTTTGGCGGCTGAAAAAGATATTGCTATTTTCCAGAACATCCCAGAAGATATAAGCGTGTCAGTCAATCGCAATCTGTTTCGTAAGGCATTATCCAACATCATTGGCAACGCCATCCGCCACTCAAAAGATGGAGCTGAGATTTATGCGGATTTTGACAGGAATATGCACATTCTGGCTGTGGAAAACACAGGCGTATTTTTGGATGAGGATAACTTGGAAAATATGTTCACGCCGTTTTACAGGGCAGATAAATCCCGAAGCAAAGTCACAGGTGGAAGCGGTCTGGGATTATACATTGTAAAGACAATCCTTGACCTGCACCAAATGGGATACCAAATCACGAATACCGACAAAGGCGTTGTGTTCGATCTAAAACTGAACTAAAACCATCTTCTAAAGAAGCCGTCAGTTATCTGGCGGCTTCTTTGTGTCCATAAAAACGAATGAAACGCATATCAAATGCTAACCAAAAACTAATCAAAAAAAGATATGATTGTCAGCAGAAAGGAGATGAAGCCTAAATGGATTGTAAAAAGCGGGCAGGTCTGTATCTGCTCCGTAAAAAAGGAAAAGCCATAAGTATCTTTCTGCTCATTATGGTCGTTTCGACCTTTCTTATTTCCTGTTTTTCGCTCCTTACCGCATCCGAGAAGTTAGCGAGTGACATCCGAGGAGCTTTAGGAGCTGCCTTTTATCTAAGGGCGAGTACAGGCGTAGTATCAGACGAGAATGGCGAAATGACTGTTACGGAAAATCATATCCGTATTACTGACAATGAGATAAAGCGGATACAAAACTGCGGCAATATTGCGTACTACAATCCTATCAATTATGGATATGCCAAAGGCGGACAGCTTACCTTTATCCACGGAGAGAAACACACCGAGGATAACAATATGGGGGCGGTTACAGCACTTCGCTATTCCGCTTTGGAAACAGATTTTGTAGATGAGGTACTGGCTCTTGCCGCAGGCAGACACATTACTGAAGCAGATACAAACGCCGTTTTGATAAGCTCTGAGGTGGCGGCTGTAAATGGCTTGTCTGTTGGGGATAAGATTGTCCTGTCATCGTCCGAGCTTGGAGAAGCTGACGGCGAGTACATGGATGTGTGGCCTGGGGAAAGAAAAGAGACTGTTGTAACGATTGTAGGAATATACGATATTCTGGAAGCTGATGCGAATGTAACAGCAACTGCAGGCAGACAAGAAAATCGTATTTACGCAAGTATTGATGTTTTGACACAGCTTGCTGCAAGCGAACCGTCTGTTTATACAGGCGAGGTCGGTTTTTATGTGACTGACCCAAAGACACTTGATGAGATTGTATTTAAGGTGCAGCAGATAGATGAAATTGATTGGAAAACGCATTTTATCCGCACGAATGATTTTCAGTATTCCAAAATTTCCGATAGTCTTACTTCTTTAGGGGATTTAATAAAAATCCTGTTGGCGTGTGTTTCCATAGTGAGTGCCGCTATTTTGACCTTGATTTTAACTTTGCGTATCAGAGGTCGCATACCAGAAGCAGGCATCCTTTTAGGAGCAGGTATTCCGAAGGGGGAAATCATAAAACAGTTTCTGTTAGAAGTATTGAGTGTCGCTGCCACCGCATTTCTGTTTTCTTATGCTGCGGGCTTTGGAATAAGTCATAACTTAGGTCATCATCTGCTTGCGGATTTTTGGCCTAATCTTATCAACGCTGCGGCATTACAGAATGGAATGAGTGATGCAGTGAGTATTGACAGCTATCTCACTCTGGGTATTGGAAAAACCCTGCTGATATATGGATGCCAGCTTATCGTAGTTGTGCTTTCCGTACTGCTCTCATCGGCTTCTATCTTGAAGCTGAAACCAAGAGAGATACTGACAAAAATGAGCTAAGGAGGATATGCGTAATGAATTTTGTAAAGAGAGCTTTTCTTTACTGCTTTCGACAGAAAGTAAAGACATTGATTTTGTTTTTGGTATTAGCGATTATTTCGACCTTTCTTTTGACAGGTCTGGCAATCCGTGATGCATCCGAAGGAGCGACTGAGGATGTGCAGACAGCTATCGGCGGTAAATTATTTTTGGAGATTGACCCTGCCAACCAATACGACTCGAGCCAAGACGGATACGGTATGACCTATACCTATAATGGCGATTACATTACCCCAGAGATGTTAGATGCCATTTCAAAGGTGGACGGCGTTGTAGATTATAACTCTGACAATCCGAGAGGATTTTGGGGAGCAGGTGTGGACTTTGAATATTTACCTGCGGCGTTTAATTTGAGCTACACTCCTTATGGAGAGTCGTCTGCTTATACGGCAGCTCTTTCCTCTGAAAAAAGCTCTGATTTTGAAAGCGGAAAATATAGCCTTGTGGATGGCAGGCACATCACTCCCGAAGATAAGTATGTTGTGATGATTTCAAAAGAGCTTGCGGATTACAATGAGCTGTCTGTGGGCGATATAATGACAATGTACTGTCTTGACTCTGACAGCAATGTGAAGCTTGAAATCATTGGTATATTTGACGGTACGGAGGGTACTTCTGGAAACGGAGGTCTTTCTGTATCGGATATACCCGCAAACTGCGGCTATGTGGACTACACGACAATGTTTGAAAACTTTGGTCGTAAGATAGATGGTTATACACAGATTGATATTTATGTGGAAGACCCTGTAAGCATCCAGAATGTCTATGATAAAGTAAAGAACTTGTCAGAGCTTCGTGGGAAATCCTTGAAACTAAGCATTGATACGGATGAATATGAGGTCGTACAAGCACCTCTTGAAACCTTGCAGAGCTTAGTAAACACTATCATCGTGATTATCGTAGTTGTAAGCTCTCTTGTGCTGACACTTCTTTTAACTCTTTGGATTAGAGGGCGTAAAAAAGAGATTGGCGTTTACCTGTCTATCGGCAAGAGCAAGACGGGCATTATCGGACAATTTTTTGTGGAAACGGTAACTGTAACGATTGTCGCCTTTGCAGCTTCTGTTTTCTTTGGCAGTCTGATTACAGGAAAAGCAAGCGAATTTCTGGTGTCCAGAGTAACAACAGGTGCAGCAACGCTTAATGTTGAAATTTCAGCGGCATATCTATTGCCTCTATACCTTATCGGTATTGCCATTATTGCCGCCTCGGTGGTACTTGCATCGTGGACGGTGTTCCGTTTGAAGCCGAGAGATATTCTTTCAAAGATGAGCTAAGGAGGTATAAAACGATGAGTATTATGGAGATAAAAGGAGTTCGCTACTCCTATGATAACAAGAAAAATGTGTTAAAAGGCGTGAGTGCCGAATTGGACGCAGGGAAAATGTACGCCATACTTGGACCGAGTGGCTGCGGAAAGACAACGCTGCTTTCCCTGCTTGGTGGGTTAGACAGTCCCCTTGAGGGTCAAATCCTTTTTGATGGACAAGACATTGAAATCACAGGTCTTGCGGCACATCGTAAAAATAATGTAGCCTTTATCTTTCAGAGCTACAATCTGATTGACTATCTAACACCAAAAGAGAATGTAGCTCTCACTTCTAAACTGCCGCCACAGCCTATTTTAGAGCGTGTCGGACTGACCGAAGAAGAAAGCAAACGAAATGTTTTGAAACTCTCTGGCGGTCAGCAGCAGCGTGTAGCGATTGCCCGTGCATTAGCTTCTGATGCAAAGGTCATCCTTGCCGACGAGCTGACAGGTAACCTTGATGAAGATACTGCGGCAGAAATCACAAAGATTTTAAGGGAATGTGCTTACCAGATGAATAAATGTGTGGTTATCGTTACGCATTCCAATGAGCTTGCAAAGCAAGCTGATGTGATTTTGAAATTGCGAAAAGGAGAACTGCAAATTGCAGATACTCCCGATACAGATACGAGAAAAGGACGGAAAAACTAAATGCAGCATTTATCACATAACATTAAGGGGAAAAAGGCACCCCAATTTACGCAAACGGAAATAGAATAGTATAAACGCACTTTTAGCAAAGTACATCTGTCCACTCAAAAGGTCGAGGAAATCTGTAAAGAGATTTGCAAACATCACGGAGAGAGCAATTCGTTTTAATAGGCGGTGCAGTGTGAAGCGATTGATTGAATGGGTACGCTGTCCAATGTGTGGCAGCAAAATCCGCATCAAGATACACAGAGCTGAACCGGCGACTTCCCGATGTGGAAGATGCCATTTATGAACATGACACGACAGGAATGGCGGAGCCGTTTTAAACAATAGAAAGCCGCCTGAAAAGCGTATTTGCGGATGCCGTCCAAAAGGATGGGATGCAGGAAAGCTGGTCAAGGTTCTCCTGCTGATTTTTTTGTGCAGCATGGCGGCTGGATGTCCAGCCCGTCCAAGAAGCCGGTGCCCCACTTGCACATGGCATCCAGTACGGGAATGATGCTGCGCCCGAATGGGGTAAGGGAGTACAGAGTCCTGGGCGGCTTGTATTTCCCGTCGATCAAAAACAGCGTGGCTTCAACCGGGCAGTTGAACTGGTCTTTAGAATATTTCATTGCATTCCTCCAACTTTTAATAACTACCCTTTTGGGAAGTATCTACCCAAAAGGTGCATTCTTGCAGAATTTCTGTGTCCTGCTAAAATGGGGACAACGGTTAATCAACACGTTCGGTATATAACAGAAAGAGAGGATTTGCCATTATGGATTTTATCGAAATTGCAAAGAAGCGTTATTCCGTCCGAAGCTATCAGGACAGAAAGGTGGAGGAAGAAAAGCTGGAAAAGATTCTGGAGGCCGCCCACGTTGCGCCGACTGCGGCCAACCTGCAGCCTGTCCGTCTGATTGTTGTGCAGAGCAGTGAGGGGCTTGCGAAGATTGGGAAAGGGGCGAACCTTTACGGAGCGCCGCTGGCGGTCATCGTCTGCGCTGATCACGGAAAGGCATGGGTGCGCCCGTTTGATAAGAAGCAGACTGCCGACATAGACGCCTCCATACTGACAGACCACATGATGCTGCAGGCAACAGAATTAGGACTTGGCTCTGTGTGGATTTGTTATTTCAAGCCGGATGTTATCAGCAGGGAGTTTGGACTTCCTGAAAATCTGGAGCCGGTCAATATCTTGGCAGTCGGGTATTCGGACGAGAAAGCGGCAGACCCGGAACGCCACTCTCAGACCGGAATCTTGGTGGAAGAACTGGTATCTTACGAAACGGTTTAGACAGTTTTTTACAACTTAATACTGGCATCTTCAGGGCAGGGTAAGATTCCAAAACTAACAGTATAAGATGAGAACGGGCTTTAAACCGGAAGCCGCCGGTCTATATCCGTCCTATCTGTTCAAGGTACTATGTTTTTTGATACCGGTATCATTTTATGCACTATAATCGAAAAAAGGCAGTACTTTTCTTTTTCCCTGCCAGTTGCTATCATGTGATTCAGGAAGGAGGCGGACGGGATAAACACATCAGTGGATATAGCGGGCTGGAAAAGTACATGGAGAAAAACGGTATCCGGGACTTAAAAGAGATCAGGGGTATCGTCAGTTAGATTTTTACAGACAGGAAGGAGAGATGTTTTATGCATTACACGGGAACGATATGGAGGCCGCCCTATGAGGCAGGGAGCGCACTGGTACAGGTAACGGCGGGCTGTACCCACCACAAATGCAAGTTCTGCACGCTCTATGAGGACGTGCCGTTTAAGTTCCGTATGTCGCCTTTATCTGAGGTGGAGGCGGACTTAAAGGAGATCAGCCGTTACTACCTGAACGCAAAGCGGGTATTCTTCACCGGGGCGAATCCTTTCGTCCTAAGTTTTGACAAGCTGAAAACGCTGGCGGAACTGGTACGGAAATATTATCCAAAAGTGCAGTCCATCGGCTGTTTCGCCCGCATCACGGATATCACGCCGAAGACCGCGGAGCAGTTAAGGGAGCTGCGGGGGCATGGGTATAACAGCCTTACCATCGGCGTGGAGGCAGGGGACGAGGAATCACTGTCCTTCATGCATAAAGGGTTCGGCACGAAGGAGATCATAGAAGAATGCAAAAGGCTGGATGAAGTGGGGATGGATTATAACTTCTTCTACCTTGCCGGGATATACGGCTCCGGACATATGGAGGAAGGGGTAAAGAACACGGCGGAGGTGTTCAACCAACTCCACCCGAAGGTCATTGTTTCCTCCATGCTGACGATCTACCCGACCTCGGAGCTGTACCAGGAAATCCGGGATGGGAACTGGACGGAGGAAACGGAGACAGAAAAGCTGTATGAACTAAGGACGCTGGTCGGCAGCCTTGACATAGACACCTATTTTGCAACGATGGGCGCATCGAACTGCATCAACGTGGAGGGGCATCTGCCGAAGGACAGGGAACGGATGGTAAAGTGGCTGGATGAGGTCATCGGCGCCGTGGATGAAAAGGAGCTGCGCAGATACCGTGAGAACCTGCGGCATCTGTAAGGAGGGGAGCCATGATACAGGATATCTCCCCTTACAGGCTGAATATGGCATACCGCGGTACGGTCCCGGCCCCGGATGACTGCTTTTTCTCCTTCCGGGGATAGGATGTGCTTTTGCGGGATATGGGGGACGGCTCTTTTCTTATTTTGGACAATTCATTTTGTAAAGCGTGGTGGATATATTTGAAGAAAAAAGTTATAATTTTTTATGTTTCAAAGGAATATTTCTGATGAAAACTTGTCTTTATAAGTGAAGGTCTTCACAACTACGGCAAGAGGAGGATGCGAATGGAAGATTTACAGATTATCGACTTATACAATCATCGTGATGAGAATGCGATATCAGAAACTGCAAAGAAGTATGGGGCGTTCTGTCAGAGCATTGCATTCAACATCCTGACGATTGCCGAAGATGTAGAGGAATGTGTTAATGATACATATTTGCAGGCATGGAACTCTATACCGCCGCAACAGCCAGCCAGATTTGGTGCATGGCTTGGCAAAGTTACGCGGAATATTGCAATTAATCTTTGGAACAAAAATCATCGGAAAAAGCGGTATGCCGGCATGGAACAGCTTTTGAGTGAACTGGAGGACTGTATTCCGTCTCCGATAACTGTAGAACATGAAATTGAGGAGATGGAACTGACAGAATTCTTGAACACATGGCTTGCTTCGCTTCCAAAGGCTGACCGGATTCTTTTCATGCGACGCTATTGGAATGGTGAAGGGGTCAAAGACCTTGCGAAGGAATATAGGATTATGCCAAGAGATATGGCAAAGAGGATGTATCGGCTGCGTCAAAGTTTGAAATCCGCACTTGAAAAGGAGGATTATTCACTATGAAAGAAAAAGAAGCCAGAAAACTGTATAACAGTATGACTAATGTGAAAGAACATTATATTGAAGAAGCCTGGAAAGAAAAAGCCAAAAGGAAGCATTCCATATGGATTAAGTGGGGAATGGCGGTGGCCTGTTTATTTTTTTGTGTTATAGCTGTATTTGAAATCCCTAATATTTTTAATTTTGCTTCTGTAAACGATGATTATGTGGATGCGGGAATAGAAGATGCTTCACTGGATGGGAATCCTAATGACTATGGCACCGGGCAGAGGGAGCAGTCAGATGGTGATATGGAAATAGCGGAGCAGGATCAGGCGGCGCAAAAACAGGAGACGGAAAGTCTGCCGGAAGTCTCAGCCTATGCTTATGAGGGTGAAGCCTGCTATAAATCCCCAAATAATGGTCACTGCATATATTCAATTCCTTTACAAAGGGCTATGGGGGAATATGGGGATGCAGTTTTATACAAAGTCGTAGTGGATGTATTTAGTGATAATAATATGTTTGAATCTAATAGTGAAGCAGTGAAAGACGAGATAGAACGGCTCGCTGGAATAAACTATACAGTTGATTTTGAACATTATAATGACGGAACAATGGATCATGATTACTTCGTTCTTTGCGGTACGGAAGAACAGCTTATAAATTTTGCAGGTAATGATAATTATGGTTATATGTTCTGGCTGTATGATGAACGGGCAAAGTAGGGGGATTAGCCTATGAAAATGAGAACGGAATATACCTGCCCCTTGGAACCGATGCATGACATTATCAAAGGGAAATGGAAATCGATCATCTTATGGCGGCTGGGTTTAGGGGCGACATTTCTGGCGAAGCTGGAACGTGACATAGACGGCGTTACACAGAAAATGTTGCTGGAGCAGTTAAAGGAACTGATGGATTACGGCTTTGTGGAAAAGAAGTCCTATGAGGGATACCCGGTCCATGTGGAATATTCTTTGACGGATGGTATGGGAACGGAGATACTGGAGGCATTAAGGATCATGCATTGCATCTGCTGATATATTTTGCGGCAGGACAAGGCTGGCAGGAAATCAAAAGACCGGAAAAGCGACCAAGCGATTTTGCAATGGTAGTTAAGGTTTTTGTAGACGTTCCAATCTAACCAATATAAGCAAAGTAAAAGGGAGTGTATTCTATAAATATCAAAATGAATGATTATTTGAATCAAATTTCTTATACGGCAGCAATCGATGAAAGAGCAATAGATTCTCGTCTTAAACAGCTGTCAGATTCAACCGTTTCCCACAATGATGAGGATATGGAAAGGGTTGCGGATGCATATGCAAAGAGCAAAATTGACATATTGACAGAAAAGAAGAAAGCTATGCTGGAAGCGGGAACGGCAAAAAGCAAAAGCGAAGAATATGCCGAATATAAAACAGCATATGATACGTACCATTCGAAAAACCGTATAATGCAGAGAATGGGTAAGGTCACAAAACAGACAAGATGATGTGGAGGATGAAAGAGGGTTATTAGTGGAGCAGGATAGTGTTATTATCAGACCAAAGGGGTCTATTAAATGTATCAGGAGCGGTTCCTTAGAGAAGGTTTAGAGATTTCTTTGCTACAATAAGCGCAGACTCGGCAAGCTGGGTTGAATGACAGCAAAGAGAGGAAATGCGAATGAAAAGAAAATGTATGATGGCAACTGTAGTTTTGACACTTATGATGGCACTTTTGGAAGGATGCGGCGGCATCCCGGAGACGGATAACGGCAGTGAGGTCCTTTCATCAGAGAAGGGGACGGAGGAAGACGGATTAAAAGAGGCGGAATCCAAAGTAGACGGAACAGCGGAAGATACTGCAGAGGATGATAAGACAGCAGCGGATAAAACAGTAGGTACGGAGCAGTCGGGACAGAATGATGGAACGGGTGGCAGCGCGGATGGAGTGAAGAAGTTGGACTTGAATGAGGGAGACATGTTTATCGGCGGAAAAGTAAGGAGCGTCTCTTCGGACTCCTTTGTAATCAGCCGTACACTGGTAGACGATGAGGGAAATATAATTGCGATGCCGGGAGAGGGAGGTTCGGAGGAAGAACTGGTAACTGTCCGGTGCAAAGATTCGACAATATTTGAACGGTGGACGATTTCGGGCACCGGCGCAGATATTGACAGGGCAGAAGCAGCTTTTTCTGAAATCAAGGCGGATGACGGAGTAGAGGCACAGGGTTATTTTGAGGGAGAGGAATTTGTCGCTGAGAAAGTGATCATTGAAGTTTATGAATAGACAGAGTATATCCCGCCGCTAATTGCTTTGCGGCGGGATATCTTTCTCTTATTTTTCTTTCCGGCAACAATCGTAAAGTTAAAGTATTTCTTAGAAAAAGACACTTGATTTTTCCTAAAATGGGATTATAATATTGCTTATCCAAAATCGGATTAAGTTGGAATAAAGATGGAAACATCCATTTGATCATGAAAATTAAAATACATCCTCGGAGGACGAATCATCGCAATGATTGACAGCCGAAGAGAAGATGCCTTGTGCACCCGGTTATTTAGTGCGGCAATATTGAGTTTTGGGTTCAATAGGCATGAATAGCCGGGCATTTTATTTTGATATCGGGTAAAAGAGCTTCATTTGTTCATAGAGAAAAGTATACAAATGATTATTCCGGCGGAAAGGGTTTAATGATAGGAAACATATGAAAAAATTAGAGGAATTGATTCAAAAGATATGCAAAATTCTGGAACTGATCGTAGCAATTCTTGTGCTGATTGGCATTATTCTTGCTTTGCTCAGTTTTTTTAAGAATTATGAGATTTTTAATGAGCTATTGGATGGTACGGACGCCTTTAAGCAGTATCTGGACAGAATTTTTATCATTGTGATTGGAATTGAGTTCTTGCAGATGTTATGGCGTCCGAGTTCGGATAATGTAATAGAGGTAATCATTTTTTTGGTGGCAAGACATATGATTGTGAGCAATACCACACCGTATCAGGACTTTGCCTCTGTGATCAGTATTTCGATTTTATGTCTTGTTCGCCGGTACCTGCACCGCTCGGCAGGAGATAAAAATAATACTCGAGAATAATTTAAAGTTCCGTTTGAGTTCGGTTTCCAATAGTTTTTTTCGGAACTCTGCTGAAGGAGGATAAGAAGGGGACTTTCTGTCCAATGTAATCTTTAGGATGCACCCGGTTATTTTTGGCAATTTAGAGTATGCATAAAATGCGTTTTTTATTGCAGATAAGATAGCCGGGCATTTTTATGCTCTACAGGAGGATAAAACGGATTATGACATATTCAGTTATATAAGCATTAAAAAATAAATCATTCAGAGCAGGAACAGTATGTTGGCCTGGCACAAATATATACATTAAATTTGCAGGAGGAAATGTTCTATTTTGTACACTGTTTTGTACAGCTTTATGGATAGTAAATATAAGAAAAATGTGCTAAAATATATATTTACATTGTGAAGGATAAAAGAAAAAGGACGAATATAAATTTACTGCTTGTAAAAGAGGATATTATTAAAAGCGGGGATATATTTTAACATATGGTTTGAAGAGGAACTTCCGGGATCGGATATTTTGTGGGCATATTATGATAACCGGAATGGTAAAGCTTATTATCGGCTTAATTCACAAAGGGAGGAAAACGATGCAGTCAAAAAAGCAGAAGAAGAAGAACACTGTTTTTGCCATAGGGGGCGGAATTGTGCTGGCGGCGTTTTTTCTTATTGCGATAATCTGGGTGGTAGAAGGTGCAAAAACGGGCACAGGCCAGGCAGCTTACATATTGGAAAAGATAGGCGTGGAATCTTTAGAGACGCTGCACAGGTTTCTGGTTCAGACGCTCGTCGTGGCAGCTGCGATGCTTCTGGCATTTTTCATACTGGTTCATAAGTACAGAAAAAAAAGCAAGGATTCTTTTGGGACAGGAAAAGGCGGACAAGGAACGGCTTAAAGCTGCGCTTGCCCAGATTGAGCGGGAGCGGACCGCTATGGAAAATATTCAGGCGGCATTAGGATCCGGTCCATGGAGCATGGAGTTTGATGAACGTGGGGAGATAATTTCCTGTATCTGGACCGATGTTTTTCGGAACATGCTGGGATACGAAAGTGAAGAGGATTTTCCGAACAGGCTGGATTCCTGGTCAAATTTGCTTCATGAAGAGGATAAAGAGTATGTAATGAAGGAGTATTGGGACACGGTAAGGGACTATACCGGTCAGAAGACCTATGATGTGATATACCGTCTTCTTACCCAAAATGCAGGATGGAGATGGTTCCATGCGGCCGGCCGATTGTCCAGGCGTGAGGATGGATCCCCGGTTAGCTTCGTGGGCTTTTTTGTAGATATTGATGATGAAAAGAAGATGGAGGCGCAGCTGGAAGCGCAGAGAGTTGACCTTCAGGATGCTCTGGCGGCCGCACAGCATGCCAATCGGGCGAAAACCACGTTCCTCAACAATATGTCTCATGATATCCGGACTCCCATGAATGCTATCATAGGCTTTACATCACTTGCCGCCGCACATATTGATAATAAGGAACAGGTAAAAGACTATCTGACAAAGATTGCCACCTCCAGCAATCATCTGCTGAGCCTGATCAATGATGTGCTGGATATGAGCCGCATTGAAAGCGGAAAGGTTAAAATTGAGGAAAAGGAGAGTTCCCTTCCGGAGATTCTCCATGACTTAAAGACCATTGTACAGGCGGATATCATGTCAAAGCAGCTGGACTTCTATATTGATACGGTGGATGTGGTAAACGAACATGTTCTGTGTGACAAGCTCAGGCTGAATCAGATTTTGCTGAATCTGTTGAGTAATGCTATGAAGTTTACAAAACCCGGCGGTATGGTAAGCGTTCGGATTTTGCAGAAGAGAAATGCGCCGGAAGGCTATGCCGATTATGAATTTCAGGTAAAGGATACGGGAGTCGGAATGAGCCCGGAATTTTTAAAGCATGTTTTTGATCCCTTTGAGCGTGAGAGAACAAGCACGGTCAGCGGGATACAGGGAACCGGCCTTGGTATGGCGATTACCAAAAATATTGTAGATATGATGGGCGGTACGGTTTCTGTGGATAGCGAGGTGGGAAAAGGTACCACGTTTACCGTATCTTTGCAGTTTAAAACCTGTTCCGGTTCAGTAAAACAGGAAACGATTCCCCAGCTGCGGGGGCTTCGGGCGCTTGTGGCAGACGACGACTTTAATACCTGCTCTAGTGTGACCAAGATGCTGGCCGCCATCGGTATGCGCCCGGATTGGACCACATCCGGTAAGGAGGCGGTGCTTCGGGTAAAGCTTGCAGGAGAGCAGGAGGATAAGTATGCCGTATATATCATAGACTGGCTTATGCCGGATATGAACGGAATCGAGGTGGTAAGGCGGATTCGCGCACTTATCGGAGAGGAGACGCCCATTATCGTTTTGACTGCTTATGATTGGTCGGATATTGAAGAAGAGGCAAGAAAAGCAGGCGTTACGGCTTTTTGTTCCAAACCAATCTTTTTATCGGAACTTAAAGAGATTCTTGAGTCTCCGTTTACGGTCAAAAATAAAGAAGAAGCTTTGCAAGAGACATTTTCCTTTCATGGAAAAGAGATCCTTTTGGTAGAGGATAATGAACTGAACCAGAAGATTGTCGTGGAGATTCTGAAAGAAGTCGGCTTTGACGTGGATGTTGCCAATGACGGCGTTGTTGCGGTAGAACGGATGAGAGAGGCAAAGCCCGGTCGGTATGAGCTGATTTTGATGGATATTCAGATGCCCGTCATGGACGGCTATGAAGCTACAAGACAGATTCGGGCGTTGGAGAATCCGGATGTTGCAGGTATTCCGATTATAGCCATGACAGCTAACGCTTTTGATGAAGATAAAAAAGCGGCGTTAGAAGCCGGGATGAACGGTCATATTGCAAAACCCATTGACGTTTCCAAGCTGCTGGAGCTTTTATGGAAGATAGTGAAGCTATGATTTTGGCTGAAAGCATCCAGAACAGTAGAATAAAATAAAGAGGCTGCTGCAAAGTAACAGATTCCTGCAATATATGGTGCAGATATTGTCGATATCGTAACCATTTTGTAGGAGAATCGTACTTTTGCAACAGCCCCGCTTTTGCAAAAAACTGTTAAATGATTTAATGGCCCAGAGAAACGAAAAATCTCTGTTGTGATGCCCATCCGTCTTCCTGTGCTGCATTCATAGCGTTAAAAAAGGGATTATTAAAACCGTTATTTCCTGCGTCAATCTGTGCATTATCTTTTGTTCCGGTTGCGTTAGTTTCTGCGGCTGATTTCATGGTGTTATTTGCTTCGCCTAATGTAGAGAACTGGAATGCCACTGCCCGCTGTTCTTTTTTCTCCATTTTTTCCAGCTCGGCCTGATTTTTCCCTGTATCTACGCCGCGCTTCTCATCCTGGCGCATTTCCCCCTTTAAAATAGCAATGCCGTCTCTGGTTTTTGCTATGATAGTTCCCTGACGATTTGCCTGTTTTACGGAAGAATCTGCTGATACCATTGCATGCACTTTTTTGTGGGATAGTCCGGCATCTACAGCTGTATCACTGTCTGAGGCTTTTGCTTCTTTTTCGACAGTGCCTTTTTCTGTGGTTTCATCAGTCTGCCTGCCCGATTCCTTTAAGATAACAGTGCCATCGTTGTTTTTGACTATGACATTTCCCTGCTGGCCTGTCTGCTTAGCGTCGGCTGGTAGATTTTTTTCGTCTGACGTATTTAAGGACGTTTCTTTTGCCTGTATTTTGTCTTCTGATTTTTCATCTTTTGTCAGTTCTTTATCTTCCCGCAGCTCCGCCATCATGGCTTCTCTTTTTTGCGACCTGCTGAGTTCTTCCTGATGCCGCTTCAACTCTGCATTGAGAGAGGATATTTCTTTCTGAAGCTTCTGACGCTCAGTGTTTTTTTCCATAACAGAAAGTTCTTGCGTTGAAGATAGCTTCTGCATCTGCTGCTGTGCGTTTGTAATTTCATTTTGAAATTTTTTGCTTTTTGAATCTACCGCAGTCAGCTGCAGACCTGACATACTGTTTGTTGATGCTATGCTTCCGATCCCCATAGAATACCTCCCTTCCTGCTAAAGGATGTTTTTAGACAACATATTCCCTGATATCCATTTTTTCGCTGTTACTATAGTTAATTATATTTTACTATTTTTTGGGAATTCAGGCAAGAAAATAATATATTGAATTTGAATTGTTTTTTCAAATGTTTGGAATGTCCAAAATTGCAAGTGAAAATTAAATGCAGCATAATATTTGTTTTGAACACCGTGAATCGTGTTGAAAATTCTGCATTGACGGGAAATTTGGACAGTGTTATAAAAGGTTATAGGAAAGAAGGAATTTATTATGAAAAGCCGTATGGATATGATAAATGGCTCCTTGGGAGACAAGATTATTAAATATGCGATACCGCTTGCGGTAACAGGGATTTTGCAGCAGTTGTTCAATGCGGCGGATTTGGCGGTAGTAGGGCAGTTTTCGGGTAAGGAGGCTATGGCGGCGGTGGGAAGCAATGCGCCTGTCATCGGATTGCTGGTCAATCTTTTCGTCGGAATTTCCCTGGGGAGTAATGTTATCATTGCGAAATCTATCGGTCAAAGGGATAACGAGAACATTTCAAAGGCCGTGCATACGTCGGTAATCGTGGCCTTGCTGGGAGGATTGTTTATTACGGTGTTGGGAGAGTTTCTGGCTCCTGAAGTAATAAAATTGCTGGATGTTCCGGACGATGTATATCCGCTGGCGGTAAAATATCTTCAGATTTATTTGGCAGGGATGCCGGTAATTCTGCTTTACAATTTTGAATCGGCAATCTTCAGAAGCTGCGGAAATACCCAGACGCCGCTGGTTGCGCTGGTAATTTCCGGTGTTTTGAATGTTGGTCTCAACCTGTTCTTTGTACGGGGACTTTGCATGGATGTGGACGGCGTGGCAACAGCGACGGTAATTTCTAATCTCATCAGTTCTGCAATTTTGTTTGTGGCATTGATGAAGACGGAGCTGGCAATCCGCATCGAGCTTCGAAAGCTGCGGATAAATCAGGATGTGCTGGGGCAGATTCTGCGAATCGGGATTCCGGCAGGTATACAGGGAATGATCTTTTCCTTTGCAAATATTATCGTCCAGTCAGCAGTCAATAGTCTGGGAACGACAGTAATGGCGGCATCTTCAGCGGCTTTCAATCTTGAGATTTTCGCCTACTACATCATGAACTCTTTTGGCCAGGCCTGCACCACCTTTGTAGGCCAGAACTACGGGGCAGGGAAGAACGACCGCTGCCGGAAAGCGTTAAAGCTTTGTCTGATACAAAGTCTGATAAGCACTGTGGCGGTCAGTGGGCTGATTCTTTTGTTCAGCCATCCGCTGCTTGGCATTTTCAATACGGATCCCAATGTAATCGCAACAGGACGGATTCGTCTGGAATATATTTTCTTTGCGTATGTGTTCGGCTTTGCCCAGGAGGGGCTGTCGGGCTATTTGAGAGGCTTTGGCGTTTCCTTTATTCCGGCGGCCTGTTCGGTTATCGGAATCTGCGGAGTACGGCTTACATGGATATTCATAGTGTTTCAGCAGAAGCCGTCCTTTGCGACCATCATGCAGGTATACCCGCTCAGTCTGGGTATAACGGCGGCGGTTATTCTGGTTGTAACGCTGCTTGTGAAGCCGTCGAAGCGGTATGCAATCTTTACATAGTTCCTGTTGCTGCAGACTAACGATTGTAAAAACTAAAAACCAATTTATTATTCCAATCTGCAATAATGCTGCTGTAATTCATTTATTTTTTGTTGAATCAGCTCTATTAGCTCCGTCGGTTCTAATACAGTGGCGTCGCTCCCAAATGGCAGTATATAGCCGGCAACCCATTCTAAAGCAGTATGGTTTATATCCATGTCGATTATTCCGCCGCCTGTTGGAAACGTTTTTAATCCGCTCGCAAGTAAACATTCACTTTCACAGCGTTTAACGCCTATGTCCGTCAGCCGGATTTTTATGTGGCAATCATTTTTTACCTCTGTTTTTTCAAGATATTCTTGAATTGATGCAGGGATAGGATATTTTCCTTTTGGATAGGGCTTTTCCTCTATGATTTCTTTGATACGGTCAACCCGGAATACCCTGATTTGATTTGCTGATGTACAATAGGCGGGGCAATACCAAAGTCCATTCATGGCATATAAGCCGATAGGTACAATGGTTCGCGTACTTTCAGAATATGTTGACGAATACCGTATTGTTGCGGCATGATGGTTTATTGTAATAAGAAATATTGATTTAAGCAATGGCGAGTCACAATGCCTGTCCGGTGTCCAAAATGCTATCTTGTTCTGAATCTGCGCGATGCCGTTTTGTACATCTAATGGCAGACAATTTAAAAATTTTTTTAAGACGGATATGGTTTCCTGTTCAAAAGGCAAGTCACGATAAAATTGTAAGGCCTGACAGGCAAAAAATACAGCTCTTGCTTCGCTTTCTGAGAAAGCAATAGGCGGCAAAATGCGTTCTTTCAAAATATGATATCCACCCGCCGCCCCGACTTCAGAGTAAAGGGGAAAACCGGCCCGTTCTAATTCTTGCAGATCGCGCAGTATTGTTCTTTTTGATACGGAAAATTCATTTGCCAATTCACCTACTGTAAAATCCTTTTTTGCATTTATTGTTATCATCATTTCAATAAGCCGTTCCGCCTTTGACATTTTTAAACTCCTTTTCAAATAATGACAATTTTTGTCACTATTCTATGATAAATTATTTATCAAGCAAATGCAATATGGCACTAAAATGAAACCCTGCAACGCCCTATGTGGGAGAAAGATAAAGCCAGACAGATTGCTATAGCCGGATAGACATAATATAATACCCTAAGTGAGAAAGCAAAGAAAGAGAAGGAGAAAATCGTATGGATAAGTTAATGTATATGATGATGATTGAGAAAAGTAAGATCTATAATAAAGTGACAAAACAGGTAGTTATGGAACATGTCGAGAATATAAGAAAGCTGGACGATGAAGGAAAGTTGGAAATCTGCGGTGTTTTTAAAGGTTATCCGGGAATGGCAGGTATGTATATCCTGAAAACAGAGAGCCGTGAGGAAGCGGAAGAAATTTGCAAGGCAGAGCCGTTAGTTATGGGAGGATATGCAACCTATAAATTAGTCGGTTTGCAGATTGCAAATCGGGAAAATAATTACTTGTTGTAGCTGTTGTAGCTTATTTGGAAAACGGGAAAGTCGGGCTGCAATCGACCAATTCGGCAAAGAGATACACTTTTCGTTACATTTCATGTGCTTTTCGTTTCCTTTACCCATGAAATAATGAAAATCTGCCGATAAATAAAATGAGGGAACATGATTGTGGGGAATGGGGACGGTTCCGAATGAGAGAAGATTGTCAGGGTTAAAATATTCGGCAACAATGGAGGATTGGGAAAATGAGCGTAATGGGAATAAGAACAGCAAGCTATCCGGTAACAGGGTACCCGGTAAAGAGGGCGGGAAAAAATGTCTCATCCGGGGATACGGGATTTATGGAGGCAGTGGCAGAAAAAGCCGGACAGCCTGAGACGGGATATGACGAAAAAGCTTTTGCGTCTGTGGGAGCGAATGCACCAAAAGAGGTAAAGAAGGCCTGGATGGAGGCAGCAAAGGAAACAGGCGTTAACGGGCTTGGGATGAACGGAAGGAACGGTATGCTGACACACATATCCCAAATGATGGTACAGCGGCTTAATAAGGTAATGAAAGGCACCGGTGGGGAAAATGATATTCTCGGAAGCACGGTGCAGTCAGCAATCCGGGCAACGGAGCAGGCGCTTTATGATTTAGACCACCCGCTTGTACCGGAAGGTCTAAAGAGCATTGAAGTGCAGAGGCAGCAGATGAAGGAAAGGATGTTCTACCAGTCATTTCTGGATAAACTGGGTGCGTTGGTAAATGAAGGTTTTGCGGGAAAGGACATCCTGTAGATGATACATGGGAGAAGCGTCATGGATATGCGAAGGCATAAAGTATAAGGATGATTATTGGAATTTCAGTTGAGAGCGGTAAAAACGAGGAGGAAGAAAATGAGCGTAAACGGAATCGGTACAAGAGACTATATGGGCGAGTCCTATGAGGAACGTCTGAGTAAAATAACGGATAAAAATGCTGCAAATGCCTTTCGGGCGGCTTATGCAAATAAGATGGCGGGGGCTAAGGACTATATTTCGACCATCAGCAAAGCATACAATACGGGAAGGGTGGGAGCGACCAACTTTGTGGATGCCTTCCCCATGTATGATGTCATAACCCATGTGGGCAATGCCGATATTTCCTCAGGGAACTGGCAGAGAAACGACTTTCCCTTCTGGGAGTATTTTAATAAAAACACAAGTGCAGATGCATTAAATGACTGGAAGCCTGTTGGTGCGAATCCGCCCCAGACCCGCAGCGATTTACAGAGGAATTACAGCAGCATAGGTTCCGGGAGAATCGCAATCCTTATACCGGAAAGCCTGCAGCAGAAAATGGATGCAGACCCCGCCTATGCCAGAAAGATTATGGCAAAGGTGCAGGAATGGAAAGAAGATTATGACCGCTGGGATAATACGGTGGCGGCCTCCTATGGCGCTAATGTGGCAGAATTTCAGGCGGGTAAAAGCTATGTTTTCGATTTGGATGAAGAAGGAAATGTGCGGAACTGTACTGTTACCAGCCCCGGGAGAATTACCGGTCCCACCAAGGAAGAGCAGGAACAGTTTGAGGCTGAGCAGGCCGAAAAAAGAAGAAGGCGCGTGAAATACATACAGATATTGGAAGAGGGGGCTGAAAAGAGAAAAATACAGGAGCAGGAGAATTTGCGTTTATATCAGGAGCATCTTTTAAAACATGCTTTATTACAACAGTGAGGAAGCTGTGGAATTGAATATTAATGGAAATAAAGACTGGAGGATCAACGTTCTTCAGTCTTTTTATTGACTGCAGGGAAACTATCACAAAATTTTCACAGAAGCTTCATTAATATTTCAAATTCAGATTTGTTCCTGTATAAAAAGTCTATCACGAAGGCGTGAAGATTTCTATACTGTTGTTCATTTGCATAAGCAGTAGCGTGTCAATGTAACGCTATTGCCTAATGAGAAGCCTTGTTTTGTTACTATCTGCAAGCCCAAAATACAGTAGGGGAAGTATTATCCTCCACCCACTGTATTTTAAGGCAATAAGCGTTACGCTCATTAGTTATAAATCAGTTCGCTATATACAATTTCTCTCGCCCTCGCTTGTATTTCATTCATTCTTCCAATCCACAATATCATGCTTTCTGCTTTTAGTTGTTCAGTCACGCCCTCCTTGTCAGCCATTTGTTCGACCAATCGAAACATCATCTTCGTTGCTTGTTCGTCAATATCAGCAAGATAACAGTTCAATTTTCCGCTTGTGAGAAGCGTAGTGTAAACTGCCCGTTTATGTTCCTGCAAATAGTGTTTGTGTCGCTGCCCCCATAAGCCGATAGGCTTGTGTCCTTTTTCGGCTGGTAAAGTAAGGCAAGGAATATAATAATCTCCTTGCAGTTCATACCAAAGACCGTTGCTTTCATCATAAATATACTTATCCATTAAAAAGTCCTCCGTTATAATATATTCGCACATATATCACAGTTCTCCGATTACCACACTCTGTTATAACTTGTTATGAGATTTTCTTGCCCTTGATTTTGCCCTTATGATTGTGCAGAACAAGGGTAACATGGTGTGAAATCATATAAAGAAATAAGGTGTGATGATTGCGATAAATCCTTTGTTTTCAAGGCTTTCGGAGGATTTTATTAAAACCCTATGAGGTGTGATAAACACCTGTAAAATTATGAGTTTCTAATTCCAAATGTAAACTGTGCAAAGCAGGAGAATTCTATGAGATTGAAAGGAAATTTTTATGGATTATCGACATGAGTGGAAATACGAAATCAATCAGGCCGATCTGCTGGTGCTAAGACAGCGGCTTAAGGCGGTAGCAAGCCCTGATCCCCATGCCGTTGACGGTAAATACATGATACGAAGTCTGTATTTTGACAATGCCGCCGATAAAGCTCTGCGGGAAAAACTGGATGGCATCAGCCGCAGGGAAAAATTCCGCATCCGCTTTTATAACGGCGATACCTCTGTAATCCGTCTGGAAAAGAAAAGTAAGACGGGCGGCCGTGGGAAAAAGCAAAGCGTCAATCTTACCGCAGTTCAGGTTTTGGACCTTGTAAACGGCCGTGCGGATTGGATGGCGGATAGTCAGGAGGATTTAATCCGTGAGCTGTATATTAAGATGCGAATACAAAGACTGCGTCCCAAGATCATTGTGGACTACATAAGGGAACCGTTCATTTTTGGTCCCGGAAATGTGCGGGTTACCCTCGACTATGACATTCGGACGGGGTTCCGATGTGAGGATTTTCTGAACCCGGCCTGCATCACAGTTCCCGCGGGGGACGCCCCTATGATTCTGGAAGTTAAATGGGATAATTTTTTGCCGGACATTATCCGTGATGCGATCCGGCTTCCCGGACGGCGGGTAACCGCTTTTTCAAAATATACACAATGCCGTATCTACGGTTAAATAAAGGAGAAGAACAATGACATTCAATGATATTTTTAAATCCGGCTTTCTTGAAAATGTATCTGCCGTCAGCCTGTTTGATATGATGCTGGCGCTCATTCTGGCTTTTGGCCTGGGCCTGTTTATTTTTCTGGTCTACAAAAAGACCTATCAGGGAGTTATGTATTCCTCCAGCTTCGGGGTTACGCTGATTGCCCTGACGATGATTACTACATTGGTAATTCTCGCCGTAACAAGTAATGTGGTGCTGTCTTTGGGAATGGTAGGCGCTTTGTCCATCGTCCGTTTCCGTACAGCCATTAGGGAGCCGCTGGACATTGCGTTTTTGTTCTGGTCCATTGCTGTGGGAATCGTGCTGGCGGCGGGTATGATTCCTCTGGCTGTCATCGGCAGTGTTATCATCGGAATCATGCTTCTTGTTTTTGTTAACCGGAAGTCCCATTTCAATCCATACATTGTGGTCATCCAATGCGATGGACATGACAGCGAGACTGCAGCAAAAGAATATCTTGATGAAATGACCCGGAGGTGCGTTGTTAAGAGCAAAAGCGCACAGAAGGACAGTCTGGAACTGACATTGGAAATCCGGTTAAAAAATGATAATACAGATTTTATTAACACGTTATCTGAAATGGATGGCGTTAACAGTGCAGTACTGGTCAGCTATAACGGAGATTACGCAGGCTAAGGAGGAGGTTCCATGTCTACACACAAAAGGATTGACGTTATTTGCATTGTCTCCGTCATTCTCTCTATTGCGCTGACAATTCTGCTTATGAGTGGAACAGCCTTGGGAATATTACCTGCTATGAGCAGGGAAACAGACAGCGGCATGTTTACTGCCAATGATCTGGACGCTGACTGGGATGTCTCCTCTGCAACAAAAATAACATTATCTGATAAGGGCAGTGTTATAAAGGGAAACGGAGCTTATGTCAATGACGGAAATATTTATATTGCATATGCGGGCCATTACGTACTGACCGGAGAGCTTACAAACGGAAGCGTCATAATTGATGCGGATAAAAGCGATAAGATATGGCTGCTGCTGGACGGAGTGGAGATTCATTGCGACGATGATGCGGCAATCCGGATCGAACAGGCGAATAAGGTATTTCTGACGCTGGCGGATGACACGGAAAGCAGGATTTCTTCCGGGGAACAGTATGATGCAAAAATTGCTGATTCCGGCGTGGACGGGGCAATTTATTCCCGGGATGATCTGACCATTAACGGAACAGGAGGCCTTGTAGTAAATGCTGAGTATTATCATGGAATTGTATGCAATGATGATTTAGCAATTACCGGTGGGAACATTGCCATAAGTGCGGTACAGGATGGCATCCATGCCAATGACAGTGTGTGTATTCGGGAATCTGTGATTTCTATTTCCGCGGGAGACGATGGCATTACGGTGTCCAATGACGATGATGCGGCATTTCTCTATGTGGAATCAGGAAGGATTTCCATAACGGATTGTTATGAAGGTCTTGAAGCAGTGGATATTACCATTGCCGGCGGAACCATTGATATTATGGCAATAGATGATGGAATCAATGCTGCCGGGAGCGGCGAGAACTCTGTCATCCGCATTACAGACGGAGATATCAGGATCACAAACCCTTCCGGCAGGGATGCGGACGGGCTGGATTCTAATGGAGATATTTATATTGAAGGCGGCAGACAGGGTGGCGGAGAACAGGGCGGAATGCCTGGTGGTCAGAGAAATCGTGATGACCAATCTTTTGCCGGTGGTGGAGACGGTAATTATCAGGATGATATGCTGCAGGATACGGAATTTCCTGGAAGCGCAGAAGAGGGTCTTCCTGTAGATAATATGTTTGACCCATCTAATGCTTCTGTCTCTTCGGGAAATGAGCCGCCTGATGGTATGGAACCGCCAAGTGATATAGAGCGGTCAAGTGATATGGAACCGCCAAGTGGTATAGAGCGGTCAAGTGATATGGAACCGCCTGGCGGCATGGAACCTCCCGATGGCATGAAAAATCCCGGCGATACAGAAGCTTCTGATAGAGAGGATGTGCCTGATGGCGGAAGACAATCGGACAGACAGGAATTACAGGAAAATAGAGACAGCTCCTTTATGCCTGATACAGAGCAGGTCCAAGAGAATGGAGTTCATTCCCCGCAATCAAATCGGGAACAGACGCATGCCGTAGAAAACACATTATCATCTGATAATATTTCCTTTGATACGCTGGTTTTATTAGGCATTTCGGCATTGGCTCTTCTGATTGGCCTGTTTATTGCAATAAAAATAAAGCATTCATAAAATATGAGATTGCCACCCATGTACATAGTGGGTGGTTGTTTTTACGATTCCCCCGTTATTTGAAACAAAGAGAAAGGAAACAAAGAGAAAATAGGAATATCTTGTGACGCACGGCATTTTCTGATAATATATTCCACATGACGCTGCCGTAATGAAGGACGGATAGTCCTATTGTGGAGAGCTGATGCTATATTTTAATGGTAAAGTATGGGAATGGTATTAAATGAAAACTTTAACATATAAAAATTCTTCTGTAGATTTGCTTCATGGACCGGTTTTAAAGTCTATGCTTATTTTTGCAATTCCTTTGTTTTTTTCCAGCGTTTTCCAGCAGCTGTATAACACCATGGATACGGTGATTATCGGGCATACCTTAGGGGATGAGGCACTGGCGGCTATGGGAGCGGCGGGAGCGGTGTATGACTTATTGATGGGATTTGCTTTGGGCGTCGGTAACGGGCTTGCAGTAGTAACAGCCAGAAGCTTTGGGTGCGGGGACCGGGAGTATTTAAAGAAATCGGTAGCATCCGCCATTGTAATCGGCGTATGTATCACGGCAGCAATTACGGTGCTCGTAAGGTTTATTCTCTATCCTTTTCTGGAAGTGTTGAATACGCCGGCGGATATTATTGACCAGGCATATGATTATGTTTCTGCCATCACATTGTTTATTGCAGTCATGTTTGCCTACAATTTATGTGCGGGACTCTTGCGGGCTGTCGGGAACAGCGTAATGCCCCTTGTGTTTTTGGTTTTGTCATCTATCCTGAACATTGTGCTGGACTTGTTTTTTATTACCAGACTGCATATGGGTGTGCGCGGTGCGGCGGCAGCCACGGTAATCGCTCAGGGAGTATCAGTGGTGTGCTGTCTTATTTACATAGGAAAAAGGGCAAAAATGCTGATTCCGGAGAGGAAGCATTTTGTCTGGGATAAGGGCCTATATCGGGAGATGACTGCCCAAGGGCTTTCCATGGGCTTTACGAGCTGCATTGTTACCTCGGGTACGGCAATCCTGCAGTTTGGGATCAACAATCTGGGGTATCTGGTAATTGCAGGGCATACGGCGGCAAGAAAACTGTTTCAATTTTTGCTGATGCCCAATATCGCCATAAATCAGACGGTCAGTACCTTTGTGTCGCAGAATTATGGAGCCGGACAGGTGGAGCGAATCAGAAAGGCCATGAAATGCGCTTATCTGTATGGGGTGGTAACGACCTTCATTGCATCCGTGCTAATGTTCTTTTTTGCGCCAACGGCAGTGAAGCTGCTTTCGGGATCTTCGGAAAGCGTGGTTATTGAAAATGGTGCGCTGTATCTTCGTGTGGTGGCGCCGTGTCTTATCATATTAGGTCTGTTAAATCCCACCAGGCAGGGGCTGCAGGCCATCGGACAGAAAATCCTTCCCGTGCTTTCCAGTGTGATTGAACTGGTTGGAAAGATTTTGTTTGTAGCGGTTTTGATACCGAAATTCCAGTATATGGCGGTTATTTTTTGTGAGCCGGTCATATGGTGTTTTATGATTGCGGAATTGCTGCCTGCGTTTTGGTGTAATCCTTTTATCAGGACGGGGATTATCAGCGGATAAATAATAAAAAGTGTGTCATTAAGTAATTTGGTCGATTAAGCAGGATTTTCTCCTAAGTATGCGTTACATTTCAAAAGAGCAGGCTGATATTTCAAGGCTGCTTGCTTTTATTGGCGTTTAAAAATTATGGCTTATACATCCGCTGTTACGTTATGTGCGCAGCCTGTAGGGCAGATCGTGTATGGATTTCTTTTTGACAAATTTTGCGATGCCGTTTATCTGGTTCTGATTCCTACGGGGCTGATCGTATGTGCGATCGGGCTGAGCCAAAGGATAGTTCCCATTCATTCCGGGAAGTAGCCCTTTTATTACATTTTCGGGAAAACCGATTTTTCTGTCAATATAATTGGTACAGGATTTGTTAAAGGAAGTGAATTGTCAGCTAAGAGGACTGCAGCTGTTAATAAAGAAAGAAAATTGTCCGAAAATAATAATAGGATTATGAAAAAGAGCTTCAGGTTTTATGAAAGCAGAATTTAAATATTCCGGGATTGCGGGTGTAGTGTTTCCTGTATCCGGAACCGGGATATATGTTTTAAATGATAAGGAGAAGAAGTTAAATCATGCAGGTTCATTCATCCAACATTTCGCTACAGCAGAGATACTTTTCCAAAACAGGCAGTATAGGCGGGATACATCTGCCCGATTTCAACGACGCCTATGTGTTTTCCAGACAAAAAAGCGGAATCAGCAACGAAGAATATAAAAAGAAAATCATAGAACAGGCCTATGCAGATTTTGCGAGAGGACAGTTTCAAAATCAGTCGGAAGGCTTTAATAAGCTGATGAAGCAATATACGTCTGAGGTATCGCCGGACAGAAAGGAAATTATCACTTCCGGTCTGAAGGCGGTTGCAAGGAACGGACAAAACGCATTAAAACCCATAGACTTTATTGCCACTTTGCTTGAGGGAGAGGTCCGGTATAAAAAACAGCCTGTTGGAGAAAGCGAATATATCGAATTTTATGATAAAAACGGGGAAATGGTGGCAACTTATTCCAACAAAGGCTGGACGATGTATACAACCAATGCAGAGGCCGCCCGCCAGACCGGAATGTGCTTGATTTATAATGCGGCATGGAGAGATGCAAAAAACGGAAAGCCCTTAACGGACAGTGAAATGGCGGGAAACGGAGCACGAAGAGCGGATATGACAGCTCAAACCGGTATGCTTGCAGATTTGCCGGATTATCTGGAAGATAAACCTGAATTTGATTGGAAGGCATGAAAAGAAAATGGAAAATTCAGTTGTTGGGAGGTAAATTTTCATGGGCGTTTTACTAAATGGTTCTGTCGGCAGCATAAGGGCTGTTACAACTGCTACAACGAAAGCAGGGGAACCCAACTGGTCATACATTCCCTCAGCAGGGAAAACCAATAAGACAAAGGCAGAGCTTGTCAGCAGCATTAAGGAATTGGCAAAAAGGGCGGCTATGGCGGAAGGTAAGCCGGAATCAGAGCAGATTGCCAGACAGGTTTTGCAGTTAAGGGCGGAATATCTGTCCGATGTTTCGCCGGATAGGAAGCTGTTATACCAACAGGCAAAAAGTGTCATGAAAAAGCAAAGCGGCAATCAAAAATGTAAAGGGATTGGAGAATTGACGTTACTTGACTTTCTGAGGGATACGCACGATGGAGAGAGCAGACTTGCCGAAAAGAAATTTGCCCTGGCAGGCGGCGGAATGCTGACCTGTCCGATTTTAAGCAGCGGCGGTTATGGTGCAGAGATAGAATGCCAGGGTGTGAAGGTATTACGGAATACCGGAGCCGGATGGAGTTATGAAATGACGCCGGCAGAGCTTGACAGGAAAAATGAGTTCTATGATATTTACTGGAAAGAGTATCGTGAAACAAAAAACAATTTGGAAGACAGTTTTTTGGAGCTGCCGGATTATCTGGAGGACAGACCCCAATTTGACAGAAAGGCATAAAATGGCAATTGAAAAAATAACAATCAATGATCGTATCGGATGTACGGCAACAGGAAAAACAGCATCGAAGAAAAAATGGAAGCTATCGGATTCCCTTAAGGAGAAGATTGCGGAATATGCCAAAGAGGATGCGGCTCGAAATGTATATATGGGAAATAAGTTCAGCATCCTTCGCAAAAGCGAGGTTGCAAAGGTGGCTCCTGACAGGGCGGCGCTTATGGGAAAAATCAATCAGGCCATGGCCTCTGACAGCATGGAGAATCTGCAGAAAATAAAAGATGCGGATGAGAGGTGGCTGTGTATTTTGTTTGGCAAACCGTATGAAGCCCGGATTCAGTCTGAAGGGACGGGAAGCGCAATTCATGTGTATGATGAAAACGGGGATGAAATCCTGACTTATACCGCAGGCGTGGGCTGGCATGAAAAAGAATCCAAAGCGGAAACGGAAGTACATGGAGCTTTAAAAGCGACTTATTACAATGCCTACCATGCAAAAAGGCAGGAGATGAAAAACGGAAGCCCGGCCGGTTTTGATGCTGTCGGGATGGCGGAGGGAATGGCGATACAGGGAAGCTTTGATGCAAGAGCATGATATATGAAGAATATAGAAAAATACTCTGGTCATATGTATAGAAAAAGGAGAAAAGATCAATGTCAATAGAAAGGGTAAAGACATATTTTAAGAAATTCGGAATGGAGGAAAGAATTCAGGAATTTGAAGTATCCAGCGCCACGGTAGAACTTGCTGCAAAGGCCCTGCACTGCGAACCACAGAGGATTGCGAAAACGCTCTCTTTTATGGTGGACGGTCATAGTATGTTGATTGTAACTGCAGGGGATGCAAAGATTGATAATCAAAAGTATAAAGCGCAGTTTGGCGTGAAGGCAAAGATGCTTTCATTAGAAGAGGTGGAAACGCTCATAGGACATGCCGTAGGCGGTGTATGTCCCTTTGGAGTAAACGAGGGTGTGGACATATATCTGGATGTTTCCCTGAAACGTTTCCATACGGTGTTTCCCGCCTGCGGAAGCTCCAACAGCGCCATAGAGCTTACAATTCCGGAAATGGAAAAATATTCGGGATACGCAGGCTGGGTGGATGTCTGTAAAGGATATTAAATGAATGAAAACAGCCGGCTGCTTTTTGACAGCCGGTCAGATCTGCCATTCTGTTGCTACAGCAGGATTCCTGGCAGGATAAATCTATGGACGTATCTTGAACGTATCCTGAAAACGTATCTCAAACGTATCTCAAACGTATCTCGACCCGACGTAGCTTGGACATATCTTGACCCGACGTATCTCGAAAATTTGCTTTGTTAAAAAATTTTATTTCCATTTTAAGTCGTTTCGTTACATTCTGCCCGAATACAAAAAAAATCTGCCGATATAAAATAAAAGGAGGCGGATGATAGAATGGAAGTAACGAATACCTATAGCAGTCAGTGGGGAGCGGCTTTCAGGGAAAAGCCTATTTTTCTTATGACCGTAAAGCAGGGAAGGGCGTTTTTTGAAGGTAAAATACGGGAAAATATGGTGCTGCGGGAGGATACCTGTACTCTTGGCAGCAATAATACCTATCGAAATCAGCATACCACCTATGAGGTGCCGGATCAGGATAAGGGCAGCGCTTTTCTGGATTTTGGATTTCTGATACAGGATGAAACCAGTAGTCTGAAGGGAAGCCTCAGTGATAAAGATGATGTGGATTTCTATCATTTTTCCATACCTTATAACCGTACTATACAGAATTATTTTAATGTGGAGGTCCGTATGGACCTGCCAAAGGGGTGCGATTACAGTCTTACTCTGTATGACGAATACGGAAATCAGGTGGGAAAGGCGCAATGGGACAAGGATGGCAGGAAAACCTTAAGCATTCCCAACTGGGATACGAAAACCGGAAAATACTGCATCAAAATCGAAAACGAAAAGGGAGAGGAAGTATCCCCCGATGATTTTTATAAAATCAGCTTCCATGTTTCCGAAAACAAGGAACAGGAAAAGACGGATGCAATAAGAGAGGCGTTTGGGGCGCTGCATAATGCTTACAGCCGGAAGGATGAAAACTGGAGAGAGTATCTTGACCGTTATAATACAGTTTTACAGGAAACGGAACAAAATTACATAAAGGAGCTAAAGCAGCTTCATCAGAAACAGTTCGAAGCGCTGCCGCCGGAGAAGCAGTATCGGGGAAACCGGACAGCGGAAGAGCTTTTGCAGGATATGGCGGAGGGAAAGGCTTTAAGCGAAGCGGAACTGGAATATGTGAAGATTTTTGCCAATCTGGCGGATTTTGAAAAAGCACGGCAGAAGGCAGAATTAAAAAAAGATTTTTCAAAAGAGTTTTTAAAAGAAATGGAGGGCCTTGGCATTTCTGAAAAGGAAGTGGAAGGAATGAGCGTAAAGATCGGAAGCGACGGCACTGTAACCGTGGAAGGCATAGAGGATGAGGCTGTCAGAGGACAGGTGGAAAAGCTGATAGAAAAAAAATACGGTAACAGAATGTACCGCTATTATACCGGTATTGCGGACAGTGTGACGGACTTATCTTCCAATTCCTATCAGTATGCTACGGATGTCCAGGAGGTCCGGCGTTATTTAAAGGGGATTACGGGAATGGATATATCCCTTGAAAGTCTTTATTTTTTACCCAACGGGAAAATAGGAGGATTGCCGGATAAGGCGGCAGGTCTGATTAACAACGGGAAGGACAATGCCAAAATAGAACGGATGCGGGATGCTTTGGTAAATATTATCGGAAAGCTGAGAATAAGCGGCGATATAGGCATTCCTGATTTTACTTCGGAATTCCGGTTTCAGGATGGGGGATTTTCGGTAAAAGACAGTGGATTTGCAGTGGACATGGAAGCGCTGGATGAGCGGTTTGTTCCCAAGTCCTTTGGCAATATGTATTCGGATATGTACCAGTATCAGTTTAAAAAGGTTTTATAGCTAATATGGCAGAGATTGAGATTATGACAAAACAGTAATAGAAATGAGGAAGAAATAATGAGTATCAATTTACCATCAAAAGTTTATTCTACATATGAGCTGCAGGCGCCTTCCTTAAGTCATCTTCAAAAGAGCGTGGACCGGGCGGTAAAAGAGGGAAGGGTTTCCCGCCTTACCGATAGGGTTTTGCAGCTTCCGAGAAAGAAACAGACCTGTGTCCAGATACCGGGGCAAAGGCTTCAGAGCAAAATGAAGGACTTAAATGAGGCAGTGGTTTTAACGGAAAAGAATGACGGTGCCAATGATGTATACCGCAATGCCGCCACCGGGGCAACACAGATTGCGGATATAGACCGCTACAGCCAGGGAACCTTTGACCTTTCCCTTCTTGTGGCGGGGAGAAATGCGGACAGTTATTTCAGCGGAACTATGAATAGTCCCTGTGATGTGGACTACTTTCATGTGGACACCTCATCGCAGATCCTTAGCAGGAGACCCGTGATTGTGAATATGGAAATGCCGGAAGGCGCCGACTATGATTTGGTCGTTTATGATGATCAGGGAAATCAGGTAGGAATGGCAGTTTCCAATGGGGACGGGACGAAAACCCTTACCATACCATGCGACTGGTCCGGCTGCCGGAACTTTGTCATAAAAATAAGCCAGCATGATTCGGATAACAGTGTGGAGGGAAACTATAAGCTTACTTTTTCACAAGGGGATATGCCACAGGAAACCGTTGAATGGTTGGAGCGACTGAAAGAGGGAACGGCGGTACAGACAACTCCGGAGGAGCGTTATGAAATGGGCCTGGCGGCAAAAGAAAAGCGTGAGGCGGCAAATGCGGAGGGAATTAACAGACTTCATCAAAAGCAGTATGAGGAGCTGCCGGAAGAATTAAAATACAAAGGCGCCATGAGCGCTTCCGAATTGCTGGAGGAAGAGAAAAACGGTAAAATCCTGTCAGAAGCGGAAGGGGCTTATATCGCTATTTATGGCAACCAGAATGAAATCTATCAGGAGGAGGTCTTGAAAAGAAAGCAAGGGCTGGAGCAGGAATTTGCTGACTTTCTGGAATCCATGGGTCTTTCGGATAAAAGCTTTGAAATTTATCTGCCTCCTTTTGGCAATGCCCAAATAAGCGGTCTGTACGGGGATGAGAAAAAGGCGGTGGAGGATTATGTTACGGCGCACCGGGACAGTTTCCAAAACGTGTATCTGGAAAACTCCGGGGAGACAGAGGCGATGACGGATTGCCAATACAGGATTGCCGGCTATGTGGCAGAATGTAACCGTTTTCTCGGAAAAGCCTCAGACGGGAAGATTTCGGTAGAGGATTTATCGATCAAAAGGGAGCAGACAGGGAAAATTGTGAATGAGGAAATTGCAGGACTTCCCTATAAGGTGGCGTCCCTGATAAACGGGGCGGACAGCACAAGCAGCTTTTTTGATTATCAGCAGATGCTGTATGATATTTTACAATACAAAGAAGTTTACGGAGAAATACCGGAGTATCACGTGAATTTCGGCTGGAACGGGAATGAACTAACGGGATTGAAAGCCTGATCATGAATGGGAGGGATATTGTATGTCAATGGAGATTAGGAACACTTATGCTGCAGGCTATGCAGGCGCAGCAAAAAAAGCGGACAGTGCAAAGGTCGGTGGAAGTACAAAAGACGGCAATGTGACAACAAGCACGGTAGAACTGAAGACTTCAACGCCCGGCGTAACCAAAACGGAGCAGATTAAGACAGGATTTAGTACTGTAAATGAGTATTCCGGGTATTTACAGGGGAAATACGGCTATATGAATAGCGGGACAACTTCAATGCAGGGCGTTCCTACAACGGTATCGGTGTCAGGCGGATTTTTAAAGAAATGTATGAATGACCCGGCAAAAGCCAAGTATCTGGAGGAAAACTTAAAAGCAATTCCCGACTGTGTAAAATCCCTTGTGAATCATACAAAAACTATGCAGGGAAGCCCGGTTTGCACCTACGCTGCTTATATTATTGATGATAATGGCAATATTACCTGCATGAGCGGATGCACCAACGATCCTGATGGAAAAATAGCAAAGGAGAACGCCGAGAGGAAGGCAAAGGAGAAAAGCGCTGAAGAAGCAAGGCTTTCCAAAAAGCGCGCAAAGAAGAAGGAAGAAGAGGAAAAGCTGGCGGAGAAGAAAGCCAAAGAGCGCGCAGCTTATAAAGAATGGAGCCAAAAGCCGGCGGAAAGTAAAGAAACGGGAAGCTTCCATAGGGCGGCTGCAGGGACTGATGTAAGAAGTGTGACACGAAGCATTATGGCGGCCACCCTTGGCATATTGCCGGCTTCTGCCCCCAGTTTTGATATAAAGGCATAAGGGAATTTTGAAAAGGCTGCCCTTTTATTTCCTTTCGAAGCGTTTTCTTTACAGATGGAAAAGCATCTCAATAACTAACAGTTTGATCATTCTATTGTTTTTATGTTTGAGATATTTCCTTAATGTTCTCTAACAAGCTTTCACAGACGCAGAATTTATTCAATTTTATAATATGATTCAATATAATCAGTAGATTATTTATACAAACAGTAAAATGCTTATCCTATCAGTTTCTTCTGATTTTTTTATAAAAAAATGATAAATATGATGCAGTTTTGATGCAATGGTATTTTATAATATGATTATGGACAGAATAAAGAAAGCAGAATGCTTTCAGAAACACAGAAGAAACAGGAGATGGATGCGATGAAAAGAAAAAGTGATATGGCAAAAAGAATGAGCGTGGGGCTGGCTGTATTTTGCGCCGTGCTTTTAACAGGATGCGGTGCGCCGGGAGAAAAGGACGAGGAGCAGAAAATAGAGCAGGAAACAGAACAGGAAGCAGGACAGACAGAGCAGCAGAGCCACGTGGATAATGCAGAGGCGGATGCGGAAGGAGAAAATCTTGTAAGCGTAATAGAAAGTGATGAATCCCGGGAGACAGACGGGGTGGAAGAAGAAACTGACGGCAACGAAGAAGCTGTTGCAAAGCCGGAGCCGAAAGCAAGACCGGAAGGGTTTGAACTGGTGCTGGAATCCGAGGACTGGGGGCTTGGCTTTGGAGAACCGGAAACCCAGCCCAGAGGAAATGCGTCGGCAGAGGATCTTGCATGGTATCACGCTTATTATCTGGGAGACGATAGCGAAAAGGTGCTTTATCTTACCTTTGACTGCGGCTATGAAAACGGCAATACAGAGCCTATTCTGGATGCCTTAAAAAAGCACAATGCGCCGGCCACATTTTTTGTGGTGGGGCATTTTCTGGAAACAGAGCCGGAGCTGGTAAAACGAATGGTGGAAGAGGGACATGCAGTGGGAAACCATACCTATCATCATCTGGATATGGCATCCATTTCTGATATGGAAAGTTTCGGAAACGAAGTGAATGACGTAGCCCAGCTCTTTCAGGAGATCACGGGGAAAGAGCTTTCTCCTTATTATCGTCCGCCACAGGGAAAATGTAATGTAAGGAATCTGGAGATGGCAGAGAAGCTTGGGTATTATACGATTTTCTGGAGTCTGGCTTATGTTGACTGGAATCAGGACAACCAGCCAAGCCATGAGGAAGCCTTTGACAAACTGACGACAAGAGTCCACCCCGGGGCGGTAGTATTGCTGCACAATACTTCAAATACTAACGGAGAGATCCTCGATGAGCTTTTAACAAAATGGGAAGGGATGGGATATTCCTTTAAGCCTTTGTCGGAGCTTGTAAGCAAAGAGTAGAAAACGACGGAATAAGAGTGTATAATAGCAATAAAAAAGAAAACCGGGTTTCGGGGAAAGGGCGGAAAATATGTGCACGGCAGTTACTTACAAGACTAAGGATTTCTATTTTGGGCGTACTTTAGATTATGATTTCTCTTATGGAGATGAGGTTGTTATCACGCCCCGCAATTATTCCCTTTCTTTTCGGAATATGGGCATTAAAAAAACTCATTATGCCATGATAGGAATGGCCCTTGTGGCGGATGATTATCCGCTTTATCACGAGGCTGTCAACGAAAAAGGACTTGGTATGGCAGGGCTGAATTTTGTGGGCAATGCGGATTTTAAGGATGAAATTCCGGGAAAAGATAATGTGGCAACCTTTGAATTTATACCATGGATTCTTTCCGGGTGCGCTACGGTAAAAGAAGCCAGAAATCTGCTGGAAAAGATGAATCTTATAAAGGAGCCCTTCAGCGAAGCGCTTCCCGTGGCACAGCTGCATTTTATCATTGCAGACAAGGATGGAGCCATAACGGTGGAAGCAGTAAAGGAAGGCGTCAAAATTTATGACAATCCGGTAGGAGTGCTGACTAATAATCCGCCATTTATGGAGCAGATGTTTCTGCTGAATAATTATATGCATTTATCTCCGAAACAGCCGGAGAACCTTTTTTCGGAAAAATTGCCGTTGCACATTTACAGCCGCGGCATGGGAGCCTTGGGACTTCCGGGGGATCTGTCCTCCCAGTCCCGCTTTGTGAGAGCTTCCTTTGTCAAGATGAATTCCCTATCAGGAGATTCGGAGGAGGAAAGCGTCAGCCAGTTTTTTCATATTCTGGGCGCCGTTGACCAGCAGAGAGGCTGCTGCGATGTGGGGGAAGGCAATTATGAAATTACCCTTTATACATGCTGCTGCAATGCGGATAAGGGGATTTACTATTATACCACTTATGACAATCATCAGATTACCGCTGTAGACATGTATAAGGAGGACTTAGAGGGCAGTCAGCTGGTTCGTTATTCCGTGATTGAGGGAGAACAGATCAAAAGGCAGAATTAAGACTGCTAAAACCGGAAATGAAAAGCGATTGGTAAAAATTGATAAAATCAGGAAACTATTTTTGTTAAATTAGTTTCTTGAGACCGTAAAGTATAAGTGTTACAATACAGGAAACTGAAATGCAAAAATCAGTTTCCTGTTTTTATGATGATGTAAAAATACGGGCATGTTCTTGCCCATGGAGGATAAAAATGGATTTAAAAGAAACGATTTTAGAAGGAACTATAGGGATATTTAATGAAAAAGGTCTCAAATTCACGATGGATGACATTGCGGAGTCATTAAAAATAAGCAAAAAGACAATTTATAAGGTTTTTCAGAATAAAGAAGAGTTATTTTTAGCTATGGTGGACTATATGTTTGATTCCATCAAGGCCAGCGAGCGGGAAGTGCTTGAAGATGAAAAGCTGAGTACTGTGGAGAAAATACACAAGATTTTAGGGGTAATGCCCGAAGGCTATAAGGATGTGGACTTTCGTCAGTTGTATCTTTTGAAGGGGAAGTATCCTCAGATATATAAACAGGTGGAACTTCGTCTGGAAACAGGATGGGAAATGAGTATAGCGCTTATAGAGCAGGGAATTGAAGAAGGCTGTATTGTGCCCGTAAAAATTCCTGTTTTGAAAATGATGCTGGAGGCATCCTTAGAGCAGTTTTTTCAGAGAGATATTCTGATCCGCAATGAAATTTCTTATAAGGACGCCCTTTGCGAAGTAGTAAATATTTTGATGGAAGGAATCAAGGTCCATCCATAAAAAAGAGTATCAGGAGGTTTACCATGAGTGAGAGATCAAAAAATATTTTTGGAAATCCCATGACAGATTCCGTTTACCGGAAAGCTGTTAGATCCCGGGAGAAGTATAAGCGGAAATTCGGAGATGATACGGATGCGGATTATCCCGTAACCATTACAAAAAATCCCTATATCGGAGATTTGCTGGGGGTAATGAACCTCAATGTGGAAAAGGAAGGCAGTCAAAGGAAAACGGACATACCCTTTGATGAGGAAAAGGGCGTCATTGTAGGAAATATACGTATGGGCTTCGGACATTACAGAATTTCCATGGCAATTGCATCGGCTGCCAATTCCATGGGCTATGTGCCTTACTGGATGGACTTAAATTCCTATGGACACACTACCTGTACAAAGGTGATCAGCGCCCAGAATGATTTGTATTCCTTAGGCTCCAGGCTTTCCGGCAAAAGCAGGATTTTTAACAGGCTGGTCTGGGAGCCTATGAACTATGAAGGCTTCAGGAAATTGAGCTACAACGCTTCCGACCAGAAAAACGCCGAGCTTATGGCTGCGGTATATCGGAATATTCCAAAAGATATTCCGATAGTGGCGACCCATGTATGGCCGGCCCAGGCAGCGGTACACGCAGGTATGAAATATGTGGTAAACGCCATTCCGGATAACTGGCCCATGGCGCTGCACCTGGCTGAGGGAAGTCTCCATACGGTACAGACCCATTACGCATACCAGGGCTACCGCATCTTAAACGGCATGGAAGGAAAGCATATCTTAAAACCCATGACCGATGAGGACCTGGTGTATACGGGGCATTATATCGACCATGAACTGGTAAGCAATATTAATGAAGACTGTCAAAGAAGAATGAAACGGATTGAAGAGAATAAGCCCGTTCGGTTTCTTCTGACCATTGGCGGAGCAGGAGCACAGAAGGAAATTTTTTCCGCCATCATCAAATACATTTTGCCGGCCATACAAAGAGGCAGGGCGGCTTTGTATGTGAATGTAGGGGATTATCGGAACGTATGGGAAGAGCTTTTAAAGGAAATTCCGGCATTAAAGGAAAAATCCACTAAACATTTTAATGAATGGGATGAGACAAAAGGCTTTGCGAAGGAAGCGTTATACGGGGATGTGGAAGGCGTTCATGCTTTCTGGCATGAAAATATTTTTGAGGCGGTTTATTGCACAAACCTTTTAATGCGCAGCTGCGACGTGTTGGTAACGAAGCCCAGCGAACTGGCTTTTTACCCTGTTCCCAAGCTTTTTATCAAGAGAGTGGGCGGACATGAGCAGTGGGGCGCGATCCATTCGGCGGAATTGGGAGACGGCACTCTGGAATGCGGGGATATTCCTCATACCCTCCAGATGATAAAGCTGTTTATAAAGGAAAGGGAATTGATTTCCGATATGTGCCAAAATATTATAAACAACAAAACGGCCGGCATTTATGACGGCGCATATAAGGTCGTTGAATTAGCCATGATGAAGAAGGGAAGGTAAGTCGTATGAAACTGACAGTAAAAGAAAAGATATCCTACGGATTGGGGGCCGTGGGAAAGGATATGGTATACATGCTGTCCGCAACCTATATCCTGTATTATTATCAGGATATTCTGGGGGTAAGCGCCATTTCCATGGGAATTATTCTGATGGCGGCAAGGGTATTTGACGCATTTAACGACCCGATCATGGGCGTGCTGGTGGCAAAGACCAGAACAAAGTGGGGGAAATTCCGGCCCTGGCTTTTAATCGGCACTTTATTGAATGCAACAGTATTGTACATTATGTTTGCAGCTCCGCCGGCTTTAAACGGCAGCGGTCTGGTTGCCTATGCGGCCATTATCTATGTGGTCTGGGGAGTAACCTATACCATGATGGATATTCCTTACTGGTCCATGATTCCCGCATTTACGGAAGGCGGAAGGGAACGGGAGGGACTGACTACTCTGGCACGTTCCTGTGCGGGCGTAGGCTCCGCCCTGATTACCGTGGTTACTGTTATGTGCGTACAGGCATTGGGCGGTGGAGATGAGAGAGAAGGTTTTAAATGGTTTGCCCTGATTGTTGCGGTAATTTTTGTAGTATTTATTTTCACTACCTGTCTGAATATCAAGGAAAAATCCACTGTAGATGTGGAGGCTCCTTCCGTAAGCCAGATGTTCAAAGCTCTGGTCCAAAATGACCAGACTATGGTGGTGGTCATTTCTATTGTACTGATTAACTGTTCCTTGTATATTACTTCCAATCTGCTGATTTATTTCTTTAAGTATGATTTTGGAGGGGATAAATGGTATAACGGCTACACCTTGTTTAATACCTTTGGAGGCGGTATCCAGATTTTATCCATGATGCTGTTCTATCCGGTACTGCGTAAATTTATCAGTTCCATTCAGGTGTGCTATGTCAGCTTTGTTATGGCAATTTCAGGATATGCTCTTTTATTCATTTTCATGTGCCTTGGCAAGACAGGTATTTTTATGCTGTTTATTTCGGCATTTTTTGTCTTTTCTGCATTTGGAATGCTTACCGTGTTGACTACGGTATTCCTGGCAAATACGGTGGATTATGGAGAGCTGAAGAATGACCGGCGTGACGAAAGCGTAATCTTTTCCATGCAGACCTTTGTAGTAAAGCTGGCTTCCGGCGTTTCCGCCCTCATTGCCTCTGTCTGCCTGTCAATCTGTAATTTAAGCGACGATACTTCCGATACTCTGGCGACCATGGATGTGGCAAAGTCTTCCGTTTTCGGACTGCGCATGACCATGACGGTACTGCCTGTTATCGGGCTTTTGGCGGCGGCATTCATATTCCGGAAAAAATACATTCTTTCAGAGCATAAGGTGGAGGAAATCGCGGCACAGATTAGAGAGAAGCAAGGACAGAGGGATAGCAGATGATCAGAGAACAGGAAAAATGTTTTATACTGGATACCCGGAGCACAACTTATTGTTTCCGTATATTGGAGACCGGCCATCTTGAGCATCTCTACTACGGGAGAAGGATTACACTGGAAAAGGAAGAGGATGCTGCGGCGCTAACGGAAAAGCATGCCTTTATGCCCGGCAACACCAATGCTTATAATCAGGAGAACACCCGCTTTTCCTTAGAGGATATGAGACTGGAAATGTCCTCTTACGGCAAGGGGGATATCAGGGAGCCTTTTATCGAAGTTATCCATGAAGACGGCAGCTATACCTCGGATTTTCTTTTTGAAAAGGCGGAAATTTCTAAAGGAAAAGAGGAATTTTGCACTCTGCCCGGTTCCTATGATGAAAAGGATAGGGTGGACCATCTTTGTATTACTTTAACGGACCGACAATACCTGCTGGGGCTGGAGCTGCATTATTATGTTTATGAGGACTGCGATGTGGTTACCAGAAGCGCAAGATTCATCAACGAAAGCGATGCACAGGTAAGGCTTGTGCGACTTATGAGCGCCCAGCTGGATTTCGATACGCCGGATTATGTGTTTACCACATTTAACGGGGCATGGGCAAGGGAAATGAGACGGACGGATATGAGAGTATCCGCCGGAAAGCATGTAAATGCCTCTTATACAGGCACGTCCTCCAACAGGGCAAATCCCTTTGTGATGCTGAGTAAAACCGGAGCCACCCAGGATTTCGGGGATTGCTACGGCTTTAACCTGATTTACAGTGGAAATCACTATGAGTCAGTGGAGGTAAACGGATATGGTAAGACCAGGCTTACTATGGGAATCAATCCACAGTCTTTTTGCTTTCTGATCGATCCGGGGGAAAGCTTTGAAGCGCCGGAAGCGGTTATGAGCTGTTCCCATCAGGGCTTTAACGGTATGAGCAAAAATATGCATCGTTTTGTAAGGGAGCATATTGTACGGGGACAGTGGAAGAACAAAATCAGGCCTGTTCTCTTAAACAGCTGGGAGGCGTCCTATTTTGATATCAATGAGCGAAAGCTTTTACAGCTGGCTAAGGCAGGAAAAGAAGCGGGAATTGAGCTTTTTGTCATGGATGACGGCTGGTTTGGCACAAGAGATGACGATACGCAGTCCCTGGGAGATTGGGAAGTGAATCGGAAAAAGCTGCCGGGAGGGGTAAAAGGGCTTGCGGATAAGATCAAAGCTCTGGGAATGGATTTCGGCATCTGGGTAGAGCCGGAAATGGTAAATGTAAAAAGCCGGCTTTACGAGGCGCATCCGGACTGGGTGTTACAGATTCCCAAAAAGCCCCATTCAGAAGGAAGGAATCAGAGAATCCTGGATTTAACCAAGGGGGAGGTACAGGACTATATCATAGAGACCATGAGCAGACTGTTTTCATCGGCAAAGATTTCCTATGTGAAATGGGATATGAACCGCACGATAACGGATTACTTCTCACAGGGACTTTTGCCCGGGCGGCAGCAGGAAGTGGCGCATCGTTATGTTCTGGGTCTTTACCGCTGTATGAAAGAACTGACCGGGCGCTTCCCCCATATTTTATTTGAAGGCTGCGCTGCAGGGGGAAACCGTTTCGATTTGGGTATTTTGTGCTATTTCCCACAGATATGGGCAAGCGATGATACCGATGCGCTGTGCCGGGCGGAGATTCAGACAGGGTACAGCTACGGCTATCCCATGTCCGTAGTCAGCGCACACGTATCGTCATGTCCCAATCATCAGACCCTTCGAATCACTCCGTTGGAAACCCGCTTTCATGTGGCTTGCTTTGGCGTATGCGGCTATGAATGTAATTTCTGTGATATGAAGAAGGAAGAACTGGAAGCGATCAAAACCCAGATTTTCCTTTACAAAGAGTGGAGGGAGGTACTGCAGACGGGACTTTTTTACAGGGGAAGAACCTTTGGAGAGGGAGCCGGCGGAAGCGAAAGCTGTCTGGGGCAGAATGAGGGAAACATTATGGAGTGGACCTGTGTATCCCCCGATGGAAAAAAGGCGGTGGGATTTCTTATGCATAAGTTAGTATTCCCTAATACGCAGTTTGAATATTACAGGGCAAAGGGACTCATACCTGACTGCAAATACCATTTCTATAACCGTTCCCTGAAATATGACGTCAGGGAATTCGGGGACTTGGTCAATACGGTTTCCCCGGTGCATATCAAACAGGATTCCCTGATGCATCACATGGTGGCAAAATTCGTAAAGATGGACGGGGAGACAGAGGACTGCTATGTATACGGCGACGCGCTGATGTATAGCGGCGTGAAGCTGAAACAGTCCTTTGGCGGAACCGGATACAGCAGTGAGGTAAAACATTTTCCGGATTTTGGCTCCAGGATTTATTTTATGGAAGCGGAACAGGATGGCTTTGAGCGATAAAATTATATATAATGACATACTGATTTCATTTAGGGCTATGCAGACTAATATTCATGAGTTTAAAACATTGTCACATAAATTAAGTATGAAGCTTGTTACGGCGAAAGAGGCGATTGACCGGTATCAGGATATTCAAGAGGCAGGAGAATATATTTGCTGACGGGGAATTAATCGGAACCGGACTGGGAATATGAATTATAAATAATACGGTGTTGGATGATAGAGGAAGTATTGATTTAAATAAAAACGTAGAGACAAAAGGGGGATTTTATGCTACAATTTCGTTGAAGAAAAAGCAGAATACAACTTTGTGGGAACAGAACTATTTTCATATCTTTATGATGAATTGCCGGAACTTCCTTTGCTGTACAGTTTGTGAATGGAAAAGGTTTTGTAGATCCGGCTTCAGAAGAGTATGACCTTCATCTTGAACGAGATGAGACGGGGAACATTATCGGGAAAACAGAGGCGGGTCAATACATGGTTCAGACAGGGCTTCAATTTGACAAAAGATCAATGCGGGAAATCTACAAAGCGATGATGTTGATTGATAAAAAGGAATAAGACGTATCAGCAAGCCGTAATCTTTGATTGATTCAAGGGTTGCGGTTTCTAAAATTGTAATGAAATGGTATAATAACAAAATAACGAAAAAGGGGTCCTCCTATGAATCCGAAGCTGAAAGAAAAAATATTAGAATCACTTTCTGCCGTTTTGCCCATTACAGGTATTGTGTTAGGAATCAGCATACTCTTTATCCCCATAGATTTAGGTACCATCGTTATGTTTTTCTGCGGGGCGGTCATGCTGGTAATTGGCATGGGCTTTTTCCAGCTGGGGGCGGAAATGGCCATGACGCCCTTAGGGGAAGGCATTGGCGTACAGATTTCAAAAAAACGCCGCATTTTCAGAGTCGTCCTCATAGGGTTTTTGATGGGGGCCATTATTACCATATCAGAACCGGATCTGCAGGTTTTGGCAAGACAGGTGCCGGCGATCCCCAATATAGTCCTGATCCTGACTATCGCTGTAGGCGTGGGAATTTTTCTCGCTTTGGCAATTCTTAGAATTTTATTCCAGATCAATCTGTCCGGCATATTGCTGGCGCTTTATGCGGCGGTCATTATCGTATCCTTTGTGGTGCCAAAGGATTTTTTGGCAGTTGCTTTTGACTCCGGCGGCGTGACCACGGGTCCCATGACCGTACCCTTCATCATGGCGCTCGGCGTAGGTCTGGCCTCTGTCCGCGGGGACAAAAACGCCGCAAGCGACAGCTTCGGTCTGGTGGCGCTTTCCAGCGTGGGTCCCATTCTTGCGGTGCTGGTTCTGGGATGCTTTTTTAATCCTTCGGAAACGGCTTATACGGCTGCGGTCATAGCGGATGTGGTTACCACAAGGGATGTGGTCAGGGAGTTTTTGTTTGAGATCCCGCTCTATCTGAAAGAAGTGATGGTTTCCCTGATTCCGGTGGCGGCGGTATTCGTAATTTTCCAGTTTGTCAGCCGCCGCTATAAAAGGCATCAGATCAAGCGTATTGCCATCGGTCTTATTTATACCTATGCAGGTCTTGTGTTGTTTCTCTGCGGGGTCAACGTGGGATTCGCTCCCGTGGGTCTTCTTATAGGGAAACAGATGGTATCGGACAGTTTCAGATGGCTTTTGATCCCCATCGGCATGTTGATCGGTTATTACATAGTAAAGGCGGAGCCTGCCATCCAGGTTTTGAACAGACAGGTTGAGGGCGTGACCAACGGCGCGGTGTCGGCAAAGACCATGAACCGCTGTCTTTCCCTGGGTGTGGCGGTCAGCGTGGGGCTTGCCCTTTTGCGTGTACTGACGGGGCTGCCCATTTACTGGATCATGATTCCCGGATATGCCATTGCCCTGGTTTTGTCCGGGATCGTGCCAAAGATGTTCGTCGGTATCGCTTTTGACTCCGGCGGCGTGGCCAGCGGACCTATGACCACCACCTTTTTACTGCCCTTAAGTCTGGGCGCCTGTGAAGCCCTTGACGGGAATGTGATGACCGACGCCTTCGGCGTGGTGGCGCTGGTAGCCCTGGTCCCGCTGATCGCGGTACAGGTCATGGGAATCCAGTATAAGCGTAGGATGACAGCCGCAGAAGGCATTGCAGAGCAGGTTGTGATCGTGGATGAAAGTGATGAAATTCTGGAGTTTGAGGAGGAAGATGCAGATGAGTCATGATATGAAAAATACCAGTTTCCGGATACTTTTTTTGATAGCTGCCCCAAAGCTTGCAAAAAAGGCGGCGGCGCTGTATGAAGAGGCCAACATCCCTATCCGGTATCATTTTCATGCCCAGGGAACCGCTTCCGTGGGAGTCATAAACTGGCTGGGGCTGGACAGCGTGGAGAAATCGATTTCCATCAGCATGATGCCCAAAGCTTTTGCAGACGAAATGCTGAAGAAGCTTCAAAAAAAGCTGCATCTGGGGATGCCCAATACGGGCGTGGCATTTACCGTTCCCTTATCGGGAGGCAACGGCAGGCTCATTAAGCTGATCAGTTCCATGGAGAGGGAAGAAGACAGGGAAATCGCGGAAAGGAGCGAAAAGGATATGGCGGAAAGCAATTACAGCATGATCATGGCGATCATCAATCAGGGATTCAGCGAGGAAGTGATGGATGCGGCAAGGCCCATGGGAGCGTCCGGAGGCTCCGTATTCCACTGCAGAAGGAGCGGAAGCGAAGAGGCCATGCAGTTCTGGGGGATCAAGGTACAGCCCGAGCGGGAGATCGTCATCATCCTTGCCAAAAAGTCAGATAAGCTTAAGATCATGAAGGCCATCGGGGAGAAATGCGGCATGAACAGCGAAGCCCAGGGAATTGTCTTTTCCATGCCGGTGGACGGAGCCGTGGGAATGGATGAAGCGGAGTGATTGATATGAAAAAAATAGTTCCGGCTATCTGCATTCTGGTTCTGTTTTTAACAGGCTGTGCAGGTGTGGGAAAAACAGGGACAAAAGAATTTAAGACAAGCTTTTTTGCAATGGACACCTACATTTCCCTGACAGCCTATGGGGAAAACGGGGATACGGCATTAGAGGATGCCCAGAGTAAAATGGAGGAACTGGAGGCTCTCTGGTCAACGACGGATGAAAACAGCGAAATCTATTCATTAAACAGCAGTGGGGGAGAAGCGGTAACGGTCAGCAATGAAACAAGGGATTTGCTGGAATTTGCCCTTTCCATGGCTGATGAAACGGACGGCGCGCTGGACCCCACCATTTATTCCGTGCTTTTGGCATGGGGATTTACCACAGGGGAAAACCGGATTCCGGAAGAGAATGAATTGCAGGCGCTTTTACAGGATGTGGGATATGAGCGCGTTAAAATAGAGGGAAATGAAGTGACGGTTCCGGAGGGTATGAAGCTGGATATGGGCGCTGTAGGAAAAGGGTATACCGGAGATGTGCTGACGGGGATTTTAAAGGAAGCAGGCGTTACATCGGCGCTTTTGGACCTTGGGGGAAATGTGCAGGTAATCGGCACAAAGCCCGACGGCAGCAGGTGGCGGCTGGGACTTCGGAATCCCTTTGATGCAGAAGGGTATCTGGGCGTTCTTGAAATTGCTGACGCCGCAGTGGTAACCTCCGGCAGCTATGAGCGTTATTTTATAGGGGATGACGGAAAGCGGTATGGGCATATTATTGACCCGGCTACAGGATATCCTGCTGAAAGCGGGCTTGCTTCCGTGACCATTGTGGCAAAGGAGGGAAAGCTCTGCGACGCTCTTTCTACCTCGCTTTTTATTATGGGAAGAGAGAAAGCGGAAGGTTATTGGAGAGAGCATGGGGACTTTGAGATGATTCTTATAACGGACGAGGGGGAATTGTACATAACGGAAGGGATTTCGGATGCTTTTTCCTTAAGCGGCGGTTTTGGGAATATGGAGGTACATGTGGTCGGCAAAGAGAAAGGGGAATAAGGCGTAAAAATGAAGGGGAATAAAGTACGGAAGAGACTGTTGTATTTATTTGCAGGAGCCGTTATGGTACTTCTGATTGGTTTTTTATAAATCACAGAATAAGCGGGAAAGCTGCTGTAACCCTGAATGGGGAAAAATACTTATTAACAGATTTGGAGTGTAACGATTTGGATCGCGGAGGGGAAAAGGTTGTGACCCGGTCCGTGGGCAGTTCGCCGCTGTATTTTATGAGCAGAGGCTTTCAGTATGGAATGTATGAGTATTCCTTTCCCATAAGGAATGAGGAAATCAATATAAGGCCGAGAATTCGGGTATTTAAGACAAATAATTGGGCTAATTATAACCTGGATATCAAGGTGGAGCTTATAAAGGTGCAAAATATATGGAACGGGGATATTACGGTTAAAGTAAACGGACGTAGTTATACGGAATCCGTTGTTGATCTTGAGCACAATGAAATGGCAATACGGGTTGAATAGCCGGTTTATAAAACAGGTAACGAATGAAAAATGAGGGATAAAGGGGGATTATATTATGTGGACCAGAAGACAATGAAAAGAAAGAGCAAAGGATGCTGATCATTTCATTGATAGCGATTCTTGCCGGACTGGCGCTGAAAGCTTTTTTGTTGAATCCATTAAGACTTGGAGCAACCAAATATTTTATTGAGGCAGCACGCGGGGAGAAGAAAGCCGGGGACATAGGCCTAATCGGATATGCCTTTGGAAGCGGCCGTTATAAAAATATTGTAAAGACTCTTTTTTTGAGGGATTTATACATATTTCTGTGGAGCCTGCTTTTCCTGATCCCGGGCATTATAAAGTCTTATGAATATGCAATGATTCCGTATATTTTGGCTGAAAGGCCGGATTTGGAGACGGAGGAGGTATTTGAGCTTTCCAAGAGGATGATGTCTGGGGAGAAATTTGATGTATTTATTCTGGGGCTGTCGTTTATCGGATGGATGTTTATCGTTTTACTTAGCTTCGGTCTTGCGGCAGTGTTTTATGTCAGTCCATATATTAATATGACAGATGCAGAATTGTATGAGGTCTTGAAAACGAAAATCGGCTGGTATAGCTATACGCAGGAGAATTATGGTATGCAGTACAATTACGGAGATGCAAAAAATTTCTCACTTATGGGGGAAATCAACTATCCTCAGCAGCAGATAGATACAGATAAAATGATATAAGCATTCCTATAGAGAATGAAATTTGAACTTTGACAAAATAAAATCTCCCCGTATGATGTATATGAGTTTAGCGACTTAATACATCAGAAAACAAAGGAGATTTTATAACAATGAAAGTAAAGTACGAAGAC
>CAJTCE010000025.1 GCA_910574745.1 Lachnospiraceae bacterium | reverse complement strand
CCGGCGCTTTGCGGTGGTCTTTTTGTAATACTCATTTTTCAACCTGTATAAATTTTCAAAGTTCTCTAATTTCTGCTTGACTTTTTATTTGCAGACTTCCGTGGCGTCGTAGCTTATCTCTGTTTTGGTGGGATTGCAAGCGGAAAAAGAAAAAAGCCGGAAAACCATCTTGTAGCGTCCGACATTTTCTGATAATATATTCACATGGGGTACTGCCATAACGGGTAGGCGGTCAGTTCTTCTTCGCGGAGGGACTATCCCTTCGACAACGGGTAAAACCGGGAAAGGAGGGATTGCTTATGAGTGACTATGAACTGCTGACGGTTGTTCTGATGATTCTTGGAATCATCGTGTCGATCCTGATAGCATACATAAACACAAAAAAGTAACCGCCCCCAGCCATGGAATGCGGTTACTTTTTTTGCAACTAAATTCTAAGGGCTGACCGTCTATCGGCAGTATCCCCTCTTGTATTTTCATTTTAGCAGATTCCCCCGCATCTGTCAAACGCTGCGGAACTTTCCACTGAAATCATTTTATAGCGGATTCCGCATAAAAGCAAGGAAATCTTGTCGAATCCCGTTTGTCGAATGTCGAATTGGGTGGGGTATGGAAATTTGCGAATAATTTGCGAATAATTGAGGTATAATTTTGATGCTGAGAGTGAACAGCAAATCGAAATTTGAAAGGGAACATTGGGATGAAAAAGACAAGTTTTATAATCGTTATAATCATTGTAGTAGTCAGCACAATAAGTATCCATCTAATAACCAGCCCCAAAGTATTAGGCAATATGAGCAAAAGTTATTCAGAGCAAATAACTACAACTTCTGATATTTCGTTTTCGGGGGAAGCAGGCGATAGAATAAAGTTTTCATTCAAGTCTGATATTATAAGCGGGAATTTAGATATGGTCTTATATGATTCAGTTGGAAATGAAGTATATACATTAGACAGCGCAAAAGCGTTAGAAACTTTTTTCACTTTGGAGCGTTCAGATACATATACTTTAGCTGCCAAATGTAGTAATTTTATTGGAGATTATAAGATTGTTGTTTATAATATGTCAGATTAAAACGTTTTGTCTGACACAGAAATTCCAGTTGATAGGGATGATTAAAAACCGAAGTAATCCCTTGGGTGCAAAAAATAACGATAGCTACCTTAAAAAATAGGCTATCGTTAAATTTTACACTATGGAATATCGAAAGTGCGGCAATTCCAACTAAGAAAACGATAGCCGCCTATGTATGGGTGCATCTGCCTTTTTGAAAAGTGTTGATTTTACTGCGTTTGCCATAAATGCAAAAACGATAGCACTGGGGAAATATTTGTATCAATTTGGACACGCAATATGGTGTGAGAGGTCGGTAGGCGAAATAATTGCATACCTCCTACTCGGTCTAATTCCCATATATGGCCGCTATATCGCATATTTTATGCTTTATTTTTGCACGGATGTGTAAAGGTTCAAGACACTCGCATTTATCGCCAAAGCCGAGAAGAATATCGTAGTAATATTCATTTTCAATGAATGGAAAATTTACAATGTAATGTTCATTACCATCCGGCACAAAGTGGTCATAGGGACAAAATTCAAGTACCCTGTCCAGTACTGATTTATGAATGCGAATTTTAATTTCTGTTTGCATCGTTTTTATAATTTCTTCAAAGTTCATATCCGGCTTTGGAAAATTCCGCGGGACAAAGGTTTCCTGTCTCATTTGCAAGTCTGACATACGAGATAGTCTGAATAGCCGGTAGTCGTTTCTGCCATAGCAGTACCCGTAAAAATACCAATTGTTGCTTTTCAATACAAGCTGGTATGGCTCAACTGTTCGTACAGTTCTATTTCCATGATGTGCTATGTATCCAAAAGAAATTATCTTATAATCCTCTAAAGCGGCTTTAATCGTTTGTAAGTATGTCTGGATATTTTTATTGCCCAGCCATGGGCTTAAATCTATGCAGATTTGCTTTGTTTTCATTTCAATGTCTTTCGCTTTGTCGGCAGGGATGAAACTTTTGACTTTCGCCAGTGCATTTACAAGTTCATTTCCTCGAACCACGTTGGAAAGACCGGAAAGCCCCATCAAAATTGCAGAAAGATCGGCAGTCGAAAAAAACTTTTTATCAATCTTGTACTCCGGCATGATTTCAAAGCCGCCGCCAACTCCTGATATTGAACGAATAGGAATACCCGCCATATTGATTGCGTCTATGTCACGATAGATTGTGCGAAGAGAAACTTCAAACATATTAGCTAACTCCTGTGCGCTTATACGCTTTTTATCAAGGAGCGTCATAATAATACTGACAAGTCTGTCAACTTTCATCCGATAACCGCCTTTCAAAAGTCCTTTTTTATTTTAAATTGTTGCCATACTGATGTCAACGATTGACTGGTACAATGAAGAAGCTGACAGCGAAACAGAAAATGAAAGCGGAGGAAAATTATGTTTACGGTTTATGTTTATACTCTTGATACTTTGGCAGACTGGGAATTGGGATATGTCACTGCAGAATTAAATTCAAAGCGTTTTTTCAAAAAGGATGCACCGAGTATATCGATCAGAATGGCGGGTCTTTCAAGAGAGCCGATCAAGACAATGGGGGGCTTAACGATACTTCCTGATTGCACTATTAACGATATTGCAGTGGACAGAAAGAGTGTATTGCTGCTGCCTGGCGCAAACACATGGGACGACCCGAAGCATGGAGCTATTATTGAAAAGGCAGAAGAGCTTCTTAGGACGGGGGCTGCGGTATGTGCCATTTGCGGTGCCACTGCTGCGCTGGCAAATGCCGGGCTGCTGGATTGGCGCCTGCATACCAGCAACGGAATAGGATACCTTGAAATGCTTTCTCCCTGTTACAAAGGGCAGCAGTTCTACGTTGATAAGCCTACTGTTGCAGATCAAAATCTGATTACTGCAAGTTCTACCGGAGCTTTATTGTGGGCGAAACAAATTATTGAGCGATTGGAGGTTTTTGGAACGGATACGTTGGAAGCATGGTATATGTATTTCAGTAGTGGCGAAGAACAGCATTTCTTTTCCCTCATGCAAACCTTGCCGACAGGCGAATAATAGCATTCTTTTTACTTGACTTTTGGAAAATCCCAAAATTTCAGCATTTTGTTTTTATTTTCATTAAAATAACTTAAAAATTATCATTCAGCCTGACTGTCTCCAAAACGGCATGGATTTCTTCCTCTGACATTCCAATAAATTCCAGAGTTAAATAGTAGCCGTCGCACTTAACAAGAGTATGGGTACGTGTCTGTCCGCTATCATCCCGATCGTCTGTCAGTGCAAATAAGCATTCTATAGAAGATACGTATTCCCGGTTGTTTCCGGTTTCGTTGGTAATGACGGCAAAGTTTGTACTTTCTTCATTTACCGGATACTGGCTTAAGGAAAAGCTGCCGTTTCCATAGGCGTAGCTTCCTGAGATGGAAAGAAGCGCAGATTCCGCTTCGGTCGTATGTCCATCCTCATCCATATGCTCATAGATGTAGTAAAAGGTTTCTCCTTCGTAATTCCGGCTTAAAAGCTGCTCGAAGCCTGCGTCAAGGGCGGCTGTATAGTAATCCTCATACCGGTATTCCGTAACATGGTTCGTTTGGCTGAAGGGAGATTCCGATTCCGGCGCGGTCACTTCTCCGGCAGTGGACAGACCGTGTTCGAATATATTGATGCCCTTGTTATACAAGACTGCCGCACCGGCTGTAACTCCTAATAATAAAAATACTGCTGCCGCACCGGCAATGCCCGCGGCACGTTTGGATATTTTTTTGTAATGGTCAATCGCTGTTTTTTCTTTCTTTTTTGCCATAACAGATTCCTCCTTTTTTAGCCGGTGGATGAAATCATCAGGCATTTTTTCTGCAGGCTCCAAACCCTGTAGCCTGCAGAGCTGTCTGCAGACCTCATCCACCTTTTCATAATTTTCCTCTTCCATATATTTCGTAAGTTTTTGATTCCATTCTTTTATTAATACATTTTGATTATCCATATGTCTCCTTTCTACGGGCAGGCCTGTCGTACAACTGTATATGTATTGAAAATAATAATGTAACGTTTAAAAAGCGTCCAAATCCAAATCGGCGACAATGCGCCTTACCTTTTTTCGCAGCCTCACATATTTCATCCGCAGGGCGGGTTCGCTTAAATGAAGCTCCTTTGCAATTGCTTTCATAGGCTTTTTGAGCACATAATACAACTCGTAAAGCTTTCGCTCCCGTTCGCTCAGACTGCTTAATACACGATTGAAATAAATGTCCTCATCTATGGAGCGGACGTGATTTATACGAAGCTGTTCGAAAATATCTCCTCTGGAATCTTCGATTTCCCATTCCTCTAAAGGAGCCAGCTTTGCCTTTTCCCTGAAATGCTCAAAAAGAAGATTTTTGGCGGACACATATAGAAAGGCCATGGGATTTTCATGAGATAGGAAATCATCGCCCTTCCTGTATGCAATCAGGAAAACCTCCTGGGTAATATCCTCCGAAATCTCCCTGCTTTTGGTTCTGGCTAATATGTAATTGTAAATTTTCGGATAAGTTTCCCTGCAAAGGTCTTCAAACTTCATTCTGACACCTCCGTATATATATGTGAGGCACACGTAAATGTAACAGATTTTTTATGGACTTTCCAATAGGTTTAGAAAATTTAACGGGCGGTTACTTGTCTGCTTTTGCCGCCGGACCATTAAGCTGATTATAGCGGCAAACAATCCCGGGAGTAAAGACGGTTTGCGCTATGGAGGAAAATGCAATATAATAAGCACAAAATGAAATTGAGGGACTGCCAATGACGAATATTTTACTGGTGGAGGACGATAAGGAAATCGGCTATATGCTGCAGAGCTTTCTGGGGGCGGAAGGCTTTGCGGCGGACATTGCTTTCGACGGGGAAGAGGCCTGTGAAAGCTTTTTTCAAAAGGATTATGCCTTGGTCTTACTGGATCTTATGATACCGAAGGCAAACGGTATGGAGGTTATGAGGCGGATTCGGGAGAAAAGCCTGGTTCCCATTATCATCATATCCGCCAAGGATACGGATTCGGACAAGACTCTGGGCCTTTCTTTAGGTGCAGACGACTATATTACAAAGCCTTTTTCTGTTACGGAGGTTTTGGCAAGGATTAAAGCAAACATCCGTCGGAGTACGGAATATGCCAGAAAGGCGGAACGGGAAGAGCGGGTAATTGCCATGGGAAGCCTTTGCATGAACACAGGCGATTACTCTGTAACGAAGGACGGAGAAAAAATAGAACTGACGGCAAAGGAATTTGAAATATTGAAGCTCCTTATGGAAAACCCGAAAAAGGTGTATACCAAGGAACAGATTTATTCACAAATATGGAAGGACGCTTATCTGGGAGACGAAAACGCCGTAAATGTGCACATCAGCAGACTGCGGGGAAAGATAGAGGACGATGTTAAGAATCCCCGGTATGTGGTAACGGTGTGGGGAATCGGGTACAAAATGGGAAATGAGGAGAACTGTCCATGAATTTTTCGATGATGAATTCTCCCATGGCTTTGTTTGTTTTGACAGGTATCATCGTAATTCTTTTGTTTGTCATTTTTTACCAGCGTTTTCTGCTGCTGCGGGGGAGGGAGAAAAAGCTGAAAGAAATAGCCCGGAAGTTAGGGGATATTCTGGAAAATGACAGCGACGAAAAGGTAATGGTTTTTACGGATGATAAAGCGCTTATGGAGGTCATGGGAGAGATTAACCGTCTGCTTGACGACAGACAGAAAATAAAAGCGGGCTTTAGGAGAGAAGAGGCGGCTTCCAAGAAAATGCTTTCCAACATTTCCCACGATATGAAAACGCCCCTGACCGTTATCCTTGGCTATCTGGAAATCCTCCGGCTGAAAAGTCCAAAAGACGAGGCGCTGAAAAAAACAGAAGCCAAGGCAAAACAGGTTCTGGAGTTGATCAACCGTTTTTTTACCCTTGCAAAGCTTGAAGCAGGCGATACGGATATGGAACTTAAAAAATTTGCCGTTAACGAACTGTGCAGGGAAAATATACTAAGCTTTTATGATATATTGCAGCAAAGGGACTTTCAAGTGGAAATATCCGTTCCCGAAAAAGAACTCTATGTCCATGCCGATGAGGAGGCAGTCCAAAGAATCCTGCAAAATCTTCTTTCGAATGCGCTCCGCTACGGAAGCGACGGGAAGTATCTGGGATTTTTTCTCAGGGAGGATGAAGCTCATGTCTATATTGATATTGCGGATAAAGGAAAGGGAATCGATAAAGAATCCGCAGCCCATGTCTTTGACCGTCTCTATACCATGGAAGATTCCCGCAACAGGGAAATCCAGGGCACCGGCCTGGGTTTGACCATAGCAAAGAATCTTGCAAAATCTATGGGCGGGGATATTATCTTAAACAGCATCCCTTATGAAAAGACAATTTTTACACTTGAATTATGTAAACCCAAAATGCAATCCGTATAGTATGAAATGAATGCCTGGTACAAAATGTTTTGACAGAGTATCAGGCATATCTGTACAGCGACGAAAGAAATTCGTAAGATTTGCGCAACAGTTTTGAAAATCCCTTCTGTTACAATAGCAGTATGAAAGGAGGCATATTCTATGTCATATTTATTACAGACTAATCATCTGACTAAGATCATTGGCGGCAAAGAGCTGGTTTCGGATGTGAATATTCATTTGAGGAAGGGAGAAATCTATGGATTTTTGGGGCCTAACGGGGCGGGAAAAACCTCGGTCATGAAAATGCTTACCAATCTCTGGAAGCCGACGGAAGGCGCCATAGAGCTGTTTGGAGAAACTCTGCAAAAGGATTCCTACGAGGTATTAAAAAGGATGGGCAGCATCATAGAATTCCCTGTCTTTTATGAACGCATGAGCGGAAGGGAAAATCTGCAGCTTCATTGTGAATACATGGGATATTATGAAAAAGGATGCGTGGAGAAGGCTTTGGAGCTGCTAAGCCTTTCCGATGCGGCAAATAAGCCGGTAAAGAAGTATTCCCTGGGTATGAAACAGAGGCTTGGCATTGCCCGGGCGGTTTTATCAAGACCGGAGCTTTTAATACTGGACGAGCCGGCAAACGGCCTTGACCCTTCCGGCATGAAGCAGATTCGGGAATTGTTTAAAATGCTGTGTAAGGAATACGGAATTACCCTGATGATTTCCACTCATATTTTATCGGAGATTGAAAGCATTGCAGATACGGTAGGCGTTATCAGCCGCGGAAAATTGTTAGAGGAAATTTCCATGAAGGAAATCAGGGAAAGAAATCTGGCTTATATAGAGCTTTCTGTAGAGAATACCAGAAAAACAGCCTATATCCTGACGGAACAGTTGGGATTTGGCAACTTTAAGATTATGGATGAGCGTAATATCCGCATTTATGAAGAAGGGGCGGTAACCGGAAAAATCACAAATGCATTGGCGATGCATGGGGTTGAAATTAACGCAATCGGAAAAAAGACGGAAACATTGGAAGATTATTTCCTGAAAATGACAGAGGAGGGAGAGGCGTATGCTTAAATTGATCAGGCTGGAATGGAAGAAAAACAGAATCGGGAAGGATGTCAGGAATGCGGTTATTCTGGCGCTTTGTCTGGGATTTTTTGTCTACTCCGTGGAATTTTTCGGCATAACCGATGAAATTCCGGAAGCAAATTCCATAGGGATTTCCGCTTTTATTGAGCTGCTTACCAATATGTCCTTTATAGTGTTTTGCGGCGCTATGCTGGCTTCTTATATTGTGGGCGCTTACAAAAACAAAACCATGAACCTGATGTTTTCTTATCCTATTAAAAGGCAAAAAATACTTTTATCAAAGATGCTTGCGGTGTGGATTTTTAATTATGCGGCTCTCATACTTACCAAGCTGGCCGTTTACGGCGTAATCCTCATTGGCAGCAGGCGCAAGGAATTTGTTTATACCATAGACTTCCGTATGGAAACGCCCGGTTTTTATATTGGGCTGGCAATCAGCTCGGCGGTCATGGTCAGTATCTGTTTTGCGGCATTATTTGTGGGACTGATGATGAAATCCTCAAAGGCGGTTATCATAGCTTCCGTTCTGCTTATGTTCGTTACCCAGGGGAGCATCGGGGACCTGACTCTTTCAAACAGCGGTGGGCTTTTTGCAGTCTTATTGCTGATTTCCTTTGTTTGTGTTGTGCTTTCCCTCTGTACCGTAGAAAAAAGGGATATGCTCTAAAGCGTTCATAAAAATTTAACATCTTTTTCCTTAAAACATATTGACGCGGTGTCCGCTACCTGTTGTAGACTATAGTCAGTACCCTGTCGCAAGCAGCGGGGCATGGAATAAAAAAACAAGGAGAGGCTGCTATGAAAGAAAAAGTGTATTTTTCCAAAACTATCACACCGGAAAAGGTATTGGAGCTTTTCAAGCTCGTGGATAAGCCCCTGTCCGGTAAAGTGGCGATTAAACTGCATTCGGGAGAAACCGGAAACCAGAATTTCCTAAAGCCGGAATTCTGGAAACCCGTGATTGATTATGTAGGCGGCACGGTAGTGGAGTGCAACACGGCATATGAAGGAACGAGAAATACAACCGAAAAGCATTGGGAAACCATGAAGGAACACGGCTGGAGTGAGCATTTTACCGTCGATATCATGGATGAGGAACAGCCGGATCTGGTTCTCTCCATTGAGAACGGAAAGTGCATTAAGAAAAACTATGTGGGAAGCCATCTGGCAAACTATGATTCCATGCTGGTGTTATCCCATTTTAAGGGGCATCCCATGGGCGGCTATGGCGGAGCCATCAAGCAGTTATCCATCGGCGTGGCGTCCTCTTACGGAAAGGCATATATCCACGGCGTTGGGAATGTAGACGATTTCTGGAACTCAGATCATGATTCTTTTTTAGAGTCCATGGCTGACGCAGCTGCTTCCGTAGTGGATTATCTGAAAGGGAATATTGTTTATATCAATGTCATGAAAAATATGTCCGTAGACTGCGACTGCTGTGCGGTTGCGGAAGATCCCTGTATGCAGGATATCGGCATTCTGGCGTCCAAAGACCCGATAGCGATTGACCAGGCGTGTCTGGATCTGGTTTATGCGGCGGATGATGTGGGAAGAGACCATTTGATTGAACGCATTGAGTCCCGAAACGGCGTTCATACCATTGAAAGCGCGGCAGCATTAGGATATGGTTCACGGGAATATGAACTGGTAGAAGTGGAGTAGACATCATGACCTTAACGCAGTTAAATTACGCCATTACCGTGGCAAACGCCAATTCCATGAATGAGGCGGCCAGAAGCCTTTTCATTTCCCAGCCCAGCTTATCGGCGGCTATTAAGGAACTGGAGGAGGAAATCGGCGTAGAGCTGTTTCGGCGTACCAACAGAGGAATTTCTTTAACGCCCGAGGGAGAGGAGTTTATCGGCTATGCCAGACAGGTAACGGAGCAGTACCGGCTCATAGAATCCAGATATATCTCCAAGGAGAAAATCAAAAAGAAATTCGGCGTGTCTACCCAGCACTATACCTTTGCGGTAAACGCTTTTGTGGAGATGGTAAAGCAGTTCGGAATGGATGAATATGAATTTGCCATCCATGAGACTAAGACCTATGACGTGATAGAAGATGTAAAAAATTTCCGGAGCGAAATCGGCATTTTGTATCTGAATGATTTTAACAGGAAGGTTTTGACCAAGCTGCTTCATGAGTATAATCTGGAATTTCATGAACTGTTAAACTGCGGCATCTATGTTTATATGTGGAAAGGGCATCCTCTGGCAGCCCGGGAGGAAATTGCTCTAAAAGAGCTGGATGAATATCCCTGCCTTTCCTTTGAGCAGGGAACCTACAATTCCTTTTATTTTGCGGAAGAGGTGCTGAGCACCTACGATTATAAACGGCTGATTAAGGCCAATGACAGGGCGACGCTGTTAAACCTTATGGTAGGATTAAACGGGTATACCCTTTGTTCCGGCATTATCTGCGAGGAATTAAACGGCTCCGACTACTGTGCGGTTAAATTGAAATCCGATGAAATGATGACCATAGGCTATCTTGTACGCAAAGGCGTGGCAATCAGCGAGCTGGGGCAGAAGTACCTGGAGGAAATCGCAAAGTACAGGGATAAGGCCATGAGGTAGGCGGCATTGCCGAAAAATGATTTCAGGAAAACTGCGTGTTATAGAAAAAAGCTATAACATGCAGTTTGTTTTGTGTATAATATTTTACAGGATACTTTCTTGACAAATGGAAACGTAGATTTTATAATCAATTCATATCAATCCTAGTAAATAAATGGGAATTAAAAAGGAAATCATTGGGAGGAATTATAAAATGAGCAAAATAAAAGAAAGTGCATTGGAATTAATCGGAGGAACACCGATTTTAAAGCTGAACCGTTATAGCAGTAAGGCGGGAGTTACAGAAGCGACAATTTTGGCAAAGCTGGAATATTTAAATCCTGCAGGGAGCGTGAAGGACCGCATTGCTCTTGCGATGATAGAGGATGCGGAAAAGAAAGGTGTTTTAAAGCCCGGGGCAACGATCATTGAACCGACTTCCGGTAATACGGGAATCGGGCTTGCAGCGGTTGCAGCAGCAAAGGGCTACAAGGCGATTCTGACATTGCCCGATACCATGAGCGTGGAGAGAAGGAATCTCTTAGGCGCATACGGGGCAGAGCTTGTTTTGACAGAAGGCGCAAAGGGCATGAAAGGAGCCATAGAAAAGGCGGAGGAATTAAAGGAATCCATTCCCGGCTCCGTTATTTTGGGGCAGTTTGTAAATCCTGCAAATCCTGCAGTGCATAAAGCTACAACCGGACCGGAAATCTGGGAGCAGACAGAAGGAAAGGTGGATATTTTTGTGGCAGGCGTAGGAACCGGCGGAACAGTTACCGGTGTGGGAGAGTACCTGAAGGAGAAAAATCCCGCTATTCAAGTGGTGGCGGTTGAACCCGCGTCAAGTCCGGTATTATCAAAGGGAACCCCGGGCGCGCATAAAATCCAGGGAATCGGCGCAGGATTTGTACCGGAGGTATTAAATACAAAGGTTTATGATGAAATTATTACCATAGAGAATGAAGATGCTTTTGCACAAGGAAAAGCCTTTGCGCTAAGTGAAGGAATTCTGGTAGGTATTTCATCGGGAGCGGCGTTGAAGGCAGCGGCCATTCTGGCAAAGAGGCCGGAAAATAAAGGAAAGACCATTGTTGCATTGCTGCCCGATTCAGGCGACAGATATTTGTCTACGCCGTTATTTGCCAATTCATGAAATAAAATTGACAAGGTTTAACCACAGCGTGTCAGGATGCTCTTTGGAAGCAGCAGAATCAGAAAAGGATAGAGTGTTTGCGGGATTTCAGGTTAAAACAGGCAATAACGATACAACAGAATAGGAATATAACATCAGGGGCTGTTGCAAAAGCAGATATATAATGGACAAAAGCAACAGCTCCTGTTTAATGACTAAAAAAGAAAAAACGAGAATATGTGTGAAAACAAGAGCAGCAGAAAGATTGACTTGTAAAAGAAAAATGTGTATTATGAAATCATATGGGATAACTATGAATAAAATTTTGATCAAAGGATGCGGGCAGGAGGATGCACATTGAACCAGTTTTCAAGAACGGAGCTGCTGCTGGGGAAGGAAGCCATGGAAATACTGGCTGCTTCCAGAGTGGCGGTTTTCGGAATAGGCGGGGTAGGCGGATTTACCGTGGAGGCCTTAGTCAGAAGCGGTATAGGCGCTATTGATATTATTGACAATGATAAGGTATGCCTGACCAATTTAAACCGTCAGCTGATTGCTACACGAAAAACCATTGGAAGATACAAAACGGAGGTTATGAAGGAGCGGATTCTGGAAATCAATCCGGAAGTCGTGGTTCATGAACATCCCTGTTTTTTTCTGCCGGAAAATAAGGATGACTTTGACTTTACGAGGTATTCCTATGTGGTGGATGCGGTGGATACGGTTACGGCAAAAATTGCCCTGGTCACGGAGGCTGAGAGGGCAGGTGTGCCCATTATCAGCAGCATGGGAGCGGGAAATAAATTAAATCCTGCGGCATTTGAGGTGGCGGATCTTTATGAGACCAGCGTCTGCCCCTTGGCAAAGGTAATGCGCAGGGAGCTGAAGAAAAGGGAAATCAAGAGTTTGAAGGTGGTATATTCCAAAGAAGTTCCGGTAAATCCTCAAAGAATATCTGCAGATGAAGAAACGGAATTTATGGAAAATACCGGTAAAAACCAGATGCCGGATTTAAAAATCAGCGGGGACGGCGAATTTAAAAGCGCTGCAAGAAGAAGCACGCCGGGGTCTGTGGCATTTGTTCCGTCTGTGGCAGGGCTGATCATAGCAGGAGAAGTTATCAAAGATTTGACGACGGCAGTAAGATAATAAAGCAGGGTAAGCGTCAAATAATGAGTATGGTATAAGACCGGCTGTGGCAGGGAGGAAGAAGATATGAAGATTTCAACAAAAGGAAGATATGCTTTAAGGCTGATGCTGGATCTGGCAACCTACAATACAGGGGAGCCGGTAAGCATTAAGGACATTTCCAAAAGGCAGCAGATTTCGGAAAAATATCTGGAGCAGATCATAGCGCTTTTGAATAAGGCGGGCTTCGTCCGCAGTATAAGGGGCGCCCAGGGGGGATATGTCCTGAAAAAGAATCCGGAAGAGTATACCGTAGGCATGATCTTAAGGCAGACCGAGGGAGACCTTTCTCCCGTAAGCTGTATCGGGGAAGAGGGAATGCCCTGTGAAAGAAAAGGGGCTTGTGTTACGGTACGGATTTATGAGAAAATCAACGACGCTGTAAACGGGGTGGTGGATCATATTACCCTGGCGGATCTTTTGGAGTGGCAGAGTGAAAAGACGGGAGAGTATAGTATTTAAGAAGTATGCATTAAATTTGCATTATTTCCCCGCCCCGTTGTCAGGGTAGAGGAAATAACGGATACTTGTCTGTTGCGTTTAAGGCGTTTTCTGCCTTTAGCTGTTCCGTTCCCTGTGCACTGCCGGAGGCGTATGTCCATGAAACGGGTAAAAGCCTTGGTAAAACTGTGGGGAGAATCATAGCTGCATTTCTTTTTTATAATGTCCCGACATTACTTGTTTTTTGCGGTCTGTCCCTTCAGATTTTTTAAAGCGGCGGGATTATTTGAAATGATCATTCCAACGCTCTGACATTTATCCAGATCCGGGCAGCCGCCGCATGTGGTTACGCCTTTTTTCAATGCACACTGACGAATGCTGCAAAGATTGTCACAGTATACCGTTTTAATTCCGTCAACACGACAACCCTCACAGTTGATGTGTTCAGGCAGAATGGGGGCGTTATTTAACCTGGCCCACAGCTTTGCAGTTTTCTCGCGCAGGGCCTGGTCGTCATGGATTGTCGCAAGATATGCGTCGCACTCTTCACAGTTGAGCCCACAGTATGCAATCATATTTCTCATGGTTATGTACCTCCTTAAACTTCCGGTTTTATTTTTGGTAACTTACTGATAAGGTGGAATTTAATATTTTTTCTTACATACCCTATCTTTATATGGCTTTACTTGATTATTTCCAACATAGTGGCAATGTCCTCGGTTGCCATTGTTACTTTTGATTTTTCAATTAAAATGTTTCCCCCTGTCATTATGTAGGACGGCATTACTCTAATATCCCCATAATAGATTTCGCTGCTTCGCAATTTATAGGTGGAAACGGCGGGAATAACATTTTTCTTTGTAGACTTTTTCGTAATCATGTTAAAGGCTTTCTTTGCAACATCGCCCATAAGCATAATAACCTTTATATTGGGAAATAAAGAAAGTTCTGCTTCTAAATAAGGCAAACTGCTTTCAATACTGCTTTTGTCAATGGCATATTCTGTCTTTGGTATTTTTACGGCATTTGTGATATAGATACCCATTTGTAATATGTCTTGTATAGAGTCAACCTCTGCTCCCGCCCCTTGCAAAAGAGGAATCGTTGTTTTCAGATAATCAGCGTCGGGAATTCCATAAAAATCCTGTAAAGGGTCAGAGGGGACAACTTCATTTATCATAATTGCTTTAATCGTAAACGGATCAACTTCAATGTCGTTTAGAAATATGCCGTTTGCGATACCTGCTTTCGTTTCAAGTTCTTTTTTTATATTCATATTTTTATCCTTTCAATATGGAACAATCGGAATTGATAAAATGCTTCTTGCGTGTAAGTATACCATAACTTGGGGCGTCTAACTATACCGATTCGGTATATTTTTAATTCCTACCTTGACAATATGAATTAAAAGCTGTAGCATAATATCATAGTAACCAACTGGGAAATGCAAAGCGGTTACAGATAAACTGTCAATTACGAAACGATATATACGGAAAGGAGATTGCAATGAACAAACCGATTTATTTAGACAATGCGGCGACCACCCGGGTTTATCCTGAAGTAGTGGATGCCATGAGTCCTTATTTTGCGGAGTATTTCGGAAATCCGTCCTCCATATACAGCTTTGCCGGAAAGGCAAAGGAGGCTGTGGATAAGGCAAGAAGCATACTGGCCAAGGGAATTGGCGCCAGACCGGAGGAAATTTATTTTACCGCAGGAGGAAGCGAAGCGGATAACTGGGCCATAAAGGCGGCGGCAGAAGCCTGCGGGGATAAAGGGAAGCATATCATTACTTCTAAGATCGAGCACCACGCCGTTCTCCACACCTGTGAATATCTAAAGAAAAAGGGATATGAAATAACCTATCTGGATGTGGATGAAAAGGGCAGCATCAATTTGGAGGAATTGAAAAGGGCAATCCGTCCCGATACGATTCTGATTTCCGTCATGACGGCAAATAATGAGATTGGGACTATAGAACCTATAGAACAGATTGGAGCCGTTGCGAAAGAGCATGGCATTTTATTCCATACAGATGGGGTACAGGCATTCGGACATATTCCTATGGATGTGGATGCCATGAACGTTGATATGTTAAGCGCCAGCGCCCACAAAATAAACGGGCCTAAAGGGATAGGATTTTTATATATCCGTAAGGGAGTAAAAATCCGCTCCTTTATCCACGGCGGCGCTCAGGAAAGGCAGAGAAGGGCGGGAACCCTTAATGTTCCGGGAATTGTAGGCTTCGGAAAAGCGGCAGAGCTGGCATTTGCCCATATGGAAGACCATGCCGCTTATGAAACAGAGCTTCGGGATTATCTCATCGAAAGAGTTTTGGCGGAAATTCCCCATTCACGTTTAAACGGGGAACGGCAGAAAAGGCTGCCGGGCAATGCTAATTTCTGTTTCCGGTTTATAGAAGGAGAATCCATGTTAATCTGGCTGGACAGACAGGGAATCTGTGGCTCCAGCGGTTCGGCATGTACCTCCGGCTCTCTGGACCCTTCCCATGTACTTTTGGCCATAGGGCTTCCTCATGAGACAGCCCATGGTTCCCTGAGGCTGACCCTGTCCTATGAAAATACGAAAGAGGAAATCGACTATACGGTGGAGCAGTTAACGGAAATCATTGAACGATTAAGGGGGATGTCCCCTTTGTGGGAGGATTTTTGTAAAGAAGAATGATCACTAAAAGAGGGTTTTGCAGTATACGTTTTCATGGGACGTATTTGATATGAAAGCATACAAAAGAATTGCATAGTCAGAACAGGCAGGAAAAATATGTAATGAAAAGAGAATATATGGAAATAGATGTGGAAATAAAGGAGGAGAAGCAATATGTACAGTGAAAAGGTTATGGACCATTTTACCAATCCCCGCAATGTGGGAGAAATAGAAAATCCCAGCGGTGTGGGAACTGTAGGAAATGCCAAATGCGGCGACATTATGCGGATGTATCTGGATATAGATGAAAAGGGCGTGATACAGGAGGCGCGGTTTAAAACCTTTGGCTGCGGCGCGGCGGTTGCAACCAGCAGTATGGCAACGGAACTGGTAAAGGGAAAAAACGTGGAGGAGGCGTTGCAGGTAACCAATAAAGCCGTTCTGGAAGCTTTAGACGGACTGCCGCCCCTTAAGGTACACTGTTCGCTGTTAGCGGAAGAGGCGATTCATGCGGCGCTTTGGGATTATGCAAAAAAGCATCATATGAAAATTGAAGGGCTGGAAAAACCGGTCAACGATATAGAAGAAAAGGAGGACATAGAAGAGGAAAATTGAGAAATAGTAAAAGAAGCATATGTGAAAATCCATATAAAAATATATTAGCACAAAAAGTAAAGGCAATGGTTAAACAGAATGATTATAGTTACAAACTATAACAAGGTCTTGGCTTTATGTATTAGACAGCGAAGAAAAGCCATGATATGATTTCATTGTAAACCGGTAGGAAATAAACATAAGCTGAAATGAAACATTGAAAGCAAAAGACCGGAAAATAAAAATCAAACGGCGGCAGAAGAGGCGGCGGAAAAGAGGTATAAAATGAGCAAGAAAACATACGAAGAAAGAAATTTAAAATTTGAGACATTACAGCTACATGTAGGGCAGGAACAGCCCGATCCGGTCACGGACGCCAGAGCGGTGCCTATTTACCAGACATCCTCTTATGTATTTAAAAACAGCGACCATGCTGCCGCAAGATTCAACTTAAGCGATGCGGGTAATATTTACGGAAGACTTACCAATCCTACGGAGGAAGTGTTTGAAAAAAGAATCGCAGCTTTAGAAGGCGGCGTGGCAGCTCTGGCAGTTGCTTCCGGCGCAGCGGCAATTTCCTACACCATTCAGAATCTGGCACATAACGGAGATCATATCGTGGCGGCAAAAAATATCTATGGCGGGACATATAATCTGTTGGCCCATACGCTGACAGAATATGGCATTACCACAACCTTTGTTGATATTTTCAACGAGGAAGAGGTAAAAAACGCTATAAAAGATAATACAAAGGCGATTTTTATCGAGACTCTGGGAAATCCCCATTCGGATGTAGTGGATATCGAAAAAATCGCAAAGATTGCCCATTCGCATAAAATTCCCCTGGCTGTTGATAACACCTTTGCCACTCCTTATCTGGTCCGTCCCATTGAACACGGTGCGGATATTGTGGTACATTCCGCAACCAAATTTATCGGCGGACACGGAACTACCATTGGCGGTGTTATCATTGACAGCGGGAAGTTTGACTGGGAAGGAAGCGGGAAATTCCCTTCCCTGACAGAGCCCAATCCCAGCTATCACGGCGTCAGCTTTACCAAAGCGGTAGGAAAAGCGGCATTTGTAACCAAAATACGGGCTATTCTTTTGAGAGATACGGGAGCGACTCTTTCGCCTTTCCATGCATTCATATTTTTACAGGGGCTGGAAACCTTATCATTGAGAGTGGAGAGACATGTGGAAAACGCCTTAAAGGTAGTTGATTATTTAAAGAATCATCCCCAGGTAGAGGCGGTCCATCATCCGGCGGCCACAGAGGATGCATTACAGAAGGAACTCTATGCAAAATATTTCCCCAACGGGGGCGGTTCTATCTTTACCTTTGAGATCAAGGGAGACGACAGGAAAGCAAAAGACTTTATTGATAATCTGGAACTGTTTTCTCTTCTGGCGAATGTTGCGGATGTAAAATCCCTGGTTATTCATCCCGCATCAACAACTCATTCCCAGCTCAATGAGGAGGAACTGGCCGATCAGGGACTGAAGCCCAACACGATCCGGTTATCCATCGGAACAGAAAATATTGACGATATTATCGAAGACCTGGATGAGGCGTTTAAGGCGGTACAATAATGAATGCGCCAAAACAGGCGGGGTTTGCCTTAACGCCGTGAATACCGGCCGGTATGTTGGGGATTACAGATATTTTACGATCATAATGGCAGCTCCCAATACGGTAAGGACAACGCCTGTAGCTCTGTTTAGAACCACGGCGCTGGCTTTATTGGCAAATAAAGCGGCGATACGGGCCCAGAGCAGGGTGGACAGGACGCAGAAGGTTAAACACCGGATATCGGGTATACCGTCAATGGCAAAGTGGCTGACGGAACCCGTAAGGGCGGTAAAGGCCATGATGAATACGCTGGTGCCTACTGCAGTTTTCAGCTCATAGCCGAGAACGCCGGTCAGGATCAAAAGCATCATCATGCCGCCTCCTGCGCCGACAAAGCCACAGATAAAGCCGATTGCCATGCCGCAGATAACGGATTGGATAAAACGCTTTTTCGCATCGGCGGCCGCCATGGTTTCCTTTGTTGTCATGACGGGCTTTACAATAAATTTAATTCCTAAAAAGAATGTCATGACAACGGAAAAGCCGCCCATGGTTGAGTTGGGCACAAGGCTTGCAACATAGCTGCCCATCATGGTAAAGCATAAAACGGATATCATCATGACAATGCCGTTTTTGATGTCCAGGTTTTTGTTTTTTCCATAGGTGTATGCGCTGACAGCGCTGGCTAAAACATCGCTTGCCAAGGCGATTCCCACCGCTTCATATGCGGGCATTCCTAAAAAGGTAATCAGCATGGGACTGATAACCGCCGCAGCGCTCATTCCCGCAAATCCCGTTCCGAGTCCGGCGCCGATTCCGGCAATAAAGCAAATGATAAATTTAAAAAGCATATTCCAATTCGTCTCCTTTGTCCATGATAGCGGGAAAAAATGGGCTGTGGATTTGTTCGTCCATATAAAAAGTAATTGTAGCACGCTTTTTTATCATTTTCTATAAAAATTCTATAAAATTACCGGGTAGATGTGCTGCATAAATTGCACCGCGCATATTTCATAAAATGAAAGAAAAAACCAAATATAATAGCCTGATTTGCCGGAAAACGCAGAAATTGCCGAAAATATTATGTATAAAAGAATGTTTTTTGCAAAATATCTGTTTTTTTGTTGTATCTTTTCCTTTTACACATTAAAATAGTAAATTAGTAAAACTAATTTGAGCGAGGTAAGGAAGATATGATGGATGGTTCATTTTTTGTGGGGACATGGTGGTCCCTGGTTCCACCGCTTTTAGCAATCATACTGGCACTGATCACAAAAGAAGTGTACAGTTCCTTGTTTATCGGCGTGGCGGTAGGCGCTTTGATGTATACGGGGTTTCATCCCTGGAATGCGTTTGTGGCGTTTTTTGAAATCATGAAGGACAGCATGAATTTAAATATTTTGATTTTTGATGTTCTCCTTGGCATGATTATTGTATTGATGGCAAAGTCCGGCGGTTCCGGTGCATACGGAAAATGGGCGGGAACAAAGATCAAATCAAAGAAAAGCGCGCTTTTGGCTACAACAGGTCTGGGAATGCTGATTTTTGTAGATGATTATTTTAACTGTCTGACAGTAGGCTCCGTTATGCGCCCCGTGACAGATCGTTTTAAGGTGTCAAGGGCAAAGTTAGCTTATATCATTGATGCTACGGCAGCGCCTATTTGCATCATTGCCCCCATTTCCAGCTGGGCGGCGGCAGTTAACTCTTATGTGCCGGAGGATGCGGGCATTACGGGATTCCAGCTGTTTTTGAGGACGATTCCCTACAACCTGTACGCATTGCTTACCATTGCCATGGTGCTCTACATTATCATAACCGGTTTTGATTTCGGTCTGATGAAAAAGCATGAGAATAATGCGGCAAGAGGCGATTTGTTTACCAGCGGTAAGGATGAGTTTGACCAGATCAAGCAGGAAGATAATGTTACTAACGGACATGTTATGGATCTGGTGCTTCCTGTAGCGGTTTTGATCATTACGGCAATAGGAGCCATGATTTATACAGGATTTTTGGACGGCGCAACGGATATCATTACGGCATTTGCGGGATGTGATGCAGAGACGAGCCTGATTTTTTCAACATTGATTACCGTCATGTTTATGTTTGTCTTATATCTGCCACGAAAGGTCATTACCTTTAAGGGATTTATGGACTCTCTGGCGGAAGGCTTTAAATTAATGGTTCCCGCTGTTACGATTTTAATTTTTGCATGGTCCTTAAAGGGGATAGGCGACGCTTTGGGAATTGCATCCTTTGTTGAGGGTGTGGTAGGAAGCAATGCCTCCGCAAGCGTTATCATACCGGCAATTATGTTTGCTATTGGTATTTTCCTTGCGTTCTCAACGGGAACCAGCTGGGGAACCTTTGCAATCCTTGTACCCATTGTAGTAGCGATGTTCTCCACGGCAGAAAATCTGGAAATGATGATCATTTCCGTATCGGCGGTTTTGGCAGGCGCTGTCTGCGGCGACCATGTATCGCCCATTTCCGACACTACGGTTATGTCTTCGGCAGGGGCACAGAGCAACCATATCAATCACGTATCCACCCAGATGCAGTATGCCATGGTTGTCGCGGCTGTTTGCTTCGTAGGATACATTTTTGCCGGCTTCGTAAAAATCTGGTGGCTTGTGCTTTTAGTCAGCCTGGCTATGCTTTTGGGCGTCCTTACGGTAATGCGCCATTTTGGCGGGAGCAAAGGAGAAAAGGCTAAGAGCAATGGTTAAGTTAGATGTACCTTATATTGACCAGAGTGTGAAATATCCCACAGGCTGCGAGAGCGTCAGCACGGTTATGCTTCTGCAGTACCTGGGGTATTCCCTCACGGTGGATGAATTTATAGAAAAGTATCTGGAACGAAGGGATTTTGAGGTAAGGGACGGCCTGCTGTACGGTCCGTCTCCCGATGAATATTTCTGCGGAAGTCCCTATGATGAGGATTCCTTTGGATGCTATGCGCCCGTTATCTGTAAGGCATTGGAAAAGGCGGCAGGGGATAAATACCTGATTACGGACGAGACGGGGACTTCTATGGAAGAACTTCTTACAAATTATATTGATAAAGGAATGCCGGTAATCTTCTGGGCTTGTATCAATATGAGAGAACCTGTATGGGGGCCTGAGTGGAGGCTGCTTGACCGGGACGAAACCTTTACCTGGATATCCAATGAGCACTGTATGCTGCTTGTGGGATATGACGAGGAAGGGTACTATTTCAATGACCCCTATGAGAATAACGGGGTTATACGGTATGAGAAGGAGCTGGTAAAGAACCGGCACAGGGCGCAGAGAAGTATGGCTGTGGGAGTGAAGAAAAGATAAGATAAAACGGTTTATTCTGCCAATCTTCCTTATTGGAAGTGCATATCAGGCAGAGTAAACCGTCTTTATATGTAGCGTATTTTTTTATTTTTCCTGTTTCTCTTCGAGTTTTTCTTTGGCAGTATCCATAGAAATCTTGGCAGGTTCTTTGGAAAGCGTGGAAGTCATGGTGCATCGGCCGTCAAAATATGCGCCTTCATCGATAATTAAAGAACTTGCGGTAATGTTGCCCGCTATTTTACCTGTGGAAAGCAGCTCCAATCTCCCCTGAACGGAAATATCGCCGTCTACCTTGCCGGAGATGATCACGCTTTGGGCGGAAATATTTCCTTTAATCTGTCCGGCGGGTCCCAGTATCATTTTCATTTTGCAGGTACAGTTTCCGTTTACGATGCCGTCCACCCGAATCGTTTCGGGAGAGGTCAGATCGCCGTCAAAAATTGTCCCTTCGCCAATCAATGTGCCAACCTTTGTTCTTGACTCGTCAACGTAAGCTTCGTTTTTTGTTTTTCCAAACATGATATAGTCCTCCTTTATCCTTCTGCATCAATTATCGTAAGTGGGTCTATGGCCTGTTCTTCAAAAATGACCTGATAATCTAATTGCGTATCGTTTGTGGTAACCATGATCAAAACATCACCAATGTGTACTTGTGCTCCTTGTTCAACCTTTACTTCCGCATTCTGAAGGCACATATAACGCGTCCGATAGCCGTTTCCGTGTTCTATTTCCATAATAAGCGGGTAGGTGTCATCGGAGCCTATCGATGTGACAGTGCCGTCCCCGGCAGCAATGATATTGCCCTCCGCCTGGGTATTAATGGAAAGGAAAGGATGCTCTTCGGAGTATGTAGTAGTCAGGATGCCCGTTCCCGAACAGGGATAGCGGCTTGGAAAGGAAGGAGATGACTCCGGTTCCGGTTCCTGCTCAGGTTCTGCTGTTTCTTCTTCTGCATTTACGATGGCTGCCTGGCGCAGACCGTCATTTTCTGCCGTAAGTGCAAGATTTTCATTGTTTAAGGTATTCTTTTCCGACTCCAACTGTGCCACCAGCTGTGATTGTGAGATAACCTGCTGCTGTAAATTTGTCCGTTTACCATATTCCATTGTAAACAGGAAGGTTACCCCTCCCAAAGCAACACAGATAAGGAGCAGTAAGAAGACAAACAGGCGGAATAAGAAGAGTGAAACATGATACTGCCTGCTGCTTTGCCCCGTATTGGAGATCAAAAGTATGGAAAAGGATTCCTTATGCTTATGTCTTTGACGTTTCATATGGATCTCCATTCTGCCGCCGGCGTCTGCGGCGATTCATAGTGATGGTGGAATAACGCCGTTGTCTGCTTTATATTATGAGACATCTACGATTTTATCATAAATATTTTAAAAGTCAAATCATTGGAATTTATTTCTATATTCCCTTGGACTGATTCCCATCTTCTGGTAAAAGATTCTGGTAAAATAAAGGGGATCCGCATAAGTTACGGTGTGTGCGACGGAGCGGACCGACAGGGATGTATTTTGTAAAAGGATGCATGCCTGACGGATCCGGTAATCTAACAGATAGTTCTGAATAGAAACACCGGTAAATGACTTGAACAGGCGGTGGAGGTAGGAGCGGTTCATGTTCAGATGGTCGGCGATATCCTGGACCGTAATGGAATCACAATAGCGGCCTTCTATATATTTTAACGCCTCTTCCACGTAGTTTGATTTTTTTTCGTCGACTAAAAAATGAGTGTTTGGAAATTTGCGGGCAAGAAGGAAAAGATATTCATACATAATACCGTTCATAACCAGATCCTTGTTTTGGGGCAGCTTATCCGCTTCATAATAAATCAACTCATCGGGGCAGATCAGAAAGGCGTCTCCTTCTTTCAGGCGGAAATCTTTCCCCGCGCTTTGTAGATTCCGGAGCCCTTAAGCACATAATGGATCAGATATCCGTTGCGCATTATGGGACCGTAGCTGTGACCGGGAGCGCAGTCCTCATAACCGCATGTGTAGATCATTGCGTCAATATTTTAAAAAAAATCATTTGAAAAATTATAATCCTGCATGAAGAGCTTCCTTTCTGAACCACAAACCCGGAGGCGGTCTCTTAATATGTCATAATGTTCAATGCCTAAGTCACATATCTCCATATAATTTGTATTATAGAAGGCTATAATATAAATTACAAGTAAGAAACAGAAAAGCCAAAAAACATCACTATGTACTGTGGACACAGGAAAAGCAGAGACAGTTTGCTTTTCAAAAAAGGGTAAAGGAGGAGCATGTGATGGATGCAAATAAGCGGAAGAGATATGAAAAAGTCTCCATAGAGCTTACAAAACTGTCGGGGGCAGGGAAAATATCCAGAGAGTGCCCCGTTGTGCGACACAGTTAAGAATTGTTTTGAATGACAACGATCAGGCAGATTTAAAAGCAATTGAGGATGTTGACCTTAAAAATATTTCGCAAGGGGGCAAAGGCATTCTCGCCCTGTGCGCTGTCAATGACGTCATTGATTGCAATAAAACGGACGTTTTTTTTGTGGGAAAATCATTTCACTAATATGGACAAGACCACAAAACCATGCGGAGCTGCTGACAACAACTAAACATTCAAACAAGGGAGTTATGGTTGCCCAAACCAGAAACTCCCTTGTTTTTTCTTGGAAATTTATATAGGTGGAGTACGTCGATTGAACCAATATTAAGTAGCCTGTTGACAAACAGGCTGTCTTGCCATATAATTAAACCGTCAGTTTAATTATATGGAGATGAACTTATGGCCCGAAGAAAAAAGGAACCAAGGAGTGTGCATCGAGACAATATTGCATCAGTAGCTTCTGAACTATTTGCTGAAAGAGGTATTTCCGCAACATCTATGGACGACATAGCAAAAGCGGCGGGATATAGCAAGGCAACCCTCTATGTGTACTTTGAAAACAAAGAAGAAATCGTAAGCATATTAGTCTTAGACAGTATGAAAAAACTGTGTTCCTATATTTCTTCTGCTTTACAACATCAAACGTCCACGAGAGCAAAATATGATTTGATTTGCAAAGAGTTAACACGGTATCAGGACGAATACCCTTTCTATTTCAAGATGATGCTTGATAAAATCAATGTTAATTTTGAAAATCAAGACTTTTTCCCGGAAGAAAAAGAAAGCTATGAGATTGGGGAAGAAATAAACGAAATGATAAAAGGGCTTTTGCTGTCCGGCATTGAAAGCGGTGATCTGCGCCGTGATATAGAACTTATGCCAATTTCATTTTCATGCTGGGGGATGCTGTCGGGACTTATTCTTTTGGCGGCAAACAAAAAAGATTACATCCAAAAGACAATGGATATGTCCCGGAATGAATTTCTTCAACATGGTTTTAACATGATTTATCAATCTATCGCAAATACGGAGGAACCAGAATGAGGCCGAAACGTGTACTTGCTATTTTGGGCAGTCCCCACATAGATGGAGCAACCGCCACTATGTTAAACCATTCAATTTGTGAAGCGGAAAAAGCGGGATATACCATTGCTAAAATCAATTTGTACGAAAAACGGTTGGCCTTTTGCGCTGGATGCAGAAGATGCTTAACTTCTGGAATGTGTGTTCAAAAAGATGATATACAAGAAATCATTTCTTTGCTGCACGAAAGTCAGATTGTAGTCCTTGCGGCTCCTACATATTGGGCTAATGTTCCTGCCCCAGTAAAAAATTTATTTGATCGTCTGCTGGGAACTGCTATGGAGGAAACAGCGGCATTTCTAAAACCTCGATTGTCTGGGAAAAAATATGTGCTCTTGACTGCCTGTAATACGCCAGCTCCTTTCTCGTGGATATTTGGACAGAGCAGGGGAGCAATACGAAACATGGATGAGTTTTTCAAAACCGCTGGGATGAAATCAATGGGCAAAATCGTTTGTGCAAACACTGGTAAGACAAAGAATATGCCCGAACGGGTGTTGCGAAAAATAGAGAGGTGTTGGAGATGAAACAGTCTATCAAAAAGGCGGCTGCGGCTATCATTGCTTTCGCTATTTTAATAGGGGGTATTGCGCTTGCGATCTATTTGAAACAAGTAGCCGATTATAAGCACTCTGTGAGTGAAACCTCTATTGAGGAAATCTGCCTTTCGGACATTCCGAATGGGGTCTACATTGGTGAATGTGATGTTAATTTTATCTATGCAAAGGTAGAGGTCACAATACAAAATGGAGAAATTACAGGTATTCACATTTTAGAACATAAAAACGAGCGAGGCCAAGCTGCGGAAGCGGTTGTTGATAGAATTGTCGCGGAACAGCGGATAGATGTTGATGCCGTGTCAGGCGCAACAAATTCCAGCACTGTGTTAAAAAAAGCAGTTGAAAATGCCCTGAATAATGATTAGGTAAAAGGCAAAAATGGTGAATATGAATGGAATGGATATTGTGTCCTATATGTGGGAATAAGACCCGTGACAGAATAAGAGAAGATACTGTTTTAAAGAATTATCCCCTTTACTGTCCAAAATGTAAAAAGGAAACTATAATTGATGCACAGAATTTACAAATAACAGTTATCAAAGAGCCAGACGCATAGACGCAGGGCCGATAACACGCAGATTAAAAATGCGGTTATCGGCTCTTTTACGTTGAAAGGACACGGCAACCGTTAGGAGGTGTTGCTGTGTCCTTTTTGTTGTGTAAACTACAGTCAAAAAAAGCCTAATCCCAGCAGCGGCTACCTCTACCCATGCTTGCGAAAATAGTCGTTTTCCGTCTGCCCGTACTGTTACCCCCAGCGTTCGAATAGCCTTGTGCTGTTCGGGCGCTTTTGCTTTTTCGGTGGGCTTTCCAATCTGGCCCCGGTGCCGCGGCCCGCCCCTCCTGTTCAGATTTCGCTTACCCCAAATCTGAACAGGAGGAAAACAAGATGGAGATCACCATCAAAAGATATAGCCGCAAGATGACCTATGAGGACGCCGCCACCCTTGACGAGTTCTGGGAGTTAGTCAAGCGCACCGAGCGGATATGGGCAAGGAAAAAACGGGCTGGAGTGTAGAAAAAGTACCCTCCCAAAATGCAGTAATATCAAGGCTTTCAAGACCGCGCTCAACGGGGGCCTGATACCATTTCCTTTCCGCCCCCGAAAACGGGCCTCTAACGGCCTACAGCGGCGATCTGACAGCCCCACACCAAGGAGGCTAATACCATGACCGACTACATGACGATAACTACCGAATTGCCGCCCTATTTCTTCTTTCCCTGGTTCCTGATGGACATAGACTTGACCCTTACCGCCAAGCTGACCTATGCCCTTTTGCTTGACCGGGCGAGGCTGTCCCGGTTCAACGGGTGGACGGATGAGGCCGGGAGAGTTTATATCATCTTCCCGATTGAGAAGATAGCCGAAATGCTCGGCAAGAGCCTGACTACCGCCAAGAATGCGCTGACGGAATTGGAAGCGGCAGGGCTGATTGAGCGCAAACGGCAGCAGTTCTCCAAGCCCAACCATATCTATGTGAAACTTCCTGAAGGACAAAAATTTAGCCACCCCTGATGGATAAAAACTTGTCCTTCTCGATAGTCAAAAAACTGGTTATGTAATAGGGCAGAAATCTGGCTGACGCAGGCAAAAAACCTGACCCCTAATAAGAACTATAAGAACAATAACAAGTATAAATAAAACGAGTGGGAGTAAATAGCGCCCACTTTTCGGACAAATGTCCACGTTGAAAATTTTGAAAACAAGGAGTTGCCTATGGAGCATATCAGCTACAAGAAGCAGACCGAGATTGTCAATTTCCAGGGTCGAGAAATTCCTCTGGAAAACCTCACGCCTATTCTCTCCCCGGAGCAGGAGGCGGCGAAGCGCCGGGAGTTGGAGCAGCAGCTTTACGAGGTATTCCGCAAGTACCAGCAGAGGGAAACGCCCGCCTCGTGATTTTTTCAGATAGAGATTGATTTGCGGGGCTGCTGACGGTATAATGAAGCTGTCAGCAGCTCCGTTTCTTTTCAGAAAGGGAGCGCAAAATGAACAATCGAATTGACGCGATTTATGCAAGACAATCCATTGACAAGAAGGATAGCATTTCCATCGAAAGTCAGATTGAGTTTTGCAAATACGAATTGAGAGGCGGGAGTTGTAAGGAATATCAAGACAAGGGTTACAGCGGTAAGAATACAGACAGGCCCCAGTTTCAAATGCTGGTAGAGGACATCAAGCGCGGGCTGATCGCCAGGGTGGTCGTTTACAAGCTCGACCGCATCAGCCGTTCCATTCTCGACTTCGCAAACATGATGGCTTTGTTCCAGGAATATAACGTGGAGTTCATATCCTCCACAGAGAAGTTCGACACGTCTACACCGATGGGCCGGGCGATGCTGAACATCTGCATTGTGTTCGCGCAGTTGGAGCGCGAAACCATCCAGAAGCGGGTGCAGGACGCATGGTATGCCCGGTGTCAGCGCGGTTTCAAAATGGGAGGCCGAGTTCCCTATGGATTTCGGACGGAGCCTATCATCATTGACGGCATCCATACCAAGAAGCTGGTGATTGAGCCGACCGAGGCGGCGTTTGTGCGGAAGATGTACGAGATGTACAATGACCCCCGTATCTCGCTCCACGATATTGCCGCCCAGCTTACGGCCCAGGGCGTAAGGCCTTACTTTGGCAAACCGTTTTCCCGGTCAACTATCAGCATGATACTTCGCAATCCCATCTACGCTATGGCTGACCTGGACATTTATGAGTTTTTCAAAAGCCAAGGGACGGAGATTTACAACGATGCCGCCGACTTCGCGGGAACCAACGGCTGCTACTATTATCGGAGCAAAGGCAACACCGACAACAAGCACAAGTATCTGCAAGGCCAGATGTTAGTGCTTGCCCCCAGCGAGGGTTTCATCCCATCTGATTTGTGGCTCCAGGTACGAAAGAAAATCATGGCAAGCCAAAGTTACCAGCCCGCGAGGAAAGCCCGTCATTTGTGGATGGCTGGAAAAATCAAGTGCGGCAACTGTGGTTACGCTTTGATGGCGGCTCACTTCTGCGGACATCTCTATTTTCGCTGCTCGAAACGTGCGGAAAATAAATCCTGTCCTGGTTGTGGTGCTGTCCGGCTCCACGATTTGGAGGAAGTAGTTTACCAGCAGATGGTGAAGAAGCTGGAGGACTACAAGACACTGACGGGCCGCAAAAAGAAAAGAGCCGCCAGTCCGAAGCTGACGGCGAAGCAAACGGAGTTGGCCCAGGTGGAGAGCGAGATTGAAAAGCTGCTGGACACGCTGACAGGAGCGACCCCGGTGCTGATCTCCTATGCCAACGCCAAGATTGAGGAACTGGACAGCCGCCGCCAGACCCTTGCCAGCGAGATTGCCAAGCTGACCGCCGAGGCTGTGTCCCCGGAGCAGATTGACACGATTTCCAATTACCTGGATGATTGGAAAAACGTCAGCTTTGAGGACAAGCAGCAGGTGGCAGATTTGATGATTACCGTCATTCGTGCCACCAGCGAGAAGCTGCAAATTGAATGGAAAATCTGACGGTGGGCATACCGTCAGGCTATTATCTTCTTATGCCCTTGTCCACTGTAGTTCTGTGTACATTCCCACTTGTAAGTAATTTCGCCCTAACCGTGACATATCCTTTACGATAACCGTTCGAACAAGCCCCGCTTCAATGTCGGCAAGCATGGACTGGAAGCCGGGTCTTTGGAAATTTGCCCCAGAATAACCGTCGTCCGTGTACCATTTGAGGTTGGAAAAGCCGTTCTGTTTTGCGTAGGCTTCCAGAATCCGCTTCTTTAATAGAAGATAATATTTTTACCTTTATATCAAGGCTTATCGTTCAAGTTGATGGTGGAAATTTAATTTTTTCTGTAGTAAACTATTTTCATCAAAATCTGTATACTAAGGTGGTGTAATGAATGAAAATTGTACAGGCTACAAATGACAATTTGACAGAGCTAATGTCTTTTTACAGTGTAATGTGTGATGTCCTTAGTGAAAAAAGTTTCCTTCCAAACGGGGATAAAGGTGGTTTTCCCTCGCAAGCAATGGTAGAGGAATCTATCAAAGGCAGATGTCAATTTATCGGCATAGAAGATAATAAAATCGTTGCAGCATATATTCTAAACCATGATTGCGACAGTGCATATAATACAGTTCACTGGCAAATCAACGCCGCAAAAAATGAAGTAGTCATTATGCACGCACTTCGTGTTCTGCCGGAATATGGCGGGCGTGGATATTCAAAGCAGCTTGTAAAACATGCAATCCAGACAGCAAGAAGCAGAGGTTGGAAGGCAATACGGTTAGACTGTCTGAAAGGGAATGATATACCTGTCAAAATGTATCAGTCATACGGTTTTAAATATGTGGATACTGTGGATATTACTTATGTCGATATAGGTATTCCCATGCCATTTCATCTTTATGAGCTTGTTTTGGGATAAACAGTTTAAGCGCAATCAGCAGTCATGCCCTCCGGCATGACCGCTTTTTCATGCCCGGTTTATGCGGTAAAAGGCGGCTTGTGTCCGGCTGCGTTTTCGGCTTTCAATCACGCTCCATGCCGAAATCGTCAAGGATAAGCAAGGGGAAACTGCAAAGGCGGGATATGTATTCGTTCCTGTTCTTGTAGCTGGCAGCAAGGTCATTGAGGATAAGGGCAAAGTTCGTCATGCACACGGAAATCTCACGTTCCATAAGGGCATTGCACAGAAAAGTCTGCATGAACGATTACAGAATTACAAGAAGGTGGTTACTGGCCGACAGGTAGAACAGATTGATCACAGTAAAAACAGAGGAGTGAGATAACCGCTCCTCATTTTTACGTTTTCATACATTTCAAAATTGTGTCAGGGATTTGTGCGCCTGTTTATGCACCTGTACTTCCGTAATGTTTCAATCCTATATGCCAAAATATGTAAGCAATTATTACCATAACAAAAGCGATAACAGGGGAAATATATGCAATCCATAAATTCGGGTAATCCTTGCCAAGAAGATTTGCCACTGGATAATATCCAGTAAGAGCATAAGGTACGATAAAGGTTAGCAAAAACTGTAGTCCCTTTGAGTAAATTTGTATGGGATAGTCACAAAAGTTTTTTAACCCATAATTGTTATCGGTCAGTAAAGAAACAATTTCTTCGCTTTTAACTGTCCAAAAGCTGATTGTACCGGTAATGACTGTAATTGCAGAAAAAATAGCAAAAGCAGAAAGCAGACTTACACAATAATGAAAAACAGCTATTACAGTCCATTTAATTTGTAGGTTTTGCAGGCTATATATCCAAAAAAATACAGAAAAGAATAGGCGGGGTAAGAATGTATATTGAAACTGCTGCAAAACCAAATATACAAACGGACTAATAGGTCGTGTTAAATATAAGTCAAATCTTCCGCTGCGAATCAGTTTACCAATATCTCGCATTGGACTCCAAAAAAAGAAACAACTAAATGAATAGGATAACCAACTTGTTGTAAACATAAAGAGGACTTCATATTTATTCCAACCCGCAACGCTATTGAAATTATGAAATATAACATTAAATCCTACAAAATATACTCCGATTAAAATAGTATTTGCAATTAGTTCAAACAAAAGTGAAAGGTGATACTCTAATTTCCCTTTTATATAAATTATGACGAATCTCCGATACATTCTAAAATAATCCATTATTTAACCCCCTTGTACTATTAGCTTTCTTTTTCCGATTTGCCAAATAATTTCCGTTATAACAAATAAAAATATAATCCAAATAAGTTGAGTCCGAATATCTTTCCATATGTTCTGAGTGTTCATTTGGCTTGTCATAATTGTTACCGGGATTGCATATATTGCGCGGAACGGAAGAAAAAAATTTATTTTATACAATAGATCAGGAAACATTGTTACAGGTATCCACGCTCCGGATAAGAGCTTATAAATCGCACCTAAAAGCATGTTCAAGGGCCATGTTACAATCAGCCAGAATGCCAACAGTCCGATGATTAGCGAATATAAAAATTGAATACCATATGCTAATATGATTGATAAAAAGCCACATAAGATTTGTCCTTGACACAGTAACGGTTTGCGTATAGCAACAATTGCAAGCATACTTAGCGGGATGCAGTAAAATACTATTTTCACAATGCTATCGCCCAAATGCCTTGAGAATATCATTTTTCTAAAATCTATAGGTCTTATTAATTCCATAATGATATTCCCGGTCTGAATCTGGGCATTGATCCATTCAATCGTATTACATTCGATAAACGCAGAAATGATAGTAGCTACAATAATGTATTTTAATGTATCTTCTCGATTTATTAGTGGATTTATTTGACTATGAGATGAAAAAAGGGCAGTCCATATAGAAAATTGTAAATATAAGTATATTATTTTTGAGAACAATTTAGCCCATATGGCGCTGGGATATACCATATGTTCTTTGATGCCAATTACGATATAGTCTATATATTTCCTCATAAAAAATCCCCCTCATATATATTTTTGATTATGTTTTCAAGATTGTTTTCTATAGTAGTATATTGATAAAGCTCCGCTTGATAAGAATTACGATATGAATTTTTCAATTCTTGCAGTGTTCCATTATATAAAAGTGTTCCTTTATCAATGATAATCATTTTTGAGCATAGTGCCTCAATATCTGAAATATCATGTGTAGTCAGAATAATGGTTGTATTTCTCTCTTGATTCATTTTATGAATAAAATCTCGTATTTTGGCTTTAGCTAAAACATCAATTCCTATGGTTGGCTCATCAAGAAACAGGATTTCTGGGTTATGTAATAATGCCGCTGCTAAATCAGCTTTCATTCTTTGGCCAAGACTTAGAAGTCTGGGCGGTTTGTCAATAAATTCTGACAGATTCAAAATATCCGAAAATATCTCCATATTTTCCCTGTAGGCTTTTTCTGGAATATGATACATGTCTTTAAACAGTTTAAATGATTCAATTACTGGAATATCCCAGCACAACACACTCCTTTGGCCAAATACTACGCCAATTTTCAACATAATCTGCTTGCGATTTTTCTTGAAATTAAGACCATCTATAGAAATCGTTCCATAGTCTGGTGTTAAAATTCCTGTCATCATTTTTATCGTAGTAGATTTACCCGCACCATTTGCACCAATAAATCCTACAATATCACCTGATGGGATTGTAAAAGAAATATTATTTACGGCAGTCATCAATGTATAGTTTCTGGTTCCAAAGTCTCTAGGGAAACACTGATTAATTAGTTTTATTTTCAGCATTATCCCGTTTTGTCAAGTTTTTAGAAAGCCAGCGGAAATATCATTGGATATTTCCAGGTTATAACCCTTTATTTGGGGGTGCTTTCTTTGAAATTGGGCGCACTTATGCCATGCACCCCAGAAAATCTTGGGTTCGTCCAGCCCTGCTACACATTATAAGGTTGGCACTGGCAAACAGCATGTGGAACCGATTCATATTCTTTTCAATTCCACGATATACAACTTTTGCATATCCCATCTGTTTTTTGACTATGAGAAATGCGTGTTCTACTTTACAACGAATAGCTGACTTATCATGCTCCATCTTTTTATCCCAGTTAATGCCTTGGAAATCATCAGCAGTTTTAAGGCTGGATGGACGTTTATTGATTCGGAATTCTATCTTGGATAACACCTCATCATCTTTGATTTCGTCCCGCATGGCAACACCGAGATAACCTGAATCACCATAAACCACATGGTCATCTTTTCGTATTAGTTTTGATGTTTCAGATACATCATGCATGTTTGCAGAAGTACCCGTCAGCGAATGCACATAACCGCTGCCGGCATCAGCACCGGCATGAACCTTCATTCCGAAGTACCATTCATTTCCTTTCTTCGTCTGGTGCATTTCCGGATCACGTTTACCGGTTTTGTTTTTAGTGGACTTTGGTGCTGCAATCAGGCTTGCATCAACGACAGTACCACCGTGCATGATAAGACCGGCTTCGTCGAGACGGTTGTTTACATCTGCAAAAATCTTCCCGCCAATCTTGTTCTTTTCAAGCATATGGCGAAACTTGAGCAGCGTTGTAGCGTCAGGTACCTGTTGCTCATTGAAATCCATGTGCATAAACGTACGCATGGCATAGCTGTCGTAGATGGAATCCTCGATTCCTTCATCGGACAAGTTGAACCAGACCTGCATAAGATACATGCGGAGCATTGTTTCAATTCCAATAGGCTTGCGACCGCGTTTATTGTTGAAATAGTATGGGCGGATTATTTCTACCCAGTAAGACCATGGGATTATTTCATCCATAGCATCGAGAAACTCTTCTCGTTTGGTTTTCTTTTTACGGTTGGAATATTCCATATCTGTAAGTGTCATTTGATTCATAGGCGTACCACCTTTTGTTTGATACTTACATTTTATCATACATTATCAGGAAATACTTGAATTAATCAGTGTTTCCCTAGCTACTTCATCTACATTAGAATGTTTTTTTACTTTATAGGTTTTTGTTAAATTTTTTACTTCTATGCCCATTTTTGTTGCACCTCCAACATCTTTTTAGTATAATACCATCAGATGTGTTATTAGTAAAATTGAAATAATCGAATAAAACGTTCAATATTTTTGAATAAGGAATGTTGCAATGACTATCATACAATTAGAAACTTTTCTTAAAATTACTGAAACAAATAGTTTTTCTTCCGCTGCAAATTTGCTGGGATATGCACAATCAACGGTCACTACTCAAATTAAACAGCTCGAAGAAGAACTGCATTGTCTTTTGTTTGAAAGGCTTGGAAAGTCTATTATTCTCACATCGGAAGGGGAACGATTATTAGTATATGCACAAAAAATACTACAATTGGAACGGGAAATATTACTGGAAGTGCCAGCCTCAAAAGAACCTGCCGGCATACTGAAATTAGGAATTTCAGAATCATTATGTTACAATACGCTTCCGCAGCTTCTTCTGGAGTATAGAAAGAAATTCCCTAAAGTTGAAATTCAACTTCAATTTATTACCCATGCCACATTTCCGCTATTGTTAAAAAAAGGAGTATTGGATATGGCATACACATTAAATCCGTACATAGAATCAACAGAGCTTGTCATGTTATACAAAAAGCCGGAAACACTAGGATTCTATGCAAGCCCCAAATACCCGTTAGCAAACAAAAATAATATAGAGGAAACAGATTTAGAAAATATTCCGCTACTCCTTACTTCTCACGAATGTAGCTTCAGAGCGATGCTTGTGGAAGCACTGGCAAAATTATCAATTACTCCTAAAATCGTTTTGGAGACAAGCAGTAAAGAAATATTAAAGCAATTCGCCATAAATCAGCTTGGGGTAGCATTTATGCCGGATATGGTAGCACATGAAGAAATCAGAAATTATTCTCTGAAAAAATTGTGTTGGACAGGAAACGACTTTCCAATATTTTCACAGATATTTATTCATAAAGATAAGCATCTCAATATGGCAATGGAGGGATTGGTTAAAATAATATCGGAAAATACAGTCTGAGTGGTGTTATTATATTTGGTTATGATAGATTACTAAATTGTTCAGACAAATTTTATGGAAAACAGCAGAGCGTTATAGAAATAGCTCTGCTGTTTTGAAGTTATCATAGTTCCAAAGAATCCTCTGCATCAGTCCACATCTGCAAATTTCTCTCAAGAACTTGGATATCAGAGCTGTTGGTATTGCCGAGACAGAACCAACTTTACCTAAGAAGCGAACTTTTGAAAAACGAGCATGGTTTAATGACTTTCCGAATATTCAAAATGAATTTTAGTATGCGGCAAATTCTGTTTTCTTTGAACAAATGACAAAACCATTTGCATTATTTTCGGGTGAAATGCTAAGGGTTACTGTACCCACATTACTCTCGCCCATAAAATCAATGGTATACTTTACAATGGTATTTGTATTATTTTCCTTGTCGGCAGCACATTCTGAAAATGTATATTGATAATCCGGCAGATCAGAAACGCCAATATAATAATAGCCGTCTTTATAGTAAAAAGTGGTCTGACCTTTTTCCATGTCCTCAAAAGAAGGAGTTAAATCCGGCAGATCAACACCAAAAACCAGTTTTACACGTTCCTGCGCTTCCTGCAGACTTACTTTTACAACTGTTTCCTCAAATCCCAAGTCCTCTCGGTATACCTGCTCTGTTGCCGCATTTTCTGATGATGCGCCGGTATAAGAATTAAACAGAAAATCACGCCAAAATTTTTCGTCCATTGTTGTCCCGGAATTGAAATCAGCCAACTCATTGCATATCTGCGCCAAAAACGTTTTTTCCTTGTCAGTGAGTGTAACAGATGTATTTTCTGTCTGTGACTGTGACGCTGCTTCACTTTGCGTTGTGGATTCTTTCGTTTCTGATCTGGCAGTACCCGGAGTTTCCTCTTTGGTCGTAGCTTTCGTTTCCGTACTGTCCGATTTATCCTCCGTTCCTGTCTGTTCTGAATGTTCTGTTTCTTGATTTTCGGACGCTTCTTCTTCATAAATGATAGTACCAGCACTATGCTGTTCCGTTTGGTCATTTCCACAGCCTGATAATGATACCATCATTATCACTCCTGCTAATAAAAAAAATCTTTTTGTACCAATTACTTTCTTTAACATTTTTCTCTCCTCGCTTTTAAGTTTTCTACGGCACAATGCCAGTTCTTATTATCCTTTTATCTGCCATAATTGCAATGGTTTTGGTATGAAACGACATTTTTTATTCTTTTTTGGTCGTGCTTCTCCCAAAATAAACAAAAAAATGTTTTTTCATGCAGTTCTTTTGCGTTTCCCCATCTTTTTGATGTATACTGAAAGAAATATGGTGTGGTGAGTGTAATGCGAATACTAATCTGTGATGATGATATTTTGGTAATTGAACAGCTTGAAGGATATATAAAGGTATTTTTCGAAAAAATATCTGTAAAATGCCCCGAAATAGTCTGCTTTTCTGACGGAGAATCCCTTCTTGCGGACAAAGGTAACAAAGATATACTTTTCCTTGACATAGAAATGCCCGGTATCAATGGCATTTATGTAGGAAATGAATTGAAAAAAGCAAATGACCGAATTATTATTTTTATTGTCACTTCTTATTCAAAATATTTAGACGAAGCAATGCGTTTCCATGTATTCCGTTATCTTTCAAAGCCTTTAGAGCAGCAACGTTTTTTCCGCAATATGAAAGATGCCGTTGACCTTTACAACACTATAAATATTAAAGTCCCTATTGAAACTAAGCAAGGTATTCACACACTCCTTGCTTCATCAATCATCATGATTGAAGCACAGGGAAGAAAAGTAACCGTGCATACTACTCTGCAAGATTTTGAATCTGTTCATAATATGCAATACTGGTTGAATATGCTTCCAAAAAATTGTTTTTTTCAGACACATCGCAGCTTTATTGTCAATTTTGAACATATATCAGATTTTGATCATTCCCTTGTACATTTGGCTGATAATCAGTTTCGGGCGTATCTGACAAAACGAAAATACAGTGCTTTTAAAGACGCTTATCTTCTTTATCTCGAAAGCACACGATAAAATTTTTCGTATATCCATAAAAGAGCAAGGAGTAACGCTATGGGAAAAAATATTTGGTGTTTTTTTAGTTTTCTTACAGAAGCCGTTATACTTTGGCAATACACATCTACCCTTTTTGCTGCCAAACGTACTGCAAAAAAGGAGCTTACAATTCTATGTGGACTGTATTTTATTTTGTTCTTTGTCTCCTTTTTTAATTCAAAATTGTTGAATGTGACTTTATACTCTGTATTTAACTTTATTTTTCTTATTACAGGATACTACATGAACGCCTATTCTGCTTTTTTTCATTCTTCCATATTGACATCAGTTATGATACTCTGTGAAGTAATGGTATACTATATTGTTCGTTATTTTTCACCACACTTTTTTGAGAGAGGGGAAAACTTTCATTTTCTTGCCTTATTTGCCATATTTTCAAAGTTGATGTTTTTTACAGTCATTTTTATCCTGCTTCATTTTCTGAAAGGACGGCAAAACCGTGATGAACGACAAGATAAATCCGCCTTTTTCTTAGCATTGATTCCCATAACTTCTGTTTTCGTTATGGTAACTTTTACAAAAATAAGCGATTCCTGTGACCTTTCTCCTATCTTAAACTGGATGCTTACACTGAGTGCTGTCTTTCTGCTTACAATTAACCTGCTTATATTTGGAATAGAACAGTATAACAGGAAAAAAAGTCTAGAATTTATGGAAATGCAATTATTACTCCAAAAAGAATCCGATTCCGCACAATATTACGAGATGCTGCTTTCACAACATGAAAATCAGAGCATTTTAATACATGATATAAAGAAACATCTGCAATCTATAAATACGTTGAACGATAAAAGGGAACACGACAAAATCAATCTGTATATTCATGAGTTAATGCGGTCTTCCGATTTGAAAGAAGTTTCACAACTATGCGACCACGAAACACTAAATGCAATCCTTACAAGATACGGGCTAAACTGCCTTGATAAGCATATCTCTTTCCATGCAGATATCCGAAGTGGAAGTATTGATTTTATTGCTGATGCAGATATTACTTCCCTTTTTGGTAACTTGTTGGACAATGCCATAGAAGCCGCCGAACATATTTCTGATTCTTTTATAGAGGTTAGTGCTTACAGACGTGAAAAAACACCATTTGTTGTGATAACTGTTGTTAATTCCAGTAGGAAAAATCCTTTTGATGAGCAAAGCGGTATACAAAACACCACAAAAGCCAATAAATACAAACATGGATTTGGAATAAAAAGCATTCGCAAAATAGTAGCTAAATATCATGGAAATATGCAAATGTACTACAATCAAGAATCTCTAACTTTTCATACGATTATTACCGTAAAGCAGTAGCATATTATGGCTTTTGATGGGATTTCGTAGTAGTTGGCATTGTGGAAAAATCCAAAAGTTTAGATTTTTCCATAATGCTTGTGTTTGGTTCGGAATAGTGTAATGCTGGCGGTCTATCTGTTGTTTTCGGTTGCTTGCTCAGAGCTGATCCGCATGCAGAAGGAAATCGAAACGGGGATCAACATACTGCCATATGAGAAATACCCTCAAAAGGGAGCCTTTAAAATATGTTTTACAAGTACGAATAGGAAAGCCATAGAAGAGACAAAGAAATATTTAGGAGACAGTATGAACGATTATGAGATGATGAGGGCGGCAGGAGTCGGTATCGCCATGGGAAATGCCTGTGCAGAGCTGAAGGATATGGCGGATCACGTCTGCGGAGACGTTTGGGATGACGGTATTTATTATGAATTCAAAAGAAGAGGCTTTATCTGAAAGCCTGAAAAATCTGTAAGAAAAATAAAGGGGCATATCACTATATGCAGCAGCCCCTTATTTTTGTCAAAAAATTTTGAAAAGTAGCGTCAAATTCCTAAAACGGTCAGTTTATAAAGTTTTTAGAACCTGCAAACCCGCATAAATACTGGGTTTTCATAAATTGTCAGAAAAAATTAGCACTCAATACTTGCGAGTGCTAACAACTTGTGTTATAACAGGATTAGCGACAAGGCAATCACGCCGCCGCAACGGTTAAAGCCACACAGAAAGGGGTGCTTTCATTATGAATATTTCAAAATTTACACAAAAGTCAATTGAAGCCATAAACGGCTGTGAAAAGCTGGCATATGAGTATGGAAATCAGGAGATAGAACAGGAGCATCTGTTGGTATCCCTTCTTTCTATAGAAGACAGCCTGATTTTAAAGCTGATAGAAAAGATGGAGATACAGACGGAGCATTTTGTGGGCTATGCAAAAGATATGCTGAATAAAAGAGTCAAGGTCCAGGGCGGTCAGGTATATATGGGACAGGCGTTAAATAAGGCGCTTGTTTCCGCAGAGGATGAGGCAAAAGCCATGGGAGATGAATATGTTTCCGTGGAACATTTATTTTTATCCCTGTTAAAATATCCCAATGCCGCCATGAAGGAAATGATGAAGGAATACGGAATTACAAGGGAGCGGTTTTTACAGGCGCTTTCTACCGTAAGAGGAAACCAGAGAGTGACCAGCGATAACCCGGAGGCTACCTATGATACCTTGGAAAAATACGGGCAGGATCTGGTGGAAAAGGCAAAAAACCAGAAATTAGACCCGGTAATCGGACGGGATAATGAAATCCGTAATGTCATCCGAATTCTTTCCAGAAAAACAAAGAATAATCCGGTGCTGATCGGCGAGCCGGGGGTAGGCAAGACAGCAGTGGTGGAAGGACTTGCCCAGCGTATCGTCAGAGGGGATGTGCCCCAGAGCCTGAAGGACAAAAAGATTTTCTCACTGGATATGGGAGCCTTAGTGGCGGGAGCCAAGTACAGAGGCGAATTTGAGGAGCGTTTAAAAGCGGTTTTGGATGATGTAAAAAACAGCGACGGTCAGATCATCCTGTTTATTGATGAACTGCATACCATTGTAGGTGCGGGCAAAACCGACGGGGCGTTGGACGCAGGTAATATGTTAAAGCCAATGCTGGCAAGAGGCGAGCTGCATTGCATCGGCGCCACTACTTTGGATGAATACAGGCAGTATATTGAAAAGGATCAGGCCCTTGAGAGGCGGTTCCAGCCCGTTATGGTGGATGAGCCTACGGTAGAGGACACCATTTCCATTTTAAGAGGCTTGAAGGAGCGTTACGAGGTATTCCACGGGGTAAAGATTATGGACAACGCCTTAGTCAGCGCGGCGGTGCTTTCCAACCGCTATATTACGGACCGGTTCCTGCCTGACAAAGCGATCGATCTGGTGGATGAGGCCTGTGCCCTGATTAAGACGGAGCTGGATTCCATGCCTACGGAGCTGGACGAATTAAACCGCCGCATTATGCAGATGGAAATAGAAGAGGCGGCGTTAAAGAAAGAGGATGACCGTATTTCAGGAGAACGCCTGGAGGCTTTGCAAAAGGAGCTGGCAGAGCTTAAGGAAACCTTTACAGGCCAGAGGGCAACCTGGGAGAATGAGAAGAACAGCGTGGAAAAGCTTCAAAAGCTTCGTGAGGATATTGAGGCGGTAAATAATGAAATCCAGATAGCCACAAGGGAGGGAAATCTGGAAAAGGCGGCGGAATTGAGCTACGGCAGACTTCCTTCCATGAAAAAGCAGTTGGAGCTTGAAGAACAGAAGGTTAAGGAAGGAGACCGGAGCCTGGTTCACGAAAGTGTGGATGAGGATGAAATCGCAAAGATCATTTCCAGATGGACCGGAATCCCCGTTGCCAAGCTGACAGAGAGCGAGAGAAATAAGACTCTTCATTTGGAAGATGAGCTTCACAAGCGCGTGATCGGTCAGGAAGAAGGAGTGACAAAGGTGTCAGAAGCCATTATGCGCTCCAAAGCAGGTATCAAAGATCCAAGTAAGCCCATAGGCTCCTTTCTGTTTTTGGGACCTACAGGCGTAGGAAAAACGGAGCTGGCAAAGACACTGGCACAGGCGCTGTTTGATGACGAATCCAATATGGTCCGCATTGATATGAGCGAATATATGGAAAAATATTCTGTATCCAGGCTGATTGGAGCGCCTCCCGGATATGTGGGATATGAAGAAGGAGGTCAATTGACCGAAGCGGTCAGAAGGAAACCCTATTCCGTGGTACTTTTCGATGAAGTGGAAAAGGCTCATCCCGATGTATTTAATGTATTGCTGCAGGTTTTAGACGACGGACGGATTACCGATTCTTTGGGAAGGACAGTGGATTTTAAAAATACGATCCTGATCATGACCTCTAATATCGGCGCTCAATATTTATTGGAAGGCATTGATGAAAAAGGGGAAATTGCTCCTGATGCAGAAAATGCGGTATTAAACGAGCTGCGCGCCCATTTCAGACCGGAGTTTTTAAACAGGCTGGATGAAATGATTCTCTTTAAGCCGCTGACAAAGGGAAATATCGGTGGTATTATTGACTTAATTATAGAGGATTTAAACAAACGTCTGGGAGACAAGGAGCTTTGCATAAAGTGCACCGATGAGGCAAAAGCTTATATTGTGGAAAACGGTTACGACCCTGTTTACGGCGCAAGACCCTTAAAGCGTTATATCCAAAAATATGTGGAGACCGCTGCGGCCAAGCTGATTTTGGCGGATGAGGTGGAAACAGGGGATAAAATTCTCATTGATGTGGAAAATGACAAGCTTGTCGCAAAGAAAATGTAGTTTAAAAAGAAGCTGTAAAAAATGAAAAGGTATGCAACTGCCACGAAAGCCGGGCTACATCCGGCTATGGGCTAAATGAAAAGGCGTACAATAAAAATTAGGAAAATACAGCCTTCATAAAAGGAGAAGCCATGAAAGTAACGTATATTTACCATAGTGGTTTTCTGGTAGAAACGGAGCCGGCGGTATTTCTGTTTGATTATTACAAAGGAGAGCTGCCGGCTTTTCCTGATAATAAGCCGTTGATTGTTTTTGCCAGCCACAAACATCCGGATCATTTTGCTTTTAATATATTTGATTTAAAGGACCACCCCGGCAAGGCGGCGTATGTATTTGGAAATGATATTAAATTAAGCGAAAAATATCTTCAAAGGCACGGCATAAATCCGGCGGTTAAGGAAAAGATCCACAGGATGTCCCCACATACGGTATTGAGCCTGCCGGTAGGTGTTAAGGGGGAAGAAACAGTTACGATCCATGCTTTAAAATCTACTGACGCGGGCGTTGCTTTTTATGTCAAAGCGGGAAATATACGGATATACCACGGAGGAGATTTAAACTGGTGGCATTGGGAAGGAGAAGCGGACAGCTTTAATAAAGACCAGGAAACCGGATATAAAGGGGAAATCGCTTATTTAAAGGAATTACTGGAAAAAGAAGGAAAAAAAGAACTGGACGCCGCCTTTATTCCTTTAGACCCCCGATTGAAGAAGGCCTGCACCTATGGCATGGATCATTTTCTCTCACAGATTCCGGTAAAAGAAATCTTTCCCATGCATATGTGGGATGATTACGGAGTCATTGACCGGTATCTGGAAAGTCAGACGGGAAAGGAATATGCAAAAGCTTTTTACAGACAATACGACAACAGCAGACTGCGATAGTATAAAACACATTTTTTTCACAAAACCATCATAATTTTATAACAAATTTTCACTATGCTAACAGCATAGAGAAAAGAAAGAGAGGTTTTGGTATGTACGAAGAAAATCAAAATGTTCAAAACGAATTCCGAAGTTCCGCCGGTTATTACGGTGCAGCTCCCGATATAAATCCTGCAGAAAATAACGGTGGAGAGAAAAAAGGAAAAAGAAAAAAGTCCCATCCCCTTTTGAAAAAGAGCTGTTCGGTCATTGCCAGCGGCGTGGCGTTCGGATTGGCGGCTTCTTTGGTCTTCATCGGAGTGGTAAAGGCAAGCGGCATAGACCGGGCTCTGGAGAATATGCAAGCTATTTCAAAACAGAATGAAAGCGGCAGTCTGGCGGATGCAGACGATAAGGTTAATCAGATTGTAGATGATATAGAGGGTAAGGATATTATAAGAAATGCTGTTCCCACTGCCAATATGTCCCAGTCGTCGGATAATCTTTATACGATTGCCCAGATAGCGGAAGGGGCAAAGCCCTCCGTTGTATCCATTACCAATACCAGTGTGGAAGAACTGACCAGCATGTTTGGGACAAGGGAGTATGAGGCCACCAGCGTGGGAAGCGGTATTATTATCGGACAGAATGAAGAAGAACTGTTAATTGCTACCAACAATCATGTGGTAAGCGGTTCCAGTGAATTGTCCGTTTGCTTCGGAGACGATGAGGAAAAGGTGGCAAGCGCCAAGGTAAAGGGAACGGATGCAGGCAATGATCTGGCCATTATTGCCGTAAGCCTTGATGACATGAGTGATGATACAAAGGCCTATATAAGGATTGCAAAGCTGGGAGATTCCGACAGCGTTAATGTGGGAGACCAGGTTGTGGCAATCGGAAATGCCCTTGGATACGGACAAAGTGTAACGACGGGAATTGTCAGCGCCAAGGACAGGAAGGTTACCATTGAGAATATTACGGCTAATCTGATCCAGACAGATGCAGCCATCAATCCGGGCAACAGCGGAGGCGCTCTTTTTAATATGAAGGGCGAGGTAATCGGCATCAACTCCTCCAAATTTGCCAGCACAAAGGTAGAGGGCATGGGATATGCCATTCCTATCTCCACAGCGCTTCCGATTCTGGAAGAACTGATGACGAGGCAGACCAGAGATGTGGTTGATGAAGAGGAAAGAGGAATTTTGGGGATTTCCTGTCAGAATGTTTCTTCGGATATTTCCCAGATGTACAATATACCACAGGGAGTTTATATTTTAGGAACCGAAACGGACGGCCCGGGCCATAAGGCAGGTTTGCAGCAAGGAGATATCATTACTGCCTTTGACGGCATTTCCGTTACGGATTATAATGGACTGGTAAGAACCCTGCAATATTATAAAGCGGGAGAAACCATAGATGTGACTATCCAGAGAGCAGGAGAAAACGGCGGTTATGAGGAAAAGAAGGTCAGCATTACTTTAGGCGTTAATGAAAATACCGTTTCCGATCAGGATAGAAATAACAGTGAAAATAGCGCTGAAACCGGCAGAGAGGATGACAGGGGAAGCTCCGGACGGGGATTTTATTACAGCGACCCTGATTCCTTTTTTGGAGGGCTGTTCGGCTATTAATGAAAAGAGAGGCATAAAATATGATACCAAATGATCCGGTCATGCTTTTAAGTTATGTAAATTTAAAGCTGAGAGACTATTACAAAAATCTGGATGACCTATGTGAGAATGAAGATGTGGATAAGCAGGCTCTGCTTGATAAACTTTCCGGAATCGGTTATGTTTATAAGGAAGAAAATAACCAGTTCCTATAAATGTAAGGATAGTAAAAGATGTCTCGTTTTCAGTTGATTATCAGAAGAGAAAATACGGATTTGGAAAGTAAGCTTTCTTTTGAAAGAGGAGAAAGCTTACTTTTGCTATGCCAAAAAGCGGGTATTTCTTTAGAAGCGCCCTGTGGGGGAAAGGGAATCTGCGGAAAATGCAGAGTAAAATTTTTGAAAAATCCGCCCCTTCCCCAGCCGGCGGAGCGAAACAGTCTGACTCCCCAAGAATTAAGGCAGGGGATCAGGCTTTTATGCGTGACAAAGCCCTCAGGGGATTGTGAAATTCTGCTTTTTGGAGAAAAGAAGCCGGATGTGATCGGGGGAAAATATGATATTTGCTGGGAGAACATTTTATGGGAAGCGGAATGCGACAATGCCAAACCCGGAGGAACTTCATATAATCCGGATATCTACAATGCAGCCGGACATGATAAGGATGGACGCGCTTTAGACAGCGGCAATATAGCAGAGGGATATTTTATTGCCGTAGATATAGGGACAACTACCCTTGTTATGGAAAAAAGACGGAAATGTGACGGAAGGGTAGAGGCCGTCTATAAGGAGGTAAACGCCCAGAGAGTTTTTGGGGCCGATGTATTGACCAGAATGGAAGCTTCCCTTTCAGGCAAAGGAGAAGAACTTTCCCAAATAATGAAAGGACAGCTGGAAAAAGGCGTTACTCAGCTTTGCAACGATGGAAAAAAAGCTGATTTTATGGTAATAGCCGCCAATACCACCATGATCCATCTCCTTATGAATTATTCTGTAAAAAATCTCGGCCGTTCGCCCTTTATACCGGAAACCTTAGATGAAATCCTTACGGAAATCGGGGGACTAAAAACCTATATCATGCCGGGCTTCTCCGCCTTTGTAGGGGGAGATATAGGAGCCGGGCTCTATATGCTTCATTTTTTGGGAGAAAGCAAACAGAAAGAAACAAAGGATGAATGGAATTTATTCATAGACCTTGGAACCAATGCAGAGCTGGTATTGTTTGGTAAGGATAGGGGCATCTGCTGCGCCACGGCAGCAGGACCGGCATTTGACGGAGACGCCGGTACCGGATTTTTCGGAAGCGACATGATTGCTGTTTTAGCGGGACTTTTGGAAAAGGGAATTGTGGATGAGATGGGAACCTTGAATGACGCCTACTTTGAAAAAGGAGTTTCCGTACCCCTTAAAAACGGAACGATGCAGATTTCCCAAAAACAGATCCGGAACCTCCAGCTTGCCAAAGCCGCAGTCAGAAGCGGCATAGAAATCCTGCTTTTGAAAGCAGGCGTTGAAAAAAGCGAAATCAAACAAGTGTTTTTGGCAGGAGGCTTCGGCTACTATCTGGACGTACACGGAGCGGTAACAATCGGACTTCTGCCCGAAGAACTGGAAGAAAAAACAACTGCCTGTGGAAACACCGCCCTTTTAGGCGCCGCCGTTTACGGCTATAAGATCCTAACAGGAACATGCAGAGACCTTCCCCTGCAGATGCAAGCAATTAATCTTGCAACGGAGGAAGAATTTGCGGATAGTTATGTTAACTATATTAACATACAGAAGACATGACGCTCAGAAAGGCGTTACCAAAAAAATCATCCTAAATGAATCCCCTTTTCCAGTCCTTCCGCAATTTTCTCAAAAGCCTCTCTTTGAACCAGCTCTTCTTTATCAAAGGAGCGCAAAACGCCCAGAAAACCGCTGATAATGAAGGAAGTAAGTATATGGTGTTTCCAAAGCTTGTCTTCATCCCGTTTAGGAAGCGTGGAAGCCAGCTTGTCCAGAATTGCGTGGATAGCATGAGTACCGATATCCTCTATGATGTGTTTTAAGGAGGTATCCTTCAAGGAAGAAAGAATCATGCCCTCGTCCAAAGGCAGATTCAATATCCGGACCCAGATTTCAGGGGCTTTCGGAATCAGTTCTTCTACCTCATATTCCAGTATGATATGGCATACCTTTTCGGAAAGATCTTCTTTGAACTGTGTTTCCAGGTCATAAATATCCTGATAATGCAGATAAAAGGTGCTTTTATTGATATCTGCCCGTTCGCACAGCTCTTTTATGGTAATCTTGTTGATATCCTTTTCATAAATCAGTTTCAGAAATGCGGATTGAATGGCGGCTCTTGTCCGCCTTATACGTCTGTCGTTTTTCATTTTTGCCTCCAGGGGTCAAGCGAACATGCTTGCATAAATGTAGAGTGCTTTGTATCTGACACTATAATAGACGAATTAATACAAAAAGTCTAGTAAACATTACAATAACGTATAATCGTTGATTGAAACAAGCTTTCGGGCATTGTAACATGGAAACAGGCAAGTATCTATCAAGATATAGAGGCATGTTACGATAAAACATATGCACTACGATGAGAAGTAAATACAGTGGAGGGTATGATGAACAGCGCAGAGTTTTTTAAAGGGGAAGCTTTTGATGCTTATACTTATTTCGGGGCTCATTCCGAGGGGAAGGGAGTTACATTCCGGGTATATGCGCCTAATGCGCAGGACGTGAAGCTGGAGGGGGATTTTTCAAAGTGGCAGGAATATAATATGTATCCCTGCGAGGTTCCCGGTGTTTACCAGGCCTATATTGAAGGGGCAAAGCCGGGAATGTATTACAAATATGTGGTTTATACGAAGGCGGGAGACCGGGTGGAGCATTCCGATCCTTATGGATTTGCCATGGAGCTTCGGCCAAAATGGGCTTCCATCATAGTGGATTTGGACGCCTATGAATTTCAGGATGAAGCATGGATGCAAGAAAAGCGGGATAGAAATTATAACCGTCCTATGAATATTTATGAATTTTATCCCGGCAGCTTCAGGCAGAAGGAGCGAAAAGAGGGAGAAGATGTATCGCTGTCTTATTTAAAATATGATGAGATGGCGGAAGAACTGATTGCTTATTTAAAGGAAAACAACTTCCAATATGTGGAATTTATGCCCCTTAGCGAGCATCCTGCCGACTGCTCCTGGGGGTATCAGAACACAGGATTTTATGCACCGACCTCCCGATATGGAACGCCGGAGCAGTTGAAGAAGCTGATTGATTTATGCCATCAGAATGACATTGGCGTCATATTGGATTTTGTGCCGGTACATTTTGCCATAGACAGTTATGGTCTGGGAAAATTTGACGGAACGGCTTTGTATGAATTTCCCAGTAAGGATGTGGCGTTAAGTGAGTGGGGAACTTACAATTTTAATCATGCAAAGGGCGAGGTGGCAAGCTTTCTCCAGTCCTGTGCCTACTATTGGCTGAAGGAATTTCATGTTGACGGTCTGAGGATGGACGCCATCAGCAGAATGATTTATTGGCAGGGAAATCCTGACAGAGGTGTCAATACTTGTGCGGTCAATTTTGTAAAAAGGATGAATCTTGGTTTACATAATAGGATTCCCGAGGCAATCCTTATTGCAGAAGATTCTACGGATTTTCTGAAAGTAACGGCTCCCGTAACCTATCAGGGACTGGGCTTTGATTATAAATGGGATATGGGATTTATGAATGACACTCTGGAATATTTTAAGCTGGAGCCTGTCCACAGACCTGCCCATTACTACAAATTGAGCTTTTCCATGCAGTATTTTTATCAGGAATTGTTTTTGCTGGCTTTGTCCCATGATGAGGTGGTTCACGGCAAAGCTACCATCATACAGAAAATGTGGGGACAGTATGAAGATAAATGCCGTCAGATCAAGGCTTTCTATGCTTATTTCTATACCCATCCCGGCAAGAAGCTGAATTTTATGGGAAATGAAATCGGACAATTCCGGGAATGGGATGAAGAACGGGTGCAGGACTGGGATTTGATAAAGTATCCTTTCCATGATGCATTCCATCATTATTATGCGGAGTTATGTAAACTGTATGCGAAAGAGAAAGCTCTTTATGACGGAGAATACAACAGAGAATGTTTTGAATGGCTGGAGATTCATGCAAAGCAATTCTCTACCTATGTTTATGCCAGAAAGGGAGGCGGGGAGGTAATCATTACCGCATTGAATCTGTCAGACCAGTTCTGGAAGGACTTTACCTTCGGCATCTGGAAGGGTGCAAGGCTTGTGGAACTTATTAACAGCGACTGGGAATGCTATGGGGGACAGACAAAGCCGGAGGACGATAACTGCCATGTGCTTCCGGAGGAATATAACGGAAAGGAAGCCAGGGCGGTAGTGGATCTGGCTCCCTTCAGCGCACGGATATTTAAGGTAAGCTGGGAATAGTACGGCGTAATCCGGGCGTGAAACGAAAAAGGGAATCGGATATCTGCTTTAGATATTGCTTATGGTTTGACTGTTGCAGTTTGTGGGGGATTATATTGGTGTGATATACGCTGATGTTTTTGTTATAGCATCATAGAATATGTGTAAAAACTATTTGTGTTTAAAGCTGTTTATCGTTATAATAATTTTACAATTAAAGTTATCATAATCGTGAAGGGTACGGAGGATAAGCCATAGATGAAAAAGCTTTTTCAGGCTGTCAGGCAGAATGACCTTGCTGCGGTCAGGGAACTGCTTGAGAAGAAACCGGAGCTGATTGCATGTGCAGCCAAGCAGCCGCCTAAAAAAGACGACGGCCAGTCGCCCTTGCAGGTTGCTTTAAAAACAGGAAATTTTGATATTGCCCAGTATCTGCTGGATGCAGGGGCTGATGTGAATTTTATGGAAGCGGATACCTGCGCGAATGAATGGAGGGCGCCGGTTCTTCATGATGCCATTAATGCGGCAGTCATGAATTGCAGATGGAATACCAATTCCCCTTATGGCGGGATGGAAGTTTTTCCACCAGGGAAAAGGCGGACAGGGCCTACGGCATTCTCGAAAAAATGATTGAAATGGGGGCGGACGTAAACGGCAATTCATGTCTCTGGCGTTTCTGCCTTCAGGCAAGACAGATCTTGCCCACATATAACCATGTACAGCATAAGCTGGGGAATGACAGAATCGTAACAGAAGAACTGAAAGATGATTTATCCCGAATCTTCCTGCTTTTAAAGGAACATGGGATGGACATGGATTATGTTACGCCCAATGCTTCATGTAAGGCAGAGGAGTTCTACAAAGAGGAGCCGCTGGCATATTTTTTAAATTTGAAAACAAGGAGGAAATGGAAATGGTTTACAAAGAGTATCAGGACTTAAAGCTTTCCACATTGGGACTGGGGACTATGCGCCTGCCGGTCATTGACGGGGATGATGCAAGGGTCGATGAGGAAAAGACGGCGGAAATGGTGGCATATGCCATGGAAAAGGGTATCAACTATTACGATACCGCATGGGGATATCATAGCGGTAATTCCGAAACCGTTATGGGAAAGGTGCTCAGTCAGTATGACAGGGAAAGCTACTATCTTGCTACAAAGTTTCCCGGCTATGATCTGTCCAATATGGATAAGGTAGAAGAAATCTTTGAAAAACAGCTTGAGAAATGCCGGGTGGATTATTTTGATTTCTATCTGGTGCATAATGTATGCGAGATGAATATTGACGCATATCTGGATGAAAAATACGGAATTTATGATTATCTGGTAAAACAGAAAGAAAACGGGCGCATCCGCCATCTGGGATTCTCCGCACACGGAAGCTGTGAGGTAATGAAGCGTTTCCTTGATAAGTACGGAAAATCCATGGAATTCTGCCAGATTCAGTTAAACTGGCTTGACTGGTCTTTCCAGAACGCCAAAGGAAAAATGGAATTGTTAAAGGAATGGAATCTTCCCGTATGGGTTATGGAGCCTTTAAGAGGCGGAAAGCTGGCTTCCCTGAAGGCTGAGGATGAAGGAAAGCTAAAGGCATTGAGACCGGATGAGAGCGTTCCTGCATGGGCATTCCGGTTTTTACAGGCATTGCCTGAGGTAACTATGGTGCTTTCGGGTATGTCCAATATGGAGCAGCTAAAGGAGAATATACAGACCTTTGAAACGGATAAGCCCCTTAATAAAGAGGAGTGGGACGGACTTTTAGGCATTGCTGATGAAATGTTAAAGCAGAGCAACCTGCCCTGTACGGCTTGCCATTACTGCGTCAGCCATTGCCCCAAGGGATTAAATATTCCGGAATTGATAGATATGTACAATGAACATTGCTTCACGGGAGGCGGTTTCCTTGCGCCTATGTTAATAGCAACAATACCGGAAGAAAAACGTCCCAGCGCCTGCGTAGGCTGCAGAAGCTGTGAGGCGGTATGTCCCCAGCAGATTAAGATATCGGAGGCGATGTCTGATTTTACGAAGAAATTAGGCGGCTGATGGCACAAGAAAAATTTCTGTAGGAAAATTGGCAAAAAGGAAATATAGTAATAGAAAATGGCTGAAATATGGAGAAGGACTTTTCCTTTCTCCCGTGTTTCAGCCTTTTTATAAAGAATTTTAGAAATATTATAAAGGATGATTAGTGGATAAAATGTCAATAGAGATATATTTTTTGCAGAAAAAAACTGAACGAAAAAACATAAAAAATATATTGACATATAATGCGGCAAGTGCCAGAATCTGACCAAAGTATATATTTCTGACATTCTTTTGCACCGTCTTAGTGCATTCTAATTTCTTGCCGGAAGGCATCTTGAAATCAATGCTTTTAAAATCCAGACAAATAATTTAAAAGCAGGAGTTTCAGACGAGGCAGGAAATGCAGGGCATGAAAGGCGGAGGTTGTGAAGATGAGTATTTATGAATTTGACGAAGAGAGAGAAATGAGATTGATTCGTGCGGATGAGCGGGAGCTTGGACGGGAAGAAGGATTAGAACTTGGACGGGAAGAAGGATTAGAACTTGGTCGGAAAGAGGGACGGCTTAAAGTAGAGCGCATATTGATGCTAAACAAAATCCTTTTGTCTGGCAACCGCATTGATGATTTAAAAAGGGCAGTAGACGATGAAGCGTACCTTAAAGCGCTGTGCGAGGAATACAGCATTTAAGGAAATTCCAATTCTATACAAAACCCTTCTCCGCGATCAGCTCCTTCCCCCAGACCGACTTCCACACACATGGCATCGGCAAATTTCTTTACCAGATATAACCCCATTCCCGTGGCATTCTGACGGTTTTGATGGTTTCCTGTAAAGCCTTTGTCAAAAATGAACGGAGCATCCTCGGGCAAAACTCCCTTTCCGTTATCGTAAACGGAGAGTATGGTCTTATGGGAGTGCCTATTTATGGAAATGCGGATTTCTCCCTTATGGGGAGCGGCGTATTTTATGGCATTGCTAAGGAGCTGGGCGATCATAAAGCTTAATACTTTTTTATCCGTTACAACTGTAAGAGGCTGAAGGTCTGAGAAAACTGCAATGTTTTTTTCCTCTATATACGGCTGGAAATCTGATAAGACCAGGGAAACGCATTGATCCAGCATTACATTGGAAAAATGATAGTCCACATGGTCAGCCTGTAAGCGGGCATAATATAAAATCCGCTCCACATCTTCAGAAATCAGATGGAAAACATAACCCATGCGGCTCCTTACGTAAGGACTCATTTCTTCGCTGTGATTACCCATAACAAGGGCGGCAAGGGAAAGAGGCGTTTTCATTTCATGGGTCCAGGCCTCGATATAGTCCCTGTAATTTTCCAGACTCAATTGTTTTTCGTTCATGGCGTCGGTAAGACTTGTAAACTGGTCGTACAGTTGCTTCATAGCAGGCTGTAAAGGCGCTTTCATAAGAGCCGATAGCTGTAGAAATGATTCTTCATCTATTTTTTCCAGAAAATTATCCAGTGCCTTCAGCTGTTTTTGCTGCTGTCGGTTTTCCATGAGATAGCCTGCGACAAGGGCAATTGCGGTAAAGAGCACAAGGAATAATCCCACGCTTTTTAACATGCCCGGAGTTAACAGCCATGTGACAAAGAAAAAAATCAAATCTGTTATGAAAAAGAGAAGCAGCCAGTGCCCGGTTTTATGCAACAAATTTTTCATAGCTTATCCACCTCCAGATAGTAACCCTGTCCCCGGATGTTTTGCACAGCTTTACCAAGTCCCAGAGCGTCCAGTCTTTTCCGAAGCCTTGTGATATTGACCTGTAAAATGTTTTCATCACAGAATTCTTCCGTACCCCATACGGCGTAAAAAAGTTCGGCTCTTGTAACAAGGGATGGGTGGCGTTCCATTAAAAGCTGCATGATTTTCCCCTCGGTTTCCGGCAAAATGACATAGGTGTCCCTAAACATCAGCTTATAGGTATCGGTATCAAGAGAAAGGCTTCCAGCCAGAATCAGGCTTTTTACCTTCCGGAAATTTTGTAAAAGCCGTGCCCCGCGGGCTAAAAGGCGATCCGGATGACAGGGCTTTACTAAAAAGTCGTCGGCTCCCAGGCCCAGGGCGGTAAGCTCATCTTCTAGGGTATCCCTGGCAGTCAGAATCAGAATGGGAAAAGAGGCATGGGCTTTTAGCCATTTACACAGTTCAAAGCCGGATTTGCCGGGCAGATTGATGTCCAGTACACAAAGATCCGGGTCAAAATCCATGATTTCCTGTTCCGGTGCGGCAAAGGAAGAGATACCGCCTACCCGGTATCCCTTCTTTGCAAAGGTCATCATAAGTTCTTCTTTCAGATACATATCGTCTTCTACAATCATAATCCGTGTCAAGACGTATTACCTCCTTACAAAATAGTTTCATGAATCATTGCCATTCCGGTTTTAATGCCTTGCAATTATCTGGATAGTTTTAATTCCATAATTTCCCGGCACGCTGTCCGTTTTACCACATGAATATACACAAGTTCCGTCAAAATAAACAGCAGGAAGGCAGCAGCCGCCATCAATGCCACCAATAAAAAGGCGGCAGTGGAAGGAAGTCTTAAAAAGCTCCTGAACATGGAGAATACGGCAAAAATACCGTTTATGGCAGCTATCACAAGCGCCAGGTTAAAAAATGTCTGTATCTGGCTTTTCGCTGACTGACATAAAGCGTTCCTGTTTTCGCCAAGCATCAGCAGGGTTATATAGCGGTGCTTGTTCTGACGCTGCCATATCAGGTATTTCAGCCCGATTACCGTGTTGGCAATCAGCAGAAACAAAATGCCAAGGTAAAGTGTCAGATAGCTGGATGCTACCGTATAAAAAAGATTCCTTCCGATTCCTCCCAGATAGCTGTCGTATTCCAGTCCACGGGCTGAAAGTATTTCTCCCATGTCGGAAAGTGCTGCCAGAAGCCCTTTTTCCGCAGTAACGCTTTCGGACAGATGAAGATTATAACAGAAAGGTTCGGAATCGTCTGCGATTTCTTCAAATACTTCGTCAGGGACGATCAGCGCGGTATAAAGGGAAATCATACGGTCGGCAACGATGTTGTCGTAGTATAAGCAGGGCAGAAGACTGTACTCTGCGCCGTTTACCTTTATAGTCACATTCTGATTTAAGGCGGCGTTCATGATATTGGTAAAATCAGCTGTAGACATAGATGAGAATAACGCCATCTGATCCGGGTTTAATGAAACAGGCACTTTTCCCATTGCGGACAACAGACTGTTATAACTGGACTCCGATAGAATGTAATCGCAGCTGTCTGTGATATTTTCCATCATATTATCCCGCAGGTCTGATTGAGGAAGCTTTGCCATCGCATTTTTGACAGGCTCCAGATCCCGGGAAGTATGAGTATAGGACAAGTACATGGGATAAGCGGTTTCTATCATGGGGGCAATTTCCTCATCCGAAAGAAAGCTTTGGATTTGTGCGTCGCTTCCCTTGACGGAAAGGTCTGTGGTTCTTGTTTCATGGCTGCCTGCCGCTGTTCCGATACCAAAGGAGATACAGGCTAAGGACAAGAGCAGCAGAAGGGAGGAAACGGCCAGCGATTGGTGCTGGCAGAACACATTTTCCTGAAGCTGTCTGGCAGTAAATACCGAAAGCCCTGCCTTGCGCCTGCTTTTCTTTTCAATTCCTTTTCCGATTACATATCCAAGCCCCTTGTAAAGGAAAATGGTGCCTAAGGTTCCAAAGAGGAAAACCATAAAAAATGCCCCAAAGCCGAGGGTATCCAAGACTGCCATGCCCATTGCGTAAGCTATGATGAGAAGGAGCACACCGGCCAAAAAGAAGAACGCTCCGCTTCCTGAAAAGTTTTTTTCATGTTCCTGTGCAAAATCATCAGCCAGAAACGCTGCGGGTTCCGTATGGGAAAGTTTCATACAGATAACGAATACAGATAATAGCTGTACAAGGGTAAAGCCGCATACAGTATAGAGGAGGGCGTCGGGGGAGAAGGATATGCGGTGCCCGATAATGCCTAAACCTACAAGCTTTGCGGTGGTCAGGCTGATTCCTTCCGTCAGAAACAGGGCAAGGGGAATGCCTGTCAGCAGGGAAATCAGACTGTTTAAAAAGGTTTCGCAAAAGAGAATGGCAAACAGGCGGCTGTATTTCATTCCCAGCATAAGATACATGCCAAATTCCTTTCGCCTGCTGTCCGTCTGATATTTGCAGGCAAAATATACCAGAAAGAACACAAAGAACAGTGAAACCATATACACTAAGGGAATCAGTTTAAACAGCTTTGAAACTGCGACGCTTTCCACGGCTGCAAGGTAGCGCATAACGTCCTGCTCCTTTAAGGAAAGAAGGGTATAGAAGGCTATAATGGCAATAATCAGGGAACCGAAGAACAGACCATTGTCTTTTCTGTGTCTGATGGCGTTGCGCCATACCTGTTTAAAGAACATTTGCGCTCCCTCCTCCCAATTGTGCGATTACCGTTACAATTCGATCGTAAAATGCTTCCGTCGTTTCTTCCTGCCGGTTTCGTCTAAGTTCATGAAACAGCCGTCCGTCCTGTATAAAAAGAATACGGGAACAATAGCTCGCCGCGTTAGGGTCGTGGGTAACCATCATAATGGTTTTGTGTTCTTCTTGATTCATGGCGGCAAGCATATCCATAAGGATTTTGGAATTTTTACTGTCCAGTGCGCCTGTAGGTTCATCCGCCAGTATGATTCCGGGATTGGAAATGAAAGCTCTGGCTGCTGCTGTACGCTGTTTTTGTCCGCCGGACATCTGAGGAGGGAACTTTTCCAAAACCTCTGTAATGTCGAAGCGCTCTGCAATTTGCAGAATATCTTTTTGTGCCTGCTCTAAACTGATTCCCTGAAGGGACAAAGGCAGGGCGATGTTTTCCTGTGCGGTCATGTTATCTAAGAGCTCGAATTCCTGAAAAAGATAGCCGATTTCATGTCCCCGATAGTCTGCCAGGGCGTTTCCCTTAAGGGAGGAAATATCCTTATCTTTCAAAAGGATTTTTCCGGAGCTTGGTTTAAGCATGGTGGCGATGCAGTTTAAAAGGGTGGTTTTGCCGGAACCGCTTGCTCCCATAATGCCAAGGAATTCTCCCTCCAGCACATCAAAAGAAATGCCCTGTAAGGCTTCTGTTTTCTGGGTGCCTTTGCCGTAGATTTTGGTAAGCCGGTCCACCTGTAAAATACGATGATTCAGATTCATAACAATCCTCCTGTTTGTTTGATTTTGCCAGTACCTATAGCCTTGTTAAATGAGGCGCTCTAAACTCGGTCTGACAATAAGGCTTTTGTCTGGTCTCATTATAGGAGCGTGAACGGCCGGATACCACTTACAGCTGTTGTAAGGTTGGTTTTATTATAGCAAAGCCCTGTAAAAGGGCAACATTTTTTCCTTTTCGCCACATATATTGTATAATAAACCATGCAAGAGGAATCTATGAAAGACAGACGTAAATTATTTCGGCTGATGATCGGAGGCGTTGTAACGGCCTATCTGCTCCTTGCAGGCTATTGGGTTTTTACGGGAAGGTTTCGTGAGGATAAAATGAAAGAAACCGTAATATGGCAATCAGAGACGGAAAAGGATGATAAACCCGAGGAGACAGGCGGAAAAAAAATTGCCCTGACCTTTGACGACGGTCCTCATCCCGTCTATACGCCCATGCTTTTGGAAGGGCTTAAGAAGCGGGGAGTAAAGGTTACTTTTTTTCTCATGGGAAGCGCAGTGGAAAAATACCCCGATATTGTGAAGCAGATTGCAGATGACGGGCATTTGATCGGAAACCATACCTTCCATCATGTAGGGCTTGAAAATGCTGATACGGCGTTGATTGAATCGGAGGTAGTATCCGCCAATGAATTGATTGAGAAGATAGCGGGAGAACGTCCCCAGTTTATCCGCCCGCCCTTTGGACAATGCGACGACGGGATTGAAAGCGATACGGGAATGATTTGTGTTTTGTGGAGCATTGATCCCCAGGATTGGTGTACCAAGGACGCTTCCAAGGTAGTCAAAAGGGTTATGGCAAATGCCAAGGATAACGGCATTATTTTGCTGCATGACCAGTACAAAACAAGCGTTATGGCGGCATTTACCATCATAGACGAACTGCAGAAGGAAGGATATGAATTTGTAACGGTAGACGAAATTCTTCTGGATTAAAGCAGGATTTCTATTCCGCTTCGGATTCTACGATAATCGTGGTGGATTTTCCCCTGACGGCCTGTTTTGTTACCGCAGCGGCAAGTCTTGTAAAGTTGCTTCCGGAGGTAGTGGCCCCCGTCAGGGTATCTATGTCTTCGGAATTTTGGGATTCGATCAGTTCGGCAACATAATATCTTGTATATTCGTTGGGATATGTGCCTGAAAGCGTGCCCATATTTTCCATATATGCATTATCCCAGGATTTGATATAGCCGCTGGGGTCTTTGGCGTTAAATTCTGCATAAACAATATCCCCGTCCTTGACAAGAATGCATAAGTATTCCTTCCAGCCGAAAGAATAATCGGACATTTCCGCCGTATAGAAGCCATCCTTCATTTTAGAACCACAGCCACTTATAAGAAGTGTCATGACAATCAGCATCATACAAAAATATTTTTTCATCCTATCATCCTCCTATCTCAAAATTTGAAATTTGTCAATACATCTCCCGATATATTTTTAAATTTTTATATCATCATCCATAAATGGATGTAGTTACTGGTAAATAATGTTCTGACGATGTATATCCATATGCTTACCCTATCAGTTCTCGCTGGGTCTGTGCCCTGACATTC
>CAJTCE010000024.1 GCA_910574745.1 Lachnospiraceae bacterium | reverse complement strand
TGATTGTTTCTGAACAACTCAATTATATCAAAACCAGACGGTTTCATGCTATTTTTATGCCAGTTATTATTGAATTTTCAAGGTGCATAGGCATTTATTCAAGTGCGAAGTTTGAGTAATAAATATAAAAACTACATATGATGATTGAGAAATATTTGATAAATGCTAACATTTTATCCACCATAACCATGAAAAAATAAATGTTAAAGATACATACCCATTATAATTATCATTACAAATGAAAACAATATACTGCCAGTCTGGGACAATACACAATAAAAAGCTACAAAAATTGTATACAAACACCTAATATAGAATTTCCTGCAATTTTCTTATCCTTTATTTAAAAGCAAGAAAGAATAAGGGGTGAGGAAAATGTGGCAGGATTTGTGGGAAATCATTCAAAATATTCTTGGTAATAAATAAAAAATTTTGCTATTCTCTGTAGCAGGCCAAGACTAAATGTAAAACACTAATATAAAAGCATGTAGACCGACAAAAAATCCTATAGATTGTTTGGAATATGTGCTTTTATATTTTTCTATGGAAAAAGTAGTCTATATTAAAGGTCCGTTTTTTTATAATGCAGATGGCAGGGGGCAAATCTACAAATGATTCTTTATCTTATTCGCATAATAATGAATAAATTCCGTTAAGGTAGGCACGCCCTTATCCGAATTGATACGGGCGGTATAGTGTTTGAGCAAATCATCAATATCCGTGGTTCTCCACGCCTTATTAATGGCGTTTTGCATAGCCCGTTCCACGCTGGAGTCCGTTTTTTTATGCTGCTTTGCCAGAGTGCTGCAGATATTGTGGGGGTGTCCCTGAATAATGAGCAGAACGGCTTCGGATAAATATTGATAGCCGATGACTTTGGGGCTTATGCCCACAGCGTTCAGTTCCAGGGAAACGAGCCGCATAAGCTGTTTATCGGAAGAAGCGGCGGGGGAAGCTTGTTTGTTGGAATCCGGCGTATTGCGGGGGTTTTGAATGGTCTGCTTCATCATACACAGAAAATCTACCGCACGTTTTTCCGAATAATCTTCCTGATGCTTTGACATGATAAAATCAGCGCCTGTTTTCCTTGCGAAATGATAAGTGGTAGAGCTTGAATTGTTGGTTGTAACAAGAATATAGGGCTTGAAAGGGAGGGAGAGGGCTTCCAGTTCCTGAAGGAACATCAGGCCGTTTCCCTGTCCTTCATTTAATTCCAGATCCAGAATAACAGCGTCAGGCGCGCCTTCTTTTACCAGTTCTATTGCCCGGTAGGAGTTGTTGGTAACGCCCGTAAGCGCTACCTCGTTTTTGATATCTATATATTCGGCAAATTTTTTGCAGGTATCAGGATCGTCTTCGATCAAAAGAATATTCAGTTCTCGTTCCATATTTTTCCACCCCTTTTCCAGATTCTAACATTATACAACATTTTCCAACAAAAACCAACAAATATGAATACCCAAAAGCAATGAAAAATAGATGAAAATGCGAGTATTATGAAGAATAGAGAGGCAGAAAACCGAAACATGCAGCGCTGTGGTATTGAGGAGGGGTAACATGAAAAACGAACAGGAAATACTTGTGAAAAGAATTGAGTATTTGTGTGAGGAAAAAGGAATATCTAAATATAAGCTTGCCTTGAAGGCATCTGTGCCTGTAACCACACTGGATAATATTATGAAAAGCAAGACGGTTAATCCCGGCCTGTTTACCGTTGTCAAAATATGTAACGGACTTGGAATGTCGCTGGCGGATTTTTTTGATTGCGATGAATTTCACTCTATTGAGGCGGATACGGAATAGAGGCTTTTAGTCTTCCGTTATCCACCTCTGTTTTTTTATTTTCTTTTAATAAAATATGCTATATAACCTTGTTGACAGAAGCTTATGCGCAGTGATAAGCTAAGTGTGCTAGTTCGGATAGTACACAAATGAAAAATACTGGAAAATTAAGGAAAAAAAGTGTCTGAAACATTTCTTTTTTTACAAATTCCCACTATTTTCTATTGCATTCGTTTACATAATGTAATAAACTGATTTCGTAACTGGCAAACAAATATCAGATAACAAGGTGGTGCTGTGCATTGAAAAAGGTAACAAGATTTTTAGCGGTTTTCGTGATATTTACAATTCTTTTGGGAATGATGCCTCAAAGTGTTTTTGCCAAAGAAGTATCAGGAAATGGAGTAGAGCCGGTGGAGGATTTGACAAAAGCCGGAGATGAGAAGCTTCCCGAAGAGGAAAAAACGGAAGCGGATACTTTTGGAACAGAAGGAAAGTTAGACTTTTTATATATAGAAAACAATTATATTGCTTCTCCGGGCAGCCAGAGAGTGTTAATTGGATTTGGAGATGAGAATACCTGCCTTACCGGCGGTACATTAACGGTTGAAAATTACCATACAAAGGAACAGTTCGTCTATTCAAGTGAAGAAACGTTAGAAAATACTATTTTATTTGAACTTCCTTTTCTGAAAGAGAATGCAGGAATTTATGAAGTAAAAAGTGTGAATGTTATTACACAGGACGGGAATGAAACTTCTGTCGGGATAAAGGATACAGGCATGGCGAACGTATATTTCGGCGTGGACCGGGAGGTGCCTGAATCGGAAGAAGGCGCGCTGATGCAGGAGAGCGCGGATTTTGATATTTCCGATGTGGAATTACAGGTTGTGTCTTTCAATGGAGACGACAGTCAGGTTTCCAGAATAGCGGCGAATGAAATTGGAGATGCTCTTGCAAACGGCGATAAGGGCAGGCTGAGAGCGGAAGATAATGGCGAAGTTGTTGTAGTGATCGATCCGGGCCATGACGCCACCCATGCGGGAGCCAGGGCGAACGGCTTAAGGGAAGAGGCTCTTACCTTAAAAATTGCCCAGTATTGCAAAGCGGAGCTGGAAGAATATTCAGGAGTACAGGTGTATATGACGCGTACGGGAACGGCATGTCCTTACCCGGGAACTACTTCTACCACCTGTAATGCAAATAGAGTGGAGGCGGCAGCCCGGGTGGGAGCCGACTACTTTGTAAGTATCCATTTAAATTCAGCGGGATCATCGGCAAAGGGATCGGAAATTTATTATCCCAATTCCAATTATAATGCGGCTATCGGAGTTGACGGAGCAAACCTGGCAAGACATATTTCCAGACAGTTAGGGGCGCTTGGATTGAATCAAAGAGGAATCCTTATACGAAATTCCGGAGACAATACAAAGTATCCTGACGGTTCTTTAGCAGATTATTACGGCGTTATCAGACGTTCCAAGGAAGCGGGTATTACGGCCATTATTGTGGAGCATGCATTTTTAACAAATGCATCGGATGCTGCATTCCTTTCACGGGAAAGTAATTTACAGCGTTTGGGAGCTGCAGACGCTACGGGAATTGCCAACTATCTGGGATTGACCAAGGGACCTGCGGTTGACAGGGCACAGGTGGAGGCGTATGTGACCAGACTTTACAGACTGTGCCTGGGAAGAGAACCGGATGCGGATGGTCTTAAGGACTGGACGGACAGAATGTGCAGCGGCCGGACTACAGGTGCGGATGCGGCGTTAGGATTCTTTTTCAGCGAAGAGTTTTTGCTTATGAACCATGGCAATGAGGAATATACGGAGCGTTTATATAATGTTATGATGGGCAGAGGCTCTGACTATGCAGGAAAAGCGGACTGGCTGTACAAATTAGAAAACGGTGTGGGACGTATGGGCGTCTTTAAAGGCTTTGCGGATTCTGCCGAGTTTGAAATGATTTGTAATTCTTATGGAATAAAAAAAGGAACCGTAGCTGTCAGTGAGGGCCGTGACAGAAATCCGGGACTGACCACTTTTGTATCCAGAATGTATACAAAAGCTTTGGGAAGAGCCTATGATATTGACGGTTTAAATGAATGGTGCAACAGAATCTGTGATAAGAAATGGACTGTTATGGATATGGCTACTACGGGATTCTTTAATTCTCCCGAATATTTGAACATGCACCATACCAATAGTGAATACGTAAAGGTGCTGTACCGGACATTCTTTGACAGAGAGTATGATCAGGACGGTTATGTTTACTGGCTTCGGAAGTTAAATGCCGGTACAAGCCGGAAAGAAGTGCTCAGAGGCTTTGCGGATTCCCGGGAGTTTGCGGAACTGATGAGATCCTACGGATTATAACGGAATGATAAGCGGTATAAGAACAAGAGATTGATACAATGAAAGGACAAGAAAACAAAAGCACAGGACGATAAAAGGTTGTATTGAGAAAAGACATGAAAGAAAATTACCAGACAATCTATAGAAAAACGTTATCCGCTTTTCTTGCAGTCATTTTTGCATTGGAAGCAGGGAGCGTTGCCGCAATGGCAGGTATGCCGGTTGTAGCCATGGCCGCAGATGTGGAAAACACAGGTGCGGAAACTGTAGATACGGCGGCAGAAAGTCTGTATGTGGGAGAAGAGCCGGAACAGAAAGCGGCAGTTTCCGAAAACAGCCGGAAAAATGAAAACGGATGGGAAATCGGAAAAGAGGGAGAGGATCCCTTAGAAACCTATAACGGCATTCCCACAGAGTGGCTTAATGAAAGTGAAGAATCTATTTATAATCCTGAGTCGGGGAATTACCTGACTCGGGATGCTTTTTACAGGGCTTCTACCAAAAAGGGCATACAGGGAGATTTTAACGGGGCTTCCTATAAAGCCTCTTATGATTCCAGGCACACGTTGATCAATATCAATGTGACGGACTTTATGGGAGACGGGCATCATCCTTTAGACAAACGTTTTGATTATAACGGCCGTACATATTGGTTTCGGGATGACAAATCCCCTCTGATACAGGACGTCAATGCAAAAGGCGGAACGATCAGTATCGTGATTTTGGTGCCTCTCAAAAAAAATAAAGAAATTCTGGTAGATCCCACAGCTTTGGCAAACCGGAATCAAAACAGGGAATCGCCCTATTACGCTCCCAATATACGGGGAGAGGGAAGGCATTATTATGAGGCGATGTTTGCCTGGATGGCGGAAAACTGGTGTTTGGAAAGCTGCCATGTGGATAATTTTATTCTGGGCAATGAGGTCAATATGCCCAATGAATGGAATTTTACAGGAACTGCTGACCCGCAGTATAATGCGCAGCTGTATGCGGAAGAGTATCTGATGCTTTATAACGCCGTTCGAGCCAAAACCTCCGCCTGCAGGGTCAGCGTATCCATAGACCACAGCTGGCAGCATAATAATATGGGAAGAGGAATCATGGCAAAAGATTTTTTGAACCGGTTTCATGCATGCGTGTCGGCAAGACAGGCGGATGTGGACTGGACGGTTTCCTGCCACTTGTATCCGGCGCTTCTTTATGAGCCGGATATCTGGGCGGACAAAGGACATGCCATAGCCCTAAAACTAAATCCCAAAAATGACGGCGCTCAGTTTGTGGACGGATATAATTTAAGTGTTATGACGGATTATATCAGGGATACCTTCGGCCCACACCACAGGGTTATGCTGACGGAACAGGGATTTTCCGATGTGTTTGGTCAAGAGGTTCAGGCGGCTTCCTTGGCTCTGTCTTATTATGCGGCAAAATATGATCCGATGGTGGACTGTTTCATCATACATGAGGAAAATGAGAAGCCCGGACAGAACTTTTATATTGCCGGCAAGCTGGCCCAGACCGTATATGAAAAGGCAGACTCCGATCCGGGATGGGTGGAGGCAAGGACTCTTCCCGTAATAGGCATCCCTTCTTTCGGACAGATTGTGCCCGGATATGGAAGGAATGTGAACAGGGCCGGCTTGGAAAGCTATGTGGAAAGGCTTTATAAGCTATGCCTTAACAGAAAATCGGATGCTAGAGGAGAGGCGGACTGGATTGACAGGCTTTACAGAGGAAAGGCAAAGGGAGCCCAGGCAGCTTACGGTTTTTTCTTCAGCGATGAGTTTAAGCTCAGGAATTTGGGAAATGAGGAGTTTGTAGAGCTGCTTTATAATGTTATGATGGGGCGTTCCTCCGATGCGGCGGGAAAGGCGGATTGGGTACATAAGCTTAATAACGGCGTGGGAAGAGAAGGCGTGTTCAGAGGCTTTGCGGAATCTATGGAGTTTGAGATGATCTGTAATTCCTATGGGATTGAAAAGGGAACGGTAACTGTTTCGGAAGGGCGCGATAAAAATCCGGGACTTACCACCTTTATAGCGAGGCTTTATACAAAGGCTTTGGGAAGAACCTATGAAACAGAGGGACTAAACGACTGGTGCAACCGGATCCTCGGAGGTTCCTGGAGTATTTATGATGTGTCCACACGGGGATTTTTCAACTCTCCGGAATTTTGTAACAGGAATTTAGGCAACGACGAATACGTAAAAGTGTTGTACCGAACCTTCCTCGACCGCGAATATGACGGAGACGGCTATGATTACTGGATGAACAGACTGGCGGGCGGAGCCGGCAGGGATGAAGTTTTGGCAGGATTTGCCAATTCACCGGAGTTTGCGGCGCTGATGAAAAGCTATGGCTTATAAAGCAGTAAAATCCGGCGTTTTCCCGCCCATAAGGATAGATGGTTGTGAAATTTTTTAGAGAAATAGGGAGCGTTGTTTTGTGAATTGATAGTTTTTGGAAATAAGGGACTTGACTTCCACAACAGAAATATATGATAATTATAAAAAATAAAACTGGGAGGAAAGGTGCAAGTATGAGCATAAGGATGAGAAAACTATCAAAAAGAGTATTTGCCCTGTTTCTTGCGATGCTGCTTATGGCGGGAAACGGAGTTACCGCATTTGCAGGAGAGCAGACAGGAACAAACGGCTTAATGCCGGAAAACGAGTCTTCTGTTTCTGAAAACAGTGAAAAGAACGCTGTGGATACGGATAAAGAGGAAGCAGAGAAAGAAGAGGAAGAGAAAGAGGAAGAGAAAGAGGAAGAGAAAGAGGACGAAGAAGAGGAAATTAAACTGGGCAAAGAAGGGGAAGACCCTTTGGAAACCTATAACGGAATTCCCACAGAATGGCTTGACGACGAGGAATATGTATATTCCGAGGAGGCCGGCAGCTATGTGACCGAGGATGCCTTTGCCAAAACAACAACCAAAAAGGGCGTTCAGGGAGATTTTAACGGAGCGGATTATATAGGCAGCTACGGCGGACAACATACCCTGCTTAATCTCCGCGTTACGGATTTTATGGGCGACGGTACAATCCACACAGATAAAAGATTTGATTATAACGGTCGTACCTATTATTTTAGGGATACCTTTTCCACACTGATCAAAAACGCCAATGCAAAGGGCGCTACGGTCAGCATGACTATCCTGGTTCCCTATAAATCCAATAAAGAGATCCTGATAGATGCCCAGGCTTTGGCCAATAGGGGAAATAATACCAAAAATTCTCCATATTACGCGCCCAATGTCAGAGGAGAGGGCAGACATTATTATGAGGCGCTTTTTGCATGGATGGCGGAAAACTGGTGTAAAGAGGACTGCCATGTAGATAATTTTATTTTGGGAAATGAAGTAAACATGCCCAATTCATGGTGTTTTAGCGGCAGTTCGGATCCACAGTATAACGTCGATCTGTATGCGGATGCTTATATGATCCTCTATAACGCGATCCGCTCCAAAACATCTGTGTCAAGGGTCAGCGTTTCCTTAGACCACAGCTGGCAGCACAATGACGAGGGCAGAGGAATTTCCACAAAGGATTATTTGGACCGTTTCAATGCCGCTGTTGCAGCAAGGCAGGCCAATGTGGACTGGAGCATTTCCTACCATCTATATCCCGCTATTTTATCACAGCCGGATATCTGGGTGGAGCTTGCTCATATGCCTGATGCGCCGGAAATTGACTTAAATCCCAAGAGAGCGGACGCTCAATTTGTCGACGGGAATAATTTAAGCATTATGACCGATTATGTAAAAAATACCTTTGGCGCCCAGCATAGGATTTTATTGACGGAGCAGGGATTCTCCCAGTATATGGGAACCAATATCCAGGCGGCAAGTCTGGCATATTCCTATTATGCGGCAAAATATGACTCCATGGTGGACTGCTTCATTATTAATCAGGCCAATGAAGGCGGAAAATTAAATTTCTCCATTGCAGGCGTTCTTGCAGGGGATGTGTTTGCAAGGCTGGATTCCGATCCGGCGTGGGTTGAGTCCCAGACCCTGCCTACCATAGGAGTAAGCTCTTATTCAGAGATTGTACCGGGCTATGGAAGAGTTACGGACAGGGCGCAGGTAGAGGCCTTTGTTACAAGACTTTATGAAATGTGTCTGAAAAGACAGCCTGAAGAAACAGGACTTGCAGACTGGACCAACCGGTTATGCAACGGCCAGATTTCCGGAGCGGAAGCGGCACGCGGATTTTTCTTGAGCGCTGAATTTGAACTGTGGAATACCACCAATGAAGAGTATGTGGAATTATTATATAATGTTATGATGGGCCGTGCTTCCGATGAAGGCGGAAAAGCCGACTGGGTATACAAGCTCAACAATGGAGTCGGAAGAGAAGGCGTATACAGGGGCTTTGCGGAATCCGCAGAATTTGGCAACATATGTAATGATTACGGCATCATCAGAGGAAGCATTAATGTTGACGGATTAGAAGGAAGGGATAAAAACCCCGGACTTACCACCTTTGTGGCAAGGCTTTATACAAAGGCGCTGGGCAGGGAATACGAGGTTGACGGCTTAAATGACTGGTGTAACCGTATTACCAGCGGACAATGGTCCATTAATGACGTTTCCACAACAGGATTCTTTACTTCCCCGGAATTTTTGGCAAAGAATTTAAGCGACGATGAATATGTGAAGGTTCTTTACCGCACATTCTTTGACAGGGAATATGATCAGGCGGGCTATGATGACTGGATGAGAAGACTGGCAAAGGGGACAAGCAGAAATGAAGTTATGTTGGGCTTTGCCAACTCCAGAGAGTTTGCGGAACTGAAAGCATCCTTCGGACTGTAATAGAAAGAGGCGCTTAAAAGCTGCAAAAGAATATAAAATAATATATGTAACAAAAAGAATTGCGGCGTGCCGGCAGGATAACGGAAACCGGGCGGGCTGTGAAAATAAAAGAAAAGGTACTTCTGTATGATTTTCCTCTTTTGGGAAAAACTTACAAAGTACCTTTTTTGCAGGAATCCGCAATATAAACGGCAGCGGTTTGAGGCGGAATCTGTTTGAATCAGGGGATGAAATTGGGGATGAATGCCAAGAAATATTTACTTTAGGAAGTAATGATGTTAAAATGAAAGCTATGAAAAAGTTTATTAAGGATAAAATTCTGGATATACCGCTCAATAGAATAATTATATTGACTCTTATGGATATCTGCGGCATGTTTGCGGCGGGAATCTTGTCATTATACATCAGATATGATTTTAAATTTATGGATATTCCCAGGCTGTTTATTAATACGGTTATGGAGGCCTTTCCCGTTAATGTGATTATTACTATTCTGATATACTGGCTGTTCCGGCTTTATAAGAGTGTCTGGAGATATGCCAGCGATTCAGAGCTGTTTAATATACTGGTAGCTGTATTTATCTGCGCCCTGATCCAGCCGGTCATTTTTCTGGTCATGGGTGTAAGGATGCCCTTCAGCTATCCCTTTTTCTATGGATTTTTTATGCTGGCTTTTTCCGCCGGCACTCGTTTTTCCTACCGCATTCTGCGTGTCCTGCAGCACAGGCGGATTCTCGGAATGCAGAAGAGCTCGGACATTAACTGCATGATCATAGGGGCAGGAGCGTCGGGAAATACGATTATTAAGGAAATACAGACCAGCAGCTATTTAAGGATGAATCCGGTTTGTGTCATAGACGACAATCCTATCTGCCACGGCAAGTATTTAAGGGGCGTGCCCATTGTAGGCGACAGGAATACCATACCGGATAATGTACAAAAATATAATGTCAGTGAGATTATTATCGCCCTGCCATCCGCAAAGAAGTCCCAGATGAAGGGAATTCTGGAAATCTGTCGTGATACCGGCTGTAAAATGAGGATTCTGCCGGGGGTATACCAGTTAATTAACGGGGACGTGAATGTATCTAAGCTGCGGGAAGTGGATATTGAGGATCTTTTGGGCAGAGAACCCGTAGAAGTCAATATTGATGAAATTCTTGGTTATGTGGAAAATAAAACGGTTCTGGTCACAGGCGGCGGCGGCTCTATAGGCAGTGAAATCTGCAGACAGGTGGCGGCGCACAATCCAAAGAAACTGATAATTGTGGACATTTATGAGAATACTACCTATGAGGTGCAGCAGGAATTAAACCGTGAGCATCCCGGGCTGGATTTAACGGTATTGATTGCTTCGGTGCGCAATACCCACCGGATGAACAGCATTATGAAGGAATACAGGCCGAACATTATCTATCATGCGGCGGCCCATAAGCATGTGCCGTTAATGGAAGAAAGCCCCAACGAGGCCATTAAAAATAATGTTTTCGGCACCTTGAAGACTGCTGTGGCGGCAGATAAATACGGCGTTAAAAAATTTGTTATGATTTCTACGGATAAGGCGGTAAACCCCACCAATATCATGGGAGCTTCCAAGCGGATCTGTGAAATGATCATCCAGACCATGGACAAGCATTCGGAAACGGATTTTGTAGCAGTAAGATTCGGCAATGTCTTAGGCAGCAACGGCAGTGTGATTCCCCTGTTCAAAAAGCAGATTGAAGCGGGAGGACCGGTCACGGTTACCCACCCGGATATCATTCGTTATTTTATGACTATTCCGGAGGCAGTTTCCCTTGTGCTGCAGGCAGGAGCTTATGCAAAGGGCGGGGAAATCTTTGTGCTGGATATGGGAGAACCGGTTAAGATTTTAGATCTTGCCAAAAACCTCATTAAGCTGTCGGGATACAAGGTGGATGAGGATATCAAAATTGAATTTACGGGGCTTCGTCCCGGCGAGAAGATGTATGAGGAGCTTTTGATGGATGAAGAAGGGCTGACGGCTACCGCCAACAAAATGATTCACATCGGAAAGCCCATCGAACTGGATGAGGAAGAGTTTGCCAAGGGCTTGCAGGCTCTTGAGGAAGCGTCATTAAAGGACTCTCCCCATATAAAAGAGGTTGTCAGCAGGATCGTGCCCACCTATACCATAGACAAAAGTGAAGAGAACCGGGAATAGGGGACTCTTGAAAAGTATGGAGCTTGGCGCTTAAAGGGCATAAAGGCACTGGACGGGGCCTAGTACGGGAAAGAGGATTAACAGGAGGAGAACATGTATCAGAAATGGAAACGCATTGTGGATTTTTTGCTTTCGCTTATAGGACTGCTTGTGCTTTCTCCTGTTTTTTTGATTTTGGCCATTGCCATTAAAGGGGAATCAAAAGGCCCGGTATTTTTTAAGCAAAAGCGGGTGGGAATCCACAAAAAGCATTTTATGATCTTAAAATTCAGAACCATGCGGACGGATACGCCCAAGGATATGCCCACGCATCTTCTGAAAAACCCGGAGCAGTATATTACTAAGACCGGCAGATTCTTACGTAAGACAAGCTTGGATGAATTGCCCCAGCTGATTAATATTTTAAAGGGGGATATGGCGGTGGTGGGTCCGAGACCGGCCCTCTACAATCAGTATGATTTAATCGAAGAGCGTGATAAGTACGGGGCGAATGACATCAGGCCCGGACTGACGGGCTGGGCGCAGATTAACGGCAGGGATGAACTGGAAATCCCGCTAAAAGCCCGGTTGGACGGGGAATATAAAGAAAAAATGGGATTTTTCATGGATTTGCGCTGCTTTTTCGGAACCTTTTTAAGCGTGCTGAAAAGCGAAGGCGTTGTAGAAGGCGGTACGGGAGCGATGAAAGAGTGAAAAAAATACTCATAACCGGTAAAAACAGTTATATAGGAACGAATGTGGAACGGTATCTTGTGGAAAGATCGTATCAGGTGGACACCATTGATATGAGGGGGAATGCCTGGAAGGAATACGATTTTTCTCCATATGATGCCGTATTTCATGTGGCGGGAATCGCCCATGCCGATGTGGAAAAGGTTTCAAATGAGGAAAAGGAAAGATACTATGACATAAACTGTCGACTGGCGGTGGAAACGGCAAAAAGGGCAAAGGAACAGGGCGTTGGTTTATTTGTATTTATGAGCAGCATTATTGTTTACGGCGAAAGCGGCGGCATAGGGAAAAAAAGGGTCATAAAGGCGGACACGCCTCTTACGCCCGCCAATTTTTACGGGGACAGCAAGGTAAAGGCGGAGGAAGGCTTAAAACCGCTTGCTGACGGGGATTTTCAAATAGCGATTTTGAGGCCGCCCATGATTTACGGTAAGGGCTGTAAAGGGAATTACCGTACACTGGAGAAATTGGCAAAGGTATTGCCGTTTTTTCCCGCCATAGAAAACGAAAGAAGCGTTTTGTCCGTGGAAAACCTTGCCAAAGCGGTGGAAATGATAATAGCAAAGCCTGAAAGCGGCGTTTATTTTCCCCAGGATTCCGGGTATGGAAATACGGCAAAAATGGTACAGGATATTGCGGCGGAAAGAGGGAAGAAAGTGCGTTTGACAAGGCTTTTTAATCCCGCCATCCGATGCGTCGGGAAAACAAAAGGAAAGTATGGCAGACTGGTCAACAAGGCCTTTGGAAATCTTTGCTATGATAAGGAATTGAAGGTAGAAAAATGGAACCCTTAGTTACGATTGTCACTGTGGCGTTTAACAGTGAGAAGACCATTGAAAAGACAATAAAATCTGTTTTGAACCAGACCTATCCGAAGATAGAATATCTGATCATAGACGGAAAAAGCGGCGATCAAACAGTGGAGATAGCAAAAACCTACGAAGAACAGGCTCTAAAGAAAGGGTATTCGTACCGGATCGTATCGGAAAAAGACCGGGGCATCTATGACGCCATGAATAAAGGCATTGCCCTGGCAAAAGGGGAAATCATGGGTTTTATTAACAGTGACGACTGGTATGAAAAGGACGCTGTGGCCCTTTCCGTAAAGACCATGCTTAAGAAGCAGTGCGATATTACTTTCGGGGATATTGCCATACATAAGGCGGACGGCAGCCGCATTGTGAAAAGGGCAAAGCTTTCCCGGTATGAAACATCCAGACATTGGAACCATCCCACCATGTTTGTCAAAACGTCGGTTTACAGGGACTTTCCTTTCAGACAGAAGGGAATCCATGATGATTACGGCGCTTATCTCGCCATGAAAAAGGCGGGAAAAAAGGTGGAGGCTGTCCACAGGGTTCTTGCCAATTTCAGTATGGGAGGAGCCAGCAACAAAAGAAGCCTTAAGCTGTCTGTCAAACGGATTAAGGACCGGTATGGCTGTTACCGGGATAACGGCTACGGCAGATGGTATTTTTTGGAATGTATTCTGATGGAAGCGGGGAAGTTTATTTTAGGGTAGCCGTCAGTGGACATAGCAGTTTACTGATTCATGGAGGAAAATATGAGAATCGGAATCGATTTATCCTTTATCCGTCCCGACCACAAAAACGGCGGAACGGAAGCTGCAATCAAAAACTTAATAAAGGGCTTTGAGGAGCTAAAAGCCTTGGGAGAAATAGAAGATGAGTTTCTTTATTTTATCCACAGGGATATTTACCGGGATTACCATAAAATATTTCCGAAGCTGTCTTACTTCATTTATGATATAAAGGGTCCCCATTCCCTAAGGACCATAAGATTTCAGACTTTTCAGCTTCCGGGACTGGTCAAAGAGGAAAAACTGGATTTATTGTATTTTCCCACCTTTCAGACCGGACTTCACACAAGATGGAGTCTGCCCCTTGTGGTAAACCCCAACGATATCCAGTACAAATATTATCCGGAATATTTTAGTTTTTTAAAATGCTGTTATTTTCAGGTATTTTACGGAAATGCCCTAAAGAAAGCAGATAAGGTAGTGGTAATTTCCCGTTATGTGGGAGGTTCCTATAAAAAATACTTCAAAAGATATGTAAAAGGAAAGCTTTCGCTGATTTATGCCCCCATTGATTTTAAAGAAATAAGGGAGGAAGAGGTAGATGCGTTAAAGGATTTTTCAGGGGATTTCCTTCTTTGCATCAATTCTCTCACAAAGCATAAAAACCTGATTACCCTTGTGAAGGCTTTTCATAAGCTGATTAAAAATCCCCGTATTTCCGAATCCCTTAAGCTGGTCATTGCAGGGGCAAAATGGAACGGCGCCAATGAAATTACAGATTATATAGCGGATAACCGCTTACAGGAGAGGATTGTCGTTACGGGATTTTTAACGGACGGACAGCTGCAATATCTGTATCATCATGCAAAGATATTTGTAACGCCTTCCCTGTATGAAGGCTTTGGCATGACGCCCATAGAGGCAATGGCGGCGGGGTGTCCCGTTATATCATCAAAGGAAACGTCCCTTTATGAAGTGACAATGGGAAGGGCGGCTTATTATGAGCCGGCAAAGGATGCGGTAGCTTTATATAAGGCTATGCTTGAGCAGTTGACCTGCAGTCAGGATTTAAAGAGGGAAATGGAAGAAACGATTGAGGAAAACAAAAAGGCGGTTTTGCGCTACAGCAAAGAAAAAATTGCCAGGCAGTATATCAAGCTGTTTTATGAGGCGGCAGATCAAAACAAGAGAATTAAGAAGCCTATAGATGGGGAAAAACAATTAAACCACAAAGAAGCAATGAATGCGGGACAGAATACGGAAATCTATGGCAGGCTTTTTGACGCAGTCTCTAAAGAAGCTGCCAAAAACGGAGCGCCCTTTCGATGTGAAAGAGAAAGCTTTGAAGCTTCCATAGGAAGCGCGCCCAAAGAAATCGATTTGCTGCCGTTTTTGGAACTGGAAGGGAAGAAGTTTGGAGACGGGCTTTGGCTTGCCTTTTTTCAAAAGCTTCCCGATAAACAGAAGGCAAAAAACCTTGAGAAAAAAAGCAGGAAAGAAATATTAGAAGGGGCGGCGGCGGAAGGCGCTTTTGCCATTCGGGGAATAAAGCCCGTAAACAGTCCTTACGGGGATATCAAGCCGGGAATAAAGGGGCGGCTGCTTAAGGAAATGGCAAGGGTAAAAAATTCGATTTTTTTAAGACAGGTTGCAAAAAAAATGCCGGCAGGCATGCAAAATAGGATTCGGAAATTGTTTTGTTAAACGGAGATGCTATGAAAAAGGTATATATCGATATTTCCATGGTAATTGTGGGAACTAATTTTACGGGAATTCCCAGAGTTGTAATGGAGATTACAAAAAAATTATATCATGCTCCCAAGCTTGCGCTCGTTTTTCTGGAGTATCATCAGAAACGGGATGATTTTGAAATCATTGACGGGGAAAAATTTGCGGCCTTTTGCAGGGAAAAGAAGGGAAACCGCGGGAAGCTCCGGACCGGAAAGCATATTCCGCTTTGGGGCATGGAGAAGGATTCCGTATTTTTCGATATGGATACCGTGTGGAAAACCAGAGTAAGGCGGAGCTATCTCTATCCCATCCTAAAGGAAAAAGGCGTGAAAATAATTCCTTTTGTACAGGATATTATCGGGGTAACGCATCCTCAGTTCTGCCCCGGGGATGATGTGCTGAATTTTTTGGATTTTACGGGAGCGATTGTAAAGTATGCGGATGAAATTGTGGTTACTTCCCATGCCACAAAAGGAGCCGTAAAGGAATTATATGGTAAACTGGAGGCGCCATGTCCGTCCATACAGATTGTCCCTCTGGGCGGGGATTTTAAAAGAATTTCCCAAAAGCCACTAAATCAGGGCGCCGGAGGGTTCCAAAATCGTAAAAGGGATAAGGGAAGAGGGACAATTCAGAACACAATTAAGGAAGAAATCATAAAAACAGCAAAAGCGGGGCCGTACCTTTTAATGGTTGGAACCATTGATCCGCGGAAAAACCACAAGCTGCTTTTGGATGCTTATGAAGGCGGGCTAAAGGAACTTGGCATGCATCTGGTCATTGCAGGACATAAGGGCTGGGAGGTAGACGATTTTCTGGAAAGAATGGAAAGCCATGAGGATTTCGGAAAAGGAGTCTGGCATGTAAACGGGGCTTCCGATGAAGAAATCGATTACTTATACCAGCGCTGTTACGCCCTTGCTTTTCCAAGCTATGTTGAAGGGTATGGGCTTCCTATTATAGAATCCATGGTAAGGGGAGTGCCGGTCATTGCGGCGGATACGCCCATTAACATGGAAGTGGGTGGGGAATATGCCTTGTATTTCGGGCAGGACAAACCGGAAGAACTGGTAAATACCGTTACGGAACTTCTTTCAAAGCCGGAAAAGTATCAGGCTTTGAAAGAAAAGCTTAAAAATTTCATTCCTCCCACATGGGAGGAGACCGCAAATGGAATTCTTCGGATATTATCGGAAAATGAATGACTGGAAAGCTGGAAAGGCAGATGGACATAAGGGACATAAAATCAGCTCTTTGGAACATGTTTGTCTGACCTATGGAGAAAAAATGAAAATAGCGTTTATCAATCAAAGGTATGGCTTAGAGGTTGCCGGAGGAAGTGAAAGCTATACAAGGGCCATGGCGGAGCATTTGGCAGAATATTTAAAGGGTAAGGCTGAAGTTGAAGTGCTGACCAGCAAAGCGTCGGACTATATTACCTGGGAAGATGATTATGAAGAGGATGTGGAAACCATTCATCATGTAACCGTAAGAAGGTTTTCCGTTAAGCATAAAAGAAGCAGGGTGCTTCAGCGGGGCGCCGGAATATTGATGCGGTATTTTCATATTCATTTTAAATGGCTGGAAGAGCTGCGTTTAAAAGCCAGGGGGCCTTATGTGCCCAAGCTGGTTTCCTATATCAGGGAGCACAGGGATGAATACGACGCTTTTATTTTCGTGACCTATCTTTACTATCCCGCCTACTTCGGGGCAAAAGAGGTGTATGATAAGGCATGGTTTATTCCTACGGCTCATGATGAAGAGCCTATTTATATGAATATTTATAAGGAGCTGTTTACAAAAGTAAAGGGGATCGTTTATCTTACAAGTGAGGAAAAGACTTTTGTGGAGGGGCTTTTTAAAAATCGGGAAATTCCCAACCGGGTGCTTGGAATGGGGATTGAAGTTTCGGAAAACGCCGATGAAAACAGGTTCCGACAAAAATATGATATATGGGGAGATTATTTATTGTTTGCCGGAAGAATAGAGGAGAATAAGGGCTGCAGGGAGTTGGTCGATTATTTTGTTCGTTATAAGGAGCAGCTTTGCGAAGAGACAGGAGAGAATGCAGGAGGAAAACAAAGGGAGCTGACTCTTTTACTGATGGGAAAGAGCCTGATGGAAATACCGGAAAGAAATGATATCCGCTATGTGGGCTTTGTTTCTGACCGGGATAAATATGACGGAATGAAGGGGGCGAAGGTTATCTGCCTGCCGTCAAAATATGAGAGCTTTTCCATTTCCCTTTTAGAGGGCATGGCTTTTGGGAATCCGGCGCTTGTCAACGGAGAGTGCCATGTGCTGAAAGGACATGTTGAAAGAAGCGGCGGCGGATTTTATTATACCGGTTATGAGGAATTTAAAGAGGGGCTTAGGAAGCTTCTTGAGCCTGATGTAAATGAGGAAACAGGGAAGAAAGCGGTCGCTTACGTCAGGGAAGAGTACGGATGGGATCGGATTATAGGTCGTTTTTGTGAAATGCTTAGCGGAGGAAAGACGGATGCAGGAAATTAATGTGGATAAAATCATGGAGGAGATCAGGGAAGAAATAGAGGAGAAGGGGATAAAGAACCAGCCCCTGGAATTTGCAGATGTAAATCTGGCGGCGGATTTTCTGGAGCTGCCGGAAAAATATGATAAAGATATGATGCACCGGGAACTGGTCAATTTAAACGGGGTATGGGATACCTCTCTAGAAGAGCTGCAAAGCAATCATCCGCTTAAAAGAGCGGTTAAAAAAGTGATCCAGAAAGCCGTCCGTATGGTTGTGAGTTCCCATGTTGCAAAGCAGGTGGCCTTTAACGCGTCGGTTGTAGACAGTATCAACATGCTGAACTGTCTTGCAAGGGAAAATGAAGAATTAAAGGAAGAAGTAAGACAGCTGAAGGAACAGATGAAGCAGTTGAATGAAAAATAAGCAGAAGAAAAAGTATAGGAGACGGAAACGACAAAGGAAAGAAGCAGCGAAGAAGAGCTGTAATGACGAAAAGATACAGCGAAGAAGAGCAGCAGCGACGAAAAGAAGCAGGTTAGGAGAAACCATGAAAATAATAAATATGATTCCGATTCTGGCCTTTGGGGACGCAGTCGGCAATGACGCCCTTGCGGTTCATAAATGTTTAAAAGAAGCCGGATATGACAGTATTGTGGCGGCGGATTATGTTGATGAAAGGCTGGGGGCGGACATCGCAGTCAGTACAGATGATTTGTCCTTTATAAAGCCGGAGGATATTGTGATCTATCATTTATCCACGGGGAACAAATTAAACGCCCGCTTTGGGGCGCTTCCATGCAGGAAAATCGTGAAATACCATAATATTACGCCCCCCGATTTCTTTTTCGGCTATGAAAAGGAAACGGTAAAAGCCTGTATTGCCGGTTACAAGGAAGCGGCGGGTCTTTCGGACAAACCGGAATTTGCCTTTGCAGATTCCGCTTATAATAAAAGCGAATTGATTCGTTTAGGATACGGATGTGAAATTGAAGTACTGCCCATTCTGATTCCCTTTGAAGATTATGAAAAGGAGCCGGACCGGGAGGTTTTGGAACGGATGAACGACGGCCTTACCAATATTATTTTTACGGGACGGGTGGTGCCCAATAAAAAACAGGAAGACGTCATAGCCGCTTTTGATATTTACCAAAAGTATTATAATCCGGAATCAAGATTGATTCTGGTAGGAAATCCCCATCTGATTCCCGCTTATTACGCCAGCTTAAAAGAATATGTCAAAGCCCTGGGGACAGAAAATGTAGTCTTTACCGGACATATAACATTTTCTGCCATTCTGGCATATTACAGAAGCGCGGATCTGTTTTTGTGCATGAGCGATCATGAGGGATTTTGCGTTCCTTTGCTGGAGGCTATGTTTTTTGATGTGCCCGTTGTGGCAAAAAACACTTCGGCCGTAGGGGAAACTCTTGGGGGCAGCGGCATTTTGCTGCCGGATTCAGAGCCGGGAATGGCAGCAGGGGTCATGAACCGGATTTTGACGGATGAAGCTTTGAGAAAGAAAGTATTGGACAACCAGAGAGAACGGCTTAAAGACTTTGAAAACGGCAGAATCAAAAAGCAGTTGTTGAAGCGAATCGGCAGTCTGACAGGCCGTTAGGGAGATAGGAGAATGAAAAAAATCGGATTTGTGATTCCCTGGTACGGAGATAAAATACCGGGAGGAGCGGAAGCGGACTTGCGGGGACTTTGCAAGCAAATGGTAAAGCGCGGCGTGGAGCTTGAAATTCTGACTACCTGTGTAAAAGAATTTTCCGCCGACTGGGGAACGGATTATTATAAGCCGGGGAGCTATGAGGAAGGCGGCCTGAAGATTCAAAGGTTCTCGGTCAGAGAAAGAAATAAGGCGGCCTTTGATTGCGTAAATTATAAACTGCTTCACGGACAAAAGCGCTTAAGCGGAGAAGACGAAAAAATCTATATCAATGAAATGGTCAACAGCCCGGATTTGTATGAATACATCAGGGAGCATAAGGATGAATACAGTGTGTTTGCTTTTATTCCCTATATGTTCGGAACTACCTATTTCGGTATGCAGGAATGTGCGAAAAAAGCGGTTATCATTCCCTGTTTTCATGATGAAAGCTACGCTTATTTAAGGTGCTTCCGCAGGGTTTATCCCAAAGCGGCAGGAATGGCCTTTCACGCGAAACCGGAAAGAAGGCTTGCGGAAAGGCTGTATGATCTAAGGAATGTATTGCTGTTAGACGCAGGCTCCGGCATGGATGTGGATTTGACCTTTGATAAGGAGCGGTTTTGTAAAAAGTACAAAATAGAAGAACCCTTTATCCTCTATGCGGGAAGAAAAGATGCGGGGAAAAATATCGATACCCTTATCAACTATTTCCGTGAGTATAAAAAACGGCACGACAGTGGAAGATTTTCTGGTCTGAAGCTGGTTCTTTTGGGGGGAGGAAACGTCACGATTCCTTCGGGAATGGGAAAGGAAATCCTGGATTTGGGATATGTGCCGGTACAGGATAAGTACGATGCCTGCGGAGCGGCGGCTTTTTTGTGTCAGCCAAGCAGAAACGAGAGCTTTTCCCTGGTCATTATGGAGAGCTGGCTTTGCAAAAGACCGGTTTTGGTATCGGAGGATTGTGCCGTAACCAAAAACTTTGTACAGGAAAGCAACGGAGGCCTTTACTTTAAAAATTATTTTGATTTTGAAAAAACGACGGATTATCTGCTGGAGCATGAAGACATTGCAAGGCAGATGGGGAAAAACGGAGGGGACTATGTAAAAGAAAATTTTGCATGGGATATTGTCGTGGATAAATATTTAAAGTTTTTCAGTGAAATTTCCCGTAAGAGCGGAAGTTAAATGGGAGACGGGAGCATGAAGAAAAAGAAACTGGCGATTGTCAATCAAAGATACGGACTTGAGGTAAACGGGGGTTCGGAATATTATACGCGGATACTGGCCGAACATCTTTTGGAACAATATGATGTGGAGGTCCTCACTACCTGCGCAAGGGATTATGATACATGGGACAATTACTATGAGGAAGGCGTGGATGAGATAAACGGCGTCTCCGTCAGAAGGTTTAGGACGGACAAAAGCCGTGATTTAAAAAAATTTAAGCGGCTGGATCGCATGAGAAAATATCTGCCCTTTTTCAGTAGGAAAATGGAAAAGAAGTGGGTGGAGGAACAGGGGCCCTATTGTCCTGCCTGTATCCGGTATATTGAAAACCATGGAGATGAATACGACGTATTTATTTTTGTCACATATTTATATTATCTGACGGTTATGGGCTTAGAGAAGGTGGCGGATAAAAGTATTTTAATTCCCACGGCCCATGACGAGCCTTTTTTAAAGATGCAGCTCTACAAAGCGCTGTTTGAAAAGCCCCGGGGGTATTTTTTTAATGCGGAAGAGGAAAAGAAGCTGGTCTATGAAACCTTCGGGACTCATTATATTCCCTGTGTGACCGGGGGAATCGGAATAGAGGTTCCGGACAGGACGGATAAAGAAGGCTTTCGGAAGAAACACGGCCTTGGAAAATACATTGTTTACGTGGGCAGGATTGATTATGGGAAAAATTGTCAGCAGCTTTTTGAATACTTTGCCAGATATCAGGAAAGGAAAAAGACTGACCTAAAGCTCGTCCTTATGGGAAAGGAAATGATCGAGGCGCCGAAGCGGGATGACGTGCTTTCTCTCGGCTTTGTCAGCGAGGAAGAAAAATACGACGGGATGAGCGGCGCGGAGTTTCTGGTGCTTCCTTCCCAATATGAAAGCCTGTCCATTGTTGTTTTGGATTCCATGAAATTGGAGGTTCCCGTTGTAGTAAACGGGAAAAGCCCGGTTTTAAAAGACCACTGCCAAAAAAGCAAAGGCGGACTTTATTACGAAAGCTATGAAGAGTTTGAAGAAGCGGCGGACTTTTTACTGCTGCATCGGGAGGAAAGAGCGAGGATGGGAAAAAACGGCAGGAAGTATGTGGACGCCCATTACCGGTGGGAGAGCATATTGGACGGTTTAAATGGCCTGATAAATAAATGCATTGTGCGGAAAGGAGAGGGCGTAGATGGAAGAGAGAATTGAAAAGAAAGCGGATGGTAAAGAGGAACAGATAGACGTAGAAAGCATCATGGAGGAAATCAGGGCGGAAATCAAACGAAAAGGCTACAAAGAGAAGGAAGTCCGGTTTTCCGATATCAATATCTCCTATGCGGACAATATGGACGTGGACCATATGGAGCTTTCCGCAGAGACTTACAAAAAGCAGCTTCTTTTGCTGAATATACAAAAAAATGTCAACACCAATAAAACCTTATATGCGGATTCCCCCGCAGGGAAAGTAGAGGTTTTTTTCAAAAAGGTTTTCAGAAAATGCGCCCGCTTTTATGTTGAACCGATCGTAAGCGGTCAAAACGAATATAACGAAACCAACGCCATGCTTATGTGCCAGCTGTATGCAGCCGTGAAAAGAGTGGAAGAGCTGGAAAAAAAGATGGCGCAGCTGGAAAAACGCATACAGGAAAAGCAGACGGCTGAATAAAGGGACGTATTGCTTGATTCGTGGAGGCAGATATGAGAATTTTACAGATTATGCCGACCCTTGCTTACGGGGATGCGGTAGGAAATGATGCGCTGGCAATATACAGGCTTTTAAAGAGCAAAGGCTATGAAACAAAGATATATGCGGAAATCATTGATAAAAGAATACCCCGGGGAATAGCCGGGGATATAGGCGGCCTTGTAACCGGCAGAGAGGATGTTTTGATTTACCACATGTCTACCGGCTCCTTGCTCAATGCCCGATTTGCAAAAATGCAGGGCAGAAAAATGATGATTTACCATAATATTACGCCGCCCTGTTTTTATCACGGCTATCATTCTTCTATGGAGAAGCTGTGCAGGGACGGAAGATATGCCCTGCAGTATTTGGCGGATGAAGTGGATTACGCTTTGGCGGATTCGGAGTATAATGCAAAAGAGCTTAGGAAGCTTCATTATTGCTGCTCTGTAGACGTAATGCCCATTCTGCTTTCCTTTGAGGATTATGAAAAGCAACCCGATGCGCAGACTGTGGAAGAGTTTGGGGACGGGAAAACCAATATTATTTTTACGGGAAGAATCGCTCCCAACAAAAAGCAGGAGGATGTAATCAACGCTTTTTACCATTACCAGAAATATTATAATCCGGATTCGCGTCTGATCCTGGTAGGCTCCTATTTCAATATGGAAGGTTACTATGAACAGCTGAGGGACTACGTACAGAAGCTCGGGGCAAAGGATGTTGTTTTTACGGGGCATGTCAGCTTTGAAAAAATGCTGGGCTGTTACCATGGGGCGGATTTATTTTTGTGTATGAGCGAGCATGAGGGCTTTTGCGTTCCTCTTTTGGAAGCCATGTATTTTGACATTCCCATTGTGGCCTATCAAAGCAGCGCAATCGGCTATACCTTAGGGGGCAGCGGCATTTTGCTGGATAAAAAGAATCCTTTGGAAACGGCGGGAGTCATGGATAAAGTGATACGGGATGAAGCCCTAAGGAACAGAATACTTTCAAAACAGAGAAAACGCCTGCAGGATTTCGGGAAAGAGCGGACAGAGCGGTTATTTATGGAAAAAATTGAGGGATTTTTGAAAAATGAAGGATGAGATTTGTTTTGTAGTGCAAAGATACGGTCTGGAAGTAAACGGCGGGGCGGAGCTGCACTGCCGCCAGATTGCCGAACATATGGCGAAAGAGTATGACCTTACGGTTCTTACCACAAAGGCAGTGGACTATATGACGTGGGAAGATAAATATGATGCCGGGGAAGAATGCTTAAACGGGGTAAAAGTCCTGAGATTTTCGGTAAAGCACCCACGGGATAACGCCAGATTTAACCAATTGAATGCCAGGCTCTTGGGCAGGCGGAAAATAAACGAAGAGGAATGGGTAAAGGAACAGGGACCCTTTGTTCCTGAATTGGTTGCGTATATCAGAGAGCATAAAAATGCCTACAGATGCTTTGTCTTTTTTACCTATTTGTATTACACCACCGTGGAGGGAATTAAGGAAGTAAAGGAAAAATCGATTCTTGTGCCGGACGCCCATGATGAAGTTTTCCTGAAAATGAAAACATACAAAAAGCTCTTTCATATGCCCAGAGGGTTTTTCTTCAATACGGAAGAGGAAAAACAGCTGGTTTATAAAAAATTTAATTTAAAGAATGTATCCTGTTCCATAGGCGGAATCGGAATTGAAGTCCCGCAAGACGCCGACGGAAACCGATTCAAGGAAAAGTACGGGCTTAGCGACTATATTCTTTATGCGGGAAGAATTGATACGGGAAAGAACTGTCACACCCTGTTTGCCTATTTTGATCTGTATAAAAAAAGAAATTCCCGGGATGTGAAGCTGGTTCTGATCGGGAAGGAAATCATCAACGTCCCACAGAGAGAAGACATGATTTCTTTGGGGTTTGTCAGCGAAACGGATAAATATGACGCAATGGCGGGCGCAAAGCTTATGGTCATGCCGTCCCAATACGAAAGCCTTTCCATTGTGGTTTTAGAATCCATGGAACTGGGCGTGCCGGTTGCGATCAACGGAGAGTGCGATGTTCTGAAAGGACATTGCATAAAAAGCAACGGAGGTTTGTATTACAAAGGTTATTATGAATTTGAAGGAATCTTGAATTATTTGCTGACCCATGAGAAAGAGCGGGCTTTAATGGGAAAAAATGGAAAAAAATACGTAAACGACAATTATTGCTGGGAAAAAGTGACCCAAAATCTTAAAAATTTAATAAATATCACAAAATAGCAGATATTTCCTTTGCAAATCGACTAGATATAGAGTATAGTTACTGTGTATGATGTAAAAACAGCCAAGGATGAAGGAGGAAATTATGAAAAAAATACGTATGACTGGATTTTTACTTGCGGCCGTACTTCTACTGCAGAGTCCTATGACTGCAATGGCTTCTTCGGTAAGCGGCAACGGTCCGGAGCTTCAGGCGGAAGCAAAAACCGGAACTGTAAGTGAAAATGATATGGACGATTACAGCAGGGCCTGTGAAGAGGTAAGGGAGTCCCTTTTGGAAATCCTTGACAGTAAGCCTGTATATGTATTGCTCTATAATACGGATAAATACGGATTAAAGGCGGAGCCAAAAGAAGGGGCGGCAGAGACGGGAAGCGTTGTCAGCGGAACCCAGCTTACGGTAAACGATGTGGCATTTGATGATGAACTGGGCGTTCTCTATCTGGTAACCGCTTATGTGAACGGGAGCCCGGTAAAGGGCTACGTGGAAGACTCTAATATCGTTACCAATGATGTGGAGTTCAATGAGTGGAAGGAGACGGAGTTAGTAAAGATAACGGGTACGGTTTATCGTTCGGAGATGTCCAATCTGGAAGCTATCTATGTAAACTTTCCAAGCGGTTATCATGCAGCTTTGACTGCATTGAGCCAGAGTCATCCCAATTGGATTTTTGTTCCTTTCCATACAGGGCTGGAGTGGTCCGAGGTACTGGCGGCCCAGAGGGAGGGAGACAGAAGCCTTGTTTACAGAACCGTGGATGATTCCTGGAAATCCAAGGATCCCGGAGATTACGATCCGGCTACGGGACAGTATGTACCAAAAAGCGGGGCAAACTGGTTCCGCGCGTCGGAAACAGGAGTCAGCTATTGTTTAAATCCCATTAATTACTTAAATGAAAACAATATTTTTGCCTTTGAGCAATTGACCTATAACCAGAGCATTCACAATTCGTCAGGGGTGGCGGCGATCATAGCAAATTCCTGGATGAGCGGACGTGCCTTAGAGGACGGCTCGGGAGGGCTGTATCAGGACGTATTTGTGGAAATCGGAAGCAGGACGGGGGTAAGTCCTTACCATCTTGCCAGCCGCGTATTGCAGGAACAGGGAGTCAGAGGAGATTCCGCACTGATTTCCGGCGCTTATGGCGCCTATAACTATTTTAATGTAAAAGCCAGCGGCGCAACGGATACGGAGATACTGGCCAACGGCATCGCTTATGCACAGAGTCAGGGCTGGGTTACCAGATATGCGTCCATTCTGGGCGGCGCCCAGGTGGTAGGCGGAAATTATATTTCCAAAGGCCAGGACAGCTTGTATTTGCAGAAATTTGATGTGGACGCATCTTATTACGGCTTATATAGCCATCAGTATATGCAGAATATTCAGGCGCCTATGACGGAAAGCGTTTCTGTAAAAAGAGCCTATGCCAATGCTGGAGCCCTTGACAATAATTATGTATTTAAGATTCCGGTATATCTGAATATGCCCGGCGGAGGAACAGGAGGCGGCGGCAACGTAACGCCCGGTCCCGGCGGCTATCCGGTATCAGAAGAGTTTATTACCCAGCTCTATTCCAGCATTCTGGGAAGACAGCCCGATGCAGAAGGAATGGAATACTGGAAAAATAAAATGAGCACAGGCTCTACGGCTGCGGATCTTGTTATGGGATTTTTTGACAGTCAGGAGATGAAAAACCGTAAATTGACCAACGAACAGTATCTGGGATACGCTTATACTGCGATTCTGGGACGAAACCCGGAACCGGACGGTAAGGCTTACTGGCTCGGGGAACTTGAGGCGGGTGTTACCAGAAACTGTATTCTTGCAGGTTTTGTGGAATCTGCGGAGTTTACCAACCTGTGCAATTACTTTGGCATCCGGAAAGGGTCCATTACCAATCTTTTACCTGCGGATAAAAACCGCGGACAGACAAAATTCGTAGTAAGGCTTTATCGGAATATCTTTAACAGGGAAGCGGATGAATGGGGATTAAATGACTGGACCTACAGACTCCAGAACGGGCTTACCGCATGCGATATTTTAGAGGGCTTTCTTTACAGTGAGGAGTTTGAAATCTCCAATTTCACTAACGAGCAGTACGTGGATATTCTTTACAGGACGCTGTTGGGCAGAAACGCGGATGCTGCAGGAAAAGCGGACTGGGTAGGACGGTTAAATGCCGGACAGAGCAGAAGCCAGATACTGGCGGGATTTGCTTATTCAATAGAATTTAATGATCTTTGCAGAGAATACGGAATAAAGGTGGGTACTTTAACGCGATGAAAAAAATAAAGTATTTTAAACGAATAGCGGTGGCAATCATAATTGCCACCCTTTTGTGCGATAAGGGCATGGTAATCACGAATGCGGCGGAAATAGTTTCTTCGGAAGGAAAAGGGAACGTTTCTGCAAATGGCATGGAGGAAGAATCTGTTCCTGCAGCGGTAAAAAATCCTGAAATCGGAAAAACCGAAGGAACGGAAGAACCGGAAGGAACCGAAGGCGTGGATTATGCTTCGGGAGAGGTCATTCTTGTTTTGGAGGATGTGGGAATTGCCACACTCAGCCTGGAAGGAATTGAAGAAGAAATTACGGGAGACGACGACGGGGTTCAGTTCGCGGTTATGGATATTGAGGATGACATGAGCGTGGAGGAGGCAGTGGAATTCTATTCGGAGGTGCCCGGCGTGGCTTTTGCCCAGCCCAATTATATCTATGAGTTGGAAGAACCAAAACTGCAGGGAGAGGCTGTAAACGACGCCAGGTATTATGAGCAGTGGTATCTGGATTCTTTAAATATGGAACAGGCATGGAGCCTTATGGAAACCGTGCCCTGTAAAAAGGTGCGGGTAGCGGTCATTGACAGCGGAATCGATTTGTACCATGCAGACTTAAACGCGAATGTGAATGCGGCTTTATGCGTCAACTCCGTTACCACCAATTATCCCAGAATAAGCAGTGATTATTCCGTTAACGGACATGGAACCCACGTAGCAGGAATTATCGGAGCTGTTACGGGAAACGGACGGGGCATTGCGGGAATTTCCAACAATTATGCGGAAATCATTGCCATCCAGAGCCATGACGGAAGGAATATGCTGTCTTCTTATGTGGTAAATGCCATTCAGTTTGCAACGGAACAGGATGCGGATATTATTAATATGAGCATGGGAATGAATCAGGAGGACAGACTTTTAAAGGCGGCCATGGAGAACGCTTATAACCGGGGAATCCTGATTGTATGTTCCGCGGGAAATGACGGAACGGACCGGAAGCATTATCCTTCGGCATACAGCTCGGCCATAGGCGTTATTGCTACAGGGGAGAGCGGAGCCAAAAGAAGCGATGCAAGCTACGGTACGGATAATTTCATTTCCGCCCCGGGAGACAGGATTTTAAGCACGCTCCCTAATGGCGGCTATGGTTATATGGGCGGCTCTTCCATGAGCGCGGGAGTGGTTTCGGGAGTTGCGGCAGCTGTATGGGCCGTAAATCCTTCCCTGTCGGTGGAAGATGTGAAAAACATATTGGCAAAGACCGCTACAGATACTTATTCTCCGGGCTTTGACGCCTATTCGGGCTGGGGAATCGTGGCGGCGGATAAGGCGGTGGAAAGAGCGGTGGAGATGCGGTATGCTTCAGGAGAACTGCCGGATCCTTCCGAACCGGAAGTGCCGGATGTACTGCCCGATTCTGCGGAAAGCTTTGTAAGAAGGCTTTACCGCTATTGCTTAAATAGGGAGGCGGATGGGTCAGGACTTGCTGATTGGACAGAGAGACTGGAATCCGGCAGGGAGAATGGCGGAGAGGTTGCTTTCGGATTTTTCTTTAGTGAGGAATTAAAAAGCCGTAATCTAAGTAACGAGGCGTTTGTGGAGCTTTTATACCGCGTTTTTCTGGCGCGCAAGCCTGATGAGGGGGGAAAAGCGGACTGGGTATCAAAGCTGGAAAACGGCATGTCCAGACAATATGTCATGAATGGCTTCAGCGCATCGGCGGAGTTTACGGAAATTTGTTCAAATTGCGGCTTTGGTTCGGGAACTGTTCTTACAGGGCAGATGAGGGATCAAAATCAGCAGACGACGGCATTTGTAGTCAGGATGTATGAAAAGGCCCTGGGCAGGTCTTTTGATGAGGATGGCTTGAACGACTGGTGCGACAGGCTCATAAACCGGAACTGGACTCCCTACAGGGTGGCTACAGAAGGCTTTTTCCATTCCCGGGAATTTTTAAATAAAAATACTTCTAATTTGGAATTTGTGAAAATATTGTACAGAACCTTTTTAAACAGAGAGTATGATGAAGCGGGACTTTATTACTGGCTCTCCAGACTGAGCAGGGGGGAAAGCAGGGACAGGATCATAGCGGGCTTTGCAGATTCCCGTGAATTTGCTGATTTAATGGCAAAATATGGACTGTAATGATAAAAAGGAGTATAATAGTTGCGGTAATTGTTTTTTGAGAGGGGATGCAGGATGAAGAAAAGATATTTGGCAGGCGCCTTAGCGCTGCTTATTACTGCTTGTAACGTTTTAACGCCGGTTACGGTAAACGCCAAAGAGAGCAGCCGGTTGACGGAAACCTTTAATCTGGAAGGGATGGATACCGGCGAAGCGGTTGTAGATGAATCCTATGAGGAAGAAAACGAGCCCTTAAGGGAAAGCGGGACTTCCGGGGAATCGGATGTATCTGCAAATGCGGTGTCCGCAAACGACTGCTCCCTACAGGAGGAAAGCGTTTATTCCTATAGCGGGACCCTGGCCTTTGGAAAGCCTTCAAAGGCTGACATAACCAACGGACTTTATTATACTTACGGGGAAGAGTTTCCCCTTCTTGATGTAAGGCCGAATACAACGCCTCCGTATTCTCTGGGACAGGTATCGGCAAAACACAGACAGAAGGCTTTAGACAGCGTAAATCTTATGAGAATGATAGCGGGACTGCCTGAAGTATACCTTCATGATACCTACAATGAATTGACCCAGTATGGGGCGGTAGTGCTTGCGGCAAATGATACCCTGACCCATACGCCGTCAAAACCGGCGGGTATGGATGATGAGTTTTACAAAGAGGGTTATAAGGCCACATCTCAGAGCAATATTGCCTACGGCTGGATGTCCGGTTCGGATTCGTATTTCAATATGCCGCGTTTTACCATGGGCTATATGGAAGATTCAGGAGCCAATAACGTGTCGGTTGTAGGGCATAGGCGTTGGATTTTAAATCCCTCTATGAGATATACGGGCTTTGGATTTGCCTTAAGCTCCAGAAACGCAGCATATTCGGCGATGTATGCTTTCAATAGAAACGGGGCTACGCCGGACTATGACTTTATTTCATGGCCTGCATCGGGGAATTTTCCTTCGGAATTTGCCGATATGCAGATGCCGTGGCATGTAACCTTAAATCCCGATAAGTTTGATATTGCGGGGATGAACACGGGAAATGTTCAGGTTACCGTAACTGCGCCTGACGGAAGGAGTCAGACCATTACCGCTTCGGATACGGCAGGCAATGTGGGGAATAAAGACCAGGCCTATTTCAATATTGACAAAAACGGATACGGCATTGCAAATGCCATTATATTCAGACCGGGAACAGGCGTGTTTGGAAATAATGATTTAAAGGGCGTTTATACGGTTACCGTCAGCGGTTTACATACAAGGGACGGAGCGCCTGCAAAGGTTTCCTACAACATTGATTTTTTCAGCGCTCTTTACTATATGGGCGGCGACGATAATGAAGCGGTCAATGATAAAGGAATCAACGGATTTATCGAGCGGCTCTACACTCTTTGCTTTGGCAGGGAAGCGGATGACGACGGCTTTATTTACTGGAGAAAAGCTCTGGCGGATAAGTCCAAGTCAGGTGCAGGGGTTGCCTATGGATTTTTCTTCAGTGATGAAATGAAGCTTCGCAATCTAAGTGATGAAGCTTTTGTGGAGCTGTTATATCAGGTTATGATGAACCGGGCCTTTGATGCATCGGGAAAGGAATATTGGCTGGAGAAGCTTTCGGCGGGAGTATCCAGGGAAGGCGTATACAAGGGCTTTGCGGAATCTGCGGAGTTTACTGATATCTGCAGTTCTTACGGTATTGAGCGGGGATATGTGGCGGTCAATCAAGGGCGCGATCTCAATATGGGGGTTACCCTGTTTGTATCAAGGCTCTATACAAAGGCCTTGGGAAGACCTTATGATATAAGCGGTCTCAACGACTGGTGCAACCGGATTGCGGGCGGCTCCTGGAGCGTTACGGATGCGGCTACGACGGGATTCTTTCATTCTCCGGAGTTTGAAAATAAAAACTTAAGCAATGAGGAATATGTCAAGGTGCTCTATCGGACATTTCTTGACAGGGAATATGATAAGCCGGGATTGAATGACTGGGTAAGTCAATTGAATTCGGGACAAAAATCCAGGGACGAGGTTTTAAGAGGGTTTTCCGGTTCCAGGGAATTTGCCGATATCATGCGGCAGTACGGATTATAATATAAAGGAAGTTTTACAATGAAGAAAAAATTGGCTTTGGCGCTGGCTGTGTTGTTGCTGACAGGCTCTATGACGATCCAGAATGCGGATGCGGCTCCGGTTTCCGAAAACGGGTTTGTGCCCATGGAAGCGGGGCAGGAAGAAAATACGGATCAGGCCGGTTCTGTGGGATCAGGAGAAGCAGAGGGCGCAGAAGAGGATCCTAAAGCGGATCAGACCCTTTGTCCTTATGTGGAATGTCTGGATACGGCTTTATATCATACTTACGATTCCGAGATGGCGGAAGAAAGCGCGGCGCCTACCAGATATTTGTTCTTAGGGGACAGCACTGTATGCGGCTATAAGGATAAAAGCGGAAATGATATTTATTCTTACGTGCACTTTTTCCAGCAGAGGCGCAGCGCCGACGTGACCAATGCAGCCATAGGAGGAGCCACTTATTCAAGCCGTTGGGGGCATAATATCAATTATGAATTGGACCAGGTAGATATTTCCGCTTATGATGTGGCTTTTTTCCAGTTCGGGGTCAATGATTTTACCAGGGCTTATCCTTTGGGAAGAGTGGATTCCACCAATACCTATGAGCTATGCGGGGCCATGAATACGGCCATCAGGAGGCTTCGGAACAAAGGCGTGGAATGCTACTGTATTCTCCCGTTCTATTACAGGTCCCAGTTTGATCCCATTAAAAATGAAAACGGACAGACCTTTGAACAATATCTGGACGCCATCAAAAGGGTGTGTGAAAGAAATCATATTACCATTATAGATTTTAATACGGCCTTCGGAATAGACGGCAGCAATTTTTGGGACTACTATATCGATAACGTGCATCCGGGAGGCGTTCTCCAGCAGCGTGCAGGAATCTATCTGGATGAGTACATGAAGGTATATGACGATGTTGCCCAGATAGAGGCATTTGTGGACAGACTGTATAATCTCTGCCTTTCAAGACAGCCCGATGAAGGGGGAATGCAGGACTGGAAGGAAGCGCTTATAAAACGGGAAAAGTCAGGAGCTGTGGTGGCCTATGGATTTTTCTTCAGCGACGAAATGAAAAACCGCAATTTGAGCGATAAAGAATTTGTAGAGCTATTGTACCGGGTCATGATGGACCGGGAATATGACGAAGGCGGCAGGGAATACTGGGTTGGCCGGTTGGAAGCAGGCGTATCCAGGGAAGGCGTATATAAAGGCTTTGCCGAGTCTGCGGAATTTACCCAGATCTGCGGGGCATATGGAATTGAGCGGGGAAGCGTTTCGGTTTCAGAAAGCAGGGATTTGAATACGGGACTCACGATGTTTGTTTCCAGGCTGTATACAAAGGCCTTGGGAAGAAGCTATGACGTAGGCGGATTAAACGACTGGTGCGGCCGGATTCTGAATCATACATGGAGCGTTACGGATGTGGCTACAAAGGGATTCTTTGAATCTGAAGAGTTTATAAACAAGAATCTGAACGATGAAGACTATGTAAAGGTACTTTATGAAACTTTCTTAGGAAGAGAATACGATGAAGAAGGACTGGCGGACTGGACGAATAAGCTTAAAGACGGCGAAATGTCCAGGGAAGAGGTTCTGCGGGGCTTTTCTGATTCGGAAGAATTTGCCACGCTCATGAAGGAGTACGGATTATAAGAGGATAAAAAGGTTATAATAAACAGATAGAATAAAGAATACATAAACGAACGGATAAATAAGAGCAGACAAATCATCAAAATGAATGGAGGAATGTTGAAATGAGAAAAAGACTTGTCTCCTGTATGCTGGCGGCATTATTGCTTGGAACGGCCATTACTACACCGGTTCTGGCGGCTTCCGAACCGGCAAACGGGGAAGAAATGATTGCGGCAAACAGGGAAGATGTGCAATTGGGAGAGCCTTATGTGGATGAGGCGCTCAATACAATACCCGAGGAGGAAGAATCGATAGAGGTATTTACGGATGTTTCCGAAAACAGCCTTTCCGAAAACGATATGGAGTTGGATGAGGAGAAAATCTATTCCTACAGCGGTTCCTTATCTTTGGCTAAACCCAGTAAATTTAACATTGCCAGCCAATATAGGAATCTTTACAGTTATGGGCTGAACTATTCTTTCTATCAGACAACGCCTTCCGTAACGAAACCCTATTCAGCAGGAGTGTTGACAACGATCCATTTGCAGAAGGCGACAGAAAGCGTTAATATGATGCGTATGATAGCCGGGCTCCCTTCCGTAGGGTACAATCCGGCATATACCTCCCAGGCTCAGAAGGGAGCGGTAATATTAGCGGCAAATAATACGTTGGACAATTATCCGTCCCAGCCCTCCGGTATGAGCAATGATTTTTATGTAGCGGGAAGAACGGCTACCCAGAAGAGTAATATTGCCAGCGGGTCTTATCAGTCCTGGAGAAGTCTTGCATGGTTTACCCAGAACTTTATGGAAGATAAAGCGCCAGGGAACCTGGCCAATGTTGGACACAGAAGATGGATTTTAAATCCCAGGATGGGTTCTACCGGATTTGGGTATGCTACCAATAAAAGCAATATGGCTTATGCTGTTATGTATGTAGACGATAGAGGCGTATTGCCGCCGGATTATGATTTCGTTTCCTGGCCTGCGTCGGGAAATTTCCCGCAGGAATTCTGTCAGGGAGATACGCCCTGGTCGGTTTCTTTAAATCCGGACAAGTTTGACGTCAGCAAAATGAATATAAACAATGTAAAGGTTTCACTTGCTTTACCGGATGGAAGAGTCCAGAAGTTTACGGCGGCGGATAATGCAACAGACCGCTTTGATATAACAAAGCCTTATTTCAACGTTAATTTTGAGGCGGCGGGAGAGAGCAATGCCATTATTTTTAAGCCGGGGACGGCAACCTGTGGAAAAGGAAATCTTTCCGGCGTTTATAATGTAACGATTACCGGTATCAAGGACAAAAACGGAAAATCGGTTACCATTTCCTATAATGTGGAGTTCTTTAATGCGGAAGGATATTTGGGAGGAACCGATGACCAGGCAACCAATGACGATCAGGTTGCTAATTTCGTAACCAGGTTATATACTCTCTGCTTTGGCAGACAGCCTGACGACGGAGGTATGCTTGACTGGAAAAACTCTTTAGTGACGAAAAAAAGAAGCGGGGCTGATGTAGCTTACGGATTTTTCTTCAGTCCGGAATTAAAGAACCGTAATTTAAGCGACAGGGAATTTATTGATCTGTTGTATAAAGTCATGTTGGATCGTAATGCGGATCCAAACGGCAGCGCTTACTGGCTGGCATGTATGCAAAACGGCGTTACAAGGGAAGGTATCTTTAAAGGATTTGCGGAATCCAAGGAATATAATGATCTGTGCAATTCCTATGGGATCACAAGAGGAGAAGTCAAAGTAACCCAGGGGCGCGACCGTAATCCGGGTCTTACGTCTTTCATAACCCGTATGTATACAAAAGCATTGGGCAGAGGCTATGATGTCAGTGGCTTAAACGACTGGTGCAACCGTATTCTGGACAAAAAATGGACTGTTACGGATGCAGCCACCACAGGCTTTTTCCATTCCCGCGAGTTTTTGGATAAAAACCTAAGCAATGCAGAGTATATAAAGGTGCTTTACAGAACATTCTTAGGCAGGGAATACGATATACAGGGATTCTATGATTGGCTGGGCAAACTGGATTCCGGCAAAATGACAAGGGACCAGGTGCTGCAGGGATTTTCCAATTCGCCGGAATTCCGTAAAATAATGAAAGAATATGGTTTATAAAATATGAAATTGTTCAAAGAAATCTGGGATTATCGCACAATGATTTCCAGTCTGGTAAAAAGAGATTTAAGAGGCAGATACAAAGGGTCCGTATTAGGATTTTTATGGACCTTTTTAAACCCGCTTCTGCAGCTTATCGTATATACCTTTGTATTTTCGGTCATTATGCGGGCGGGAATTGAGGATTATTATCTTTTCCTGTTTGTGGCGCTGGTACCATGGACGTTTTTTTCTACTGCCGTGGGAGGCGGCGCCGGCTGCATTACCAGTCAGCAGAATCTGGTAAATAAGATCTATTTTCCAAGGGAAGTGCTGCCTATTTCTTATGTACTTAGCCAGTTGATCAACATGCTGTTGTCTTTTATTGTTGTGGCAGCGGTTTTGATCATATCGGGAAAGGGCATAAATCTTGCCGTATGGTGGTATCTTCCGATTATTATATTGCAGGAAACCCTTTTGGCTTTCGGACTGACTCTTTTGGTCTCCGGCATAACGGTTTATTTCAGGGATATGCAGTTTTTGCTCAATATTGTTTTAATGGCATGGCAGTTCTTAAGTCCTGTCATGTATTCTGTGGATATGGTGCCCGAACAATTCCGCGGAATCTTTAATTTAAATCCCATGACGCCCATTATTGTAGCTTACAGAGACGTTTTATACTATAAGCAGGCGCCTGCTCTTCGTACATTTGTGCTGGGGACGATCATGGGAATTGTCATGCTTTTTATCGGATGGCTTTCATTCGGTAAACTGAAGAAACATTTTGCGGAGGTTCTGTAATGAAGGAAGGAAACGCAATTGAAGTAAAAAACATAACAAAGACCTTTAAGGTATATCTGGACCGAAGCAATAATGTAAAGGATTTTATGATTCACGGGAACAGAAGGCGTTATGAGAAACGTCAGGTATTAAAGGGAATCAGCTTTGAAGTCAAAAAAGGGGAAGCCGTGGGGCTGATCGGACATAACGGATGCGGAAAGAGTACGACTTTGAAGCTTTTAACGAAAATCATGTATCCCGACAGCGGCAGTATCGAAATGAAAGGCAGGGTATCCAGCCTGATTGAATTAGGCGCCGGTTTTCATCCCGATATGAGCGGAAGGGAAAATATATATATTAATGCATCTATTTTTGGTTTATCCAAAAAGGAAATAGACCGGAGAATAGGAGAGATTATTGCTTTTTCCGAGTTGGAAGAATTTATTGATAATCCGGTAAGAACCTATTCATCAGGTATGTATATGAGGCTTGCTTTTTCAGTTGCCATTAATGTGGACGCCGATATTTTATTGATAGATGAAATACTTGCAGTAGGAGATATTGCATTTCAGGCAAAATGCTTTAATAAGTTGAAGGAAGTTAAGGCAGAGGGGACAACAATCGTTATTGTCTCACATTCTTTAGGTCAGATTGAGCAGATTTGTGAAAGAAGCATCTGGATTCATGAAGGGAAAATCCGTGAAGAGGGGCATCCCAGAGTTGTGGATCCCAAATATATGGCTTATATGAGTCAAAAGGGCAGTGAAAAGGAAAAGAGAGCAGAAGAAAACAGAGCGGAAGAGGACGGGGTAAAGGAAAGTCCGGGCCAAAAAGCGGCAGGGAATCAGACGGATAAAGAGGCGCCTGAGGGACAGGCAGATAAAAAAGAAGATTCTAAACGCTGGGGAAGCAGGGAAGTTGTTATGGATAAGGTACAGCTTTTGGATTCTGACGGACAAGAAAAGGAAATTTTCCAAAATGATGAACCGGTCTGCATCCGCATTCACTATACTGCCTCTAAAAAAATAGAGGACGCGGTTCTTGGAATTGCGATTTACCGCAGCGATCAGCTTTACATTTACGGTACAAATACACTGATTGATTTTTCGGAAGCAATTTCTCTTGAAAATCAGGGAACAATAGATTTGAAGATAGACCATATGCCCTTAAATGCAGGCAGTTATTCGGTTGATCTGGCTATTCACCGTCCGGACGGTTTCAATTATGATTTCTGGCAGGAATGCTGTACGATAGATATCATTAATGAAAAAAGCGAAGTAGGAATTATCAGTTTGCCGCATACCTGGCAAATAAAATAGGAAAGGCGCAATATGGAGCGTATTAAAAAAATACCTGTAATCGGATATATTCTCAGAGTGCTGTGGGCTATTATCAAATTGCCTAAGCATTTGGAGTGGCTGTATAAGGGAATAGAAGGGATAGAAGAGCCCGGAAAAGAAATTCGCAAATTGCGGCAATGGAATGGCGACAGAATGCGGGAGATTGCAGAGCTACAGCGATGGAATGATGATAGAATGCAGGAGATTGGCAGATTCCAGCAGTGGATTGAGGAGCAGGAGCGGGAAGTTGACGAGCTGAAAAAGTGGAATGGCGACAGAATGCGGGAGATTGCTACACTGCAGCAGTGGAATGAGGAACGGCTGAAGGAAATTAAGAGGCTGCAGAATTTGCAAGTGGACGCAGACTATATCAGGAAATTGAATTATTTATGCAGCAGTCTGCCCACTGTCTGGGGAGAAGAGGAGAGGCTGCATATTTCAAAGCTGGCGGCGGTAGACGTATGTTTTTTTAATACCAATTCCGGACATATTACAATCGGAGACTATACTTTTGCTGGCTCAGGAGTAAGTATTCTGGCGGGAAGTCATGACATGAAGCTGACAGGCCTTTTGCGCAGGGATGCAGACATGACAGAGGGATGCGATATACAGATTGGAAACGGAGTGTGGCTTGCCTCTAACTGTGTTATTTTAGGACCGGCAGTCATTGAAGAAAATGCAGTTGTTGCGGCTGGCGCAGTGGTAGCCCCGGGAACACATATTCCGGCAGGCACAATCTATGGGGGCGTTCCGGCAAAAGAAATCGGCAGGATAGATCTGCAGCAGAATGAGAGCACGGAGTCTTTTGCATACCGGCAGGCAATACAGAGGGCAAAGGGAGTTCTCTTTAGAAAAGGCTGGACAAACAGGGAAAAAAGATGTTATGACGGCATAACGTATGTAGGACATATATTGTTTGAGAAAACCGCGGAAATTTTAGTGCAAAAAAGGAAAACGGAATTTCTTTGTTATTTTGAAAATTATCAGGAATGCATATTGAATATAGAGGGAGATAACTGCGCAGGGTATCAACATACACTTACAGAGGGAGAAAACAAAATTTGTGTAGAATTGGGGCCTGAGTGGAATGGTAAAGATATCTGCAGTATTCAATTTAATATATTGGAAGATGAGATAGAATTATTTATTGCGTATATAGGAGGAGAGAAATGATAGAAATAGATCCGGGGATTATAGATTCTGAAGAGCTGTTACGAAGAGTAAAAACCAGTGTCATAAGAAAAAAGATTCCGGAAAAGTTTTTTGGCTTTGAAGCGGAAGAGAGATTGGATTATTCAGATCAGATTCTTGCGGATATAGCCGCGAATCTGCAAAAATTAAGGGAGTCCTATGCTATTGTGGAAAGACCCATTGCTTCCAACCGTCCGGTCATCGGGGGGCTTATTGTGCTTATCAAAAAAATTTACCGTAAGATGACAAGGTGGATTTTTGCGTCCTATTATCAACAGCAGACTCAGATCAATGAGACGATCATGCAGACTTTGTCAGGAATGATTGAACTGCAGGAATTAATGATAACTACATACCAGAAGGAAAACGGGGGGACAAAGTAATGCAGATTAATCAATTTCATTCGGGAACTACCGTAGGCGACGCCATAACCAATATGATGCTTGAGCTGCAGGAACTGCTTACCGCCAGAGGTTATGAATCGGAAATATATGCGGAATATATAGATGAAAGACTTTCGGGTAAAATAAAACCCATTGAGGAATATAAAGGGAATAAAGATAACCTTCTTTTTGTTCATCACTCCATGGGAATGAACTGTTTTGATAAAATTATCGGGTTTCCCGATAGAAAAGCATTGATTTACCATAATATAACACCGGAACATTTTTTTGAAGATGAAGGGCTTAAAAAGGCCATTCGCAAGGGCCTGTGGCAGGCAAAAGAATATCGGAAATATGTGGAGTACAGCATTGCCGATTCCAATTACAACAGAAAAGAACTGCTGGGAATGGGCTATGAGAATGTAGATGTTATGCCCATACAGATTTCTTTGGACCGTTTTGATCATGTTTTGTCAGAAGCCTCCGTTTTAGAAGACCATGAAAAGTATAAAAATATTATATTTGTGGGCAGGGTGGTGCCCAACAAATGCCAGAAGGATATCCTTCATGCTTTTGCTGTTTACAACAATTTTTATAATGTGGACAGCAGGCTTTTTATTGTGGGCGACGACGGCATGGAAGGCTATGTAAACGAATTAAAGGAAATATCTAGAGATTATGCCATGGAAGATAAGGTGTTTTTTACAGGCAAAGTAAGCGAGGAAGAATTAAAGGCTTATTATGAAATGGCAGACCTGTTTTTGTGTATGAGTGAGCATGAGGGCTTTGGAGTGCCCCTTTTGGAAGCCATGAAAATGGGGGTTCCGGTAATATCCTACCGTTCTTCCGCCATTCCGGAGACAATGAACGGCGCAGGTGTTCTGGTTAATGAGAAAAATTATGCCTATATCGGGGCTTTGTGTAATGAGATCTTAACAGATTCCGGTTTGTACCAGAAAATCGTGGAACGGCAGAAGGTGCGCATCGAACGGCTGGAAGAGATGAATACGGAGGAGATCTTCTTCAAAATCATTGATAATATTCTGAATGGGAAAAGAAAACGGAATATACAGCTTCAGGGGCCCTTTGAATCCTCCTACAGTCTGGCAATTGTCAACCGGAAGCTGATGGAAGCCATAGATGATATTGATCAGGACGATAATATCTCTATTTATTGTACCGAGGGCCCCGGGGATTATATGCCCAAGGAAGAGGATCTTTCCGACAAGCCTCACGCACGTCGGCTGTGGGAGAAATCCAAGGAAGTTATTTATCCCGATATTACCATCAGGAATATGTACCCGCCAAGGGTGTCGGATGTGACGGGCGGTCTCAATTTTCAGGCATTCGGCTGGGAAGAAAGCGCTATTCCGGAACATTACATCAGCAATTTTAACAAGTATTTAAGCGGAATCGGGACGATGACGGATTATGTTACCGATATTCTGATAGAAAACGGCATAAAGATACCTGTAAAGACAATGGGAATAGGAGTGCAGCTGGTTCCCGGTTATGAGCAGCTAGAACCCTATCCCTTAAAGACCCGAAAAGGAACAAAATTCCTGCATATAAGTTCGGCTTTTCCAAGAAAGGGAGTTGACGTGCTTTTAGAGGGGTATTTTGACGCATTTACAAAGAATGACGATGTATGCCTGATATTAAAGACATTTTCCAATCCTCATAACAATGTAGAAGAAATTTTAAAGGATTTAAGAAGCCGGTATCCGGATGCACCGGAGGTGGAATGGATAAACTGCGATTTGCCGGATATAGATTTGAACAGATTATATAAAGCGGCGGATTGCTATGTGCAGATGGCAAGGGGAGAAGGTTTTGGGCTTCCTGTTGCAGAGGCTATGTTAGCAAAGCTTCCGGTTATTGTCTGTGCAAACAGCGGCATGGCTGATTTCTGCAATGAGGAAAACGCTTTATTGGTAGGCTTTGAGCAGGTTCCGGCCAACACCCATGTAACGACGAGTGGAAAGGGTAAGATTTCCATGTGGTTTGAGCCGAAAAAAGAGGAGCTTACCTTCCAGCTTAGAAAATTTGCTTTTGAACGGGAAACCCTTTCTTTAGATGAAAAAATACAAAAGGCTTATGAGCTGATCAGCACCAGATTCACATGGGAAGCCGTTGCCGGGCGTTGGCTGGATTTTATAGAAGAGGTTAGAAAAAAGCAGGTAAAGCCCAGGGTATCCATGGTTACTACCTGGAACAGTAAATGCGGAGTTGCCGAATATACCAAAATGGAAGTAGAAGCGACCATGCAGAATGTGGAGTATCGGATATATCCCGATTATGCATCGCGCTTATTGTCCAGAGACGAGCCTTTTGTTGCAAAGAGGCTTTGGGGCAATGTTTTTGAGGGAAATATGAACGAACTTGTAAGACGTCTCTCCAGTGACTCGTCGGATTTTGTCCACTTCCAGTTTAATTACGGTTTTTTTAAGGTAGGCGAGTTGGGGGATGCCATTGAACGTTTAAGCCCGGAAAAGAAAATAGTGATCACTTTCCATAAAACAGAGGACGCCAAGGTAGGAAATGAGACAGCCAGCTTAAAGCCCGTTGCAGACAAGCTTAATCTGTGCGCGGCCTTGATCGTTCATCAGGAGACGGATAAAGAATTGCTATGCAGCTATGGTGTGAAGGAAGAAAAAATTCATGTGATCAATCATGGTCAGATTGTTTACCCGGGAATAAACGCTAAATTTGCGCAGAAACAGCAGGGAATCAACGACGGGCCGGTAATCGGCAGCTATGGGTTTCTTCTGTCCCATAAGGGGATTAAAGAGGTAATACAGGCAGTAGGACTATTAAAAGAAGAATTTCCCCATATATTATATACGCCTGTTTGCGCCCTTTATGAAGGAAATACGTCTACAGGGTATTACAGGGAGTGTGTGGCAGAGGTGGAACGTCTGGGATTACAGGAAAACGTCAGATTTATTACCGATTTCCTGCCCAATGAAGAGTCTATGGCACATCTGCAGGCCTGTGATGTACTGGTAATGCCATATAAGCCGACCACAGAATCGGCAAGCGGGGCGATCAGATTCTGTATGGCGGTAAAAAGGCCTATTATTACTACGAAACAGCCTATTTTTGATGAATTTAAGGAGAGTACTTATCAGATAGAGGCGGCGGAAAAGGAGTTGATTGCAGAGGCGGTCAGAAACCTGCTCAATGATAAAACCGCAGCCGGGGATTATGCGGAAGCTACAGCCAGATATGTGAAAAAGACTTCATGGTACGCTACTGCAGATAAACTATATGAGTTATATCGAAGTCTGATATAATATAGGGACTTAAAGATGGTTAAAAATTTAAAAGACAATAAAATATTTGGGGTTTTAATCTGTTTCTTCGGCGTTTTTATGCTGGAACTGCTGTTTTTTAGACATTTTGCATTTAATGACCGTCTGTTTGGCGACGCTGCGGACGGATTGCTCAACAATATGCTTACAGAGCACTGGTTTCAGGTTTTGTTGGGAAAGGAAAAATGGAGTGATTTAATTATATTTTATCCTACCACCAATACCATATCTTATACGGATATGGCGTTGGGATTTTCCTTTCCTTACGTTTTGTTCCGCTTTTTTGGAATGAACCTGTTTCTCGCCAATAAGATTTCATTGATATGTATTCATTGCTTTGGCAGTCTGTGCTTTGCATGGCTGTTACATAAAAAGTGCAGGGCGTCTGTTTTGTGGACGCTGATAGGAGTAACGGTTTTTTCTTATTCAGGGGCATATTACAGCCTGTTAAACCATACTCAGATGTTTGCTATAAGCTATATTCCTTTTATTGTTCTGATGCTTTGGAATTATTTTGAGAAGCAGGAGAGCAGAAAAAGAATTGCTTATATGCTGCTGGCGGTCACAGGGATTGTCCTGCTTTTTTATACCGCTTTTTATGTAGGGTACTTTTTGGCTGTATTCTGTATTGTTTTTGCACTTTGTTACCTCGTTTATGCTGCTGTATGCGGCAGGGAAAAAGTAAAAGCTTCTTTTGAATTTATGAAAAAGCGGATTCTGGAAATGATATTATATATGGCATATGCAGTTGCATTGCTGGTTCCGTTTTTGATTGCTTATCTACCCACTATGAAGAGTATGGGCGATAGGGATTGGGGTATTATTTTGGAAGGAAGTCCCCAAATCGGAAATTTAATTGATATGAGTACAAATACAGTTCTGTATGGAAAAGCGCTTCAGTTGTTGGGCTATAAAGGAAACAGCACTGTAGAGGGCGATGTCAATTTTTCCATTATAACGATAGCTTTACTGCTGCTTGTAACTTTTTGGTATTTAAGAAAGAGCGATAAAACTGACAGCTTTGAGAGGTTTTTGATTATTGTATGCTTATGCAGCTGTCTCGTATCCACTGTACTGGTAATCAGAGTTTCAGAGTATTCCCTGTGGTATCTGTTTTACAAATTTGTTCCGGGAGCATCGGCGCTGCGGGCCATGATGCGGTATTATTTATTTCTGCATCTGCCCATAGGATTTCTGATTGCCTATTGCGGTAGTAAAATTTGCGGAAAGAATTCTTTAAAATCAACGAGTATTGTTGCAATTCTGTTTCTACTGGTTTTGACAGGAAATATGAAATATACAACAACTCATTCATGGAATATCTCTAAAGAACTTGAAGCGCTCAAAAATGTACCGGATCCTCCTAAGGAGTGTGAAATCGCATATTTTACAAATGACAAGGGAGATATTGAAAGGTTCTTTCCTTTTATTCAAATGAAGGCGTGGGAGATTGCTAATGATAAAGGGGTCAAAACCATAAATGGGTATTCCGGCAATTATCCGGATGGCTGGGGCTTGGAATATCTGTCCAGGGTCAACAATATGGGCAGGGCGTTATGCTGGATTTCCCAAAACCGGCTGGAGCATGTTTATATCTACGATATGATTGAGAAAAAGTGGATTTCTTCCGACGATGCAGAGCTCTCCTATACAACATGGACAGAAGAACTGTATCTGGATGGAGGGGAGATTTCAAAAGAGGGTTACATCCTGCATCCGGGCGGTGTTCAATTCGGACCGTATCTTTCGCTGCCTGAGGGAAGATATACAATCAGCATATATGGAGAAAATCTGCAGAATGTACAATATGATTGCGGCGCTCCTGATTATGACGGAGCTTCGGCCGAGGAGCTTGTACACAATGGAGACATGATACAATATGTAATTGATTTGGAAAAGGAAACAGATGAAATAGAATTCAGGACTTATAATTTTACAGAGAATGAGTGTATTATTAATAAAATTACTATCACTCCTTATAGAGGATAAAATAAAGAAAGGTAAGGAATACGCACTATGAATGAAAAGAAACTGACAATTGTAATTCCCTGTTATAATGAGAAGGATAATATCCTTAATATTGTTAACAAGGTAAAAGAGTCGCCTGTTCCCAACAAGGAGATTATTGTAGTGGATGATATGTCTTCTGACGGAACCAGAGAAATATTGGAAACGGAAATCAAGCCATTAGTGGATAAAATTATCTATCAGGAAAAAAACGGCGGTAAGGGCGCTGCCCTTAGGACAGGCTTTGCAGCGGCAACGGGAGATGTAGTCATTATTCAGGATGCGGATATGGAATATGATCCTATGGAATATCCGGCTATCGTAGAGCCTATTATGGCGGGGAAGGCAAAGGTTGTCTATGGTTCCAGATTTAAAGGGAAAAAGGCAAAGGGATATTTAAAAAACCGAATAGCCAATAAATTCCTGACTATGCTGTCAAATCTGTTTACCCATCAGAAACTGACAGATATGGAAACTTGTTACAAAGCTTTTAAACGTGAGGTAATTCAGTCCATTACCATTGAGGAAGAAAGGTTTGGTTTTGAACCGGAAATTACTGCTAAAATTTCCAAGCAAAGAATAAGAATCCATGAGGTTCCCATTTCTTATTATCCAAGGACCAATGAGGAAGGGAAGAAAATAGGATTCCGGGATGGATTAAGAGCGATTTACTGTATTTGGAGGTATCGGTAAAAATGGATAGAAAAGCAAAGCAACAGCTTATGCTTGTTATCTTTCCCATCTTGCCGGTATTATACCGTATCTATCTGCTGATGCGGTATTGTTCGCAGTATCTGGACGGCGATCAGGCGCTGATGTGGTATGGGACGGCAGTTTTCGGACATTTGAAGTTCCCCGAACCCTGTTTTTTCGGACAGGCTTACGGAAGCATGATAGAATCATTGATAGCCGTACCTTTGTATTGGATAAGGGTTCCCTTTCAGTTTGCCCTGCCTGCGGCAACCATATTTTTAAGTATCGTTCCCTTTTTCTACTTAAGCTATAAAGCTTATAGAAAAGGAAATATAAAGATTTCTCTGCTGATTCTGTTGTGCTATATTGCCATGAGCTGGCAATGGGATATTTTAACATCTGTGCCAAGAGCCCTGATAGGAGGGTTTGCCTTTGCTGTAATAGGCATGGAATGGCTCAATATGGAGGACTCCGGAATCAAAGCATTTTTTGGTGCCCTGCTGGCGTATTCAGGCTATATCATGACCAGTTCGTCAATAGCCATTATCGGAATCGGAATGCTTGGGTTTTGTCTGTGGATTAAGAAAAGGAAAAGAAATGTACTTCCTGCAGCGGGTGGGTTTATTTGTGGGGTTCTGCTGCAAAAGCTGGTTAAGGCTTTCTACTTAAAAAATGCGGATTATGCATTACACCCTGAATGGGGAATGCAGTTTGAAGTCAAAACCTTGATTTCGAATCTTAAAAATATATACAATATATGTGCCGGCTTTTCTCCCTTTTGGAAGCTGGGAGGGTGTGTATTTATTGTGGCTGTTTTAGGCGCATTTATTTTAATTATCGTGAAAAGATATTATAAGGCAGGTATCTTATTAGTGGCGGCGGTATCGGGGATTACCCTGATGCTGGGACTTAGAAAGATGAATGATTATATGGAAGGAAGCCTGCTGTTCGGACAGCTCAGGATGCTTCTGGTTGTACCATATATTATCATTTTGATCTTATATTTTATGACTTATTATACAGAGGAAGAAAAGCCGGATTTTTCCTTAAAAACAGGAGGATTTTTGTTAATACTGTTCATAGGTCTGACTGTGTATAAGATATTCACGTTTGAGGTACAGATGCATAATGCAAACAGCATTTTATATACCGATGTATTTCCGGTCTGGAAGGTTTCGGACGTTTTGCGGCAGGAAGAAAATGTGATAGATACGGCAAGGAATAACGATATTGATGTTATTGTCACAGATGAAGGCCGGGAGACTTTTGGATATGCACTGGCTGCAGAATATTATGGGGAATTTATTTTTTATAACACGACATATGACAGAAGGACCTGGGTTTATCACAAGCTTTTAGAGCCGGATAATTATAAAGTGCTGTTTGTTGACTTTTTTGGGGAGTCATCTCATACAGAGATGGTACATATTGCGGAAATGTCCGTAACAGATTATATAGCGGAAAGATTTGGCGTTTACAGAAATCCTTATACACAGAAGTAGTGAAATGCAGCCCGGTCATTGGAAAGAGCCGGAAATAACTCATTTTCTTTCCGCAACTGGAACTTTGCGATGCCTGATGATATTCATTTTTATTTTGTTAATACATATCTGGATTATAATTGGTATTATAATTCCGGAAAGGACATATAGTATTGCCCATTGGGAAATGCCTTTTGGCAGATAAAAATACCAGATATTGGTTTTGTATTCATGCATATCAAAATTACCGCATAATGAAGTGGATTTTGATAAGATTGCAAAAACGGTTTTTACGAACATAAAGCCCAGTATCTGATTGGCCATAATGGAATAGGAATTGTCGGTTATGAGCCTTAAGCACTTGCTGCCCGTTAGCGCAGGGGTCAATATCCTGCCGACTCTGAACCAGAAGGCAATACCGATAATTCCTATGATAAAGGGCATGAAAATATTATGTGTAAAATTGTCGCACCAGACAATGCTGTAAAAAACAGGTTGACCATAAATGGTAATGATCAGCAGCTGCACTATAAAAATAAAAGAAAAATACAGGATATTAGGTATCCTATCCCATTTTTCCAGTTTGTTTTGGTATAGTATTCCCAGACCATAGAAGGGAACAAAGTATAGGAATCTTGTTAATACCAGTCCCCAATTTGCGTAATAACCGCATTTGGCAATATAGATGCCGGCAAGTCCTAAAGCAAGCTCGCATACAAATAGAACATATTCATTTGCTTTCACAGGCAGCATTTTTAACAATTTATAAAATATGATATAAAACACTTCTATCATAAATAATGGTATCACAAACCAGCAGGGCAGGTTATATCCAAACTGATGTCCTGTTTTTATGGGCTCTATGAACAAATTATACAAAGTGAAATCCCCGCCGATGGTAAAACCGAACTGTCTTAAAAAGAGTACAAGCAATCCATAGAATAAATTATATAAATACAGCGGAACTATAAGCTTTTTGAATTTGTATATAATATATTTCACGGTATGCTCTGTTTTGCATTCACGGAAAAAATAGCCGGATGTAAATGCAAACAAGGCCAAAAAGAAGGAATTGAAAGGAAACCAGTTGTATAGCAGGTCTATGCCGCCTGATCCACAATGGCTGATGATAATGGATATGATACCAATAAAATATAAAAATTTAAATCTGTAATCGATTTTTTCCATAACAGTTCTCTTTCGAAATTTTTAGCTCATAACAACCCTATATTAAAAAGAATCATTTAAGATAATAATATTTATTTAAAATTGATATGTCAATATGAAATCTGAATGCGAATGGTTTAGCAGCCTTATTGGGAAAAAGCTGCAGGAGAACTGTAAAATAATCGGAAAGGTTTAGGATTGTTTGCCTGATGGATATTATGGTATAATGAACTAATTGTATGTAAAGAAATATTTGGGATATGAAAAATATTGCAGAAATTAATCGGAACTGTTTTGAGAGAGGAAGGATTTGGGGCTATGTTTGAAAAATGCTCATTAAACAATAAAAAGCTTTATGTCTTGCTGTTTTTTGAGGCAGTGATTATTTTTGGAATACATATCTTTAACAGCGGAAAATTATATGGTTTCTTTTTAACGGAGGATGAACTGGGGTATTGGGGAAATGCTGTATATATGTTGGGAAAAGACTGGGGGAATGTGGTAAGCTTTTGTCCCTATTATTCCTATGGATATAGTTTTTTCTTAATGCTGATTCTGAGCCTTCCTGTGCAGCCGCTGTCGGCATACCGTTTAGCCATCGCTGCCAATGGGCTGTTTATGGCGGCGGTATTTGGTATAAGCTATTATCTGTTTACAAGGATATTCCCTAAAAAGAATAAAATAGTTATGAGCATCTTCTGCATGGCAATGTCATTATGTGCGTCCTATGTGGCACAGTCCAGCGTAGCATGGTCAGAATGCTATTTGGTTTTGTTGGTGTGGCTGATAATATTGCAGGCATATTTGGTTTGTGAAAAGACAACCTTGCCCAGATTGCTGGTATTGGCGGTGGAAGCCGTATATTTATATATGATTCATCAAAGAACGGTTGGATTTATGATTTCAACGGTTATTTTTATAGGCATATGGGCCGTTCGTCACAAAAAAATAAGCACGCTGAAGAGTATTGTGATAGTACTTGTGATGGGGGGCTTGCTGCTTGCGTCAATCTTGCTGAAAAACCATATTCAGTCAGCGATTTATGGTTCCGGTAATTTAGTGAATACATATTCCGACATTTTAAAAAGCTTGAAGATTTCAACTCTTTTTATCCCGGTAATAAAAACGGCGTGTGGACAGATGTTCTATTTGTGGGCATCCAGTTTTGGAATTGTACCTTTAGGAATTGCAGCTACAATTTATATGTGTATAAAAAACTGGAAAACAAAAAATAGGCTTTGCTATTTTTACGGATTCATTCTTTTGTCATTTTTGGGTATTTTTGCAGTGTCCTGTATCTGGATGAGTTTAAGAAATTCGCTTCTTGATTATTATATGTATGGAAGGTTTAATGAAATTATTACCGGCTTTTTTATAATCGTCGGGTTTATAGCACTGTCATATTTTGTAAAGCAGAAAAAAGGATGGATTATTTTTGGTATATCAACTATATTACTAATAGGACTTACTGTTGTTTTACAGAGCAGATTTCACAGAGCGCCCGGCTTATATTATCAAGGAGTGGGTGCGGCAGGGCTTTTCGGGCTTTATTCGCTTATGGGATACTTTGATGCCAGGGAACTGTTTTTAATTGTGTTTGCGGCTTCTTTGGTTCTGTTTGGATTGGGCAGAAAATTTGCTGACAGGAAGTGGACATTTGCAGCGGAAGCGATTGTGATTACGTTGTTTTGGATATGGTCCGGAGAATCGGTTGTACAAAAGCAGATTATTCCTTATCAATTAGGGAATAATTATGATTTGGCCGGAAAGATAATCTGTTGGAATATATCAGGAATGAAGACGAAGTGGTATTTTTAACGGATACAGGCAGATACAGCGGCAGAGGTTCTATACAATTATATATGGAAGATAAGCCTCTTATTGTAATACCAAAGTCAGAAAAACCGGACGGCAAACCGGACATATTGATTATGGACAGCAATGTGGTGCCGGATGCCGATGTATTAAACGGTTATTATTTTACAGGAGTAATTTCAGACAAAAAAATATATTCGTTAAAAGAAGTGGGACTGGATAAAAGTATGTTTTCCTTTAATCAGATAGGAAACGAAGAATCCGGATGTGTAATGTTTGGACCGTATATCAGTTTGAACCCGGGATTTTATGAGGTAACATATCATATGAGCGGGAATTCTTCCATAAAAAGCGAAAATGATTGTTTAGGCGTGGCTGACATTGTAGCAGATGGCGGCAGTTCAACTATTTCTTCGGTAGAATGGGATGGAACTTCGCAATCTATAACAATACAATTTCATTTGTGGGAGGAAACTCGCAATATTGAGTTTCGATATTTTAAAAATGAAGGGAATGACATGGTTCCTTTAGAACTTACATTAAGAAATATTGATGAGTGGAAGTAGAATGGAGAGAATTATATTATGAAGCTGATTATTCAGATTCCCTGTTATAATGAAGCCGAAACCTTGGAAATCGCTTTAAATGATCTGCCAAAGACGATTGAAGGGATTGACGAAATTGAATATCTTATCATTAACGACGGGAGTACGGATAAGACTGTAGAAGTGGCGGCTAACTGGGGCGTTCACTATGTCGTTAATTTTGCAAGGAATAAGGGTCTTGCAAAGGGGTTTATGGCAGGGTTAAATGCCTGCTTGGAATATGGCGCCGATATCATAGTCAATACAGACGCGGACAACCAGTATTGCGGAGCTGATGTGGAGACTATTGTCAGGCCGATTCTGGAAGGAAAAGCCGATATTGTGGTGGGAGAAAGACCCATCGATCAGACAGAGCATTTCTCCCCGCTTAAGAAAAAACTACAGCATTTTGGGAGCTGGGTTGTCAGAAAAGCGTCCAAAACAGATATACCTGATGCGCCCAGCGGCTTTCGGGCATTTAGCAGAGAAGCGGCATTGAGGCTGAATGTTATCAATGATTACACATATACTTTGGAAACTATCGTTCAGGCGGGAAGAAACAAAATGGCAATTATCTCGGTTCCCGTCCGTACAAACGGAGAGCTAAGGCCGTCAAGGCTTTTTGGAAGTATGTTTGGATACATCAAAAAATCAATGCTTACGATCATACGGGCATTTTTAATGTACAGACCCCTTCAGTTCTTTGCCACGCTGGGAACTATATTATTGCTGTTTGGCGTAGGCATCGGCGTCAGATTCTTAATCTATTTTGCATCGGGAGAAGGCGCTGGGCATATTCAATCCCTGATTCTTGCCAGTATGATGATCATTTTAGGAGTTATGACAGGAATTGTAGGAATGCAGGCGGATATTATTGCGGGAAATAGGAAACTGCTAGAGGATATACAGTATCATGTGAGAAAGATGGATTGTGAAAAGAAGGAAAAAGAAAAATCTGATAAGTAAGGGTAAATAATAAATGCTGGCAGTTATTTTGGTGTGTGTTGTTTTTTGTATTATTTTTATCTGTGGGGTATTATTAACATATTCTAATTTTAAAAATCGCTATGGAGAATTATCTCATCAGGAAAATCTAGCGGTTTCTTTTGGGTGTAATACGGTAATTTTGTCGGTTTGTGCTATGCTGTTGGCATTTGTGGGGGCATTCAGGCTACGTTATCTTATGCTTTTATATCTTTTCATATGCGGAGGACTATTTATTTTTATTCAAAGAAATGCATATAAAAAGATTGAATTAAAGGAAGTGCTTTGTGGGAAATTAGAAAAACCCCTGCTTGTGATTTTGATATTGGCAGGAGTATTATATCTGTCTTTTCCTACTTATTACATGTGGTCGGGTAGGGATTACGGGATATATGTAATCCATGCAATGCATACTGCTCAGACAGGGAAGATTGTATATGAAGCTGACCAATGGCTTAATGAAAATTATGAGCAGCTGGACGAGGTAATTGAAATAGGATATCCGGCTTTTTATTCTTCTTATGAAGCGGGATTAAGTGAGAAACCCGGAGAGATTAATCCACAATTTCTGCCATTATATTGGTGCTTATTGGCGATTGGTTATAATCTGGCGGGGATAGAGGGGCTTGTGCGGATTACGGCACTTCTGTCTCTGATAACGCTTAGTGTATTTTATTTCTTTTTGAAGCACTTTGCCGGAAATAAAGCTGCAGTGGCAGGAACACTTTTACTGGCTATTTGTCCGGCACAGATTTGGGGGGCGCGCATTACCCAAAGCGAACAGATGGCTCAGTTATTGTTTGTATTAACTGCATTTCTCTTTGCTCTAGGCTGGGAGAAGAATAAAAATGCGCTTTTGTATCTGGCTACAGCAATTTTGGGAATCGGTTCTTTTTGCAGAATGGATAACTATGTGTTGGGACTGGGAATTATCTGCATGGGGATTTATGCGGCTTTATTTAACCGGCAGAAGAAAAAAGCAGTTTTTTGGTGTGTGATACAATACTTTATCTGGTTTGTTGTGACTTTGGTTTACATGTATCTTGTTCATCCGGGATATTTTTTGGATCATTGGGAGCGAAACGTCTTAAGGAATGTTGTATATGGAAATGCTGCCTTTTTCACTATTTATTTTGTGGTTTGGATTATATGCAGATTAAAGAAGATGGAATGGTCCGGTTTTATCTGTGGGTTAAGCAAAAGCAAAAAGACAGGCATTGTCGTTTTTTCTCTGGCACTCTTTTATATCCTGCTCTTCTATTTTGTAAGGCCGCTTTTATCGGAACATAAATTTGCAGACAGTTTGAGACAGTATAGTTTTTATTTTTCGCCTGTTCTTTTGCTATTTGTTGCAGTGGGGGCCGGAAAAATACTGCGGGCTTTTGATAGAGAAGAATTTGAAAGAAAGGTTGAGCCGCTGTTTCTTTTTCTGGGTATGGGAATGATTTCAGTGCTTTTGTATACGTACCGCCCGTCTATCACGATGGATCATTTTTTTATGAGCAGGAGATGGATTCCTGCAAACTTCCCGATATTCTTTTTTATTGCGGCGGTGGGATTTTTTTATCTTTATGACAAAAGGATAAACAAAAAGGCAGTATTTTATTTAAAGCAGAGCGTTTTGCTTTTAGCGGGAGGCTTTATGTTGCTTTATATAGTATGTAATGACAGGGTCTTAATGAAGGAACCGGCATATGGAGGTATTGAAGAGGATTATGCTGAAATAGTGGATAATCTGCCGCAGGACGGAGTTATATTAACTGATAAGGCAGGAATTGCGGGTATGATTCGGTATGGCTATGGGCAGCGTATTTATTTAACCTGTGAGGAGGCAGATATTGGACAGCTTTCGGATTATATGGAGGCGGGGAATACAGTTTATTACATGGGAAATCTGTATACATCGGATATTTTTTGGGGAATGGATGGAGAACTTATTTATAGTGGGCTGATAAATGGGAATGCACCGGAGTGCAGTATGGGATATTATCCGAAGGAGATACAGGAGTTTGCGGAGGATATTAATTTATACAGCTTGACTGCTAAGAAAGGGGAATATTGTAATCTTATTCCGGCAGTCCAGGTCTTTGACGAATCCATACGAGGGCAGGATAAGATTGAATTGTTGGGTACTGGTTGTGTTTTTTTTGGTCCATATAGGAAATTGTCAGAAGGAAGCTATGAATTATACGTTCGGATGGAGGGCGAAAATTTGTCCAATGAAAAAATAGGAGTAATGGAAATTGTAATAGATGAGGAAGTAGTCTATTCTGAGGATATTAGGCAGTCCAACATACCGATTTGTATTCCTTTTGAACTCACATCTGAAGCAGGGGTTTTTCAGACGAGATTTATAAAAACATGTGAAGAGGATGCAAGATGTGTAATGCTCCGGCTTTGCAGATAAGAAAAGAGTGCAGGTATATGAGTAATAGAAAAAAATTTGTAATAATTGGACCGGTATATCCTTATAAGGGTGGGATTGCACATTATACGGCATTAATGTATCGTGCTTTGATGACAGAAGATGATGTAACTTTAGTTTCCTATTCTATGCAATATCCCAAGTTTTTATTTAAAAAAGAACAGAGAGACTGGGAAAATAAAACTTTTAAAATAGATGAAGCGGTTTATTGGATTAATACGGCAAATCCGATAAGCTGTATAAATGCGACAAAAAAAATCAATAAACTGAATCCGGATATGGTAATTATTCAATGGTGGCATCCTTATTTTGCACCGTGCTATTTTATTATGATGAAGTTTTTGAAAAAAGGTATTCAAAAAATGTTTGTGTGTCATAATGTATTTCCTCATGAAAGATTTATTATGGACCGCTGGCTTACTAAACTGGTGCTGGGGATGGGAGATTCGTTTATTGTTCATTCAGAATTGGATAAAAATGATTTGCTGGAGATTAAGCCGGATGCATGTTTTAAGAAAACGTTTATTCCCACATATAACGCATTTAAATTAAATAATATTTCAAAAGAGAATGCGCGTGAAATACTGGATTTACCGAAAAATGAAAAGGTTTTATTGTTCTTTGGTTTTGTTAGGGAATATAAAGGACTAAAATGGTTGATTAAAGCAATGCCATCGATTGTAAAACGATTATCAAATGTAAAATTATTGATAGTAGGAGATTTTGGTGCGGATAAGAATGTGTACCTTTCACTGATAGAAGAGAGTGGGATAACTGATTCCATAGAGATTTATGATGGTTATATTCCGGATGGAGAAGTGGAAAAATATTTTGCGGCATGTGATTTAGTGGTTTGCCCTTATGAATCTGCAACACAGAGTGCTATTGTTCAGATTGCTTATGGATTTGAGAAACCGGTTGTTGTCACAAATGTAGGAGGATTGCCAGAAGTAGTGGAAGATAATAGAACCGGTTATATTGTGGAAAGTAAAAATCCGATAATGCTTGCAGATAGAGTCTGCGAATTTTATGAAAAGGATAAAGAAAAAGAGTTCTATAAGCATATTGTAAAGAAGGCGTATAAATTTTCCTGGGATAGAATGAGGGAAGTGGTTAAAGAGTTAAATTGTTTGGAGAGGAAAAACACTAATGAAAAATAGAAAATGTACAAATGGAATTGGAAAATGGATATATTTTTTATGTTTTTTGCTTTGTGTTTTTATGAGCTGTCTTGATTTAAACCGTACATTTGAAATGAAACTGGTATCAGATAATATAGGAAGTCTGGCACTTCCGGCTACGCTTGCAGGAAGGGACTGGTCAGGATTGCTGGAGGGGGGGATAGCATATTATGGCTGGGGCTATTATATATTATTTACACCGATTTTTGCATTAACCCATAATCCTGTTACTATTTATACAGTTGTTTGTGCAATTAACATTATTGTTTTAGGTTTAATCAGTGTTTTAATATTTCATATAGCAGCAAAATTTTTAAGTCTGGGTAAATCGCTTTATGTAGTAATGCTGGCGGTTGTAAGTTCGGGGTACGTAACCTTTTATGCATGGAATTTTACTGCGGAGTTGCCTTCTTTGCTTGTTGTTTGGCTGACAGCATGGCTGGTGTTAAAGGCATACTCTGTAGCTGACAGAAAAAAGGCGATAATTTTCTATTCTGCATTACTGGCATTACTTATTACTTATTCTTATAATATACATACCCGATTAATCATTCTGCTGCCGGCAGTAATTGTTGCCTGTTTGTTTTTTTATATAGTTTATAAAAAATGGTGCATACATTTTCCGACTTTTTTGGGAGCATCTGCTTTGGGGTTTTTGATTGCAAGGATATTAAAGGCCGAGGTTATAAATAGCCTTTGGAATGTATCATCTATGAATGAATTACGAAATGCCACCATAAATGTTGGCTCTTATGTAGATAGATTTACGGGCACATTTAAGGTAGTTCTTGATATCTGGCTGAGTAATCTCTTTAAGTTAAATTTAGAAACTTATGGGATTTTGACGATATGTGTTATTGTGATAGTGGTGTTTTTTTATAAAATGTTTTTCAAGAGAGATAATGATAATCTGACTGAAAACCATCTTCTATCAGAAAAGGTATTTATTTTACTAAGTGTATTCGGAGCAGCCTTAGCAGGGACCATCATAACGATACCATTGTATTATGCGTCTTCCATTGCGGCAGGATATAATCAGGGAATAGAAAATACACAATTTAGTGCGCTTACATATATACGATATTATTATATATATTTTGGACCGATTTTTGTTGCGGTTGTTACCTTGATTTATAAAAAAATGGTGTTGATCACATGGGGAGAATTCATTGCTGGAATATTAGGAAGTGTATTTTTGACATGGTATGTATCAACATGGGTTTTTAAGCATCTGCTGTGGGGATTTCCCAATTTTTATTATAAGGATTTCATCGGAGAAAAACCATATTATAACTTATGGTTTAGTACTTCAATTCTGCTTTTGGCAATATCAGTTACTTTTATTTTAATAAAATGTAACAAAATAAAAGGAATTATTATTGTTTTATTATTGATAAATATAGGAAGATTGTGCAATGTGTCGCAAAGTTCTTTTTTTGATATAGTGCCTCATAGTTCTGGAAATGCTACCTATGCAGTTATTTCTGAAGCCGAAAAAATATATGATGATATACCATCAGAGTTTTATACCATAAGCAGCAGACGAATGCAGTTTATGTTAAACTGGAAAAAGATGATATATGGTAATTTGCCGTCTGAAGATGTAGAAGAGGCGATTGTTATCTCGGAAAGAAGAGATTCCGAAGGAACGGAAACATTGTTGCAATTAGGATATCAGTGTTTTGTGTTAGATGAGAATGAATGTATATGGATTAGGAGTAATAAGCTTTTGGAAGAGCTATCGCCAATCATTAGTTTATATAAGGATGGAACTTTTTGCCTGAGAGAGCATCTGATAAAGTATCATTTTATGAAGATTGGAAAATACGTGTTAGTAAATCCTCAGGGATTTATTGAAATGAATATAGAATTTCCCGCCGATGGGGAATATACTTTTTGTTTAGACATGGATATTTCAGGGGAGCATTTTATGGAAATAGGCTATGTTGATGTGGTTGTGAATGATTCGGTAATTCAAACTAAGGAGTTGATATACATAAAGGAAGCTGGACAAGCAAAGGCCGAAATAACATTTGATGTGGAGTGCGGGGAAAATCTGACTTTAAGAGTTTACTTTAATGAAAGCGCAATTATTCGTAATTTTGAAACAGAATATACTTGGTCGGATGAATAGAAGGTAACATAAGCAGTAATATCAATAAACAAGAAAGGTATTGTTATGATAAGTTCATATGTGATTTTTCTGGCCTTTAGTATAGTTTCTATTATATATAAGTTAAAAGTCCAAACGACAGAAAAGTATTCTGCTTTTACTAAAATGGATTCTTTGACCATCAGGGGAGTAGCAGCATTGTATGTTATGCTTTCGCATTATGCATTATGGATGGAAAGTTATTTTCATATAGAATTACCCGTTATATTTTCTTTTCTGAAACAATTAGGAGGAATAGGGGTGCTACTTTTTTTCTTTTTATCAGGATATGGTATATATATATCATCATTCGATGAAAAAAACGATCTTATGTGGTTGATAAAAAGAGTGGGAAAGGTATGGTTTCCATATCTGTTTATGAAATTTGTTATTGAAATCATAAATTATAGTGTTATTGGATGGGATCAATTTTTTATAGGGGATTTTTTAAAGGAAATAACAGGAATCGATTTCAGTGATTGGTTTATTTGGGTAATTATTCTTCAATATGTAATTTTCTGGATAGGGGGCAAGATTAGCTTAAATATAAGGCTAACAGGTATTTTTTTTCAAAGCTTGATATTAATGGCAGCTTTTATATATTTGAAGTTAGCTCCGCGATGGTATAATGGATTGCTGTTGTTTTGGTTTGGATGTTTTGTGGCAAAATATCAGGAGAAGATAATACGGTTTCTGAAGGAAAATTATAATATAAAATTAGGTCTGTTTTTAATAGGGTTTATGGGATTCTCTATTATATATACACTTTTAAAGGGTTCAGTTTTAACTGAGTGCCTTAAAATAGTATCGGGAATGATTTTAGGAATTATCTTAATAACTCAAACTTCCCACACCAATAAGGTGTGTTGAACCTTGAAAATTCAATATTTCAGCCAATAAAAAAGGCATAAATAGCACTCTTTTGATATAATGGAGTTGTCGAGAAACCAT
>CAJTCE010000023.1 GCA_910574745.1 Lachnospiraceae bacterium | reverse complement strand
TTGTTAGAATGGTTTCTCGACAACTCCATTATATCAAAAGAGTGCTATTTATGCCTTTTTTATTGGCTGAAATATTGAATTTTCAAGGTTCAACACACCTTATTGGTGTGGGAAGTTTGAGTAAATTATCTGTTCATAAAAAATGAGATGGGCAGATGTGCTGGCAGGGTTCTGAATCAGAATTGACAATTTATGATGGCGGACATCGGACCTATCTTGGGCGGCATGCTTTTTCATACAGGAAGCATGCCGTTTTTTCTTTTCTGTTTTGCAAAAGTAATTGGGACGGAAAGAATGGGGGGAGGAAAGGTTGACATTTAGGTCTAGTGGTAGTAGACTATGCATAAAGGTCTATTTGATATAGACCCGGAAAAACTATGAGAGCACGGACAAGGAATCAAAAACGATAATGATATGGCACAGGAGGAAGATCAAAATGGCTGAGTACCGTTTAGCGGAAAGTGAATCAAAGTTTGCGGATATTATATGGGAGGAGGCGCCCATTAATTCCACGGAGCTTGTTAGAAAATGTGAGGAAATATTAGGCTGGAAGAAATCCACCACTTATACGGTATTAAAGAAGCTGTGTCATAGGGGGATTTTTGAAAACAAAGACGCCATGGTAACCTGCCTGATTTCCAAAAAAGAATTTTACGGCGGGAAAAGCCGTCAGTTTGTGGAGGATACCTTCGGCGGCTCTCTTCCGGCATTTTTAACGGCATTTATGGGAAAAAAGAAACTGACGGATGCGCAGATCGAAGAAATGAAGGAACTGATTGAAAGCTATCGCGGTTGAGTGTGGAAAGAAGGGAAAAAATGGAGCAAATATTCATTCGTATTTTGTATATGAGTATAACCGCAGGATACTGCGCTCTTATTGTCATGGTCTTGCGGCTCATTATGCACAGACTTCCGAAGATTTATTCTTACGGGCTGTGGCTGGTGGTGTTTTTACGGTTTGTGTGTCCCGTATTTCCTGAAAGCAGCTATAGTGTGGTTAGATTTGAACCGGGGGAGATCTGGCAGAGTATTTCTTATGATATAAAGACATCGGAGGAAGGAAATGAAGATGCAAAAAGAGAGAAAACGGTTTTTAAGGAAACGGGTTTGGATAGCGGCGACAAGGAGAGTGTAATAGACGGGAATTTTCAGATAACTGATTTAGAAGGGAATGTTCAGGGCGGAAATCTTTTGATGGGTCACAATGAAAATGCCGGTAAACAGAGACAGCCTGAAGGAACTTACCAGCAGGGGATAAAACAGACGGCGTGGGCAGACGTTGCGGGCGTGATTTGGTTAGCCGGCGCTATGGCGTTGGCGTTTTATAGTATCCGGTCGGCATTCCGGTTAAAAAAGCAGTTAGCGGGAGCAAAATGCCAGAAAAATAATATATACGTAGCGGATAACCTGCGCACTCCTTTTGTGCTGGGGGTAATAAAACCTTGTATTTATCTACCGTCAGATCTTGAACGGAGTGAAAGGGAGGTTGTGCTTGTCCATGAAAAAATTCATGTAAAAAGGAAAGACTATTTGATCAAGAGCGTTGCGTTTTTTATCACATCCCTTCACTGGTTTAACCCATTAGCATGGATTTCCTACTATCTGATGTGCAGGGATATGGAAATGTCCTGTGACGAAATCGTTATTGAAAAGATGGGACAGGGGATTAAAAAAGAGTATTCTGCATCCCTGCTGTCTTTGGCGTCAGGCAGGAGAATGGACAGCATCAGAATGACGGCATTCGGAGAAGGAAACGTTAAGAAGCGGATTGTAAGGGTACTGAACTATAAAAAAACTTCCATGAAAGGGGTTATTTTGGGAAGCACTATATTAGTGGCGGCCATGGCGGGAATGTTGTTTAATTCTGTTAAAGTGTCGGCAAAACAGAATACGGTATGGGAGTTTCTTTCAAAGCGGGAACGCGTTCAGACCATATCATCTGCGACAAACCCTTCGGAGCAGTCGCAGAAATTCATGGAAGAAGCGGAAGAGCTGTTTGGCGGGGAGGAAGAATACCGGGAACCGGTTCTCCATTTGTATGTACCGGATTTTTTCATAGAAAACGATTATGTGGATCTGGAATTGATGCCGGAGGAGGAATACTCTTATCTGGCACAGCAAGCCCTTTATGAGCTTTATGAAATGACCGGAACAAAGATTGAGGAATGCTACTATTATTACACCGGCTTGGGGGATTTCTCCTTTGGATTGACGCCGGAGGACCTGGAGCATAGCAGAGTTTTTTATACCAGAAGCTTTGGAAGCGGCGACAGGGAGGAATTTGTATCGATTCCGTCTGTGTATCTTGCCAATGCAAGAAGCGTATGGTATTCGCCGGTTTACCAGTATAAGCTGCCTGAAAATTTTGCAGACATGAACCATGAGGAGAGAGCAGTCTGGTTTGTGACCAATTCTCCTTTGTATAACGGGCAGGAAGTGACAGGCTGCAGACAGCCCTATCCTTCGGTTCAAAGTACATGGCGGATCGATATGGCGGACGGTACGGCGTATGAAATCGATCTGGATAATAAAACGGATTCCTTCGGGAACCTTACAGGTCCTTATCCGGACGGGGATATCCGGCATTAATATCGGCTGACTGTGCCAAAATAGGAATAATGGGATAGGAAGACAATAGAGAGGAAGTTATGGGAATGAAACGATGGAAAAAGAAAGAGATTTTGTCCGTATTGCTTGGCAGTATGTTGGCGGTCTGCCTTTTGAGCGCATGCACAAAGGAAGTAAATGATGAAGGGCGAAATGTAAATGAAACGGGTACACAGCAGGATACAGACGACTCAAAGATGAGACAGGATTCGGTGCGGGCAGATGTAGAACAGCCTGTAGCTGAGGTAGACATGAAGCAGGAATGGAAGGACTTATCCGCCCCGGAGGAAGAAGAAAAGTCTTTAGAGGCAAGAAGCTTAAGCAAGGAAGAACTTTCGGAATTTACAAAATTTGTAACAGAGGCTGACGGATACGGAAACTATGGATTTCTGCTGTCTGTTTATGATTCGCCGGAAAAGATCGATCTGGAAGAAGTTTTTTATACCGGAGCCGGAATAAAGACGGAACCTTTAAGCCGGGAAGAGGAAAAGGCTTATTTAAACGCTGCGGGATATGAGGAAATATATACGGATGTAGTAAAGCTTACAACTGCAAAGATGAATGAGGTGTTATTGAGAAGAACCGGTTTGTCCTATGAACAGATGGAAAATCCCCTGCAGTGGACTTACCTGCCGGAGTACGACGCCTATTATCATGAGGCGGGAGACACCAATTATACCGCCTATACCTGTATCGGTGGAACCACAAAGGATGAAAAGCGCTTTACCCTTCGGTTTAAGCGGGATGAAAATCTGATGGAGGGAGCTTATCGTCAAATAGATACGGAAACGGTTCTGGAAAAAACGGAAGAGGGTTACCGTTTTATTTCCAACCGCCTGATGACAGAGGAGGGGCTGATAAAAGATCAGACCTTTCAGACGACCGTGGCGCAACATGGAGAAGTAACCGTAGCGGCCTATGAACCTGAAACGGAAAAAAATCCCGCTGCAGACGTGACTTTTATTGTGTTAAAGGATGGTCAGGCCGTTGCTTATTTATGGGGAATGGAACAGGAAAATATACGGAATGCTCTTTTCCATAGGGTAGAATGCGTTTCCTTTCCGGATTATAACCGTGACGGCTATACAGATATGATAGCCATCTGCAGTTATTTTTCCGGGACTGATCCTAATGCGGGAGAGGAGTTTATGGAAGCACGGATTTACAGCGGAAATGAATGGGGCTATTTTGCGTTGGAGGAAGACTTAAGCCGGACGACCAACAGCGCCCTTACGGAAATACGCATTGAAAGCGTTCTGGATTTTTTGGGTTATGACAGATAGGATTTGCGCTCTTCTCAAAAGCTCTCAAACATGGTATAGTAGCTATGATTCCATATTTTATGAAAAAGTGTATGAGTGGAAAAAGGAGAGATTATTATTATGAAGAAGAAATTTGTTTTATGGCTGATCCTGCTGATGCTTCTTTCGGTAACGGGCTGTACAAATGAAACGGCTGATATAAAGACGCCGGAGGCGGTGCAGCAGCCTGAAAGCGTGGAAGAGGAAGAAGAAGCGGTAAAGGTTCTTGTTTATTACGGAAATGCGGCGGCAGACGGATTTGAGCAGAAAGAGGTGGAAATAAAAGGTCTGACTCCCAAAAATCTGATCAGCGAGCTGGCAAAAATGAACGTGGTGTCCATTGATACCGAGGTAAAGAATTTTGAGCAGGACGGAAAAGCCCTGAAGCTGGACTTGTCAAAAGGATTTTCCCAATATCTCAATATGATGGGAAGCAGCGGAGAATATATTGTAATGGGCGGTCTGGTTAATACGTTTTTAACTGCTTATGATGGAGAAAGCATTCTGATCACGGTAGAAGGAGAGGCTCTTGAGACCGGTCATACCGCTTATGAAGGTCCTTTGACCTTTTTTGAATCGGACGTAGAGCAGGAGCCGGAAGAAACCGGAACAGAGAAAGCAGAACCTCTGAAGTACAGACTGACCGATGCTTCGGACAATGAGAATGGAAAAAGCGTTTATTATCCCCAGTTTGTGGATATGTCAGATGAAAGTGTACAAAATCAGTGGAATACGGCAATTAGGGAAATTGCTACGGGAGAAAAGCCGGAAACAGGGGAAGATATAGAGTATGATACTTATACGGTAGACTATGAAATCGTTGCGTGCAATACGGAGTTCGTATCCTTTGTGTTCCGAAGGGATATGGGCGATTATGGAAAGGACATATTTGCAATCAGCTTTGATATGGTAAACAGAAAATGCGTCCGTTTAAGTGATTGGGGAGATGCTTTGGATGAAGCGGCCCATAATCTGGCAACAGGAGGCTATTATAAAGTTATCAGTAAGGATATTGACAGGGAGGCATTCGATGAATTCATGAAGAGAATGGAGCCTTCTGCAGATGATTATAAAGAACAATTCAACTTATATGATTTTGATCTTGAGAATCTTGAAAAGGAGCCTTACGGTTTCAGCTATGTAAAGGATGATACGCTGGTACTCATTATGTATATTCCCGGAGAAGTAATAAGCGAATCCGAAGGTGTAAGGGCTTCCATAGAAATTGATACGGGCATAAAGGTCAGATAGAAAGGAGCAGTGGTTTTACATGGCACAGGTCAGCGAAACGGAACGATTGATTTTTGATATTGCACAGACGGAATGGGAACTGTTTCAAAACGTAGAGAATACGGGAGGAAGAGCATCCTGTCAGAATGATCCGGATACTTTTTTTAAGATGCGGATGAGCCAGTGGATGGTTTATTCCAAAGAGACGTTGGAAAGTTATATGGACGATCTGAAAAATTCCATTAAACAGGGACGGAATCTGATTTTTGAAAAATACGGTTTCATGATGGAAACTACCTATCCGGAAGAGTTTGAAGGAATCAAAGAGCATCTGCCAAAGGTTTCCCGCGAAACGGAAAAAATGATAGATGAGATGGCGGATATCCATGTGAAGTGGGATAAGCAGGTCTATGAGATGTATCCCCATATCCGTGAAAACGGCAGAGTATTCAGAAGTAGTGAGGACAGCGTATATAACGGCTCTTCTTCAGAAAGTTATTTAAGAGGTGAGTACAAGACTTATTCTTCAAAGACTGTGGAACTGATTTATAAGCAGGTAATACAGGCGGAAGAAAACGGCGAAAACCTTTTGGAGAAGATCATTGAAAATGAAGTGAAATTTTACGGTTATCAGTCTTTAGAGGATGCAGAGAAGAAACAGGCTGAAAGAGAATAGAAAATGTTTTGAGGTCGAAATGAAAGGTTTTCCAGACAAAAAGGCAGGGAGAATACGGCATGATAAATTTAAGAAAAAAAGCATTTGCATGGAAAAATTCGGACGACGGGGCTGTCAGAAAGGTTATGGAAAAGGCAATATCCGGGCAGCCTGTTACGGTTGCGGCGTTGGGCGGCTCCATTACGGAAGGGTTCTTTTCCTCTTCGCCTGAAAAATCCTATGCGGGAATCATGGCGAACTGGTGGAAAAAGAAGTTCCCGGAAACGGAAATCAACTATATCAATGCAGGTATAGGGGCTACGGATTCCTATCTGGGTCTGCATCGGGCAAAAAGAGACGTACTTTCCTATGAGCCGGATTTCATCATAGTGGATTTTACCGTAAACGATACGGCGGAGCCTTTCTATGAAAAAAGCTATGAACGCCTGATAAAGACTCTGCTTTGTGCAAAAAGCAGACCGGCAGTGGTGCTTTTGTTTATGACCATGGAGGACGGGACCAATGCCCAGGCATATCATTCCAAGGTGGGAGAAAAATATAAGCTTCCCATGATCAGCTACGGCAATGTGGTTTTGGCGGAAATAGAAGCGGGATGCTATCAATGGGCGGATATTTCCCCCGACGACATTCATCCCAACGATAGAGGCCATGAAATTGCAGGAGGACTGGTGTGCGCTTATTTAGACAGGATTTATGAGGAATGCGGTAAAGAAAAAGCGAAAAGGACAGAAGCCCGGGAAACGGAAACAAATCCCAAAGAAGGAATCGGAGACATTCTGGACGGGTCAAATACCGCTCCTGTAAGCTTAAACGGCTGGGAAACGGCAGACCTTCATCCCCATCTTCATAACGGCTGGCTGGGAAATTCCGATATAGGCAGTCTGGAATTTGAGTTAGAATTTGCTAACCTTGGCCTGACCTATTGGAAAGCCGTAGACGGCAGCTTCGGAAAAGCCGAAATCTACATAGACGGTAAATGTGAACGGGTTCTTGACGGAAATTTTCCCGATGGATGGGGCGACTTCGGAAGAAGCGACGAGGTGTATGCATCTGCATGCAAAAAAAAGCATCATGTAGCCGTAAAGGTGCTGCCGGAAGAAGGGAAAACAATGAAATTTGCAGTGTTGGCGCTGTTAGTGTCCGGTTGATGTAGAGTTTTGTTTTATAAGTAAGATAAATATAATTTGCCGAAAGATGAGGTCTGAGTCTTTCGGCAATTTTTATGATTTTATAAAATAATGTCACTTTTTCCCCATCCCGGGTGTATTACTATAAAGGCGGTGAAGACAGTGGAAGCAGAAGAAGCTTTTGAGGAATTCGGGAACATGCTCTACCGCGTGGGCGTAGTCATGCTAAGAAGCAGGTATGACGCCGAAGACGCGGTTCAGGATACCCTGATCAAATACATGGAGCACAGAAAGGAATTTCAAAGCAAAGAGCATATAAAAGCCTGGCTCTTACGTGTTAACATCAATATTTGCAAAAATAAGCTGCGGTTTTATCAAAGACATCCCCTGATTCCTTTGGAACAGCTTGGGATGACATGCAAAAATGAGGCGGACCATGCCTTGATGGAAGCTCTTATGAAGCTGCCGGCTGTATATAAGGAAGTGTTTCTTTTATATTATGTAGAAGGCTATAAGATCGGGGAGATAACGGAAATTCTGAAAATATCCGAATCGGCCGTCAAAAAACGGCTGGAAAGAGGCAGGGAAAAATTAAATGAATTGCTGGGAGGGCATGAAAATGGATGATGACAGATTTGAACGGATAAAGGAAATGATCGGTCAGATTGAGCCGAAAAAGGATTTTAAGGAGCGTATTTTTGAAAATATAAAATACAGAAAAAGAGGAAAGGGCAGTAAGCTGATAAAATATGCCATAGCAGCGGCGGCAGCTGTTTTCATCTGCTCTCTGGCGGGCATATGGGAAATGCGCTTTGCGGGAAAAGAGCAGGTCGGACTGAACGTTTATGCTTCCGAAATGGATCAAGATAACTGGATGAAGCTGCCTGTGGGAGAAAAAAGACAGCTGTCATCTTCCAACGAAACCCGCTTTGGAGGCTATACCTTCAGCTTAGAGGTTCCCGATGGCTATGAATGTTATTACAGGGATGTGGGAACTATGATCGGATTGGATTATATTTCTCATAACGACAATGTCATTATATGGTATGTGCATGACGATGGGGAATTTGATTTTCCTGATTATATGGACACGGATTTGCTTTTGTATCTGACCGATAAAGACGGAAATAAGGCGGGAAAATACAGGCTTATCATGAGCAGGGAAAACGGCAGATACTATGTGGAGCTTTTGGATGAATCTTCCGAGTAAAAGGAACGGTGTGAGGGAAATAAAAGAGAGGGGGCTTTATTTATGCTTCAAAGAGCTGTGGAAAACGGCATCCGGTATAAGAAGAAAACAGTTTTAAATCTTTTAATCTGTATGATAACGGTTATTCTTTTAAACGCCTATATGGGAAATATTGCAGAAGTGGACAAACAGATGGAGGAGCTGCCCAAAGTGCTGCCTGTAAAAGGAACCGTCTGCAATTTAAAAGGAACGCTTGCGTCGGGATTGAAAATCCAGGAAAAATATGTGGACGGCATTTTAAATTCGGAATATGTCGATCAGCCGCTTTTTTCTATACAGCTACGGATGGGAAACGGAAGGATTGAAGGCGATGATTATCTGGAACGGCTGCCTTATTATGCGGTAGGGATTAACAATGCCGCAGCAGTTTCGGGATTTTCAGAAGGTGAAATAGTATTTTCCGGTAAATCGAAGGGGCTTTCGGAGGATATGGACGCGCAAACATTTTTTTCATCAAAGGAAAGAATCTGCGTCATAGACGAGGCAGCTGCCAAAGAACAGGGGATAGTTCCCGGAGCGACCCTTACCCTGAGCGCTTACTATACAAACTTCAGACAGGATCATGTTATTGTTTTGGAACCTTTGGATGTAGGGGAATATACGGTTGTGGGGCTTATGAATATAGAGAATTATACGGGAACTGATACGAAACCCAATATTATCATACCCTTTGAAACCGCAAGAAGTCTTTTTTATGAAAATGGGATTGAGTTTTATGCCAGTTCGGCCTCCTTTATGTTAAAAAACCCTTACGAGATAAATGCTTTTAAGGACGAGATGAAAAAGCTGCAGTTTCTGGAGATTTTGCCCGGAGCAGAGAACTGGTATGACGGATACGGACTTTCCATAAGGGACGAGACTTTTATCCAGGCGGCGGAACAGCTTATCAGAAACAAAAATCTGCTTATGGGTATGCTGCCCTTTTTGGGAGTGACGGTTTTATGCATCGGCTATGTAACGGCAAGCCTTTTAATAAAGGGGAGAAAACCGGAATATGCCATCATGAGATCTTTGGGACAAGGACATGGCAGCAGTTTTATGATCATTTGTTTGGAATACGCATTGACGGCTTTGACCGGATGTGTTTTGGGATGTATTGTAAGCGCGGTGATTTTAAAGGTGGCAGCCGAAATGCTGTTCTTTGTTACAGACGCCTTTATGGTCTGCTATTTCCTGGGGGAAGCGGCGGCTTTGTGGCCTTTGAAACGATTGAGCGTTATGATGGTGTTAAGTCAGAATGATTAAAAGGAGGGGAATAAAATGGAAGTGATCAAAGTGGAAAACGTTAATTATTCCTATAAAACAAAGTATCAGACGGTACATGCAATAAAGGGTGTAAGCTGTTCCTTCGAAAAGGGACTTCTGTATGCCATTGTAGGGGAGTCCGGCAGTGGAAAAACGACCCTGCTTTCTCTTCTGGCAGGGTTGGATGTGGCGGATGAAGGTTCTATTCTGGTAGAGGGAGAGGATCTTCGCAAGATGAACAGAGACCGCTACCGCAGGGATGTGGCATCGGTAGTGTACCAGTCCTTCCAGCTTTTTCCCCTTCTGACGGCAAGAGAAAACGTCATGTATCCCATGGAGATGAAAAAGCTCAAAAAAAAGGAAGCCGTAAAGCGGGCGCAGGAACTGCTGCTTTCCGTAGGGCTTACGGAGAAGATTTACAAGCAGTTCCCTTTGATGATGAGCGGCGGCGAACAGCAGAGGGTAGCCATTGCCAGGGCTCTGGCGGCAGGCGGGAAAATTCTTCTTGCAGATGAGCCTACTGGAAATCTGGATACGGAAAATGAACGGCATATTGTAGATATTTTAAAGAAACTGGCTCATGAGGAGGGGTATACGGTTATCGTTATTACCCACAATCCGGAAGTGGCAAAGGAAGCGGACGGCGTTTACAGAATGCTGGATGGCAGACTTTCTGTGGAAAAGGAGGGTAAAGCTTTCATACAGGCAAAAGAAGCAGACAGCGGGAAACCGGCGGTAAAGGCAGGTGGGGCAGATGATTAAAAACAGTATCAGACAGCTTTTCAGGACAAAGATAAAAACGTTACTTTTTCTTGTGCTTGTAGCTCTCTGCGCACTGCTTCTTTGCATTGGCTGTAATTTAAACTATTTGTGCAGGGAAAATCTGAAACGCTTTGAAGAAGCTTTCGTCACAATGGCGACAGTGGAACAAAAGCCTTTATCGGTGTCGCCCAAGGGTATGTGGGATGCGGAGCTTTGGGATTACCGGTACCGCAATGTTCCGGAATACGGGGAAACCATGTCCTTATCGGTTCTTGATATGGAAAATGTGGAATATATAAGCGGGCCGGAAAAAAGGCCCTATTATATGGCATACCTGCCGGATTACAAGATGTTGGATGATGATGAAGGCATATCCAACAGCATTGTGGTAATCGCATCTCCCGTAGAGGACTGCATTCCCGATCATGCCGTGGAAATGGAGGTCATAGAGGTCATTGACGGCGCTTATACCTATAATACGCCAAATCTGTATTTCTGCGATCACTATAATAAAAATCCCGAGATGATGTATGCGGATACCAACTATATCATGAGCGTAGTGAATACGTCTCCTCACAACTGGGATCCGGAAAAGCCCTTTGAAAAGCCTTTTGAATGGATTCCAAACGGCGGACCTTCCTCGGGGCAGACCTATGCCGACGGGACGCCTATAGAGAACAGGCTGCCGGAAATTTCCGTGGAAGCCATGGACGAGGAGTTTTATGAAAAGGGCCATGATAAAATATGGGAGAATTACGGGGAAGAAGTGCACATGTTCTTTGGCAGTGCGCCCGTTACGGCCACGGATGATCTGAATCTGATCATGTCCTTTTATAACGGCAGTACTTATATTGAATCCGGAAGAGCTTTTGAGCAAGAGGATTATGAAAACGGCAATCAGGTATGCCTGTTGTCCTATGCTTTTGCCAGAAGAAACGGCATTAAGGTGGGAGATACCATAAATCTGGGGCTCCGCTATGCCAACTATGCCTCTTCGGCATCCTATTTATGGGGGAATCTTTCCCTGACGGCACAAGGAGAGTTATTCCAGCCCTTTTATGAGTCGGACTATACGGTAGTGGGAATATATGCTTCCCTGCCCTCTGATACTGCGGACTGGGGCTATGATGTTGCTTATAATGAAATCTTTATACCAAAGAACTCTATTAAAAACAGTGATGAAAATAATATCGGAGGTTTTGGCAGGCTGTCTCCATACAATACGGCTTTCCGCATTCCTAACGGCGCCATTGATGAGTTTATGAAGGAGTGGGAAAAACAAGGGGTTGAAAATCTGGAAATTCATTTTTACGATAAAGGCTATACAAAGCTGGAGGCGGGCTTAAAGCAGATGGAACGAATGGCGTTCATTATGGTGGCGGCAGGCGTTATTATGGCAGTTCTGGTTATGGTATTTTTTAACCATCTGATGATTACCAGGCAGAAAAGACGGACGGCTATTGAACGTTCCTTAGGGGCTTCCAAGGGGGAAAGCGCCGGATCCATATTGTCGGGTATTCTGCTGACTGCCGCTTTGGGCTGTATAGCCGGCAGTATAGCGGGCCAGGCTTTAACGGGCAGGTTTGCAGGCACCATGAATGAAGAGCATCTCTTCGATACCACATTCAGCGCAGGCATGGTTTATGCGGATTCACAAGAAGAGGTGGAGACGGTTACGGAAGGAAAGCTTACGGTCACTTTGTTTGCGGGAACATCCTTGTTTATCTTCGCCATAGTCCTTTCCGGTATTACCACCATGGGGAATTTAAAAGAGGAGCCGCTAAAGCTTTTGAGTACCAGGGCGGAGGAATAAATAACGAAAAAACCTCTGTTTGCTTACGGAAACCGTATTGAAAAGAGTAAACATATTATTTATGATCCACACAAAAGCAACATAAGAATATTCCTTGCTTTTGTGTGGAATTCTCAGTCCCGTTCGGGGATGGCATACCGGCTTGTGCGGTTCGGCGATTCAGCCATATTTCACAAATCATAATTAGGTAAAAATAAAAAAGGAAATAAAAGGAACGTGCAGAATATGTAAAGTAGGCGTATGAAATCGGAATTTTTTGTCCTACCGGGTCCAAAAAGGAAGAATGAAGCATGACTATCAGAGAAAATCTTGAAAAGTGGGAAAGTGAATATTTAAGTCCCTATGCCTGCTTGAGCCAAAACAGCAGGGGACGTGCAAGGGATGAAGAACAATGCGACATCCGTCCCGTATTCCAAAGGGACAGGGACAGGATTCTCCATAGCAAGTCCTTCAGGCGTTTAAAGGACAAGACGCAGGTTTTCCTGACGCCGGACGGAGACCATTACCGGACGAGGCTGACCCATACCCTGGAGGTTTCCCAAAATGCCAGGACCATAGCCAAGGCATTGCAGCTAAATGAGGATTTAGTGGAAGCGATTGCATTGGGACATGACTTGGGGCATACACCTTTCGGTCATGCAGGGGAGCGGGCGCTGAACAGAGTTTGCCCATTAGGCTTTGAGCACAGTGAACAGAGCGTGCGTACCGTAGAGGTGCTGGAAAAGAGGGGACACGGGTTAAATCTCACTTATGAGGTCAGGGACGGTATCAGAAACCACCAGACCGCCAGTATGCCGTCTACTTTGGAGGGTAAGATTGTGAGACTGTCCGATAAGATTGCCTATATTCATCATGATATGGATGACGCTATCAGAGGGAATATCCTAAAGGATGAGGATGTCCCAAAGAGCATAGGAGCCGTTATCGGTTATACCTTGTCGGAACGGTTAGACAGCTTTATTCACGATATCGTCACAAACAGCAAGGGAAAAAACGACATTTCCATGTCCGGTCCCGTTGCCAAGGCCATGCAGGAAATGCGCAGCTTTATGTTTGAAAACGTATATCAGAATCCCATTGCCAAAAGCGAAGAGGGCAAGGCGGAAATGCTGATGGAATCCCTGTATCACTATTACCTGAAACATTTAGACATGATACCAAGGGAGACCTTGGATTTAATGGAGCGGGACGGTACGCCCAAGGAGCAGATCGTCTGCGACTATGTGGGCGCCATGACAGACAGATTTGCCATTGCCAAGTATGAGGAATTGTTTATCCCCAAGACCTGGCACGGTTGATGGAGAAAGAATGTATTATCCGGAAGAATTAATAGAAGAAGTCAGACAGAAAAATGATATCGTAGATGTGATTTCGGGATACGTCCGAATCAAGAAAAAAGGCAGCAATTACGTAGGATTATGTCCCTTTCATAATGAAAAGACAGGGTCCTTTATGGTCAGCCGCAACAAACAGATTTATAAGTGCTTTGGATGCGGGGCCGGGGGCAATGTCTTTACCTTTGTGATGGAGTACGAGAACTTTACCTTTCCCGAAGCGTTGAAACAGCTTGCCGAAAGGACGGGCGTCAAGCTGCCGGAAGCGGAATATGATGAAAATACGAGACGGCAGGTAAGCAGAAGGGCAAAGATGCTTGCCTTAAACAAAGACGCCGCCACCTATTTTTTTTATCAGCTCCGGGCGCCCCAGGGAGAAACGGGACTTAAGTATTTTCAGGGCAGGCAGCTGTCGGAAGAAACCATGAAGAAATTCGGACTTGGTTTCGCCAATGTAAAAAGCAATGACCTGACCTTGTACCTAAAGAGTAAAGGCTACAGCGACGGGGAAATAAGGGACGCGGGACTTGCCACCTACCATGAAAAATACGGTATGAGCGACAAATTCTGGAACAGGGTCATGTTTCCCATTCAGGATATTAATCACAGGGTCATCGGATTCGGAGGCCGGGTCATGGGAGAGGGAGAGCCCAAGTACCTGAATTCCCCGGAGACAGAGGTATTTGATAAAAGCCGAAATTTATACGGGCTGAATTTTGCCAGAACTTCCAGAAAGAATTATATGATTCTCTGTGAAGGCTACATGGATGTCATCGCCATGCACCAGGCGGGATTTACGGAAGCGGTGGCTTCCCTGGGCACTGCGTTTACCAGCGGACAGGCAAGCCTGCTTCGAAGGTATGCGGAAAGTGTCATTTTGGCGTATGACAGCGACGGCGCCGGCGTAAAAGCGGCCCTTCGGGCCATCGGCATCCTGCGGGATGCGGGGCTTATGGGGAAAATCCTGCATTTAGAGCCATATAAGGACCCGGATGAATTTATGAAAAATCTGGGAAAGGAAGCCTTTGAAAAAAGGATAGAGGAGGCTGAAGACAGCTTTTCCTTTGAACTGCGGATGTTAGCAAAAGGCTACGATATGAAGGCGCCTGAAAGCAAGCTGAAGTTTCGGAGCGCCCTGGTGGAAAAGCTCTATCAGGTATCGGATCAGTTTGAGGACGCCAAACCCTTTATTGAAGCGGCATGCGAAAAATACAATTTCGGCTACGAGGAAATGTGCAAAAGCGTAGCGGCTTTTGCCAATAAACAAGAGCTGAATGCGGGGCTGGTCAGAAGGCGGGAGCCGGAACACATTCCCAAGCAGGAAAAAAAAGACGAGCCTCTTCTAAAAAACCAGAAAATTCTTTTGACCTGGCTGGCGGACGAGCCGTCGGTTTACGGGAAAATAAAGAAATATATAGGGCCCGGCGATTTTTCAGAGGGTATTTACCAAAAAGCGGCAGCAAAGCTTTTTGACGCCTTAGAATCGGGACAGCCCCCTTCCCCCTCCGCGATTATGGCGGCCCTTCAGGCGGATCGGGACACAGGGGAGGAAGAACAAAAGGAGATTGCCGCGCTTTTCTGCACCAAGATATCCGACCATCTCAGACAGGTAATGGGAATCAGGGAAGTGGATATTGAGGACAAAGCGGCGGAATTCGACACAAGGGGAGAGAAGGAAAAGGCGCTGCATGATATTATTGTAAGCATCAAAAATGCCAGCCTTAAGAGAGAGATGGAGAAGGGCAGCGGCGATAAAAATGCCTTCAGCCATATAATAGAAGCCAAGAAAGCCTTACAGGAATTGCAGAAAACGCATATTTCTCTGGATTAAGGTTAAAATATGTAATCAGAAGTGGAAGGATGGACCATTAAAATGGATGAAAACACACTGGCAAAGTTTGAAGAGAAAATGAAAACTCTGATGGCGACTGCGAAAAAGAAAAAAAATGTTTTGGACTATCAGGAGATTATTGATCATTTTGCCGATCTGGGACTGGAAGAGGAGCAGTATGACAAGATTTTGGAAACGTTAGAACAAAGCGGTGTTGATGTACTGAGGATAACCGACGATGACGAGCCAGATGAGGAAATCATTCTGGCGGAAGCGGAAGAGGTGGATGTGGAGAATATCGACCTTTCCGTTCCTGACGGCGTCAGCATCGAAGATCCTGTCCGTATGTATTTAAAGGAAATCGGCAAGGTGCCCCTTTTGAGTGCGGAGGAAGAAATCGAACTGGCCCAAAAAATGGAAGAAGGCGATGAGGAAGCCAAGAAAAGATTAGCAGAAGCTAACCTTAGACTGGTCGTTTCCATAGCCAAAAGATATGTGGGAAGAGGTATGCTTTTCCTTGATTTGATTCAGGAAGGAAATCTGGGTCTGATCAAGGCTGTGGAAAAATTCGATTACAGAAAAGGATACAAATTTTCCACCTATGCCACATGGTGGATCAGACAGGCCATTACAAGGGCTATTGCGGATCAGGCGAGGACCATCCGTATTCCCGTTCATATGGTGGAGACCATCAATAAACTGATTCGCGTCAGCAGACAGTTATTGCAGGAGTTAGGGCGTGAACCTACCCCGGAGGAAATTGCAAAGGAAATGAATATGCCCGTGGACCGTGTCCGTGAGATTTTAAAGATTTCACAGGAGCCGGTTTCTTTAGAGACTCCCATTGGAGAGGAAGAGGATTCCCATCTGGGAGATTTCATACAGGATGATAATGTTCCCGTACCTGCGGATGCGGCTGCTTTTACCCTTCTACGGGAGCAGCTTGGGGAAGTGCTGGATACTTTGACGGAACGAGAGCAGAAGGTATTAAAGCTCCGCTTTGGTCTGGATGACGGAAGGGCTCGTACTTTGGAAGAAGTGGGAAAAGAATTTAATGTTACCCGTGAGCGTATCCGGCAGATTGAGGCAAAGGCGCTCCGTAAGCTCCGCCATCCCAGCAGAAGCCGTAAATTAAAGGACTATCTGGATTAATATGGAGTTATCAAAGAGATTACAGGCTGTTGCGGACATGGTAACGGAGGGCAGCAGGGTTGCGGATATCGGCTGCGACCACGGCTATACGTCCATTTATCTCTGGAAAGAAAAAAAATGCCCCGGTATCATCGCCATGGATGTCAAAAAAGGTCCTTTAGAGAGGGCAAAAGCCAATATCAGTAAGTATCGTTTGTCGGATTACATAGAAGTAAGGCTTTCGGACGGAACGGAGGCCTTGAAGGAAAACGAAGCGGATGCTCTGTTGATTTCGGGCATGGGAGGAAGGCTGACCATAGGAATTTTGCAAAGAGCCTTCCAGCGCCTTGGTAAATCCTTTGAATTAGTTCTACAGCCCCAGTCGGAAATCTTTCTGGTACGGGCATTTTTGCGGCAAGAGGGCATAAAAATAGTAGATGAGAATATGGTTCTTGACCAGGGAAAGTATTACCCGGTTATCAAAGCGCAGCCGGAAATTTGTAAAGGAAGCATTGCGCCGGGAAATGTAGAAGCCCATAAACGGGAAGTTAGCCAAGGCAAATCTAATGATTTTGAAGAGCAGCCGAAGTATTCCCAAACAGTCGAAGACTATTTCGGTCCGGTGCTGCTTTCCAAAAGACCGAAGGTCTTCTTGGAGTTTTTAAAGAAGGAAAAAGAGAAGACCCAAGCATTGCTTTTTCAGGTAACGAAAACGGAGCGCAGGGAAGAACTGCGGGAATATCTGGATTATGTGGAGTCTGCACTGGATTTGTGAAGCAGGGGCCTTAAAGGAAATGCCGAAATAGAAATAAGGAAATTTGCAGAAATCTGCCAAGACATTGTCTGTCCCGGAGACGGGATGCGGATAATGAGGCATGGAGGAAAAAGGATGAAATGTCAGGAGCTTATGGCAAAGCTGGAGGAACTTTCGCCGGCGCATTTTGCCCAGAACTGGGATAATGTGGGATTGCTTGTGGGCAGTCCGGAAAAAGAAGTGAAGTCGGTGTACATCACGCTGGATGCCACGGATGAAGCAATTGATGAGGCAATAAAGCTTGGGGCGGATATGGTCATAAGCCATCATCCTCTGATATTTAAAGGTATAAAGCAGGTCAGAGGGGATAACTTTATCGGCAGAAGAATCATCAGACTGGCGCAGAAGGATATGTGCTATTTTGCCATGCACACCAATTTCGACATTATGGGAATGGCCGATGCGGCGGCGGATGAATTAAAGCTGCAAAACAGAGAGGTTTTAGAGACTACCTATGAGGACGAAATTTCCACGGAAGGCTTCGGCCGTTTCGGAATCCTGCCCCACAGGATGACTCTTAGGGAATGTGCCGTTTTCGTAAAGGAAAGCTTTGGTATTTCCAAGGTCAGGGTCTTTGGGAATGAGGATGAAGAAGTGGAAAAGGCGGCTGTCTGCCCCGGCTCCGGCGGAAGCATGATAGATGCGGCGGTTTCTTTGAAGGCGGATGTATATATTACCGGGGATATCGACCATCATGAAGGAATTGACGCCGTGGCAAAAGGGATTTCTATCATAGACGCGGGCCATTTTGGCATTGAAAAGATTTTTGTGCCCTATATGAGGGATTATGTAAAGAGAGAGCTGCCGGAAATTTCGGTTTATGTCAATGAAGCGGAGGAGCCGTTCTTTTATGTATGACATATATGTGAATAAAACCGTAGAAATAAAAAAGCGTTATGAATTTTAGCGCGGAAGTGCATTTATGTCATACCTTCAGGCTTTACCAATGAGTAAGAGGCGTGGATTTTATATCTGTAATGGAAAGAGAGGGAAATATGGCGACAGTAATGATCGGAAATGAAAAAAAGGAATTTGAAACCGGGATTCCCTACGAGGAAATAGCAAAACAGTATCAGGCTGCCTATGACGATATGATTGCTCTTGTGATTGTGGACGGCAAAATACAGGAATTATACAAAAAGCTGGAAAAGGACTGTGAGATCCAGTTTCTGACCTATTGTGACGATGCAGGACATAAGGCTTATGTGCGCACTGCAACTCTGCTTTTTATGAAGGCGGTAAGCCAGATTCCCGAATTAGAGGGAATCAAAAAAATAAAGGTGGATTTTGCCATCGGCAGCGGTTACTATATGGATGTGCAGAAAGATGTGACGATCGATAAAGCCATAGCGGAAAAAATAGAAGCGCAGATGCGTCATATTGTGGAAAGCAATCTGGAAATTAAAAAGCGGGCATATCCCACGGCGGAGGCTGTCAGGCTTTTTGCTTCACAGAGAATGGAAGCAAAGGTAAAGCTGTTTAAATACAGAAAAGGCTCCACTATCAATGTCTATGAGTTAGACGGATATTACGATTACTATTATGGATATATGCTTCCGCACACAGGCTACATTAAGTATTTTGAAGTACTGCCCTATGAGAACGGACTGATTCTAAATCTTCCGGAAAAGCACAGACCCAAAGAACTGCAGAAGTTTGTGCCCCGTACAAAGCTATTTAAGACCTTAAAGCAGGCGGATGAATGGGGCGAAAAGCTGGGCGTAGATACGGTAGGGGATTTGAACAATGAAATCTGTAAAGGGAATTTAAATGACCTTATATTGGTACAGGAAGCCCTTCAGGAGCGGAGAATCGGCGAAATTGCCAGGGAAATCTCAGAAAAGCCCGGTGTTAAGTTTGTTATGATCGCAGGACCTTCCTCCAGCGGAAAGACTACCTTTTCCCACAGGCTGGCAGTCCAGCTGCGTACTTACGGGATCATACCCCATACCATAGCCCTCGACGATTATTTTGTAAACAGAGAAGACACCCCCCGGCTTGAAAACGGGGACTACAATTTTGAATGTCTGGAAGCTTTAGATGTAGAGCAGTTCAATAAGGACATGGTTGCCCTTCTTCAGGGGAAGGAGGTAGAGCTGCCTACCTTTAACTTTAAGACGGGGCAGAGAGAGTACAGGGGAAATGTAAAGAGGCTGGGACCGGATGACATTCTGGTACTGGAAGGCATTCACGGCTTGAATGATAAAATGTCTTATGCACTGCCGGTTGAGAGTAAGTACAAGATTTATATCAGCGCTCTTACAACCTTGAATATTGACGACCATAACCGGATTCCCACCACAGACGGCAGACTTTTGCGACGTATGGTAAGGGATGCCCGCACAAGAGGCGCAAGCGCCAAGAGGACCATTCAGATGTGGGGCTCCGTTCGCAGGGGCGAGGAAGAAAATATTTTTCCCTTCCAGGAGGGAGCGGATACCTTTTTCAATTCCGCATCCATTTATGAGCTGTCGGCACTAAAGCAGTATGCAGAGCCGCTTCTCTATGAAATCCGGGAGGATGAGCCGGAGTATTATGAAGCTAAGCGTTTGCTGAAGTTTTTAGAGTATTTTCTGGGAGTCAGTACGGAAGCTTTGCCCAACAATTCCATTGTACGTGAATTTGTAGGCGGCAGCTGCTTCCCGGTGTAGGGAATAGGAATATTTTCAGGTATCTCTTTTTGGAATCGGCTGTCATGGAATAAAAATGGAACCGGCCGGTTTCGAAAGAAAAAGATATAATTTGTAATTATATATGGTGAGTGAAACAGATGATCGCGCCTGTCCGTACGAAAGGGGGCAGGCGAGGAAAGTCCGGGCTTCACAGGGCAGGATGCCGGATAACGTCCGGTGGAGGCGACTCCAAGGCAGGTGCAACAGAAATATACCGCCGGGAATTCCCGGTAAGGGTGGAAGGGCAGCTTAAGAGACTACCGCCCTCCCGGTAACGGGAGGGGCACATGTAAACCCCATCCGAAGCAAGACCGAATAGAAAGCGATACAGTTGCCCGCTGTGCTTTCAGGTGGGTTGCTAGAAACTGCTGGCAACGGCAGTTCCAGATAGATGATCATCCAACGACATAACCCGGCTTACCGTTTCGCTCACTTTTTATCGGAGTATGAATCATGTTATTTAACTCACTGGCATTTGCGGTTTTTCTGCCCCTTGTGTTTCTTATGTACTGGGCGGCGCCGCAAAAATACCGCTGCGTGGTGCTGTTGATCTCCAGCTATTATTTTTATATGAGCTGGAATGTGAAGTATGTGGCGTTGATTTTGTTTACCACGGGGATATCTTATCTTTGTGTGGTATGGATGGAAAAATTTCAGAAGAAGGCTGTGAAAAGGATGCTTATGGCTGGTGCGGTGGCTGCCAGTCTGTTAGTCCTTTTCTTTTTTAAGTATTTTGATTTTGCCCAGAATACTTTAGTGCGTCTGCTTCAGTCTTTTGCCATTGAACTGCATCCCGTTACGTTATCTCTGATGCTGCCGGTGGGGATTTCTTTTTATACCTTCCAGACCTTAAGCTATGTGGTAGATGTTTATAAGGGGGATGTGGAAGCGGAGCATAACTTTTTGAAATATGCGGCCTTTATTTCCTTTTTTCCCCAGCTTGTGGCGGGGCCTATTGAAAGGACCAAAAACCTTCTTCCCCAGATTGACTGTGAGCACCGGTTTACTTATGAAAAAGGTTCCTACGGCATGAAGCTCATGGCGTGGGGATTTTTTAAGAAGCTGGTCATTGCGGATAATCTGGCGGTATTTGTGGACAAGGTATTTGAGGATGTAGAGGCATATCACGGCTTTGCCCTTGTGCTGGCGGTTTTCTTTTTTACCTTGCAGATTTATTGTGATTTTTCGGGATATTCGGATATTGCCATCGGGACGGCAAAGCTGTTTGATATTGATTTGATGACGAATTTTAAAAGTCCTTATTTTTCGGCTTCCGTAAAGGAGTTTTGGCGAAGGTGGCACATTTCTTTATCTTCATGGTTCCGGGATTACGTTTACATTCCTTTGGGAGGAAACAGGGTTTCGAAGCTTAGGAATGTGCTTAATGTAATGATTACCTTTTGTTTAAGCGGCCTCTGGCACGGCGCGGCCTTTACCTATGTAATCTGGGGAGGGCTTCATGGCGCCTTGCAGTGCGTGGAGAATTTGCTGTTTCCCAAGAGAAAGGGAAGAAAAGCGGAAAGGAAAACGGAAGGATCCATGGAACATGCAGGCCGCGGACCGGTATGGTGGCTTAAGGTGGCTGTGGTGTTCTGCCTTGTGGCAGGGGCCTGGTGCTTTTTTAGGGCCACATCCGTAGGACAGGCTTTTTATGTTCTGGGACATATGAAGGACGGCCTGAGACATCCGGCGTCTTATATTTTAAATGGTATCCGGGCATTTGACATAAAGGCGTTAAAGCAGATGATCATACCGGTAGGGCTGCTGGCGGTGTATGATTATGCAGCTCTTGATAGAGATCCTTTGGCTGCTGTAGGCAAACTTCCTTCTCCTGTGAGAAAGGCGGTTTATTATGGATTTTTACTGATGGTATTATTGCTGGCGAGCTTTAATTCCCAGGAGTTTGTTTATTTCCAATTCTGATGCCTGATGCTTGGAGATTTGGATTTACGGCTTGGATTCTGACGGGATTCTTATGAATTTCATAATCCTAAAGGGCGGTTTCGAAGGTTTCGTTTTGTACTTTTAGTGACATGACAGGAAGGGAGTGAGGGAAGAAAATGTGGCGGCAGATAGGCAGGCTGTTTATAAAGTTCATAGGAATCGTGCTGCCAGTATTTGCGGCGCTCTCACTTTACTGCGCATTATTTCCCATGTGGTATATGGATGGAGAATATGCCATGTATAAACAGCAAAAAGATTATATAACCGGAAACGGGGAGTATAACAGGGTTTTGATCATGGGGGATTCCAGGACAAAAGCAGGGTTTATACCGGATGAGCTTTCAAACGATTGTTATAATCTGGCTTTGGGCGGGACAACGCCCATAGAAGGCTATTATGCCCTAAAGGAATATCTGGAGTATCATCCGGCGCCGGAATATGTGGTAATGGCATATGCGCCCATGCATTATATGGATGTGGATGCGCTTTGGACGAGAAATATTTATTTTCATGTGATGAATCCGGAGGATGCGGGAGAGCTGTTTTTGATTGCGGCGGAATATGAGGATTGCGAAAATATTTTAATCGAACATTACAGACTGGAATATATGATGTACCGGCTTTACCTGCCCAATAAATATTGTACGGCGTTGAAAAATGCCGGATTTGTGGGAAGACATGCTTTCAATACGGATAAGTATGCGCAGGTAACCGCCCAAAGGGGACAAAGCTATTTTGGTCTTTCTAATGGCAGCGGGGATATAAACGGAGAGGCCAAGGAAAGCGATTTTACAGCGTCCGATATTGTTACTTTCTATATGCAGAGGCTTTTTGATTTGTGCAAGGAAAGCAATATCCAGGTAGTCGTAGAACAGCTTCCTATGAATGAAACCTCCCGTTCTATCTTAACGGAGGACTTTAAAGAACATTACCGGGACTATATGTATGAATTAGCGGTTGCTAATCCTACTGTGCGGATTTTTGGGGATTTTTATATGTATCCCAACGATTATTTTGGGGATGCCGATCATCTGAATCCCGTGGGAGCGCAAGCCTACTGTCAGTTTATGAAAGAGCGGTATCCCGATATTTTTAATTGAGAACCGTAAGAAGGTCCGGAACAATGCAGGAACAGGAAGAATTGCACAATGCGCGATAAAGGAAATGTATGATGTGAAAGGTTTCCTTGAATATAGAGGAATACAGATTGAAACCGGGAAGTCAAAAGGAATGGATATATAATGAAAGAAAAATTGACGACACTTTGCTATATAGAAAAAGACGGCTGTTATCTGATGATGCACCGGATCAGCAAGGAAAACGATGTGAACAAAAACAAATGGATTGGCGTAGGCGGACATTTCGAAAAAGGAGAAAGTCCGGAAGAATGCCTGTTCAGGGAGGTTAAGGAGGAAACGGGACTGACCCTTACGGCTTTTCGGTTCCGGGGGATGATTACTTTTTCCACGGATACCTTTGAGACGGAATATATGTGCCTTTATACGGCAGACGGCTTTGAAGGGGAATTGACGGACTGCAGTGAAGGCGTTTTAAAGTGGATTCCCAAGGAGGAAATATGGAATCTGAACCTCTGGGAGGGAGACCGGATTTTTTTAAAAATGCTTTTGGAGGATGCGCCCTTCTTTTCCATGAAGCTTACGTATGTGGGAGAAAAATTAAGTCAGGTTCTGATTGACGGACAGGATAAAAAGCCACAAGAGGAAAACGGAGAGTGTTGAAGGGAAATAAGAGGAGAGGGTAAGAGAAAAGGGTAGAAGAAAAAGGGTAGAAGAAAAAGGGTAGAAGAAAAAGGGTAGAAGAAAAAGGGAGAGAGACGAGCCGGATATGGTATTTAGTACGATCATTTTTTTATGTGCATTTTTGCCCATTACCATAATAGGATATTATCTGATGCCCGGGCGGGGGAAAAATATTTTCCTGCTTCTTTGCAGTCTTCTTTTTTACGCATGGGGCGAACCGGTATATGTGTTTGTTATGCTGGCTTCCATTGTCTGTAACTATGCTTTCGGCATGGCGATCGGTCGTTTCAGGAAGAAAAGGAAACCGTGGCTGATTGGCGCTTTGGCGGTTAATCTGGGAATTTTATGCGTCTTTAAATATACGGGATTTATTGTGGCAAATGTGGGAAAATTTCTTCCGGGTCTTTTGAAAATACCGGAAATTGTCCTGCCTATCGGTATTTCTTTTTATACCTTTCAGGGGCTTTCCTATTGTATCGATGTTTACAGAGATGAAAAAATCGTACAAAAGGATCCCTTAAATCTGGCCCTTTATATTTCCATGTTTCCACAGCTTATTGCAGGGCCTATTGTGCGCTATTTAGATGTAAAAGAGGCTCTGACAAAGAGAGAGCATTCGCCGGAGCTGTTTGCAAAAGGAGCGGAGCGCTTTATCATAGGAATGTCCAAAAAGGCGATTCTGGCAAATCCCATGGGGGCGCTGGCACAGCAGATTATGGGAAGTGATATAACGTATATGGGAACCTTGGTGGCATGGCTTGGGGCGATTGCCTACACCCTGCAGATTTATTTTGATTTTTCCGGATATTCGGATATGGCAATCGGTCTGGGTAAAATATTCGGTTTCCATTTCCCCGAAAACTTTCAATATCCCTACATTTCCAAATCGGTCAGGGAATTCTGGCGCAGATGGCATATTTCCTTATCCACATGGTTTAAGGATTACCTGTATATTCCCATGGGAGGAAGCAGAAGAGGAAATGTGTATCTGCATCTTTTCATCGTATTTCTCGCTACGGGTCTGTGGCACGGCGCGGCCTGGGGGTTTGTACTCTGGGGCCTTTGGCACGGGATGTTCTGTATTCTGGAAAGAGTGGGAGGAAGCCTTTGCAGGAGGAAAGAATATAAAAATGAGGAGCATGATATCAGTAAATACGGCGGGGAAAACCGGAAACAGTCTAAAGGCGCTGCTTTTATTAAATCCGCCTTGGGCCATGTTTATACGCTCCTTGTGGTCATAACAGGCTGGGTATTATTCAATCTTGTAAGTGTGAGAGAGACCCTTTCCTACTTAAAGGTCATGTTTGGCATAACAAAGAATTCCTTTATGGCTTACAGCCCTTCCTATTATATGGACGGCAGAACCACAATCTTATTTGTCATTGCGGTTTTGGCATGTGGGCCATGGAAAAGGATTTTTCAGATAAAAGACGGATTCGCTCTATGTCTGGTAAGAAGGCTTATATTATTGATCCTTTTGGCCCTATGCTTTGTTTTTATTATTACCGGTACCTATAATCCTTTTATTTATTTCAGATTCTAGGAGGAGTCATGAACAGGAAAAAGAAAGCGGCGGATATTTTGTTTGGAGTCTGTTTTGTGGCAATGATCTTTATCCCGTTTCTCATGCTGGATACGAGAGAAAGCATAGATTCTTCACTGGAAAACAGAGCCCTGACAAAATGGCCGGGACTGTATTTTGATAAACTGCATACGGAATGGTACGGACATTATGTGGAGGACAGGGTGGCTTTCCGGAACGCCGCCATTATTTTGAATGCGGATATTTCTTATTATCTCTTCGGGGAGTTTTCGGAGGAATTGCATATGCCGGGGAAAGAAGGCTATATTTTTCCGGCGGACGAAGGATATATACAGAATTATCAGAGGCTGAATATTGATGAGGAACTGATGGACAGTCTTATGGTTTATTTATCAAGGAGCAATGCCTATATCAGGGAACGGGGCGGTCTGTTTGTCTGTACCATTGCTCCCAATAAATCCTCCGTCTACGGGGAATATATGCCGGAGGGCATTTATGTGGATGAAGCAAGGGAAAGCACGCTCCAAATGGCGGAGAGAAAGCTGGAGGCATTGGGGATTCCCCATGTGGTGCCTCATGAAGAATTCAGGGAGATAAAAGAAAGAGAGCAGATCTATAACAAAAAGTATGACTGCGCCCACTGGAATGACTTAGGAGCCTTCTACGGATTGGCCATGGTGGATGAAGTGATTCATGAGACCTATCCGGATATTCCGGTTATGGAAAGAGGAGACTTTGAGGAGAGTCAGGAAGTAACGACAGGGCTGGAGTTTTTTGCCGCCAGTAAAGAGATTTGCGATCGGGTGCCGCAGTTTACCTGTACTGCTCCTTCTTCCCACGGCGTGGAAACAGACAGTCCTTACCGGGCGGATGTGCCTGTTATTTTAGGAAATAACATGGCGTATTTTTATAATGAAAATGCACTTTCCGATAAATGCGTGCTGATCCTTCACGACAGCTTTTTGGATAACAGGGAGAGCTGGTATACTTACCGTTACAGAGAGGTTTATTACGCTTCCAGGGTAAATTATACCTATATGAAGGAGTATATTGATTTGATAAAACCGGATGTGGTAATTTTTGAACTGGCAGAACGTTCTTTTGCAGACGATTTGGGGGCCTATACGGAGCTTTCCACCGTCACTTTCCAATAGAGACAGATTGGCGAAAGCTACATTCACAGACCATTTGACGATTCAGCGGAAGAAGCGCGCATAGACCACAGCCGGGTCAGCGGGAGGATGGCGAAGAAGGACGTATAAGCTTTCCCGACAGTCGGGAAATTGGACGGAATAAAAGCTGCCGCAAAAGATCTGCGCAGGCGCTGATCACAAAAATCAGAAGGGCGCAGAAGGGAATAAACAGAATCAGCTTATGGGAAAAGGTATATTCCGTGGTTTTAAAAAGCGTCTGCCACATGTAGAAATTCAATTGTCCGTCGGAAAGCAGATAAATGCCGAAGGTAGTGGAGGCTAACAGATTAACAAGCTTTATGGGCTTCCGTTTCAGGAACCGGAAGCATAAAAAGAGACTGACGCTTAAAGCTGCCATAGGGATTGTATTAGGGCGCCAGAAGTAGTTTCCGCCCACAATACCGATTTTGTTAAAAAAGGGCTGGAAGCGCTCTAAAACATAAATGGCACATTCCATGAAAAAGAAGATAAAGGCGGAAACGAAAAGCCATTTCAGGGAATTTACATATTTTACCGGAGGATACAGCCGGATATATGCACCCAGCATATAGACGATCAATAGCCAGATAAAGCGATTGTAATAAAATAAGGTTTCGGTGTCGTTTTTTAAAGCCCCGTAGACCGTAGGGAAAATACAGAAAATGACCAGACAGATAAGCAGCAGCTTTTGAAGCTCTTTCCGGGATAAACCAAGCAGCAGCCTGTTTATGTAGGGAGAGAACAGGTATATCAGAATGTAAGCGGTTGCAAACCAGTATTTGTATTCCGCAACGGGAAAGAAATTGATCAAAACCGTCCGTTTGTCTAAAGAAAGCGTACCAAAATGCACGCAGAGGAAGACGCAGATCCAGTTATAAAACTGCACTTCCAAAAGAAGCGTAATCAGCTTTTTTATTTTGAAGCTTCCGTGAATCATATGGTAGCCGGAAATGAGAATAAAGAGATTGACTCCCAATTCTCCCAGCATATGGAAGGATTCCACCAGAAATTTATTAAAACAAAAGGCGGGATATTCAAAGCCCCCTTCCCATGCGCAGTGGAAGGAAATGATAAAGAGAATGGCAAGAATCCGCAGCAGTTCAAAATTGGAATCCCGCTCAAGGTAAGATAGCCTGCATAGAGCGTTTCCGGCATGCTCCGTCGTATTGTCTGCATGATTTTCATTAGTATTTTTTAATAAATCCCCGTTTTCAGACCCCATCATAAAAACCTGCTTCCGTAATATTGTGTTGCAAATAGATAAAAAGTTAAGTAAAGTATAATACGGAAGGGAAATTTTGACAATATTCGCCTCGCGGATAAAGCCGCTTTTACAAAGGAGCCCGTTTTCATGAACAAAGGACAAGGAGTACAAAAAGAAGGATTACAGGATGAAAACCTTACTTTCAGATATTTATACGGTTTTGCCATTCTTTTCGTAGTGCTCAGCCACTGCGACGGAGGCGGCGTGGAAATGCTGGCTAACTGGATGCATTTCGGCGCCTTTCATCTGGGGATTTTTGTTTTCGGTTCAGGATATTTTTTCCGGAGCGAAAGGCTGAAAACGCCTTTTCTGTATTTGTGGGATAAGGTAAAGAGACTGTTGATTCCTTTATGGTGCTGGAATCTGTTTTACGGTATTATGTTAGCCCTGCTTCACGGGTTTGGCTTTACCTTTGGAGAACCTCTTACCTTGAGAGGCGTCCTGCTTTTTCCCGTAAACAGTGAAAATCTTTATGTGTTAAATATGGGGAGCTGGTTTGTTTTCCCTTTTTTCTGTGTGCAGATTTTGTACGGTGCGGGAAAGGCGCTTTTGGATTTTTTTGGAAAGCCAAAGCTAACTGACAGGCTGCTACAGGCGTTATTTATGACAGCGGGCTTTGCAGGCGTTTATTTTGCAGGACACGGCTATCATGAATATGCTCTGTATCCGGTTTTCAGGATTTTGTATTTTATGCCCTTTTATGCTTTCGGTATGCTGTATCGGGATTTTCTGGAACAGGTTTTTTCCAAAATACCGGCGGCTTTATACTTGGGAGCCTGCCTTTTTCTTTCCCTTTTGTTAAATGCACATTTCGGGAAGGCGGTTTATGCCATTCCTTCCTCATGTGATTATCCTTTTGGTATGTGGGCAACCTATTTGGCAGGAGCGTTGGGTATTTTGTTCTGGCTGAAGGTGGCGATGACACTTTCCGGTTTTGGAAAACAGTGCGATTTGCTTCTGATTCTGGGAAGAAGTACCTGGGACATTATGTTCCATCAGTTTGCAGGCATTATGGCGGTCAAGGCTGTTTTTGCAGCGGGCAGCCGGTTTTTGGGGATTTTCGGGGATTTTGATCCTTCCGCATTTTTGGGGGATATCTGGTATTTGTACAGACCAAAAGGAATGCAGGAATTTACCATCTTATATGTGCTGGGGGCAGTGGTCGTGTCTCTGGCGGTAAAGGCGCTTTTAAAGAAAGGAAAAAAGCAATGGGAAAAAGCGGTAAAAGGCAGGGGATTCTGGTTGGTGCAGCGCCCGTGGGAAAAGAAGGCCAATTGTTAAAAAGGCTTTTGGAAGAGGAAAATGTATATAGCGTGGCGGTAGACGGAGGAATCGGATTTTTTATAAAAAATCATTTAAAGCCTGCGTACTGGCTGGGGGATATGGATTCCGCACCAGAGGGCGATACCATAGCGGCTGTGCATTTGGAGCTTTCCGAAGAACGTTTTTGTAAGGTGCCGGTTATGAAGGATGATACGGATATGGCGCTGGCTGTAGAAAAGGCATTGGAAGCGGGATGCGAAGAAATATTGATTTTTGGCGGAATAGGCGGACAGAGAATCTCCCATACGATTGCCAACATACAGCTTCTGCAGGCTTATGCTAAAAAGAATTGCCATATTATGATGATTTCCGATGGCTGCAGGATGGAAGTGCTTCATAAGGGAGTAAAAGCTTTTTCAAAAGAAATGAAGGGGCTGATTTCCGTATTTTCCCTGACGGATGTGGCGGAGCGTGTGGAAATAGAAGGGCTAAAATATGGATTTAAGGGGAACTTTAAGAATGACCGGGCCCTGGGGGTAAGCAACGCCTTTACGGGGAGAGAAGGAAGGATTTCTATAAAAGGAGAAGGGTATCTGCTTTTGGTATACGAAAATGACGAGACAGGAGAGACGGCAGATGAATCATGAAACAGAAAAAGAAATGAAGATGGAAGCAGTCGTATTTGATATGGATGGAGTAATTTTCGATTCCGAAAATCTCTATCTGCAATGCTGGCAGGTAGTGGCGGAGAAATACGGGATTTCAGGGATTGAGGAGGCATGCTATGAATGCCTGGGCATTAATTCCGCGCTGGTAAGAGAACTGATGCTGAAGCGCTTTGGAGAGGAGTTCCCTTACGATGTTTATTCAAAGGAGGTTTCCGCTCTATTCCATGAGAGGGCCGCAGGAGGAAAGCTCGTCCAAAAGCCCGGGGTAAAGGAATTGCTTTCTTATCTAAAAGAAAGCGGTATGAAAACCGCGGTGGCGTCCTCCACAAGAAAAGCGGTGGTCATAAAGGAATTGGAGGAAGGCGGACTGCTGTCTTATTTTGATAAAATAATCGGCGGGGATATGGTAAGCAAAAGCAAACCGGAACCGGACATATTCTTAAAAGCCTGTGAAAGCCTGGAAACAGATCCCGGGAAGGCCTTTGCCATTGAGGATTCCCACAACGGAATCCGCGCCGCTTACAGGGCGGGAATGAAGCCGATCATGGTGCCCGATCTTGCGGAGCCTATAGAGGAAATCGTAAAAATCTCCCATATGATTCTGCCTTCGCTGCTTGACGTAAAGGTGTATTTTGAAAAGATAAATGACAATCGGTAAAATGTTCCGTTCTCTACCCCGGTAACTGCGTTATAAGGATAAAGCGCAGAGCTTTGAATGCTGTGAAAGCAAAGTGAAAGTGGAACAGAAAACGGAAGAAAGGGCAGTAGGGGGAATTAAGGAGCACTGATGAGGCAGGAATTTCAGAATACACCTTTCTAAATGGGGGAGGGTGTATTTTCTATTTTTACGGGAAGTCTGTGAAATATAGAAACAAATCATGAATTCTTCCTAAAATCTTTTTAAAATCCATTTCTATTACGGGAAATACCGTATATAATGCATTTTATATCAGATAAACATGCGGATGTAACAGGAGTGACGAATATGAGAGAAAAAGTATATCATTTTATGCAGGGCAGATATGGAATGGATGCGTTTTCCGGTTTTCTTATAGGGACAGGTCTGGCGGTAGCCGTATTAAACGCCTTTTTCAAGAGTAATCTTTTGATGCTTTTTTCCTGGGGGTTTGTGATTTTTGCCTATACCAGAATTTTTTCCAAGAACCGTGAAAGATGTATTGCCCAGAATGTATGGTTTTATAATCACACAAAGGCGGTCAGGGATTTTATGCAAAAGGAGAAATCCAGAATGCAAATCAGAAAAACCCATCATATTTATACCTGTAAAAAATGCGGACAGAAGATCAAAATTCCCAGAGGAAAGGGAAAAATAATGGTTACCTGTCCTAAATGCAGGAATGAATTTTTAAAAAGGAGTTAAAAATGTTCGGGTATATTACCATCAACAAACCGGAACTGAAAATAAAAGAGTTTGATGAGTACATGGCCTATTATTGCGGGTTGTGCACAGCCTTGAGAAAGCGTTACGGTTTTAAGGGCCAGCTTTCCTTAAGCTATGATCTGACGTTTCTGGCCATGCTTTTAACCGGACTTTATGATGGAAGGACAGAGGATGAGTCCTGTAAATGCATTTTTCATCCCATGGATAAAAAGCGCAGAAAGGAAAATAAGTTTTTGTATTATACTGCTGACATGAACATTCTGCTGACCTATTATAAGTGCCGGGACGACTGGGCGGATGAAAGAAAGGCAGTCGGGGCGCTTTATGCAGGAAGTCTGCATAAGCAATATGAAAATCTGAAAACGAAATATCCGGTAAAGACAGCGGCAATAGAGGAGCTTTTCCGTTCTCTGTCCCAGGCGGAAGCGGCAGAGGTTGACGATATAGACTTTTTGTCGGGAAGATTCGGAAAAATCCTTTCCGAAGTTTTCGCTTACAAAAAGGACGAATGGGAAGAAGCGGTCAGAAGAACCGGATTTATGCTGGGACGCTTTATTTACATTATGGATGCCTATGAGGATTTAGAGAAGGATAGAAAAAGGGGAACCTTTAATCCTTTTAAGAAAAAGGCGGATAATCCGGGATTTGATGAATGGATCAAGGATATTCTTACGATGGCCGCTTCCTCCTGCGCAGAGGAATTTGAAAAGCTTCCGGTTATAGAGAATGTGGAGATTTTGCGCAACATTCTGTATTCCGGAATCTGGAACAGATATGAAGCGGTTTTGTCGTCAAAAAATAAAAAGAGGTAGCGTTATGAAAAATCCCTATGAGGTTCTTGGAATTTCCTCGGATGCATCGGACGAGGAAATCAAGAAAGCGTACCGGAAGCTGAGCCGGAAATATCATCCCGATGCCAATGTGGATAATCCCCATAAGGAACAGGCGGAGGAAAAGTTTAAAGAGGTGCAGGCAGCGTACCAGGCTATTATGAACAAGAACAGCAGCGGCAGCGGAAAATACGGCAATAGGAGCTATGGAGGCAATAGCGGGTATGGCAGTTATGACGGCTTTAGAGGCTATGGAAGCTATGACGGATATCATAATAGGAGAAGCGCGGGAGATGAGGATGAGGATTCCCTGTATAGGAATGCGGCTTACCGTTTTGTGGTAAACGGACTTTATAGGGAAGCCATGAATGTATTGGCAAGGGTAAAAATAAAAAATGCGGAGTATTACTATATCAGCGCTCTTGCCAATGCGGGGCTTTACAATCAGACTACGGCGTTAGAGCACATCAGGATTGCCGTGAGTATGGAGCCGGGCAACATGGAATACCGGCGTTTTCTCCAATATCTGAATCAGGGCGGCCAGTGGTATGCGGCAAGAGGAATGGGATATGGAAATCCTGTGGCCGGCGACGGCAATTTATGTATCAGGCTGTGCATTGCAAATATGCTGTGCAATTTATGCGGGGGTACTTTTTTCTGCTGTTGATACCATCCGGGATTTTTAACGGACCGTCATAGGTCTGCAGAGAGAAAAGGAAGTAACGATGAAAAAATGAGAAAAAATAGAAAAACGGTTGACCTTCCATCTGGTGGAAGGTGTATTTTTTAAAAGAAAGGGCCGGGGGTATTTTTTATGAAGATCAATGAAGTGGAAAAAAGGGTAGAGATTAGCAAAAAGAGTATCCGCTTTTATGAACAGGAGGGGCTGCTGCATCCGGAAAGGAACAAGGAAAACGGATACAGAGACTATTCCGAAGAGGATGTAAATATTTTATTAAAAATAAAATTCTTGCGAAAGCTCTCCCTTCCGATTGAAGAAATCAGGAGGATTCAAAGCAAAAGGCTGACCTTAGAGGACGCTTTAAAAAGGCATTTGATCACTTTGGAGCGGGAGGAAAAGAACCTGCAGAAAATCAGTGAACTATGCCGGATGATTTCGAAAGAAGATGTTTCATATGATACCCTGGATGCATCTGTCTGTCTTAAACAGATAGGAAAAATGGAGCAGGAAGGAGTAAGGTTTATGAAGATAAGCGAGCAGGACAAAAAGAAAAAGCGGTATTCCATAGGGGCCGGCATGCTGTTTATCGGCCTTATGGTATTTATTGAGTTTCTGATGACGTGGGCCTATTTGACAATTCCGGAAGGAGCGCCGCCCGTTCTTGTAATGATATTTTTATGGCTGTTACCGCTTGCCTTTATCTGCGGGATTGTTGTGGTGATCAGGGAAAGAGTAAAAGAAATTGAAGGAGGAGAGGAAAATGAGGCTGCTAAGTATTGATCATATTCCGGGAAAGGAACTGGAAGCGCTAGAAATTGTAAAAGGTAATGTGGTTATGTCCAAAAATGTGGGAAGGGACATCATGGCAGGCCTTAAAACCCTGGTAGGAGGGGAAATTTCAGGTTATACGGAAATGCTGAATCAGGCAAGACAGATTGCCGTAAAAAGAATGGTGGATGAGGCGGAAAAACTGGGAGCGGATGCCATTATCAACGTTCGCTATGCTTCATCTTCCGTCATGCAGGGGGCAGCGGAAATTATTGCCTATGGTACTGCTGTAAAATATGTGGTAGAATAAGGGCGGACAAAAGGAAGACGGCAAACAGTGCGGCCATATACAAAAGAAGGAATGTTTTTTGGATATTCTTTTGTGTTTGGCCGTATTTTTTAGGAGGAGTTTATGATGAAAAAGAAAATTTTGGGAATTTTGTTATCGCTTTCCATACTTTCGCTGGCAGCAGGGTGTTCGGCTTCTAAGACAGAGCCTGAGAAGGCAGTGTCAGCCGGAGAGGAACAGGCTGGGACGGATGTCGGGGAACCGGAGAATAAGGGAGAACCCGGTCAGGAAGAGCCTGTCGTTGAGCCTAAGGAGGCAGATGAAAAAGAGGAAGTTACGGCAGAGCCGGAAAATGCGCAGCCGGAAAATACACAGCCGGAAAATACACAGTCGGGAAATGCTTCAAAGATTCCTTTGGAGAACGGACAGCCTGATGAAAATTCCACTGCCATTATATACTATGAGTTTAAAAAGGATTATGCCTTGGATTACGCAGAAGTTTCCGGGACGCTGGAATTCAAGATTCCCCAGCTTACTATGAGGAGCGTGGAAGCCGGAAAGATTAATGAGGATATTTTAGAGTACTTTGAAGAGAAACTGGACGATATGGATGAGATGGTAGAAGATGACCGGGATTTATGGGCTGAAGCTACCCTGAATATCGGATATGAACTGACTTATCTTAATGATGATAAAATCTGCCTTTTATTAACGGGCTATGAATATAACGGCGATGCGGCTCATGGCATGCCTTTTAGAAAGCCGTTGATTTATAATCTGGAAAATGGGGAACGGATGGAAGCTGAGGATTTGTTTGCTGTCAGTGAGGATGAGTTCGGCCGGGCCTTTATAGCCGCTTTTGAGAAACGTATGGCGGAGTCGCCGGATGATTACTGGACGGATGCTATGGATTATGTGAAGGAAGAGGCGTCTTTTGATAATGAGGACTTCTATCTGACGGAAAACGGCGTGGTGTTTTATTTTGAACCCTATGTGTTGGCGGCCTATGCATACGGGTATATTGAAGGTGAGGTTTCTTATGACAGCTTGGGGCTGAAATAAGTATCTATGTGACGGAGAGTAGTAAAAGGGCATAAACGGCGACAAAGCAGGGCATAAAAAGGCTTTGTCAGCCGTTTATGCTCTTTTATTGCGTTTCCGGCATAATGGCTTTGAGACATATTTAAAAATTTTATGTTGACAGGTGGAGATGTTGGTGGTATGGTTAATTACATAAGTAATGAACAAAAGAACGTATTGCCATAAGTGAATCGCATATGAAGTGGAAGGAAAGTAAAATGGTAAAACGTAAGGGGAAAAGAATTAAAGGCCTAAAAGGGGTAAGTGATAAAAGGAAGAAAGGAGGAACAGCTTTCGTATGAAGGAAGTTTTGAATCAGGAAAAATCAATTTATATCCAGATAGCGGAGATGATAGAAAACGATATTTTAAGGGATGTGATTCTGGAGGAGGAGCGGGTGCCAAGTACGAATGAACTGGCGAAGCTTTATGTGATTAATCCTGCAACGGCGGCAAAGGGGATTAATCTTTTGGTTGATAAGGGAATTTTGTATAAGAAAAGAGGCGTTGGCATGTTTGTGGAGAGCGGTGCAAAGGAGAAGATTAAAGCGGGACGGAAAGCAGAATTTTATGAGAGATTTGTCATAAGTCTGCTCAAAGAGGCCAAAAGCCTGGGAATCGGTAAAGCGGAACTTATTGGTATGATAGAGAAAGCGGAGGAAAAATAGATGAGTCTGGAATTAAAGAACATTACAAAATGTTACGGAAAGAAAACAGTACTTAACGGCTTGGATTTAACTCTTGAAGAAGGGAAGATTTACGGACTGGTAGGAAGAAACGGTGCGGGGAAGACGACCATGCTTTCCATAGCCAGCGCACAGAACCCCACGACAAAGGGAGAAATCATGCTGGATGGAGAAACGGTGTGGGAGAATCAAAAATGTTTGAATCAGATTTGCTTTTCAAGGGAAATTGTAAATTCGGCTGATAATGTATCAAGCGCTTTAAAGGTAAAGGAATATCTGAGAATGGCGCAAATGCTTTTTCCCTATTGGGATAAGGAAATGGCTGACAGACTGGTTGAGGAATTTGAACTGGATGAAAAGCAGAAAATTATGAAACTGTCTAAAGGAATGCAGTCTATGATAACCATTATTGTGGCTCTGGCAAGCAAAGCGAAATATACATTTTTAGATGAGCCGGCGGCAGGGCTGGATGTTGTGGCAAGGGAAAATTTCTACAGGCTTCTGCTGGATGAGTATAGCGAAAGCGGTAGAACCTTTGTGATTTCCACCCATATTATCGAAGAGGCGGCGGATGTATTTGAAGAGGTTATTTTCTTAAATAAAGGAACAATTATGTTGAAGGAAAATACGGAGGAGCTTCTTTCACGTTGTATCCATATCAGCGGGAAAGCAGAGGATGTAGATGATATCATAAAAGGAAAAAGAGCCTTCCATCAGGAGAAAATGGGCAGAAGCAAGGGGATTACTCTAATGCTTGACGGGGGAGAGATTTTTGATAAGAAAGGAAGAGATGTGGAGGTAAGCCCCCTAAGTCTGCAGGATGTATTTGTGGCCCTTTGCGGCAGGGAGGAAAAGCTATGAGTGAGGAAACAAAACGTCTTTTAAAATATGATTTGCTATGTGCTTTGAAGGATATTTTGATTTTTGTTCTGATTGCGCTGGGGGTGCAGCTGTGGTGCCATTATATGTATAAAAGAATGGCGAATATGGTTTTCTTAGCGGATTTTGCAATAGGCATGCCTTTGTTTGCATGGGGGGGAAAGGACTGGCTGGTTCAGATAAGATTGTATGTCAGCACGGGAATAACCAGAAAAAGAATATTCAGGGTTTTGATTATGAGAAAGCTGTTGGTTATTCTGGCAGGGATTTTCATAGAGGCAGCCATGATTTTTATCAATTATCCGGAAATTGGAATAAAGTTTATGGCAGTGTCGGGCTTTTTCCTATTGTTTGTATGGGGCTTTGGGGATATCGCAGGCGTGCTTGTATATCAGAGGAAGAAGCTGGGACAGATTTTTTTGATAATCGGTTATATGATGATAGGAATGTTATCCGCAGGCAGCTTTTTTTCGGAGAATCAGGTAGGTTTTTGGGTTGTGTTTCTTGCAGAAATTACGCCGGAAACCATAGCGGTCATTGGAGTTTTGGCTGTGGCAGTATTTGCAGGCGGTATCTGTTTTGCAAAAAAACAGATAAGAAATTATATGGTATATTAAGCTGGAAGGAGGAAACGGCATGTTAATAAAGACAATGAAGCTGAGGCTGGATGAACTGGTCCTTTATGCAGCGGTAGATTTGGTCGGTTTTTTGTTTGGAATTCTTGTGCTTGTGCTTATGACTTACTTTGAAGGCGGCGAGCCGGATTATACCGTGTTCCGTATGGGAACGGTTATGGCATGTATTTTCTTTTGTTTTGTATCCGTCATGATGGGAATGTTTGGTATGGGCGGCTATTTTAACTGGCATGTGGGATTTGGCAAAACCAGGAAAAGCTTTTTTCTATGTGATATAGCAACGGAATTTTGCTGGAATTTTATCAATCTTATGATAATATGGGGGCTTAGCTTTGTAGAAGGCGGTATAATAAAGTTGTTCTTCAGTTCGTATCGGGAAGAGTCAAAAATCCTATGGGGGATGTTTGGATGGATGATTCCGTTTTTTGCCCTTTTTATGACGGTTATACGGGAAATAACAGGCACCCTGAAAATGCGTTTCGGAAATAAGGTATTCTGGATAATATGGGGGATTTGGATGTTTATCTGCATGGTGCCGGTCAAAATCGGAGAAAATAAAAGCGGTAAGGCGGCGGAAATGATAGAGGGTATAACGGCGTGGGTTAAGGGTGTTTCCGTAACGGGATGGGTTCTCATGGGAACCGCACTGGTAATCCTGCTGCTGGCTGTTTCATGGCTGCTTATGAGAAAGCAGATGGTAAAGAGCTAGGCAGGCATTTGCCCCAAAGCTGCGGATAAATAAAGAAAAAGTGGAGATGAAGAAAGGAAAGGGCAGGCGGGAATGGAAACGGACAGTTTAAAAGCAAAGGGGATTGCGTGAAAATTTGACTCGTTGTAAAATAGAGAGCGGATACAAAATAAGAGGTTTATGAAATGAATAGATTGCGCAGAACATAACTGTGCGGAATATATCAGGACAAAACGGGTTAATAGAATGGAAAAGGTTATTTTAGCAGGACTGGATTTGAACGGGGCCATTGACTCCTCCAATTCCATGGAGGAATTGGAGGAGTTGGCCAAAGCGGCGGATATGGAAGTGATAGGAATTGTCACTCAGAAGATGTCTGCGGTCAACAAGGCGTTTTATATCGGAACGGGAAAGGTAGAGCAGGTACGGCAGCTGGCGAAGGAGTCAGGTGCCGGCCTTGTTGTTTTTGACAACGCCTTATCTCCTATGCAGCTTCGGAATCTGCAAAGGGAACTGGAAACTGCTGTAATGGATCGGACAACCCTGATTTTGGAGATTTTTTCCAAAAGGGCGCGGACTAAGGAAGCAAAGCTTCAGGTGGAGGTGGCTTCCCTGCAATATATGCTGCCAAGGCTTGTGGGACTTCATGATGCTTTAAGCAGACAGGGAGGCGCCAGCGGTTCCATGAGTAATAAGGGAGCCGGAGAAAAGAAGCTGGAACTGGACAGACGGCATATAGAGGCGAGGCTTTCTGCCTTAAGAAAAGAACTTGCCGGAGTGGAAAAGGACCGGGAAACCCAGCGTAAGCAACGGCTAAAAAGCGCTATTCCCTTAGTCAGTCTGGTAGGATATACCAATGCAGGGAAATCCACTGTGATGAATGCCCTTATTGACCGGTATACATGCGGGGAGGATAAGAAGGTTTTGGAGAAGGACATGCTTTTTGCCACCCTGGAAACGACGGTTCGTAAAATGGAGGGAGAGGGCGGTAAAAGCTTTCTTTTATCAGACACGGTAGGGTTTATCAATCAGCTTCCCCACAATCTGGTAAAAGCCTTCCGTTCCACTTTAGAAGAAGTAAAAAATGCGGATTTATTACTGCATGTTATCGACTATTCCGATGCTTCTTACAGAGAACATATGAAGGTAACAAAGGAAACCCTGGAGGAGCTGGGAACGGGGCGGATTCCGGTTATATGCGTGTTTAATAAGCTGGACTTAAAAGGCGTGGATGAACTTGCAGGAGAGCCGGAAAAAAGACAGGAAGAAGAGGCGGAACATAGCGGGAAATATTCAGAGGAATGCCAGGAAGGATATCCCAGGGTTTCAGGGAACAACATCTTTATGGCAGCCGGAAAGGGCGTCGGGATAGAAGAACTGGTTTCCCTCATTGAAGAAAATCTGTTTGGAAAAAGAAAGCAATATGAACTGTTGATTCCCTATACCGCAGGCGGTATATTTTCCGACTTATCGGAGCGCGCTTTCATTGCGGCCTGTGAATACAGGGAAAACGGAATTTATATAAAGGCGGCATTAGACGAGGAACTGGCAGGCAGATATAAAAAATATTTGAAGAACGAATACAGGCGGATTACTTGACTTGCTGCCGGAAAAACGGAGGAATGAAAAAGGATGAAACTGGTATCATGGAATGTGAACGGGCTGCGTGCCTGTGTGGAAAAGGGATTTATAAATATTTTTAAGGAGCTGGATGCGGACATATTTTGTGTACAGGAGACGAAAATGCAGGAGGGGCAGCTTGATTTGGAGCTACCGGGGTATTATCAGTATTTTAATTATGCTGAGAAAAAAGGTTATTCGGGAACAGCGGTTTTTTGCAGAAAAGCGCCTTTAAAGGCCTGGAACGGAATGGGCATAGAGGAGCATGATAAGGAAGGCAGGGTCATTACCCTGGAATTTGAAGATTTCTATTTTGTAACCGTATATACGCCTAATTCCCAGAATGAGCTAAAAAGGCTTGACTACCGTATGGAATGGGAAGAGGTATTTTTGAATTATTTAAAGGAATTAGAGAAAAAGAAGTCCGTTATTTTTGCAGGAGATTTAAATGTGGCGCATCAAGAAATAGACTTGAAAAATCCTAAGACAAACAGGCGCAATGCAGGATTTACCGATGAGGAAAGAGCGGCCTTCGGAAAATTGCTGGAGAGCGGATTTATTGACACATTCCGTTATTTTTATCCCCATAAAGAGGGAATTTATTCCTGGTGGTCCTACAGATTCCGGGCAAGGGAAAAAAACGCAGGATGGCGTATTGATTACTTTATGGCTTCGGAATGTCTTAAAGAGCGGTTGAAGGATGCCGCAATTCATACGGAGATTACAGGGTCTGACCACTGTCCGGTGGAACTTGAATTATTGGACTGATTTATAAAAAATCAATTAAATTTCCGAATCTTTCTACTTTTCCGTAAATTTGTGTTATAATATGCGCAAAGGACAGAGTTAAACGAAGCGACTCCGGAAAACCCAAGGTTTTTCGGAGTTTAGCCCGTAACTTTAAGAATAAATAAAAAAACGGTTGAAAGACTATTTATGGTAAAAGAAAGGTGAATAAAATGACTAAAATTGATATCGTATCCGGCTTTTTGGGAGCCGGAAAGACAACTTTGATCAAAAAATTATTAAAAGAAGCGCTTTCTTCGGAGCAGGTAGTGCTGATAGAAAACGAGTTTGGGGAAATCGGCATTGACGGCGGTTTTTTAAAGGAAGCGGGCATTGAAATCACGGAGATGAATTCCGGCTGTATCTGCTGTTCCCTTGTGGGAGATTTTGGAACAGCCTTAAAAGAAGTGTTGGACAAATATCATCCTGACCGCATTCTGATCGAGCCGTCAGGGGTAGGCAAGCTGTCGGATGTAATGCGCGCCGTGGAAGGAGCGACTTCTTCCGAGGGCGTACAATTAAACAGTGCGGTAGCGGTTGTGGACGCAAAAAAATGCAAGACCTATCTGAAAAACTTCGGAGAATTTTTTGCCAACCAGATTGAACATGCGGGAACCATTATTTTGAGCCGTACGGGAGAAATGAATGATGAAAAGATTAACGCTGTGGTTGCGTTGATTCGTGAGCACAATGCCAAAGCGGCGATTATTACCACCGACTGGAACAAGCTGGATGGCAGCAAAATCTTAGAGGCGATTGAGGACGCCAAGGATTTGGAAGCGGAACTGATGCAGGAAGTGTTAAAGGAGCATCATCACGATCATGACCACGGTCCGGATTGCACCTGCGGATGTCATGATCATGAGCATCATCATCACGACCACGATGAACATGACCATGAGCATCATCATCACGATCACGATGAGCATGACCATGAGCATCATCATCACGACCACGATGAGCATGACCATGAGCATCATCATCACGACCACGATGAACATGACCATGAGCATCATCATCACGATCACGATGAGCATGACCATGAGCATCATCATCACGACCACAACGGCCATGACCATCATCATCATGCAGATGAAATATTTACCAGTGTGGGGATTGAGACCTCATCCAAGTTTACGAAGGAACAGGTACAAGCCTGCCTGGATGCTTTGGAAGATACGGAAAAATATGGAATGGTTTTACGGGCAAAGGGGATGCTGCCTACAGAGGGAGATTCGTTTATCCATTTTGACCATGTACCGGGAGAAAGTGAGATCCGGGATGGAAGCGCCGAATATACCGGCAAAATTTGTGTCATCGGCTCTGAATTAAAGGAAGAGAATATTAAGGCATTATTTGAAGTCTAGGAGGGAAAAGAAATGATTCCTGTTTATGTCATCAATGGATTTTTGGACAGCGGTAAAACGGAGTTTATCATCTACACTTTAGGGCAGTCCTATTTTCAGACAAGGGGAACCACGTTATTGCTTGTCTGCGAGGAAGGCGAAAACGAATATGACGGAAAGCTTTTGAAAAAAAGCCGCACGGTAATGGAAGTGATAGAAGAGGAAGAGGATTTTACCTCCCAGAACCTCATCAGTCTTGAGAAAAAGCATAAACCGGCAAGAATTATTGTTGAGTATAACGGCATGTGGAATGTAAAAAATATGAAATTCCCTTGGCACTGGAAAATGGAGCAGCAGATTACCATGGTTAACGGCGCTACCTTTTCTTCCTATTTTACAAATATGAAGTCTTTGGTTGCGGAGCATATCAGGCAGTCGGAACTGATTATTATGAACCGCTGCGACGGCATGGAGGATAAGCTGGCAGGTTATAAGCGGAATATTATGGCATTAAATCAGAATGCGGAAATCATATTCGAAAATGCATCGGGGGAAATGAACGTTACCCTGGAAGAGGATCTGCCTTATGATTTAAATGCAGACCCTATCATTTTGGATGATTTAGGATATGGTTTCTGGTATCTGGACGCGCTGGATAATATGGAGCGTTATAAAGGAAGGACGATTGAATATACGGCAATGGTTCTTCATCCCCAGGGATTTTTGAAGGGATATTTTGTACCGGGAAGAATGGCCATGACCTGCTGTGCCGATGATATGGCTTTTCTGGGTTATGCCTGCAAATATGACGATGCGGAAAGTTTAGAACAGAAGGCGTGGGTAAAAGTAACGGCAAAGGTGCAGATTGAATATTTCGATGATTATGGAAAAGAGGGTCCGGTTCTTCATGCCGTAAAAGTGGAAGCGGCTCCCAAGCCCAAAAATGAAGTGATTTCATTTGTATAAGGCACGTATGAGAAAAATGCAGGAAAACGGTAATGATTATGGGGAAAAACTGTCTGATTATTGAAGATAATTATGTGCAAAGAGAATATATGAAGAGGCTCGTACAGGAATTGTCAAGTGAAGTCAAGGTTTATGATGTGGACAACCTTCAGGAAGCCTATCAGATCTTGCTGGAAAATACCATTGATCTATTTATTATTGATATTGTATTGGATAATAAGAAAAAGAATGATGTTTCGGGAGTCAAGCTGGCAAATGTGGTCAGGGATATTCCTTATTATGCGTTTACCCCGATCATTTTTGTGACCTCTCTGATAGACCCAAAGCTGTTTGCATATACTAATCTGCATTGCTTCAGCTATCTGGAAAAGCCCTTTTCCCAGGCAGAGGCAAAATCCGTGATCAGGGATGCCATGGAGTATTCTACTCCCAAAAAGGAACTGGATACGTTTTGTTTAAGAAAGGGCGGTATCTTATTCCCGATCCAGGTGGATAACATAATCTATATAGAAAGCTTGAACAGAAGCATTATTATTTATAGAAAGGATGGTAAGAGCGATACAATGCCTTATATGACCTGCAGGCAGGTGCTGCAGGAGGCAGGTAATTCTTCTTTGATACAGTGTAACCGTTCGGTAATTGTAAATAAAAATTATATCTGGTCTGTGGACAGGGCAAACCGCTATATTGTTCTTAGGGAATGCGGAAAGCGGGTGGATATCGGCGTTACATACTTAAAAAAGGTTATGAATGAGCTGTGTAATTTTTGAGAGGCGAGTGTTTCCAAAAGGGCAGGGGAATCTGACTGTCAGGATCATAACTAAGAAGAATAAAGCAAGAATAATAAAGCAAGAAGAATGAATAAGAATAATAAAATAAGAATAATAACATGATAAAATCAGTGGAAGCGTACTCTGCTGATTTTTTTATCTTTACATTATGTTTTTGGGGAAAGGGAACCAAAAGACTACGTATAAATGAAGGAAAAAAGTCTGAAATCTTTCATTCAATTCAAAAATAACATCATTCGGTTCCGAAATGTGCCGGAGGTTCAATTTTTGTGTAAAATGTGCTTATATTCAAAGGAGGAGAGGCTATCATGTTTAGAATTGCGATTTGTGACGATGATAGGGATTTCATTTTTTACTTAAAAAAACTAATTACTGCGGTTTTAGGGGAAAGCAGTGAAACTGAGTTTTTTGAATATCACAGCGGACGGGAATTATTATTTGATTTGTACGGGCAGCCTGAATTTGACGTGCTGTTTCTGGATGTCCAGATGCCGGAAATGGACGGGAATGCGGTAGCCAGGGAATTTCGCGAAAAATATTATTCCACTATGCTGATTTTCTGCTCCGGAGCATGTCTGCCCACACCGGAAACCTTTAAGGTCCGACCTTACCGGTACTTAATGAAGCAATATTCGGACAGCCGGTTTGAAGAAGAGCTTAAGGAGATATTTGAACATTTATCCAAAAAGAGGGAAAGTCCCATAGTCTGGGGCTGTTATGACAAAACAAGGTACAAGCTGGGATTGGACGATATCTTATACATTTCCATAGCAAAAAGGGGCTGTACCCTGCATCTGATACAAAAATCCGCACTGTCCAATGTATCGGATGAAATGCTCAATGTGAATAAGCTTTCGGATGTTTTTGCGGATATCAAGGATTACGGGTTTGCATATGCCCATAACAGCTATGTGGTAAATATGAAGTACATTAAAAAAAGAAACTCAACAGAGTTAGAGCTGGTAAACGGCTGTGTGCTGACCATATCAAGGTCAAAGGGAAAAGAGTTTGACGCGGCTTTTTCCAGATATCTGTCCAGTAAATATCTGTAAACCGGGCAGCTAAATAAGGAGAAAAACATGTTTTGGGAATACAACCTGATAAATTTTCTGGTGTGCGTTTTTGATACTTATCTGATCTATGATTTTGTGGGATATTATGAAGGGGTAAGCCCCCGGCTTTTAACAAAGAAAAGCAGAATTACCGTAATTCTGCTTACTTCCTGCATTACATTTTTCATAAATCTGTTTAATAATACGGCATTAAATCTGTTTGCCACATTATTTATAAATTTCCTGTTTATTTATCTGGTCATGAATGGGAATCTTTTTCAAAAATGTATCCATTATCTGATTATCATAGCCTTTCAGTATGGGGGAGAATTTCTGACAGCTATTGTGATTGCCAACAGAATGGGGGAAGCCGTATTAGCCTATCAGAATGTAAAGGCATATGCCGTCCTGATTGTGAAGATGATAAATTTTATCCAGTATCTTTTGGTAAAACAACTTGTTCCCAAAAGGGATGACAGTATAGATAAGGAAGCCTTTTTTATTTTCATGATCATTCCGGTGTCAAGCATCGGCTTGATGTTTTCGGTTACTTATTTGAATATTGATTTTTCAGATACTCCCGTCAAAAGGGGCGTGCTTCTTCTTTTCTACCTGATGCTGCTGCTTGGCAATGTACTGGTTGCTTATGCATTCCGGCGCTATGCAGCCATAAACAAGAATCTTCAGGCCCAGAAAAAACTCATAGAGGACTACAGGGTGCAGCTGGGATACTACAGGCAGGTAGAGGTTGTTAACAAAAAGAATGCGGCCTTTCATCATGATATGTGCCATTATTTAAAGGCGATCGGAAACTTAGCCGAGGATAACCGGAATTCGCAGATTATATCTCTTCTGGATGAACTTCAGATAGAATTCTTTAAAGTGGATAATCAGGATTTTTGCAGCAATCCCGTTTTAAACACCATTCTTAATGAGGAAATCAAAGAGGCCAGAAGACAGCGGGTTGACTGTCAGGTGTATGTGGAACCGGGATTTTCCATAGGAAGCATACGGGAAACAGATTTGATTTCCGCCTTGGGCAATTTGTATCAAAATGCTCTGGAAGCGGCGGCTAAATCCAGAAACGGTTTTATCAAAACAACCATGTTTATGGAAAATGAAGGAAGGTTTCTTGTGATCAGCATGGAAAATTCCTATGAAGGAGCTATCTTAAGAGATGGGGAGAAATTTCTGACCACCAAGGAAAATAAGTTTATTCATGGAATTGGAATAGAGCGCGTAAGGGAGATTGCAAAGAGATACGGAGGGAGTCTCAGGACTAACTATAAAGAAGGAATTTTCCGGGCTATTCTGGTGCTGTCATCTTAGTTTTTGCAAAAATCGCCCAAAATACTGCAAAAATTGCCGAAAATGACAATTTATTCGGATTTTCATGTATCATCGGGGTATCAACTTAAGGAGGTAAAATGAGATGGAGCTTAAAAAAGATATCAGTGCAAAAACATTGGGAATGGTTAACACACTGGCATTAAAGGCTGTTAAATCAACGGCTAATTCTGCATGTTTATGGCTGTGCCATCAGCCCGAATTCCCGGAAGCTGCCAACAAATTTAAGAAGGTAAAATAAGAAAACAATGAAACAGCTTTTAGAACGCCTGATAGAAAAACAGATTGGTGCGGGAATCATTGCAGAAGAAGAGGCGGAGGTCTACCGGTACGGCTATATGATACTGTTCGAATGGGGACTTAACCTGATAATTGCAGGACTCATTGGGATACTGACAGGAGCCCTGCAAACCACCCTCATTTTTTTAATATCGGTTATTCCTCTTCGAAGCTTTGGCGGTGGATACCACGCTTCAACACCCTTAAGATGCGCAGTCATTTCCAATGCGGCTTTGGTTTTTGTTATCGGGCTTTCTGAATGGCTGTGGGTGCTGCACCTACCCTCGGGGGTGTTCTTTCTGTGCGAAGTAGTTTTAACAGGTTACTATATCTGCCACGTTCCGGTGGATTCGGCTTATAAACCCCTAAGTAACCGTGAAAAACAGGTTTATGCTATATATGCCCGGGTATTCTATGCGGTTGAATTAATGATTATGGCGATACTCTATGCGACAGGAAGAGAAAAGGCCGGCATTACGATTATGCTGGTACACCTATTCGTTGTTTTTTCCCTGTTATCAGTGCGCATCCAAAGGAAAAAACAGGGATATAAAGAAGAAAAAATCCATAAGTTGATTAATAGGTAAAAAGAGAGAACTGTAATGGTAAAAGAGCAGGGCTCTCTTTTTTTATTTTATTTTTCCAATAACTTGTGTATAATAGGAATTGGTTCGGCAAAGGTAAATTTTGCATAGTGAACGGATTGATGCATGGAGGAGAAATAAATGCTTGAATTAAAAAATATTTCATACCTGGTTAAGGATGGAAATAAAGAAATCATAAGAGATATTAATCTAACCATAAAGGAACGCTTTGTGGCGTTAACCGGACCTAACGGCGGTGGAAAGTCAACCCTGGCAAAGATTATTGCAGGGATTATTACTCCCACATCGGGAAACGTCTTCTTTGACGGTCAGGATATTACGGACATGGGCATTACGGAAAGGGCAAATGCGGGAATCAGCTTTGCCTTTCAGCAGCCGGTACGCTTTAAAGGCATTACGGTAAAGGATTTGATCATGTTAGCGTCGGGTAAAAAGCTTTCCATGAGCGAGGCCTGCGAAATTTTATCGGAGGTGGGATTGTGCGCAAGGGATTATATCGGAAGAGAGGTTAACGATTCCTTATCGGGAGGAGAGCTGAAGCGGATAGAGATTGCCATGATTCTTGCCAGGGGAACAAAGCTTTCTGTTTTTGATGAGCCGGAGGCGGGAATTGATTTGTGGAGCTTTAACAGCCTTATTAAGGTATTTGAAAAAATGTACGAAAAAATCAACGGTTCCATTATGATTATTTCCCATCAGGAAAGAATTCTGGATATTGCGGACCGTATTATTTTAATTGCAAACGGTCAGGTAAAGGCGGAGGGCAGCAAAGAGGAAATCATGCCCCTGATACTTGGAGAGGGCGGAAGTGGCCCCTGCAATATATTAAAGGATAAGATGTAGAACGGAGGGAAGGACAATGGATCAGATACAACAGACTTTATTAGAGGAAATCGCCGGACTTCATGAGGTTCCCCAGGGCGCTTATAACATCAGGGCAAACGGCGCCATGGCGGGCAGAAATGTGACGGAAAATATAGATATTGTGACCAAAACGGATGTGTCGGGGATTGACATTATCATAAAGCCCGGCACCAAAAAGGAAAGCGTGCATATTCCGGTTGTGCTCAGCCAGTCGGGGTTAAAGGAAAGCGTATACAATGATTTTCATATTGGAGAGGATTGCGACGTTACCATTGTAGCAGGCTGCGGAATCCACAACGGAGGCGATGCGGCAAGCGAGCACAGCGGCATCCATCGTTTCTTTATCGGGAAAAATTCCAAGGTGCGTTATGTGGAGAAGCATTACGGTCAGGGAGACGGCAGGGGAGAGCGCATTATGAATCCTGTTACGGAGATGACTCTGGAGGAAGGAGCTTCCATGGATATGGAGACGGTCCAGATCCGGGGAATCGATTCTACCAAAAGGGTAACCAGTGCAAAGCTTTTAAAGGGGGCTTCCCTGACGATTCACGAGAAGCTCATGACCCATGGAAGCCAGTATGCGGAGACGGATTTTACGGTGGATATGGACGGGGAGGATTCCAGCGCCAATGTGGTTTCCCGCTCGGTGGCAAAGGAGGAGTCCCATCAGATTTTCAGGAGCAGGATTAACGGGAATAACCGTTGCAGCGGTCATACGGAGTGTGATGCGATCATTATGGATGACGCCAGCGTCAGCGCCATTCCGGAGCTGACGGCTAATGATATTGACGCGGCCCTGATTCATGAGGCGGCCATCGGGAAGATTGCGGGAGAGCAGTTGATCAAGCTGATGACGCTGGGGCTGACGGAGGCAGAGGCGGAGGAGCAGATTATTAACGGGTTTTTAAAGTGATGGAGGATAACCGGGGAAACGGCACAGTCAGTTTTTGACTGTGCCGGCGTTTTTTCTGTTCGGCTTTGAGATTTTTTTGGAGTGTCGGAAGTGTTTGGAGTAGGGGGTGAATGGATGAATGGGGGAAACGAATGAGGGAAATTAGGGGGTTTTGGGCAAAAAATTGCAGTTCAGGCCCAAATTCACTTAATTCGTTCTCTAAAAGTAAGAATGTGTGTTTTTTTTGTTATAATTTGCCTTAAGGGAGAAATAACCGGTAAATAGGAGAGGATTTGCCGGAAATGATTTTATGAGGCGGGAGAAAAAACATGCGTGGGATGAAATTTAAGGAGAGTTTTTGCGATTCGGTATTTTTGAAAAACGGGATGAAGAAAGGGACGAAAAGGCGGTTGAAGAGAGGGCTGGCGATGTTGTTGGCTTTCCTGATGCTGCCTTTTTCGGATTTTGTGGGGATTGGGATTAGGGAAGTATTTGCAGATACACAGGCGGAAAGTGTCACGGTAAAAGAGGATTATGTGCTGACAGAGGATTTGCGGGTAAATGATCTGGTGGTGGAAGAGGGTACTTTAAATTTAAATCATCATGCTCTTTATGTGGAAGGAAATTTGATTCAAAGGGGCGGAAGACTGGAACTGGGCGGCGGTTGTCTTAGTGTGGAAGGGAATTGCGAAATTTCAGGCACAGGGATTTTATCCATGAAGGATGATGCAGATCGTTTTTATGTTGCCGGGGATTTTTTTATGAAAGCAGGAGTGCGCAATGAAGAGATTTATGGCGGCAGGATGGAGATTTTGGGAGATTTTGTTCAGAGTGCGGGGGATGAAGAGGGGAATTTTTATACCAGTAATTCTTTTACGTTGTATTTGACGGGAGATGAAGTCCAGAGATTGGTTATGGAGGAAGCAGGAGGGAACAGGGGGTCCCGGATTGCCAATCTGGTCATAGAGAATGAAAGCGAAGAGGGGGTTATTCTTGAGGGAAGTCCTTATGTGTCGGGACGGGTAACCTCTTACGGAAATAGGGTTACGGGATATTTGGGAATCGGGAACGGGACTGAATTTACGGAAGATTATTTTGACGGGGGAATAGAGGTTTTAAGCGGAACAGGATTAAATTCGCCCCTTAGAATAGGGGAAAGCCTTTTGATGGAAAAGGAAGGCGGAAATTTTAATATTTACAGCAATCTGGAAATAGCGGGGGATGTGACGGTTTCAGGAAATAACTGTGGCTTTGGTATATATTCGGATAAAGGGTATGTTTTGGTACAGGGGAATTATTATCAGAGAAACGGAGGTTCTCAGGTTTTAGCGGCGGGTGTTTTAGAGTGCAGGAAGGATGTGACCATAGAAGGCGAATCGGGCGCAAGGGGAAATCATAAGGTAATTTTATCGGGAGATGAAGAGCAGAGAGTCTCATTGTTTAACGGGGCTTCTTTTCATATTCTGGAGTTAAATAACCACAGTAGAGAGGGCGTGGTGTTTAAGACGGCAGGGGCGTGGCATTCCCTGATTACAAACGGTTGTAAACTGTCGGTGGGGGAGATAATTGCAGAGGAGAGCCATGTGCTTTCTGAGGACGAAGCGATTCCCGGGGATTTTGTGATGACGGGAGGGAGCTGGGACTTAAATGGCCATACCCTGACAGTCAGCGGGAATTTTATACATAGTGAGGGAATGCTTTCGGTAAATGGCGGAAGTCTGATCGTTCAGGGAGATTACAGGAAGCAGGAAAGAACGATATGTGAAGACGGCAGTTATTTGTACGGAGGTACGAAGTCGGTTCTTAATATGAGTGAGGAGAACAGCTATGTTCTGGTAGAGGGAGATTTTTATGACGGCTCCACACAGAACGGAGGCGTATATTTTAGCAGGGGCTGCATGGAATTAAAAGGGAATTATTACCAGCAGGAGGACAGAAGAGACTATACTTTTAATGCCTGCGGAAGCAGTACGCTTCTTATAAGCGGAGATGAAAAGCAGGTGCTGCATTTTAGCGGGGTAACCGATTGGGATACGAGGATTAACAATCTGGATATTAAAAATATTTCTGAAGCAGGTGTTGTATTTGAAGGCGCTCCCCGGGTGGAAGGGAGCATTTCATCTGAAAGGGAAAGCAGAATTCATGGTTGTATTCAGCTGGCGTCTCCTTCGAAGGTTTCCGGCGGATATTATGGCGGGGATGTGTTGATTTGCAGAGAAGTGAAGTGGGAAAATGACTTTGAAATCGGGGGGAATCTATGTGTTGAAGATTATTTGAAGGTATATAGTAATCTGACAGTTGACGGGAATGTATATATCAGGGATGTGGAAAGCGGATATAAGCAGGGAGGTTCCTTATACGGTCAATTGTATGTATTTCAGGGAAATCTGCATATAAAGGGAAATCTGGAAGCGGAAAGTAAATTAAGCTCCACCGGAATCTGTATGATGGGCAGCAGCGCCTATGCCCTTGTAGAAGGGGACTATAGGGTTCTCGACGCCAAATTCGGTACGTCGCAGCAGGAAGGGATTCTGGAAATAAAGGGGGATGTGGATATTCGCAGACAGCTCTATGGAAACAGTAGATTTAAACTGGTGCTTGGCGGAGATAAGAAACAAAATGTTTTTATCGGGGATGATCCGAGAGATCTGGTAATTGAGCTTAAAAACCGTAGCGAGGAAGGGGTATGCCTTGAAAATATTTTTGGCGTTTCACAGTGGATTTTAAATGACTGTAACCTGACATATCAGGGAATATCCTGTATGACGGGATATACCTTAACGGAAGATACGAAGCTCTCCGGAGATGTAGTTCTCATAGGGGGAATCATGGCGTTAAATGGCCACAAGCTGGAAATTACAGGAGATTTGATTCAGATGTCCGGCAGAATGATCCTTGGAGGAGGAACCCTATCTGTAGGCGGCAGCTTTTTTATGGGAGAGTTTAGAGAAGAAGCTCCGGATGAGGATTTTGCATCAAACGGAACTTTGGAGCTCTATACAGATGAAGATCATATTGTGGTAGGAAAAAATTTTTCTGTCAATATAACCGGCCTGCAGTTTGGAGCCTGGAGCAACGGCGTTATTGAAGTTCATGGAGATGTGGATTTTAATAACGGTTTTGGCGGAAATGCCAATGCCACAAGTTATTTTAACGGCTTGTACCGTTTGACTTTACTGTTAAACGGAGAAGAAAAGCAAACGGTTACGTATCACTATTATGAATATACAAAAAATATGTGTCTGAAAAATATCGCCATTGACAATCAAAGCGAAGGAGGCGTTGTATTTGTAAATACCCCCCAGATTGCGGGGGAAATTGTGGACAACCCCCAAAATCATGTAGAGGGAAATATCAAAATCCTTTCTACAGCCCAGTTATCGGAAGGGTATTTCGGCGGCGGACTGAATGTAGAAAAACTGATTGTTTCCGGAGATACCCGAATTGGAGGAGATGTGATTATTTCCGGAAACAATACGATTTCCGTAGGGCATGAACTTATAATTGGCGGCAATCTGGATTTATCGGGTACTCTGGACATTGCTCATGGCAGTTTGCAGATCGGAGGGAACCTGACTGTAAAGGATAGCGGAAAAGGCTTGAAAATGTCCAATGAGGATGATTATGTGCTTGTAGGAGGCAATTATTTAAAGACAAGTGATACCACAAGCCTTATGAATCAGGGAACCCTTGAAGTAAAGGGGGACTATACAGAAAAATATGACAGCTCCTATGGAAACGGGCACAGGCTTGTGTTAAGCGGGGAAGGGCTTCAGCGTATTCAGAATCATGGTCATTTTCATGTAATTGAACTGAATAATCACAGTAGTGAAGGCGTTTTCTCAAAAAGAAGACTGGACGTCGACCAGTTGATCCTAAATGGCTGTAAGCTGACTATCGGCGATGAGGAAAGCATCAGCGGATTTACCTTAAACGAAGATTATGTGGCGGCGGGGGATTTGTATCTGGTGGATGGAACGCTGGATTTAAACGGATACACATTGACCGTTCAAGGGGATTTGATTTTACAGGAGGGAGAAATTGTATTCCATCACGGAAGCCTGATCGTAGAAGGAAATTTCAGGCAGCAAACCCGGGATAAAACAGAGGATGGGTATGAATATTCAGAAAGCTTCGGGCATTTATATATGGATGAGGCGGACGATTATCTGTGCGTGAAAAAGGACAGCTATTTCATGCCGCCTTCTGACGGAGTGGGGAATATAAAGGGAACCATAGAGCTTCTTGGCAATCTGGAAACCGATGGCGGCACTGCCCTTTCTCTTGACGGGGATCTGGTCTTTAGCGGAAAAGAAAAACAGAAGATTGGGGGAGGAAAATGGATTACCACAAATAATCTGATTATCAGTAATGAGTCTTTGGAAGGCGTGGAATTTGCTGCTTATGTGCGGGTTAACGGAACTGTGGATGATTCCTTGTGGAAGGCAGGAGGAAACGGAGGAGTCTGCATCCGTGATTTCGGACAGTTAAAGGATGGCGCCTTTGGCGGGAATGTAACCTTTGGAGCATACACCGCATACGACAGCAATATAAAACTTCAAAACGACCTCGATATTAGGGGAACTCTGCTATTCGACTATTATGGGGGAAGTGTCAATATCATAAGATGCGGAAATCATACAATCAGTGTGGGGAAATTAATTTTAAACTCCAACCTATATGTGGAAGAGGCAAAGCTGTATATTGCAGGAGACCTTCTGGTGCAATGGAGCGGCAGTCTGAATATGGATAAAGAGGAAGGACGGCTTTCTGTAAACGGGGATGTCCTGTTCTGCGGTAGAAATGTTTCTTATTTATCAGAAGGTGTTATGGAGCTTGCAGGGAATTTTACCCAGCAATATTCCGAAAGAAGTTTTACGGCGGCTGGAAACCATAAGACTATATTGAAAGGCGGACCGGAAGGAAGGGGAGGAGATATACAGAGAGTTCATTTTGATGCGCCTTCCCTTAACCGGTTCCATATACTGGTTCTTACAAATGATCTGTATACAAACTATGAGTTTGATACCGTGCCGGAGGAGATTGCAGATGAAGTGGTTTATCTGTCCGCTGCCATAGTTTATCCCCGTCCGGTAACGGAAATCATTGCAACGGAGGTTACCGCATACGGAGTTACCTTGGAGTTTGATGGAACATGGACGGATGGAGAGGCGGCAGGTTTTGAAATCTATCGGGACGGAGTAAGGGTAGGAACTACCGGAATGAGGAGCTATCGCGATACGGGACTGAATGGAGGGCAGACCTATACTTATACTGTTTATTCTTATAACGGGGATAGAATATGTGCAAAGGAATCCCCCTCTTTACAGATAACTACCAGTGCTGATATGGAGCCGCCGGAAAAGATAAAGAATCTTCAGGTCACGGAAAGAACCGGTTCTACCATAACCCTTTCATGGGATAAGGGAAGGGATAATGTGGGCGTAGAAAAATACTACCTTTACAGGAATGGTAAATTGGTTTATGAAGGAGGAGCTGAAAACTACGAGGATAAAGGATTAGAAGAAAAGACAGTTTATACTTATTATGTGATTGCGGAGGATAGAAGCGAAAACCGTTCTGAAAAAAGTGATGAAACGGACGGGGTTGTTTTTGTACCTGAAATTATTTCCGTAACTCCCGAGGATTATGGCGTTATCGGCGGGGAACAGATTTCCCTGGAGGTAACATTTTCGGGAGAGGGAAAAAGCAGCGGAAATTCCGTAAAAATCGAATATTATGATACAGATTACCTGGAGTGGAGGCCTGTGACTAAGACAGCGCTGGGACAGAAGGAAACAGGCGTAGAAGTTCACAGGGTAAGCTGTGTATGGAATCTTTCTGCCTTAAATCAGGATCGGGATGTGGATGTGCGCTTTACTTTAAAGGACAAGGCGGGAAACAGTTCTGAAAAAATCGTGACCTATACCGTCGACAGAGAGCCCCCTTATGCGCCGGAAAATGTAGAGGTTATGGATATAGGCGGAACGGTCATTATAAGCTGGGATAAAGGCGGCAGTGCAGATTGTGAAGGTTATGAGCTTTACAGGAAACAGGAAGGCATGGAGGATCATCTGGTGGCGGATATTTCCGGTAAAAACAGCACATGGTACGAGGATGATTCCATGACAGAGGGTGTGGAGTACCGGTATTATGTGAGGGCTTATGATGCTTTTCATCAGTTGAGCGAGCCTGCAGAGTCTTTGACTATAACTGTAGCGGCGGATACGAAAGCTCCCAGAGTGACCTTAGTGACTCCCGACCCGGGAAGAGTTGGCGGTATTACTTCTTTGACTCTGGAAGGAAAGGATAACAGGGGAGTCAGCCGTTTCCTTCTGCATATCCGGCAGAATGGGGAAGAGGAATGGAAAGAACTGGCAACAGTCAGAGCCAATCAGAATACCGCCGTCTATCAATGGGATACAAAACAGCATGAGGAAGGTACTTATTATGTAAAGGTAACAGCGGTAGATTTTGCAGGAAACGAAAGCAGCGATCTGATCATGCGCCGTTATGAAATTGATAATACGGGAATTGCCAAAATCCGGTTATCGGAATGCACTGCGGGAAGTACGGGGATTTTACTGACATGGGAGGATGTGACAGAAGAGGATTTTGAATATTTCAAGGTGGAAGAGTTAAAAGACGGAAGCTTTGTGGAAATTAAACGGGTATCGGATGCTTTATTTGTGCAGATAGAAAATCTGGAACCCTTATCCACGCATACCTATAGGGTAACCGGCGTGGATAATCTGGGAAACTGCGGGGAACCGTCGGAGGAAATTACGCTGACAACCTCTGATGATATGACTGCGCCGTCCATTACAGGAATCAATCCTGTTTCCTCTGATTATGGAGATAAAATCAATCTTTCCATGACAGTCAAGGATAACGGGAGTATAGCCGTTGGAGTGTTTTCTTATAGTATTGACGGGGAGAACTTTACAGAGCTTGCAAGAATTTCGGCAAAAGGAGAAAATGCGGAAAATATTTATTATTTGTGGGATACTTCAAAGGTTTTGGAAGGAGAGGTTATTGTTCGTTTTGAAGCATATGATGCGGCAGGAAACCACAATATGCTTTATGAGGAAAAGCAGATTGAAAATATCTATAGAATCGACCACACCCCGCCGGAAAAGGTAACGGGGCTTTCCGTTACAGGCGAGGAGGGCGTAATCGGCTTAAACTGGGATCAGGTAAGCGGCAATGATATTGCCTCCTACCGCATTTACAGGGCGGTAGAAGGCCAGAATCTCTTTACCTGCATTGACGGGAATGTAAAGACCATCGGTTATTACGATACAAATGTAAAGGAAAAGGTTACCTATATTTATCAGATAGAAGCGGTTGATAAAGCCGGCAATGTTTCGGAAAAATCCGACAGGGTTTACGGAACGGTCAGAGCGGATGATATAGCGCCGGAGGTTACGGGAATCGGTCCGGAAGGCGGTATACTGGGTTCCCATGCCCGGTTAGAGGTGTTGGCTTTGGATAATGCAGGCCTTGCTCTGGTGGAATTGGAATACCGCAAAGCTGATACGGCTGATGCATGGCAGGCAATAGAAAGCCTTCCGGCAGCAGGGCGGGAATATTACAGAAAAGTATCATGGGATACAAAGGATTTGGAAGAAGGCTGTGTATATGAAGTCCGTGCAAGGGCAAAAGACAGATGGGGAAATATCAGCGAATACAAGTATCAGAGATATACCTTTGACCTGACGGCTCCGGCTCCAACACTTCTTCATACGGAAAGCGGAAGCTTTCGCATTGAACTGGACTATACGCAAAATACAGAAGAGGATTTCTTGCATTATCAGATATACCGAAAAAAATACGGCGAGGAGGATTATACCTGCATACAGGAATCAACGGAAACTTCTTTTGTAGATGAATTGGAGGATACGAAGAGCGTTTACTATTATAAAATACGCGCTTATGATATCTATGGAAATTACAGTGAATCTAATATTGAAGCAAACCATGCCAGCTTTATAGATGATATAGCTCCTGTGGCGATGTTGCCGGAAACCATTGACGGAATGGAAGGGGAGGGCATTACCTTTGACGGGGTGTTATCCACCGATAATATCAGGATAGGACGATATGAATGGGACTTCGGGGATGGAACCACTGCCGTAGGCGTAAGACCGGAGCATGTTTATGAGGAGGAGGGAAATTATACGGTTTCCCTGACGGTCAGCGATGCAGCAGGCAACAAGGATACTGCCACCACTACAGTTTCCGTGGGAAATAAAACGAAAAACGGTACGATTAAGCTGCAGGTCACCAACAAAAGCGGCGTAGGAATTCCGGGAGCGTACGTTTATGTAAAGACAGGGGATGGAGACAACGATTTTAAGAAATTAAACTGTGATTCCAGAGGATATGTGGATATTGTGGGGGAAGCGGGATACTATGAAATTTCTGCCTTTGCAGGCGGTTATCTTCCGGGAGACAGCCATTTCCAGCTATATGCAAATGAAAAAATGCCCTGCAATATAACGCTTGACAGAGGCGAACTGGTAACCGGCACAATGACCTCCAAACGACTGTCTATAGAAGAGATGATTGCAAAAGGGGTTAATCTTTCCGATCCGGGCAACTATCATACCTATGAATTTCAGATTACACTGCGTTTTGCGGAAAGCCCTTATGCGATACCCATTGCCACAACGGCGGTTATGGACGGAAATGTAAAATATCTGGGGCATTTCGGAAATGATCTGCATCGTGTGCAGGCAGGAATTTTCCCCTATAAAAAGACGCCTGCAGAAACGGAATGGGAGGATTCCGGGGAAGAGATTGAGACGGCGCTGATTTATCTGGAAACCACCCAAAGCATACGCTGGATGAAGGATATGTATGAAGTGAGTCTGGGCGTAGTTAATAATGCGGGCAGCGGTTTTACTATTCATGATGCTTCTGCGGCGCTGGAGCTTCCGCTGGGACTTTCCCTGGCAAGGACAGCTTCAGGGGAAGGCGTGGTATACAAAATGGGCAGCATTGCCGGAAAGGACAGCAAAAAGGCATCCTGGATCGTGCGTGGAGATGCGTCGGGAACCTATCAGGTAGCGGCTCGTTTTTATGGGACTATGAGTCCCTTTGAGGCGTGCGTATCCGCAAGATTTACATCCAATCTGGAATGTGACGTACAGACGGGAGAGGGACTTGAAATTATTGTCCATCCTGAGGATGCGTACTATCCGGGAGAGAAATACTATATTCAGTTTGAGGTTATTAACAAATCCGGAAAACCTTTCTATAACGTAAAAACTTCCTTTGGACAGTTTGAGCAGGCGGTACCTGTATTTGAATGGATTGTTAAGGACTGGAATACGAAAGAAATCATTGAGTACGAAAGATACGAAGGAATGGACTATCACATTACGGATATCAGCCAGAAAAGCGTTCCTGTTTTATACGGTGGCGAAAGGCTGGAATGCGGGATTTTACCGCCCGGCGGACGGCTATACGGGACCTACTGCATTACGGCAGGTGGGGATGAAGAAAAGTATTACCGCTATGTGGACGGATTTGTAAAGGGACTTACAGGGAAAAATCTGGGTGTGCGGGTTGCAATAAGCAGCATTGAAAGCCATGTTGTAAAGTATCTTCTGTATATGGATCAGAAGACAAAGACCCTGTACGGAGATCCCATTGACATTACTTCAGGGGCATTTTTGCAGGATATTTCAAGCTTTTCAGTTGATGGGAGCACCAGCCTTTTACTGGGAATGCATTATAACTCCACTATGGCATCCTATAAAGGAGAATGCGGATATGGCTGGAGCCATGATTACGAACAGCACATTGAAGACCACGGTTCTTTTATGAACCTGTATTTCGGACCTTATGCATGGACGACCTTTGTCAGCAGGGAAGCAGGGGAACATGTGGTTTATGGAAAAATATTAAACGATACGGTCTACATTGATTCGGAAGCAGTGTATGAGGATACTTTTTATCCTTCCTCCAAAGCATTGGAAGGCTGGAGCCTTTTAAGAATCGAAGAGGGCTATGAAGTGACCTCGAAGGACAAGGATGTTTATTTCTTTGACAAAGAAGGCAGGCTGTCGGGCATTAAATCCCAGGGAGGAAAAAGCATCAGCATCCGTTATGCAGAAGGACAGATGATTTTAAAAGACGATGTCTCGGGTAAGCAGCTGTATATTTTTTATAATGAGGAGGGGATGATAGAAAGAATCGCCGATGATAGCGGCAGGGAAGCGGTTATCACATATAACGGGGATGATCTGGTTTCCTTTACCAATGCAGACGGACAGAAGACAGCGTTTGTTTATGACGGAAGTCATCATCTGATTTACGGAGCGGATGCAAATGATATTCCCTATGTGGAAAATACCTATGATGAAATGGGGCGTGTTCTCACTCAGAAGGAAGGTGGAAGCGGGACGAAAGCCATGCTTTCTTATGAAGAAACGTCGGATGGGGAACTGACTGTCCATGTCAGAAATCATAACGGGGAAAGCAGGTCGGTTACCACCAACAGTAAAGGCGAAAAAATCAGGGAAACCGATGAGGCGGGAGCAATAACCGAATATGCCTATGATGATGTAGGAAATCTGTTGACTGAAACAGATAACGAAGGCAATGTGGTAAATTATGTTTATGATGAGGAAGGAAAGCTTATTTCTTATACCAATAAGGCAGGAGAGATTACCGGCCTTTCCTATGATGCAAACGGCTATGTGGCTTCCGTTATGGAGGAGGACGGAACAGGTACCTGCTTTACCTATGATGAGGCAGGCTCCCTTTTGAGGGAAATAAGTCCTTTAGGCGCAGTAACCCGTTATGCTTATGATGAAAAAGGAAATGCGGTCAGACAGGTAGTTGACGGGCTGGGTACCATAACTATGACTTATGAAGGCGGCCTGCTTACAGGCATAACCGATTATAACGGCGGCCTGACTTCCTTTGGTTATGATGAGTGGGGCAACAGATGTCTTCAGACGGATGCCATGGGAAACAGCATGGAAGCTGTTTATGATGAAACGGGAAAGATACTTTTGGAGAAAGGCTTTGACGGGACGGTTACTGCCTATACTTATGATGCAAAGGGGCAGAAAATAGAGGAAACGGTTACAGGAGAGGACGGTAAAACCAGAACTGTTCGGTATGGTTATGATGGAATGGGAAGGGTTGCGGATGTGACAAATGAAGCGGGAACCACAGCCTATACCTATGACGGAGAAGGAAATACTACATCCATTACATATCCTGACGGAAGTAGGGATACCTTTGTTTATGACAAGACCTCCAACCAGATAAAAGCGGTAACGGCGTCGGGGATGACCACAGAATACACCTATGATTCCCTTGGGAACAAAATAACGGAAAAAACAGGGGACTCGTTGATGTCCTACGAATATGACGGGGAGGGAAGAATCCGCAAAATAGTACAACCCACAGGAGAAGAAATAGTATATACTTACGATAAGAGGGGCAACTGCCTGACGGAGACGGACGGAAGGGGAAACAGCTATGTTTATACCTATGACGCTGCTTCAAACCTGACTTCATCTACTGATCCTTTGGGAAATAAAACAAGCTATACCTATGATATTTACGGCAGGTGTATAAAGGTAACCGACCCGAAGGGGAACAGTACGGCCTATGCCTATGACGGCAACGGCAACTGCATCAGGCAGACCAATGCGGCGGGAACGGTAACGGAAATGACTTATGATGCCCGGAACCGCCTGATAAAGACCACCGAAAAGACTTCGGAAGGGGAGAATGTTACCTCTTTTACTTATGACAAAGCAGGGCGGGTTACTGCTGTTACCGACGGGGAAGGCAATACAGTCCATGCCGCCTATGACAGCTTCGGAAACCTTACGAGCCTTACGGATGCAGAGGGGAATCAGCTGGAGAACAACACCTATGACAGCCGGGGACAACTGGTTTTTGCTACGGATGGCCTTGGAAATACCACAGCATACAGCTATGACCGTGCAGGAAATATAACGGAAATTGTGGAGTGTTTAAACAGCGGGGCGGAGACAGTAAAAAGCTATACCTATGATGCTGACGGAAGGATTCTTGCCTGTGTGGATGAAGAGGGAGGCAGGACGGCACAGACCTATGATGCAAAGGGAAATGTGGTTGCAGTTTCCGACCCTATGGGTGGAACCAGTACCTACAGCTATGATTCCATGAACCGGGTAACGGAAATCGTCAACGCCATCGGGGTTAAGGATACCTATACCTACAATGCAGAAGGCCTTCTTTCGGAAAGCAGGAACGGGAAAGGGGAGAAAACCTCTTATACCTATGACGAGGCGGGGAGGATTAGCAGTCGGAAAGACAAAGAAGGAACCATTCGCTATACCTATGATGAAAACGGAAATGTGCTGACAGTTACAGACAAAAAAGGAACCATCAGCCGTACCTATGACTGCTTAAATCGTGTGACGGATGTGACCGATTATCAGGGTAATACCATTTCCTACGGTTATGACGAGCTGGGCAACAGAATAAGCATAACCTATCCCGGTGGGGAGAAGGTGCGCTACAGCTATGATAAAGCCGGAAACCTTTTGGCAGTTACGGATGCACAGGGCGGCATAACCCGTTATGCTTATGATAAAAATGGCAGGCTGATCCTGACGGAGCGTGCAGACGGCAGCCGGGAAATGCGGGCCTATGATGGGTTAGGACAATTAAAGACGCTGAAGGATGAGACGAAGACCGGGGAGGTCATCAGTGACTTAGCCTATGAATACGACGGGCGGGGAAATATTGTAGGAATCAGCGGGATGGAAGCAGGTTTGGCAGGCTCTGTGTCTGATGGAGAAGCGGAGGAAGCTGCATTTGTACTGCCTGTTTCGATCGCCATGACCTATGATGCAGATAACCGTCTCCTGACCTATAACGGCCGGAGTGTGGAATATGATGCCTGCGGGAATATGAGCAAAGGCCCCTTAAACGGTGGAATGGCGGAGTTTACCTATGACTGCCGCAATCGTCTTGTAAAGGTAAAGGAAGAGGACGGAAGAACCACTGTCTATGAATATGACGCGGAGGATATCAGGACGGCATCTGTCACGGGAGGCGTCAGGACAGAGTATATCACGGACAGGGAAACGGTATACAGTCAGGTATTGGTAAAGACTTCTTATGGAAAGAATGTCTTTGGCGTTTACAATGAAGAAAGAGAGCGGATAACCTATACTTACGGCGCAGGCTTAATCAATGAAAGGAGAGCTGGCGGGGAAGAGTATATATATCATTATAATCATCTGGGTTCCGCTGTAGCAATAACGGATGGAAATGGAGAAATTGTATTCCGCATTGTCTACGGCACATACGGGGAACTTTATGATATCAGGAACGCCGGGGGCGTAAGTCTTTTGACGGCCGAGACAGCGGAAGGGTGTACGGCGGCGGAAGTAGGTTATGCCCTGGGGATGGAATATCTTTATAACGGGCAGTATGGTGTATCAACAGGCGGGAACGGCTTGTATTATATGAGAGCCCGTTATTATGACCAGGATATCAAGAGGTTTATTAACCGTGATATTTTAAGCGGTAATATAGGGAACAGCCAGAGCTTAAACCGCTACTGTTATGTGCAGGGAAATCCGGTAAGTTTAACAGATCCCTTTGGTCTGTGTCCTACACGGGCTGAGGTATATAAGAACAGGGCATTGAAGTGGCTGCATACTGCATTGGATGTGGGAGGCTTTTTCTGGGACGGCTTTGACGTTGTAAATGTGCTTCTTTACCATTTCGAAGGAAGGGATACGGAAGCGGCCATAACCCTTTTGTGTCTGCTACCGGTAATGGGGAATTTCTTGGCGATTCCGGTGCGGCTTACACTAAAGCTGGGCGATAATGCAGGAGAAGCGTTGATAAAGTTTGGGAAGAAGTATCTGCCTGATCTGATGGAGAACGGGAGCAGGTTCTTAAATTGGGCAGGCGGGAAGATTGATGATGTCTGGAGGTGGATACAGAAGAAGCTGGGGAAGGCTGGAGTAGAGGGTGGTAGTAAGATACTTACTATTGAAGAAGCCGAAAAGTATGCGTTTAATGCAATTAAGGGTCCAAATAATGCAGATGCAGTCGTGCTAGGAAAATACGAATGTGGTTCTGCTACCAGTTACGATGCTGTAGCTAAGGATATTGGTGCTCAATACTTTAATCTTGATAATTGGGATGAATTAAGTTTACAATATTCAACGGATGAAATATGGAAAATTAACGAAAGATTTCTAGGGAACCGCTGATTAATTAGTTTTATTTTCAGCATTATCCCGTTTTGTCAAGTTTTTAGAAAGCCAGCGGAAATATATTGGATATTTCCAGGTTATAACCCTTTATTTGGGGTGCTTTCTTTAAAATTGGGCGCACTTATGCCATGCACCCAAGAAAATCTTGGGTTCGTCCAGCCCTGCTACACATTATAAGGTTGGCACTGGCAAACAGCATGTGGAACCGATTCATATTCTTTTCGATTCCACGATATACAAC
>CAJTCE010000022.1 GCA_910574745.1 Lachnospiraceae bacterium | reverse complement strand
ATACAGCCACTTTTTTATATTTTGAGCTAAGAACAAGAATAAAATCAAAATTTAAAGAAAAATGGTGCTGGGCATAACACCCAGCACCAAGTTTGTCTACAGTCTGAAAGGACGGTCTTGTAAACCGTCCTTTTCTATGAATATTGTGAAAAAATCTTAGTAATATTGAATGATTTCAGGTCATATTATCTGATTTTATCTGTATTCGAATAATTCCTTCATAACCAGGTGGCGGGGAAGTCCGTCAACAAACATAGGTGTTAATTCGCCCATGATCAACGGTCTTGCATATTTTACATAACCGTCGTTTAAGTTGCAGCCGTCCTCTGTGATCCATTCAGCAGGTACAGGTCTTTCCACATTGGCAATTGCATGGATATCATATGCGCTTGTGCCGCACTGGTAAGGATCATCCCCGTTTCTGTCAAGAGTGATCATCATGCCGGTCTTGCCTTCTTCTGCAGCTTTAACCGCATCAGCGCCAACCTGGAACGCTTCATTAATATCTGTTAAGGATGCAAGATGTGTTGCAGCTCTTTGTAATGTGGAGAACTCTACGGCTCTTGTCTTTAAGCCTGTTTCTCCTGCAACAACCTGTGCAAGATAAGCCGCCGTACCGGACATCTGTTTGTGACCGAAAGCATCTACTGCTACATTTTCATTTGCCAGCTCGCATACGTAACGTCCGTCTGCAATATGAACGCCTTCGGATACTGCGATAACTACGGAAGTCTTTGTCTCGGCAAGCTCTTTTACCTTTGCTACAAAAGCGTCAACGTCAAATACCTTTTCAGGCAGGTAAATAGCGTCGCAGCCGGAGCAGTCAGGTCCTTTTGCAAGAGCTGCCGCCGCTGTCAGCCAGCCTGCATTACGTCCCATGATCTCAACGATACATACAGTGGGCTTCTTGGCGCCGAAGGACTCGTTGTCACGGATGATTTCTTTTACGCTTGTTGCGATATATTTTGCTGCGGAGCCGTATCCCGGACAATGATCCGTTACAGGAAGGTCGTTGTCGATTGTCTTGGGAACGCCCATAAATCTCTGGGGCTTGTTGTGAGCTGCCGCATAATCGGATAACATCTTGACAGTATCCATGGAGTCATTTCCACCTGCATAGAACAGACACTCGATATCATGCTTCTCCATGATTTCAAAAACCTTTTCATATACGTCTTCATGTCCTTCGATCTTGGGCATTTTGAAACGGCAGGAGCCTAAGAATGCAGAGGGAGTTCTCTTTAACATTTCGATTCCCACTTCATCGTCAAGATATGGAGCCAGATCTACGATCTTATCCTCCAAAAATCCTTCGATGCCATGCACCATACCATAAATTTTGTTTACACCCAGTTTTTTTGCCGCTGCATAAACGCCGGCTACGGATGAATTGATTACGGCGGTAGGTCCGCCGGACTGTCCGACAACAATATTACCTTTCATTGTGTTCTCTCCTTCTAAAATACTTTTTCTACTGGCGGGCTTTTGTAAACTGCCATCCTGCGGTACAAAAACCCTCAATTGATAGTAATTATAGCAGATTGGAAAGGGTAAGACAAGCATTTTCCATCCAAGATTAGGTAAGATTAGGTAATGTTGGCAAAAGGAGACGCCGTATAAAAAAGAGCGCCAAAAACAAGCGCTCTTTACCCTGCGGATAACAGGACTTGAACCTGCACGGTCTCCCACCAGAACCTAAATCTGGCGCGTCTGCCAATTCCGCCATATCCGCATATTCTATTTTCCATTCGGGTTACCGATAAAAAAACGGCAAACCTGAATGTCTGCCGCTCTCCGTGAGCCACCGGGGACTCGAACCCCGGACAACTTGATTAAAAGTCAAGTGCTCTACCACCTGAGCTAGTGGCCCATATTAGCTGGGCTAGCTGGATTCGAACCAGCGAATGCAGGAGTCAAAGTCCTGTGCCTTACCGCTTGGCGATAGCCCAATGATATTTAAAAGGTGGATACAGGGATTCGAACCCTGGGCCTCCAGAGCCACAATCTGGCGCGCTAACCAACTGCGCTATACCCACCATATTATCAATTGGAGAATTTGAACTCCCAAATGTGCCCGAAGGGATTCGAACCCCCGACCCACGGCTTAGAAGGCCGTTGCTCTATCCAGCTGAGCTACGGACACATAATAATATATATTATATGAAACTTTTGCAGTTATCCCGCAAAGCGGGTGATGGGAATCGAACCCACGTATCCAGCTTGGAAGGCTGGTGTTCTACCATTGAACTACACCCGCATAACAATCGGGGTGACAGGATTCGAACCTGCGACCTCCTGGTCCCAAACCAGGCGCTCTAGCCAAGCTGAGCCACACCCCGTCATCACCGCAATTACTACGTTTTCATCACAACGCAAGTCATATTATATTATACGCTTTTTTAGTTGTCAACCATTTTTATTGCAATTTCCCCGATTTTCCCAAACTTACGACCCGTAAAAGTTCATTTCCGCCTCAGAATCATGGGAAAAACCGGAAATAATTCCTGCTTATAAATATTTTAAGGTAAATCCCAGTTCCCCTTTTTTACCGGTTTCCATTATGATATAAGACGGCCGCCTTCCCTCCTGCCTCGGATATGTAAGACTCCCTGGATTTATAACGATAATGTCGTCGTTTTTGTCAATAACGGGCCGATGGGTATGTCCGTACATGACAATATCAAAATCCTTTGATAAAGCCTCATCCATTAACAATTCATAACCGGTGCTGACACAATAATAATGCCCGTGGGTAATGAGTACCCTTCTGTTTTCTATTTCAATTTCTATTTCTCTCGGGAGATTGGAAAAAAAATCATTATTTCCCATCACAATATGAAGCGGACACCCTGCCGCCTCCTGCAGCAGATATTCACTCCCCTCTGCATCGCCGCAGTGGATAACCATATCCATTTGCCCCTCTTTTTCCAATACCCTGAAATAATTATCATTATGCTTATGGGTATCGCTGACAATCAAAATTCTCATAAAATCATCCCCGGATCCTCTTTTGCAGTTCTCCCTGCATCAGGCGCAGCGCTTTGCCTCTATGGCTTACCGCATTTTTTTCCTCTGGCGTAATCTCGGCGCTGCTCGCCTTAAATTCCGGCAGATAAAAAATTGGGTCATAGCCGAATCCGTTTTCTCCCGCAATTTCATAACCGATAATCCCTTCCATAACTCCTTCCGTCTCAATTACTTCCCCGTCCGGCATTACTGCCGCCATAGCGCATACAAACCGTGCGCTCCTTAATTGCTCTGGAGCATCCTTCATTCTTTCTAAGATGTTTTGATTCTTAATATCATAGGATGTATCCTCTCCCATATACCTTGCAGAATAAATCCCCGGTTCCCCGTTTAAATAATCGATTACCAGACCGGAATCATCCGCCAGAACGATCTTGTCCGTATGCCGGGCGATTGTCTCTGCCTTTATACGGGCATTTTCCATAAAAGTACTGCCGTTTTCCACAATAGCCGCTTCAATGCCCGCTTCCTTTAAAGTCTTTACACAGACATCCATATCCGCAAACATCATAGCCACTTCTCTTGCCTTTCCCGGATTTTGGGTGGCAAAAACAATTTCTGTCATTCCTCTATTCCTCCAAACTGTAGAAGCAAAGCGTTTATAGTCAGACTTTCCACGCTTTCCCCTTCAGGACTTTCACTTTCTGCCGTTTCTTCCGATGTCATATACGGCACCCGGTATACAATCTTTACCGCCGGAACCATGGCGTCTTTCAAATCAAAAGCGTCGCTCTTTACCAGCACAACCGTCCATTCGTCATGAAATTCATTATAATATCCCTGAAATATTTCCGCAAGACTGCGGCTGTCAAATTCCGGAATAAAATAATCGTCATTGTAATAAATCACAATTTCCGTTTGGGGCCGTCGGGTATTTCCCCTAGTTCCATAACCGCCCGCTCCATAAACGGCAGTTCTTTCCTGCTCCATGGAAACGAAGCACTCCGCCCGAAGCTCATTGGCCGCCTTTATATCTCCGTTAAAAACGGCTTTGATCTCACAAGGTTCAAAGGCCTGTTCCACCTCTTTCCTGAAGTCCTCCGAAAGTCCATCCACAACTATGATCTTCTCATTCCCTGCCATAGGGCTTATAAGTCTTAAATGAACTTCTCCTTCTTCTAAGGAAGCGTCCGCTTCATAGATATGATAAAAGGTAAAAATCAGGCTTGTTGCCTCCTGCTCCTTTATAAGCTGTATCCGGCTGATTTTTTCTTCATTTCCCCTGATTTTATTTCTGGCAAAAAAATCCTCTTCCACTTCGTCAAGCTTAACCGTAAGCTTTTTCCCTGCGGCGCCCTCTTCTATATGAAATTGTCCTTCTCCTTCCGGCAGCGGAATCACGATATCCGCATCCTCATTGGCAGCCGCTTCAAAATATTCCCCGCCGATTGTTTCTTCCGTATCCGCTTCGTTGTTTCCTTCCGCCATGAATTCACTCTCATCCATCCGGTACAGAATCGTCACAACTCCTACGGCCAGCGCAAGAAACAGCCCTGCTGCCAGAATTAACAGTTTTTCACCCTTCTCAGTCATGCCTTATCTCTCTTAGGCGGTTTAGGCCCCAAATACTGATAAAAGTATGTTTTTAACATACCGTTATATAATTTTCTGTTCTTGTCCGCTTTCCTGCCAATATCCTTTTGTGCATTTTCATAAGAAGTGATCAAAAACATAGACCAGGAATCCAAACTCTGATATTTCTCTCCCAGCATACGGTAAAGTGCCGGAAGATTCTTCTTTTCTTCAATTCTCTCTCCATAAGGAGGATTGGTTATGATAAAACCGTACTTTTTGCTGTGGCTTAACTGCTCCATGGGCCTTGCCTGAAAATGAATCAGCTTCTCCACACCTGCAAGTCTGGCATTTTCCCTGGATATCCGTACCATTTCCGGATCGATGTCATATCCCTGGATATCCGTATCCACCGTCATGTCCACGCTATCTCGGGCCTCATCCAGGCAATCATACCACATTTTGGGCAAAATCAAATGCTTCCAATCAAACGCCCGGAAATCCCTGTTCATTCCCGGAGCTATATTTGCTGCCATCATAGCCGCTTCAATCGGAAAGGTCCCGCTTCCGCAAAAAGGATCCAAAAGAATCCGGTCTTTATTCCAAGGAGTCAGCATGATCAGCGCCGCCGCCAGATTTTCCGCAATAGGCGCCTTTGCCGTCAGTTTCCGATAGCCTCTTTTATGTAAAGATTCTCCCGTGGTATCCAACCCTACCGTGACCTCATCCTTATACAAAAACGCCCTGACGGGAAAGCTTTCGCCGCTTTCTTCAAACCAGCTGATGCCGTAGTGCTCCTTCATGCGTTCCACCATTGCTTTTTTCATAATGGACTGGATATCGGATGGACTGAATAATTTACTTTTCACACTGGCCGCCTTCGTAACCCAGAACTTTCCGTCTGCAGGAATAAACGCCTCCCAGGGCAGCGCCTTTGTTCCCTCGAAAAGGTCGTCAAAGGTTTCGGCATGAAAGCTTCCTACCTTAATAAGGATTCTTTCCGCGCTCCTCAAAAAAATATTAGCCCTGCAGACAGCATCCTCATCGCCGTGAAAAGTTACGCGGCCATCTTCTACCTTGCTAATATCATACCCTAAATCAATAATTTCTCTTTTTAATATTGTTTCCAGCCCAAAATGGCAGGGAACGATCAATTCCATTTTTCTCATAGTTTTATATTAATTTGAAAGGCTTTTTATGTCAATCAACTTTTTATCAAATCAGTACAGAAACCGGTGCACCCTATTGTACACCGGCTTCTGCATCATCCAAACAGGATATCCTTTTTCTTTTTCATTAACGACAGTTATCAGAATCCTTGGAGCTGTTCTGCTCGTTGTTCTGCTGCTTGTTCTGGTTATTCTGTTTGTTCTGCTGATTGTTCTGGCTGTTGTTGTAACCATCCTTTGAGCTGTTCTGGCTGGACTGGTTCAGTTCGTTGTAATCATTTTTTGCCATAATTAATTCCTCCTAATTATTTTTAGTTACATTTGTAGTATTTCAAAAGTCAGAAGGAATATACTTTGTTTACATAAGAAAAAAGTACTAATTTTTTTTAATTTTATTATATTTTTATTTTCAAATCTATTGAAAAAAATGTTTTTATGCAATATAATTTAAATACGGCAGAGCAAATCCCCAATATTCTGCCGCAAACTGATATATTTATTTATACTCCCCGTAAGATAGCCTATCACCCCTGATAGGCTATCTTTCATTTATCCTATTTTTCTTTTTCACGTTCACGGGCACAAAACGCCTGCACTTTATATAAGGATTTTTTCTTAGTCACTAACGTCTGAATAAGCTGATGATAAAATATATGATCAATAGGGGAACCAGCACAGGCAGAACAAACCTTAGGAATATGTTCAATGCCAGTCCGATAACCCCAAACACAATATACAATATCAGGAAAAGAACCAGCAGCAAAGCAATCCTGAAAGCAATCCTTCTGACACGGAACGAACCGCTTTGCCGATCTCCTTCTTCCGGTCCCCCTTCCTCATACACGGTATTAGCTCTTAAGCCGTCTCCTCCTCTGCCGCCTCCTCCTCTGCTGCCTCCTTCCGTTTCAACAATACTCTTTGCCAGAAGTCTTGGATCTCCCAGTTCTAAAAGCACCTCTTCCTCAGTTCTTCCCTTTCGTATCTGGGCATCAATATAATCATTATAATAAGCCGTAAGCTCCTGAAGCTTTTCTGCGGAAACCTTTCCTGTCAGATGCCTTTGTAAATTCGTTATAAATTCGTATTTGTTCATGATACACTCCACTTTTTATTCTGATCATTCCATGTTAACATTTCCCTTTAATATCTTTACTTCCATCATTATTTTATACCATAATTTTGCCATTTTTGTGAAATACCTCTGAAATTTCTCTAAAAAAACTGCTTGTAAGCAACCTGTAAGCAATATCTCATGTCTTTGTACCGTCTCCGCCCGCTCAGACCGAAACATTTACAGACATCCTTTATCTCCTTTATCATACCTGTAAACTTTCCTATTTGTTTTTCCCTTAAAGCAAATAGAATCCCCTGTTTTATCAGGGATTCCTATCTTTTTTTTTGTTCAAAATTATCTTAAAGTGCACTAAATTCTGTCCATTCCGGGATTTTCCCTTAACTTCTCCTCATAATATGCGGGATTTTCAAAAAATGCCGCCATAGTATAAAAGGCTCTTAAGACCATATCTTCTTTATTGCAGTTTCCCGTGTTTTTTCCAATATCGTGTATCAGATTGTAATGTTCCATCTGTCTGACATATAAATCAATCAGGGAATATCCTCCAAAGGACAAACCGCCGCAAAATTCATGATGCTCTAAATAATAAACAAATTCCTCATAAAGCCCGTTATATTCCAGAAGCTTTTTCCAAAGAAAATCCTTATTTTCCTGATTCCATCCGGCATAATCACATAACTGTCCGAAATATTCAAAAACCCGCAGTCGGCGGCCGTCAATAATCATTGTCATTTTCCTTTACCTCCATAGAGAAAGCAGACCTTTTTCTATATCTCTTTATCATCAAACCAAAATAAAGAAATTCTTTTGATAACATTCTTATTATACTTCATTTCAGGATAGGGGAATGTACTTTTTACCGAACAACAAAATAAGACCGCCCAAAAGGACGGTCTTAAAAATATCCATATTTACCGTATGAATAATCTGTTTAAAATTAACCCTTAACGGAGCCCAATGCAACACCCTGAATGATGTACTTGGATAAGCACAGGTAAACAATTACTACAGGCAGGATTGAAAGGAGAATCATCATATAAACCTTACCCATATCGAACTTTAAGAAGTCTGCACTTCTTAACTGTGCGATTAAGATAGGTAATGTCTTCAGATTATTTTTCTTTAAAATCAAGGCCGGAGTAAAGTAGTTATTCCAGGACGTTACGAAAGTAAAGATTGCCTGTACCGCAAACGCCGGTTTCATAATGGGAAGTACGATCTTATTGAATGTACCAAACTCGTTGGAACCGTCAATACGTGCAGCCTCTACGATCTCTATAGGCAGCGCACTGTCCATGTACTGCTTCATAAAGAAGAATACTGCCGGTGCAGCCACACTGGGAATGATCAACGGCCAGAATGTATCCATCATGTGGAATTTATCCATTAAATTAATGAAACCTAAAGCAGTTACCTGGGTAGGTACTGTCATGATCATAAGAATAAAAGTAAATGCAATATTTTTTCCTTTGAAATCATAGCAGTGGATAGCGTAAGCAGTCAGAGCCGAGAAATATACGGATAAAGCTGCAGAACATCCTGCTACGATCAAGCTGTTTAATAAGCCCCTGAATACGGGTAGGTTTGCATCACTCATCAGATTCTGGAAATTTCTGAGTGCATAAGAACCCGGAAGTGCCGAAAATCCCTTACTGATCTGGGAATGCGCTCTTGTTGCATTCACTATCAGTATGTAAAAGGAGAATAAGCACAAAACAGTTAAAATAGCTAATATAATATATGAAAATACACGTCGTGCAGTAAGTGCACTGTTACCTGATTTCTTTTTTGTTTTTTCCATCTGTGCACCTCCTAATCGTTTTGTTTCGTTAATGCGTAGTATACGCAGATGCTGAGTATTGCAGTGATAATAAACAGGATTACGGAAAGCGCACCCGCCATACCATAGTTCTTACTGAATAAGTGCTCATTTAAGAACATGATCAGAGTCTTGGTAGAACCGTTAGGAGAACCGTCTCCTGCTGTTAAAATCTGCGGTACATCGAACATCTGAATACCACCGATTAAGGAAGTGATAACTACGTAAACCAGAATCGGTTTTAATAAAGGCATGGTAATGAACCGGAATATCTGCATAGGCTTTGCACCGTCAACCTCTGCGGCTTCAAACAGTGAGGGGTCGATACCCATCATACCTGCCATCAAAAGGATGGTGGTATTACCAAACCACATCAGGAAGTTCATCAAGCCTACCAATCCTCTTGTTCCTCCTACACTGGAGAAGAAGCGGAAAGGCGTATCTAAAATACCCACTCCCATCAAAATTTCATTGACAGGACCGCCGTCTGCAAAGATTGTAAAGAACAACATGGAGAAAGCGGATGCCATAATCAGGTTGGGCAGATAGATTACTGTCTTAAAAAATCTCTGTCCTTTCAGTTTTAGGTTCAAATCTGTGAACCATGCTGCAAGGAGCAGGGAAATGATAATCTGCGGAATAAATCCGATAACCCACATGATAAAGGTGTTTCCGGCAAATTTCAGCAGGTTGAATTTGCTGACAATGTTAACAAAATTGCTGAACCCTACGAAATTAGGTCCGATTGTGGTAAGACCGGATCTGTAGTTTTCAAAGAAACTGTAATAAAAAGTCTGAACCAATGGAATCAAGTTGAAAATGGTATATACGAGAAAAAAGGGCAGCAAAAAGACATAACCCCATTTTGTATAACTGACACAACTCTTCTTTTTTGTCATTCAATCACCTCATATCTGACCCTTGAAAGGTCTTTATAGTATTACAGGATGAGGCACTTTCGCACCTCACCCTGTACAAGGTACTAATAATCACTCAAACTTAAGTCCTATTATTAGTGTGTTAATTCAGGATATCTTGTTTCTACGTTTGTATAGAAGTTCTCTAAAGCTGTATCTAAGTCAACGTTGCCGTCGAAGTAGTCTTTCATAGCGCCCTGGAACTGCTCTGTCATACCCTGATCATAAATGGAGCTGTTTTCTAAGCTGATAGATGTAACGCCAGCACAGAATTTCTCAAGTACGTTCTCTCCGCCAAGGAATGCGTTTGTTACGCCGCTTGCTGCCATTTCCTCCATAAGAGGCTGGTTGTTACAGAAGTCATTGTCTGCTGTAACGATTTCCTTCATAACATCAGGATTGCATGTCAGCTGATACATAATGTCTGCTACAAGACCCTGGTTGTCAGATCCCTGTGCAGCACATACCCATGTACCACCCCAGAAATAGCCCTGAGGTCCTTCGATTGCTGCCCAGTCACCCCATGTACCGTTGCCAACTGCTGCTTCGCCGTCAGCATCGTCCATTGTGTAACCAGCTAATGTAAAGTCGATGAACCAAGCGGGTCCGAAGTAACCGAATACATCTCCTGAAGAAGATGCGCCCTTAGCCCAGTCATCAGACCAGAGGGAAGTCTTGTTGTTGAAGCCTTTGTCTGTAAAGTCTTTTGTCTGCTCTACCCAGTTCATGATATTGTCATCGATAACGATTTTGCCATCAACTACCCAAGGAGTAGATACGTTCTGGGAGAATACACGGTAAGCATCGTCATAACCGGAAACTACTTTCCAGCCTGCATCTGCTAATTCCTGAGCGGATGCTGCGAATTTGTCCCAATCAGAGAAGTGTGTCTGAACTTCTGTAGGATCATCTGTTCCGAATACTTCTTTTGCTACGGAACGTCTGTAGATGTAAAGACCAGGACATCCCTGCCAGGAAGTACCGTTTACGTTGCCGTTTGCATCAGTAACAACGTCTTTTGTATACTGATACTGATCAGCCATGTAATCTGTTAATCCAAGATCAGCCATGGAAATACATACGCCTTCAGCATTTACATACTTTAATGCGTAGTCAGCTTCGATTAAGAACATATCAATCTTATCGTCGGCTGCAGCGTCTGCCTGTTTTAATAATGTCTCGTCTAAGTTGTTCTGATAAGCCATGTCATCAGAAGGTACGATAACCCAGTTAACTTTAACATCGCCGATTGCTCCGGTTCCGTCTCCGTTATCTGTGTATCCGGGATAGTGATCTGTTACACGAGATTTGAACTCCTCGTTCCAGCAGTAGATGTTCAGTACAGAACCTGTATCTGCGGAAAGATCAGCTGTCCATTCGGATGCAGATTCATCTTCTGCGTCTGCAGATTCATCTTCTGCGGGTGCTTCTACTTCATCATCAGCGGGCTCTTCATCTTCAGCAGGTGCCTCTGTTTCAGGCTCTGCAGGAGCGGGCTCTTCTGCCTTGTCGCCGCAGCCTACCAGCAAGGAAGCTACCATTGCTGTGGAAAGTAAAACACTTAATAATTTCTTTTTCATTCTTTTTGTTCCTCCTCTAAAGATTGTTTGAAATAAGTGTTAATAGTTTGCATTTATATGATGTTATCTTGAGGATAACTAAATGCCTGTTTGTCAATGTACGCGGGAATTTTCCGAAACAAAATATTCATAAAAAATCCCTTCGACGAAATTAACTTTATTACATTTTATCCAAAATTGCAAGCGTTTTATTGTATTTTTTGTACACTTTACCTTTTTTTGGTACTATTTCACAGTTTTAGCAATCCATATTTTGTTGTTTTGTACACATTTCATTCATAATTTATTCATATTTCATATTTTGCATTTCCCTCTTTTACATGCGTTCTTTCGGCGTGCCCATGCACGCAATCTCATACACAAATTATGGAAAAAAAAGCCTGCCGCCCAATGGTTTTCTCTTGATTTTATATACCCGTTTCTGTATAATTTTCATATGGATTGCCCCTAAGGCATTCCTAACAATACTATATTGAAAGGAATTTGGATGATTATGAAATTTGGTTACTTTGATGACGCCAGCAAGGAGTACGTCATCACAACTCCCAAAACCCCGCTTCCCTGGATTAATTATTTAGGATGCAATGATTTCTTTACGTTAATTTCCAACACATGCGGCGGTTACACTTTTTACAAGGATGCAAAGTTATTAAGAATTACCCGTTACCGTTATAACGACGTACCGGGAGATATCAACGGCAAATATTTCTATATTAAAGATGGCGATACTGTATGGAATCCCGGCTGGAAACCCACCCAGACAGAGCTTGATAAATACGAATGCCGCCACGGTATCGGCTATTCCAGATTTACCGGTTCAAAAAATGATGTGGAAGCAAGCGTGCTTACCTTCGTTCCCATGAATGACAGCTGTGAGGTAAGCCGCCTGACCGTTACCAACAACGGCAGCGCTGCAAAAGAATTAAAATTATTTTCTTATGTAGAATGGTGTCTGTGGAATGCGGATGACGATTCCCGTAACTTCCAGAGAAACTTAAGCACAGGCGAGGTCGAGGTAATCGGCTCCACCATTTATCACAAGACAGAATACAGGGAACGTCGTAACCACTACGCTGTTTACTCTGTAAATACCAAAGTAGACGGCTTTGACACAAGCCGCGACGCTTTCCTCGGCGCATACCGCGGCGCGGACAACCCTGAGGTTGTTGAAAAGGGACAGGCCACGGATTCTATGGCAAGCGGCTGGTCTCCCATCGCTTCCCACCAGATTAATATCATTTTAGCTCCCGGCGAGAGCAAATCCTTTGTATTTGTACTCGGCTACTGCGAGAATCCCGAGGAGGAAAAATGGGAATCTTACGGCATTATCAACAAAGCTCCCGCTAATGCTCTGCTTGCAAAATACCAGACGGATGCAGATGTGGACAAGGCTTTCAGCGAGCTTCAGTCATACTGGAACGGTTTACTTTCCAAATACACTGTAAAATCCTCCAACGACAAGGTTGACCGCATGGTTAATATCTGGAACCAGTATCAGTGTATGGTAACCTTCAATATGTCCCGTTCCGCTTCCTATTATGAATCCGGTATCGGACGCGGCATGGGCTTCCGTGATTCCTGTCAGGATCTGCTTGGATTCGTACATCTGATCCCCGAGCGTGCAAGAGGCCGTATCATCGATATCGCTTCCACACAGTTTGAAGACGGCAGCGCTTATCATCAGTACCAGCCCCTTACCAAGAAGGGCAATGCGGATATCGGTTCCGGTTTCAACGACGATCCTTTATGGTTAATCGCAGGAACAAGCGCATACATCCGTGAAAGCGGCGATATGTCCATTCTGGATGAAATGGTTCCTTTCGATAACGATGAGAGCAAGGCTACTCCTTTATTAAATCACTTAAAGCGTTCCTTTGATTACATAGTAAACCACAAGGGTCCTCACAATTTACCTTTGATCGGGCGTGCAGACTGGAATGACTGTCTGAACTTAAACTGCTTCTCCGAGCATCCCGGCGAGTCCTTCCAGACGTTCGGACCTTCCGAAGGACCGGTTGCAGAGTCCGTATTCATCGGCGGTATGTTTGTAAAATACGGTCTGGAATATGCTGAAATCTGCGAATTAAAAGGCGACCAGGCAGAAGCTGATTACGCCCGTGCCGAAGTTGAGAAAATGAGAAAAGCACTCTTAACAGACGGCTGGGACGGCGAATGGTTTGTCCGCGCTTATGACGCCCACAGCAATAAAGTCGGTTCCAAGGAATGCGAAGAAGGACAGATTTACATTGAGCCCCAGGGCTTCTGTGTACTTGCCGGCGTCGGTGTAGAAACAGGCGAAGCAAAGAAAGCCCTTGATTCCGTAAAAGAAAAACTGGATACCCAGTACGGTATCATGATCTTACAGCCCGCTTACACCAAATACCACTTAGAGCTGGGCGAGGTTACCTCCTATCCCCCGGGATACAAAGAGAACGCAGGTATCTTCTGCCACAACAATCCTTGGGTTTCCATTGCGGAAACAGTCATCGGACGGGGCGACAGAGCTTTTGAAATTTATCAGAAGACCTGCCCTGCTTACGTAGAGGAATTCAGCGAGATTCACAGAACCGAGCCTTATGTATACGCACAGATGGTTGCAGGACGCGACGCCAAATTCCATGGCGAAGCGAAGAACTCCTGGCTGACAGGTACAGCGGCATGGACCTTTGCCAATATCTCCCAGTACATTCTGGGTGTATACCCTACCCACAAAGGACTTTCCATCAATCCTTGCGTTCCCAAAGGATTCGGCGATTTTGAAATTACCCGTAAATTCCGCGAAGGAACCTACAACATCAAGGTAGTAAATCCTGACAACGTAGAAAAAGGCGTTAAGAGCATGACCGTAGACGGCGCTTTCGTCGAAGGCTGCATTGTTCCTTATGAAAAAGGTAAAGAAACCTATGATGTAGTAGTGACCATGGGCTAAAAACAAAATACAAGAGGCGGTATCAAACTTACCGCCTCTTATTTTTTCTATCCATCAAAGAGAAAACACACCAAACACCAGATTCACGAACAGGAGAAAAACTATGGAACCTGAATTAAATATCAAGATCCGCGACGAAGACCACATAACAGTGACTAATAACAAAAAAGCTTCTCTCAAAATGTATTCTATCATCTTCCTCATCTTTTTCATCATCTATTTCATATATGGGATTGCTTCCGGAACCCGTCTCCTGATAGTTCTTGGCATAGGGATAATTATTATAATTGCGTTTTTTGTCATAGTTCTTAATATTCTCCTGCAAGCCAAAGAATACATCAACATCTCCGGCGAAAGCATCAAATTAGTCTCACAGTACAAAAGGAAAACCATTACTCTCTATTCCCATCAGGTCAACGGCTGCTACATTTATGATAACACATATCCCGGTTCCAACGACTATGGTGCGGTTTTATATATCTATTATGAAAACGGAAAATACTGGAGACTTGGTTTAAGTCCATACGACTCCAAAAAAATCTTCGACTTCCTTACCCAATATTTTCAAAGAAGAAACATCCCCGTAACCCAGATTGACAAACGCCCCGACATTCCCTACCCACCGCTCTAGCACTCCCCAGAGCAGCATCCGTTCTGCAACCGGCAGGCAGGGGCAGAACGGATGCTGCCCCACCTGCCAATCACATCAGCGGTGCAAACAACCTGCATATCCTCCCGCACATCCTGTGCAAAAGAGGCAGCTTTTTATAATCCCCCTCCGTAAACCTCTCGCACTGCTCAAAGGTCCTTCTGAAATCTCCCTTAATATCTCCGATGACCGGATTGTCATAAATAAAAGTAGCGCATTCATAATGCTGATAAAGACTTCTGAAATCCAGATTGATCGTCCCCACCACAGCCTTCACATCATCCGCTAAGAACATCTTTGCATGGACAAAGCCCGGAGTAAATTCGTATATCTTTACTCCCGCCTCCAAAAGCTTCGGATAATAAGTATGCGCCACAGCAAAAGCCACCTTCTTATCCGGTATATGAGGCATGATGATTCGCACGTCTATCCCTCTCTGGGACGCAAATTTCAACGCAGTAATGATCTCATTTTCAGGGATCAGATAGGGAGTCATAATATAAACATAGCTCCTCGCCTTATTCAAAATATCGATATAGACCTCTTCCGCCACATCTTCCCCGTTACAGGGATCGTCATTATACGGGATCACAAACCCGTTCTTCCCGGAACCGTCGGCCCCGCAGTCCGCATTCAGGTATTTCCCGTAATCCTCTTCCTTTATATCCGAGATATTCCACATCTGTAAAAACATAGCCGTAAAGCTCTTGACCGCATCGCCGGAAAGCTTGACTGCCGTATCCTTCCAGTATCCGAACCGCTCGATATAATTCATATATTCATCAGCAAGATTTATGCCGCCGTTATATGCAAGTTTTCCGTCAATTATTAGTATTTTTCGATGGTCCCTGTAGTTTTGGTGCGATGAAAAGAAGGGGATCACAGGGGCGAAGACCTTGACCTTTATCCCCTTTTCCCTGAGCTTTTCAGGGTATTTGCGGGGCAGTTTTAAAATTGAATTAAATCCGTCATACATCAGGCGGACCTCCACGCCTTCTGCAGCTTTTTCCTCCAGGACCGCCAAAATCTCCTCCCATACACGTCCGGGATTGATGATAAAATACTCTAAAAAAATGAACTTCTCCGCCTTCTTCAGTTCCGGTATCAAATCAGCCAGCTTAGCTTGCCCGTCCGGGAAATAGGTTACCCTTGTCTTGTCATAGGAAGGAAAACCGTTTATATGCTGTATATAGTAAGCAAGATCGGTAATCGGAACATTTTCCTCCCACATTCTCTGCACCACATCTTCATTGGGCGCAAGATATTCTTTTGTCTCGTCAATTTTTTTGTGAAGTCCTTTTTTAATACCGATGCTTGCAGGATTGATCCTTACCATAATATATAAAACGGCGCCAAATACGGGAACAACACACAAAGGCACCATCCACGCCAGTTTAAAAGCAGGATTGTCATTGCTGTTGATAATGACCACCACTAAGACCGCCGCCAGAATATTTAAAGAATAGAGCGCCCACTGGGAATATTCGCCCATGATGGTAAAAACCCAGAGCATCAGTGCTATCTGCAGAAGCATCAGGATAACGACCATCATGATCCTGCTGAATATTAAATTTACCAAAGCATTTAAGCCGGTTTTTTTGATCTTTACGGCTCTGTTTTTTATCTGTTCCTTTTTCATAATATTCCTTCTCTTTACAAAACCTTACTGCACTTGCCTATAAGAGATAAAAGCCTGCCATCAGCTTACTACATTTTATCACAAAAGGAATAAAATAAAAAATGATAAAATTATAAAATCTTACGCTCCTTTGGCTTGGCTAAACAATGTACGCTCCTGTGACCTTTCAGCCATGCCGTTACGCCACCTATGGCTCCCCTTTTAAAAGCCCTTCCAAACTCCCGTTTTTTATGCCATAATAATATCATTACATACTATAGAACAGGAGCATGCGCCAATGAAGGGATACCTCTCGATCGGAAAAGTAGCCAAATTAAAAAATGTTTCCATTAAGTCGCTTCGCTACTATGACGAAATCGGCATTTTTAAGCCGGCCCTGACGGATCACACCACCGGTTACCGGTATTATAAGGAAAACCAGTTATATCTGTTAGACGCTATTTCCCTCTGCATAGAGCTTGGGATTCCCTTAAAAAGCATGTCCGATTACTGCGACAAAAGCGGGAAGCCGGATTTGCAAAAGCTTTTGGGGCACGCCAAAGCGCTGGCGGAACAGAAAATCCGTTCCATGTACGTATCCCTCGAAACCCTGCAGAATACCATCAATACGTTAGAACATCACGCAAATATACCCGTTCCGGAAGAATGTCATATAAAGACTTTACTCTCCCGGACGGTTCTGACCATTCCTTTCGACGAATACACAGACGCCGCCCACTACAATCCCAAGCTTTTGTCCCTTTTTGTCAACGCCCAAAAGCTGGGGCTGGCCGCTTCCTATCCGTCAGGGTTGATTTACGATTATCATAAAGGCGTACCGGAAAAATCCGTATTTATCCACGTTGCGCCTTTAGCCGCCATGGAAAACGGCTCTGTTCCCGGAAACTGGGGAAAGCATATTGAGGGTCTTCGCACGCTTCCTTCCGGCACCTATATCTGCCGTCAGAACGCTGCCCACGAAATAGAATACGCTCCCGATCATTTCCATCTGAATAAGGCCGCCTTAAAAAACTGTACCATAATAGAAACCGATTTGCTGAAGGATGAAAAAGCGCAGAGCGGCATGAATTACGAAATGCAGATATTGGTTTAATCACGCAATATCTGCACTTTCTCTTCTGTCCAGCCCTCAAAATGAACTGCCAAAAAGGGTTCTCCGTTTTCTATTCCGTTTTCCGTTTCTCCATTTCATATTTTGAACCCCTCCCTGCTAAAACTGTATAGGCTCTACCTCAGGCGTCAGAGGTTCCATCCTGTACTCCGGAAAGCTGTCGATCAAATCCCCCAGGCACACGGCAGTGGCATGAACCGTATCGTGGCCGAGCATAACCACTTTCTTCCTTTTTAATGTGGAGGATGTGGCATTTTCAATTAAAGCCTCCGGCTCTGCATGGGTTGTGGCATCCTCCAGACTTGCATTCCAGTCAAAATAAATAAATCCCTGCTCCGTCATGCGCCGGATGATTTCTTTATAAACCTTCTTATTATAAGCGTTCTGGCTGCCTCCCGGAAAGCGGAACAGCTTCACTTCCACGCCTGTGGTTTCATAAACGATCCGGTAAGCCTCTTCAAAATCTGCCATATAAGCATCAGGGCTTGCATAGACTTCTTCATAGACATGCCTGTTGCAATGAATGCCGATGGTATGTCCTTCTTCCACAATCCTTCTTGCAATCTCCGGATGCTTTTCCACATTTTCCCCTACCACAAAAAAGGTTGCTTTGATATTTCTCTCTTTTAAAATATCCAAAATCGCATTGGTGTTTTCCTCACTGGGTCCGTCGTCAAAGGTTAAATACATTGTTTTGGGATAGAAATAAAGGTCGATTCCGTTGGCAATTCCCTCCGCGATCAAGTCCTGATACGCCGGATTTGTCAGTTTCCTTCTCTCTGCGGCATTGGATAAAAAACCGGTTTCTATGAGACAGGAGGGCATATCACTTTCACGAATCACATAAAGGGTGTCTGTTTCGCTTAATTCTCTCTCTTTCACATCCGTTGCCTGTACAATATATTTCTGAAAAAGCCTTGCCAGCCTTTCGCTTTCCTCTCCGTAGCGGTCGTCGCAGTACCATACCTCCATACCGCAGGGCTCTGTTGTTTCACAGGCGTTTTGATGGATGCTGACATACAAATCTCCCTTTAAGGCATTTGCCTTTTCCACACGTTCTTCCGTGGTGCCGCCTTCATCCCCTTCTCTTGTATACACAACTCTATATCCCAGCTCCGAAAGCTTTGCTCCCGCAGCTTTGGCAATTTCCAGGTTTACATCCTTTTCCAAAACTCCCGCCCTGGAACACCCTTCGTCTTCTCCGCCGTGTCCCGGGTCCAAAATAATAGTAATGTTTTGAGGCTGCCTAAGGGTATCGTCCGTCAGATTAGAATCTCCCCCGTCATTTCCTTTATCTTTTGTATTGCCCGATACCGTGTCAAATCCCTCATCTTCGCAGGAGGTTTCTGGTTCGTTTTGAGAGACCATATTCCCGGATACCGGTTCCATATTATTATCTGATACTGCATATACCATTGTAGAGCAGCCCAAAACCGCTGTTACGGCAAAAACCACAACGCCCCTTAAGAGCCTCAAAATTTTCTTTTTTCTGCAGTCATGCCTTCTTCCGTATTTTTTTCCTTCGGGCAAAACGCACCCGATATGTAAATTTCTCCTTTGCATAGGTTATCACTCCTCATTTCTCTGTCATTAATCAGAGTATAAAGGAGTAAAACATCATTTTTTCATATTTTTTGCATACTAATTCCATAACTTTTGCATCAAAGTTGCATCATTTTTGTCTCCATGGGTCAAGCGAACTTGCTTGCATGTTCATTTGACCCTCAAATCAAGGTTGAAAGATTTTCTTTCAGCCTTCAATCTTCAAAAACAATTCGTTGATTCCTTCATAAAAACCCAGGGTAAGGGTGGTCATTCCGTCCGTCGTCCCTATCGCATTCTGATTGCCGTCTGTCATCCCCGGAACCGTATATTTTGCAATATTTGATGTTGTTTCCATCAGGGTGTCCGTCGTTTCAGATTTTTGGACCCCGTACAATCCCAGATAATCGCTAAAGCTCTGGACAATGGCATCCGGCTGCATGTCCGCCCATGTTCCTTCCGTACGCACATAAAATTCATAAACCTTACCCGTGCCTGCATCCACATAAGCGTCAATTAAGCGGTTTGCCTTATCCGCATTCTGCACGTTGGTGGAAAGACTTACCTTCCATACCGCAACGTTATTCCTTGGCTCTAATACATCAATGGCGGAATACAGCACTGCCGTATAGGAATCCTCTGATACCTCCCTGGCGCTTTGGGGAATAATTCCCAGCTCATGAAGCCGTTCTAATTCCCTGTTGCAGATATCATAAATCTGTTCCTCCGTCACTTCCTTTTCGGAAGGTCCCTGATGGTTTAACACAAAAGCATAGGTGCCTGTCAGTCCCCCATAATCAATTTCCTCTCCCTCCACACGGGTCAGGGCGCTGAATTCGCTTTCCGGCACCGTCCGGTTATCCAGACATTTTGACAGCAAATAGAGCTTTTCATTGCTGTTCATGGAATAACGATAGCCCTCGCTGCCGCTTTCCATGGGCTCCGCTTTAATTTGATTTAACAGTCCCCTGTCTTTATAGCCGGCAACAGCCTCCGGTCCCCAAAGGGCAAAAATCACTACGACCGCTGCCAGAATCACTATCATTCTCTCTTTGTTAATCTTCCGCTTCATGATTTTTTACCTCCTCACAGCCAAGCAGAAAATAAAAGCAGCTTCCTTCTCCCACTTCGCTTTCCACTATAAGCTCGCTTCCGTGAAGCTTTAAAATTTCCGAACAAAGAGCCAGCCCTAATCCCGCCCCGTTTTTACTGCGGGCTCTGGATTTATCCACCATATAAAATGCCTCCATGATCTTTTTGCATTCCTCTTTTGGAATTCCCGTTCCGTAGTCCTTTACCCGGAAGCAGTACCCATCTTCCTGCTTTATTCCGTAAAGCTCTATGGTTCCCCCGGGCTCCGAAGCCTTATAAGCGTTATCCACCAGATTCAGAAGCACCGTTTTTATGAGATTGAGCTCCGCCCATACAAAGCCCTGCTCATATTGGAATTTAAGCCCTACCTCATCCTTGCCGTCATACATATCCCTGATAAAAGTAAACAACTGTGCTACATCAATCCTCTGGGCATCCAGCTCATTCCGCTTGGTAACAATAATATCCAAAAGCCGCAAAGACATGGTTTCCAAGCGTTTGCCTTCCGTATAAATATAATTTGCAGACAGAAAATGCTTTTCCTCATCCAGCTTTCTGGACCGAAGCACATCCGCATAACCGATAATCGCCGTTAACGGCGTTTTTAGCTCATGGGAAAAGGCGGCAATGAAATCCTCCCTTGCCCTTACTTCATCCTCTAACTGATGAATGGTCTGCTCCAACGCCTCGGCCATCCGGTTAAAATCCCCCGTAAGCTGTCCCATTTCATCCCTGCTGATCTGCTCCGCCCGGTAGGCATAATCCCCTTCGGTCATCCGCCCCGCCGCCTTTGCCAAAAGCCGTATGGGCTTTGTCAGCCAGTGGGACATAAAGTACATGGCGACCGAACCGCAGATGAGCATGATAAAGGTCAGACGGCGGTAAACGGAAAATCCCTGGTCCCGCTCGGAAAATACATCCGTCACGTCCCTCATGGTTTCCAGATACAGGCTTCTGTCCATGGCTGTGGTCGCAATTCCCGTCTGGATGTAATAGCGTTCATTGGAATCTATAATCCGATAAATCCTGGTCTGTTCCTCCATGTTGGAAAGAAGCTCCGTTCCCTCCACAAAGCCTTCACTGGCATATAAGGTCTGCAGCCCTTCATCAGATATGCGAAGCAGACTGCTGTTCTGGCTGCTTTCCAGATTAGCGCCTATCTGTCCGATGGTGGAATCGTGAAGAACGTCGTATTTGGAAGGGACGTTTAACGCCGCCGTTTCCAAGGCAAACTGCAAAATGCTGCTATCGTTCATAGCCTGACTGATCTCACGCTCCATCGAGCTTTCAAATACATAATTTACAAAAAAGAATCCGCCAAATCCAAAAGCCGCAGCCAGAATCGTAATACTGCACAACAATATTTTGTATGAGAACTTCATGTCTTCTCCTTCCCTATACTTCCAGTCTGTAGCCCACCTTATATACCGCCACCAGATTTTTTTCCCAGCCCATTTTGCGCCTGAGTCTCTGCACATGCAGCTCCAGTGTCCGACTGTCCGCAATATATTCATCTCCCCAAACCTTCTCGTAAAGCATTTCCTTAAAAAGGGCAATATTTTTATTCTGCATAAACAACACCAAAAGACCGTATTCCTTATTGGTAAGAACCACCGGCTTTCCCGCCCTTGTTACCTTTCTTGCTTCCATATCGACCGCTATATCCCCTGCCACAAGGAGGCTTTCGGTTTTCTGGAAACGGCGCAGCACCACTTCCACCCGGGCAACCAGTTCCACTACGTCAAAGGGCTTTGCCAGATAGTCCTCCGCCCCTAGCTTTAATCCCTTTACCTTATCCTTTACATCGCTTTTAGCCGTAATAAAAATAACCGGAATCTGCAAGGGCCTGATATATTCCATAATGTCGAAGCCGTCGGCCCCCGGCAGCATGATATCCAATAAGACCAGGTCAAATTTTTCCCGCTCAATGAACTCAATGGCATCCATTCCGTCCTGGACGCTTTTGCAAAAATAGCCTGCCGCCGACAAATTCATGTCGATCAAATCACAAATAGGTTTCTCATCATCCACAATCAGTATCTTTATCAATTCTCTTCCTCCCCGCCTTCCGCGGTTTCATCCGTTTCCTCCACCTGCCAGCCCCAATAAGCCCTTATTTTGGGAATCAGCGCTTCCATGGTATCTTCCTCGTTACATTTGTATTTCCGGCTGAATCCGGTATCAATGTCAAAGCCGCCGGTTCTCTGGTAATAAATGGCGCATTCCGTCTGTATCAACAGTTCGCCGTTTTCTCCTTCATAGGTATATCTGGCTAACACTACCAAATCCTTCATGCCGTCGCCATCCACATCCTTGCCCGTTATGCCCCGCAGAGTATATAAATTGTCATAGCTTCCCATGGGCTGGAAACTCCAGACAATATTTCCCTTTTCATCCACCAGATAAATCATAAAGATGTCATATTCCGAAATGCCGTAGGTTCCCGGCACTACCTGGAGCTTTCCAAGCTTTTCAAATCTTCTGGCATAGTCCTGTTCCTCTATAATGATAAAACCGTTTCTCAAAAGCTCATCCAGGGTGGTCGCCGTATACAAAAACTCCGTGGACTGCCCGTCCCTTACAAAAGCAATAATACTGTTAACGCTTCTGTTCATATCGAAGCGGTTGATTTTATCGGATATGCGCCAATCCCTGTAGAAGGTTTTATCCCCCTGGAAAAGCACATCCCCTATCTTGTAGGGCTTTCCCGCATATTCGCCCCTATCGTTGACACATTTGGTAATCAGCACGATATCCGTTTTTCCATCCCTGTTCAAGTCCGAAAATGTCACGGCGGATAAGTTTCTGGTTACCTGCTTTAACTGTCCCGGAATACGGTTGTTCGTCTCTAACTGATTGGTTTTAAAGATAACATTGCCTTCTGCATCAGCCAGAAAAATCGCCAGACGATTGTAATTTTTCTCCATAGCGGGAAGAAAGGTGCATTCCTCCACTCCGAAGGATTCCACTACCATGGGAAAAATCTGTTCCTCCATAATATCATAATTGTTTGCTTCAATATCCTCTATCCGCTCTATGGCGTCAAAACGAGCCTGATATTCCCGTTCCTTCCGGACTTTCTCTTCCGCTTCATTTTCCGTATCTCCGTCTGCATCCTCATAAATCTGCATATCATTTAAGATTTGCGCGGCTCCCGCCCTAAGCATAATATATTCCTGCTCTGCCTCCTTTGGCCGTTCCTCTCTCTGTCCGCAGCCCGCAAGCAGAAGACAAACCAGAAAGCCTGACAGAATCTTTATATAAGTACTTTTCATCAGCATTTTCCTCACTGCGCCCTAATGCTTTATTCCCCTGCCCAACGCAGGGTCTTGACCTTTGTTCCTCATACTATTAAAACACTTCTTTGCATCATTTTTGCATACTTTTATGTCATTGTAACACAATCTTTCCATAATTTTAAAAAAATTGATAAAAATCCGGGCCGCAAAAGGCAAAACTTTCACTCCCGGCCGTATTATCCCGCAATATAGATTCCTGAATACGGCTGTAGGTTTCTTTACAAAAATGATAGGAAAAGAAGTAAAAATATGCTATACTTTCTTTGAATATCAGATTTATAAAATGTCAGAAAGACATACGTCATACAACAGGAGGGATAACGTGGAAAACATAAAATGGCGGGACGATTATAAAATCGGCGTAGACTTTATCGACAAAGAGCACAAGCAGGTTTTTTCAACCATAAACAAACTGCTTACCATCAGCGAATCGGAAGATAAAACCGAATGGGCATGTCGGGAAGGCGTTAAGTATTTAAAAAATCACACCATACAGCATTTTGAGCACGAGGAAGAATATATGCGTTCGATTCAATACAGCGAATACGAAATACATAAGCGTCTTCACGACAATTTCCGCAAATATACTCTTCCGGCCCTGGAAAGAGAAATGAACGAAATGCAATATTCTGTAGAGTCCATTCGACATTTTTTGGGTGTCTGCATCGGCTGGGTGGTGGCCCATACCCAGACGGAAGATCTTGCAATTACGGGAAAAATCGCAAGTAAATGGGCAAATATTCCCCATGAAAAGGAAAAGGATGCCTTAGAGCAGGTCATTGTCCAGCTGATCCGCAATATATTTCATCTGGACGCAAGGCTTATCAGCGAGCAGTATGCCGGAGAGAATTTCGGAAAAATGATATGCTGCAACCTCACTTACGCCAGCAAGCAGAAGGAAAAATGGGACATTACCCTGGTTTTTGAAGAGCAGCTTCTTCTTCACATTGCCAGCAGGATCATGAATATGCAGTATCCCAAGGTAGACGATATGGCCATCAATATTATCCGGTATATATCAAGACAGTTTTTGGAGCGTCTCAGGGAAACCTTCCCGTCTCTTGATTTATTCGAATTAAAGAAAGAAGCTTTGATGACCCATGAACAGCTTTTAAATTCCTTTGAGCGCGTACATCCTCCCTGCAGTCTGCTTTTTAGTACGGGAGTAGGATATTTCGCCTTTTGCGCATCTAGCAGCGATTCCATGCGGGGCAAAATCCTGCCTTCCATCAATGCGGATAATGCAATAGATTCCATCAAGGAATACCTGAACAAGGAAGAGGCTCCCAAGCGGCAAATCCTGCTGGTGGACGATTCCGATTTTATGCGTGCCAGAATCGTAAAACTGTTATCGGAAGATTACAATGTGATAGAAGCAGCCTCCAGCATATCCGCCATCAAGATGATCATGGTAAACAGGCCGGATCTGGTTCTGTTGGATTATGAGATGCCTGTCTGCGACGGAAGGCAGACTTTGGAAATGATACGTTCGGAAAGGGATATCGCCAACATTCCTGTCATATTCCTGACAGGCAGGGGAGATATGGAAAGCGTCAAAAAAGTTATGCAGCTAAAGCCTGAAGGGTATATGCTAAAGGCGCTTCCCGACGCAGATATTAAGAAAAATATCGATGAATTTTTCGGAATCAGAAAGCAGAAAGAGGTATAGCCTATAACGGGCGTTGTTCCCGGGGCAGAATGAGGCTGTTGCAAAATAACAGATTTTTGCAATATATGGTGTGGATATTGTTGATATCACAACCATATATGCAGGATAATCGTACTTTTGCAACAGCCCCTCTTAAGCCTTATTTTCCTCGGTTCCTTCGTCAGCTTTCGCCGCTTCCGATGTTTTCGACGCCCATATTTCTTTCATGATTTCAGTCCGCTCCGCTTCTTCTGCTCTTTTCGCCTGTTCCTCTTTCATCAGCTCCCTGATCGCATCCTCTGCATCATCAAACTTTTCCAGAAATTCTTCCCATTCCTTTATGGTAAAAGAACTGCCGCCGATTTGAAAGCTTTCCTCCGTATCGTCCTTTTGAACCTTAGCAAAGATTTCATCCATCCGTTCCCGGATAAACTGCATAAGATCAACGTTTTCCTTCTTATCACGGCTTTCATCCACATCCTCATTTTCTTTCATTTGGGCTTTACGGAAAATATCACTGTAAGACTCTTCCTTTACGCCGGTGGTTCTCCGATATGCATAGGATGTCCCTGCATATCCGGACTGTACTGGTCCTAACGCCATCCTTTTCTCCTTTCCGCAATCCTTCCGTCCTTGGGGACTGCATCGCTTTCCCCAAGGACCAAGCGGTTGATTTTTATCGCAGGATGAATCCCTTCCACATAAAAAGAGCGCTCTAATATCCTCATTCCTTTGATATGTACGCCCTCCATAGCTCCATATGAAATTCATCAATTATTATATCGGCAGTTTCCTGTAAATGATTTAGGAATTTCAATTTTTTAAGAAGACGGGGCATTCCCATACAGGCCGCCCCGTCTTTGTTATTTTCTATTCTGTCTTTATTCCTGTTTAAATGCCAAATACGTGTCTTACAAAATGCAAAGCTCCTTTGGCGTCCTCGTCCAGCCTTTCTTCACTTAAGTCATCTATCAAATCGCGCCACACCTTGATTTCCTTACCGATTGTGCCGCCCTTCATGACGAAAGGCTCCATAACCGCAGCGCCTTCATACCGGATATCCCGAAGAGCCTGTCCGATTTCTCCCCAGGGAAGACTTCCTTTGCCGGGAACCATTCTGTTTTGTTCTCCCAAATGAAGATGGCCCAGCCTGCTGCCCGCCTTGCGGATAGCAGCAGCTATATTGTCCTCTTCAATATTCATATGGAAGGTATCCAGCATAATTTTCACATGACTGCTTCCGATTTCGTCTACAAAGTCAATGGCCTCGTCGCAGGTATTTAAGATATAACCCTCATAGCGGTTTAAAACCTCCATTCCCAGGGTCACATCATATTCCTCCGCCGTTTTGGAAAGCTCCTTTAAGTTCTTAACGGCTCTGGCCCTGTCTCCTTCCTTGTCATTATTCAGGGAAAAATCCACCGGCCAGTAAGAATAGAGCCCGCCTCCCAATATTTTGATATCCATCAAGGAAAGCTTGGGCAGCAAATCCTTAAAAAAGGTCATGGCTCGTTTTACCGCCTCAGGGTCTTCGGAACAAAGATTTTCCGCCTTGGTAGGACCGTAGCCCGCCGTCAGAGTCAGATTCTTCTCCTTTGCATATTCCCTAAGCTCTATGAGCTGTTCCTTTGTGGTATAGACGTCCCTCAAAGCCGCACAGGATATTTCCAATACGTCAAAGCCTAGGGCAGATACCTTATCCATATACTTTTTGTAATCGGCAAACCATTCTTTTGTCCAATAAGCAAAATAAATACCGTACTTCATTTCTGTTCTCCCTTCTTTTCTTATACCATGCTCCGAATATCTTTTTCATTCCGCAAAAGCTTTTCAAAAAGCTTCTATGCTCCTATAGATTTTTGTCAGCTGCCCTGAATATCAAAAACCTCAAACAAATATTTAAAAAACAGCTCTTTATTCACATCCATGGCAACCTTGTGGGCTCCTTTCTCATCCGGCCTCCAATAGGTAAAGCCCGATAAAAGCCTGCTGTCCGTTTCTATGGAAAGGTTACCCCTTTCAAACCTGCATACATCTTCATGAAACAGAGATACGGCGGTCAAAGGATCGTGGAAGGTTACCCGCTCCTCATCCTTAAACCATTCCCTGGCAATATCCAAAACCGGCTCGAGCAAAGGATGATGAAATATCTTTTCCGCTTCCTCAGGCTTCATGATCAGCCGGCTGGTTACATTCAGTCCGCAGGTAATATGCTCTCCTGCCTTTGCATCGTAGACAATTTTGGTAGCATGAGGATCTATCAAGGCATTATTTTCAATGACTCCCTTGCTTCCTAATACAATCACGTCGCTTTTTTCCATAGCGCTCATGGTTTCCGACGTATTGTCATATCTGGTATAGGTAGGCGAACCGCACATCAGTACGATTCTCTTTAACAAGGACGGAATCTCCGGATCCATGGCAAAAAGCAGTCCCACGTTGGTAAGGGGTGCAATGCAGATTAAAGTTATTTCTCCCGGATGCTTATGAATCATTTCCTGCATAAACGCCACCGCCCTGTTTTTGGGGAACTCTTTATCATGATCCCACTTGGAAAGAACCGCCTTTTGGGGCGCATAAAGCTCAATCTGAGGCACCAGCATAGGATTTTCACAGCCGGGATAGATGGGAATATCCTTTCCGGCAATCTTGCAAAGAACGCTGGCTAACTTCGCCCGCTCCTTTGCCTCCCCTGTTACCGTGGTAATACCCAGAATTTCTGCGTCGGGATTGGCCAAAAGATATGCTAATGTAATGGCGTCATCCACTTCTGTGCCGATATCCGTATCCAGAATGATTTTTTCTTTTGCCATATTAATTCACCATCCATTCTTTATTGTTTTTGTATAGTGTCCTAAACCTTTCATACTGCTGTTCATAAAGCCTCTGGTTTTGTTCATCGGGCTCATAAACCTTATCCCTAAACGCCACAAACTTCTTTATAGCCTGCTTCATGCTGTCAAAGATACCGGTTCCCACGCCTGCCAAAATACACGCTCCCAGGCACGCCTGTTCGCTTACCTCGCAGACGATTACATTCTTTCCGAAAATATCCGCCTGCATCTGAAGCCATTCATGGCTATTGGCCCCTCCGCCGGAAGCGATGATCGTATCGCATTTAATACCCAGTTCCTTAAAAATACTGAGAGAATCCTTAAGGCTCATGGTAACGCCTTCCATAACGGCTCTGACCATATGGCGTCTGTCGTGTCCTAATATAAGGCCTGCAAACATGCCTTTTGCACAGGGGTTCATATGAGGCGTCCGCTCTCCCGTCAGATAGGGCAGATAAATAAGGCCTTCACTTCCCGGCAGGATTTCTCCCGCCATCCGGCTTAAGCGGTCAAAGTCTTCAACCTGCAATATTTTATCCTTCAGCCATTTTAATGACATTCCGCTGCATAGGGTTGCGCCGAAAATGGTATATCCCTTATCTATGGGATGACAAAAGGTATGGGTTCGCAGCTGCCTGTCATAGACGGGATTTTTTACGTATGCGGAAATCTGTCCTCCCGTTCCGATATTGCAGATGATCTTTCCTTCCTCATAAATGCCGTTTCCGATGCTCTGGGCCTGCTGGTCTCCCGCACCGTATACAACGGGAATCCCTGCCTGTAAGCCGCATTCTTTTTCGCATTCCTTTGTCACATATCCCGCAATATCCATGGGTTCCCCACAGGGCGGGAAAATATCCTTTGGCAGTCCGAATTCTTCTATGACGTCATAGGCCCAGGTCCTCTTGGCCGTATCAAAAACAGTTGTAGATGAGGCGTCGGTCACATCCGAGGCTGTCTTACCCGTCATCTTATAGCGGATAAAATCCTTGGGCATCATAACCGCTTTCGTTTTCCTTAGAATTTCCGGTTCATGCTCCTTTATCCACAACAGGGACGGAAAACCGAATCCCGTATATACCCTGTTTTTGAATATGGAGCCCATTTTATCAAAATCCATTTTTTCATGAATCTGTTCCAACTCTCTTTTAGACCTTTGGTCTAACCAGAGAATCGCCGGCCTTAAGGGGCTGCCTTTTTCATCCGTCAAAACGATTCCATGCATCTGTCCGGAAAAGCCTACCGCTTTTATATTTTGAAAGGCTTCCCCATAACGGTCTTTTAATTTTAAAATGATTTTCTTAGTTTCTTCCCACCATTTTAAAGGCTCCTGTTCCGCATATCCTTCTTCGGGTATCCTAACGTCGTATTTGCTGGCCTCTACCCCCAGCACTCCCTGACAGCTGTCTAGCAACATCGCCTTTACACTGGAAGTCCCTAAGTCGATACCTAAAATAACTGACATATGTTATCCTTTCCGTATGTTACTCTCTGATTTTCTTAAAGTAGTCAATAAATACTGCAAGTAATACTACAATTCCTTTTACCACATATTGCCAGGAAGAGTCAATTCCCAGGATATTCATACCATTGTTTAAAACACCGATCACAACACAACCGATAATGGTTCCGCTTAAATGACCGATTCCGCCGCTCATACTGGTTCCTCCAAGTACAACTGCGGAAATAGCGTCCATCTCTGCGCCTTCTCCTACGTTAAACTGTCCGGAAAAGGTTCTGGCGGAACTAATGATTCCGGCACATGCTGCAAAAAATCCCATAATGACAAAAACGGTCATCGTTACCTTTTTCGCATGGATGCCCGAATAAGCTGCCGCCTGCTTATTATCCCCTACCGCATAAATGTTGCGCCCCAGCTTTGTCCTGTTTAAAATCAGCGCCGACACTGCAATGACAATGACCATATAAACAATGTGAATAGGAATGCCGCCTAATACGGTGCCGCTTCCGATAAATGTAAACAGCTCGTCATCTACTAAAATGGTTGTGGCTTTGGTATAAATCCTGGCAAAGCCCCTGCCGATATTCATCATTGCCAAGGTAACGATAAAGGGCGGAATGGTGGTTCTGGATATGACCGCTCCGTTGAATATTCCTACCAGCGTTCCCGCCAGAATGGAAATGGGAATAGCCGCATAGGAAGGTACTCCCATATTGGTGATCAAACCGCAGCATAAGCATCCCGAAACCGCTATGATGGAACCTACGGAAAGGTCGATTCCTCCTAAAATAATAACCATGGTCATGCCGCATGCCAGTATGACATTAATGGAAATCTGTCTCATAATATTGGTAAAGTTTCTTATGGTTAAAAAGGGATCCGTCATAATTCCCAAAATGATACAAATAATGATCAGCCCGATAATAATGCCGCCGTTCGTTTTCAGTCCGGCTAAAACACTTCTGCCAAAGGAGGCAAACCAGTTTTCTTTTGTTTTCTTTGCTTCCATGATAACCTCACAATCTGCCGCATTGCGGCTGTTTATCCTATACTTTTTCTTATGCTCCTACTTCTGTTGTAGCTAAGGTCATGATGTTTTCCTGGCTCAGCTCGTCTCTTTTCAAGATTCCCGTGCTATACCCGTTGCACATGACCATGACCCGGTCGCTCATATTGATCAACTCAGGCAGCTCCGACGAAACCATAATAATGGACATACCACTCTTGGCAAGATTGTCGATGAGAGCATAGATTTCTGCTTTTGTTTTCACATCCACCCCTCTGGTAGGTTCGTCCAAAATAAGCACGGTTCTGGTGGAGCAAAGCCATCTGGCAATCAACACCTTCTGCTGGTTTCCTCCGCTTAACTTGGACACGATCTGGGAAGCTCCCGTTACCTTAATGTGCATATCGTCAATTTTTTCGGAAACAATCTCATTCTCTTTCTGCCGATTCCAGAGAAGCTTCTTCAAAAAACGTTCTACAATATTAATGGTTGTATTGAACCGGACGTCTGACTGGAGAAATAATCCTTCCTGCTTACGGTCCTCAGGCACAAAACCAAACCCTTGCGCCATGGCTTCCCTTGGATTTTTAAAAGCTACTTCTTTTCCTTTATATTCGATGATTCCGGCTTTTTTTTGCGTCAGACCGAACAGGCATTCCACCGTTTCGCTCCTTCCCGCGCCCACCAGTCCGGCAATTCCAAGTATTTCCCCTTTTTTCAAGTCAAAATTAACCCGCTTTACTTTATTTCCATCAGACAAGTCTGTCACTTTCAACACTGTTTCATTCACAACATTATCCGTTTTCGTGTAATAGCTGGATAAATCACGGCCTACCATCATACTGATCAGCTGCTGGCGTTTTGTTTCTTTTGTGACCACAGTTCCAACAGACTCGCCGTCCCTTAAAACTGTAATCCTATCTGTAATATCATATAATTCATTTAACCTGTGGGAAATATAAATGACCGCCACAGCTTTCTTTTTCAATACCCGGATCATCTCATAAAGAATCTCCACTTCCGCATCCGATAAAGAGGATGTGGGTTCATCCATAACAATGATTTTGGCTCCAAAGGAAACCGCCCGTATGATTTCCACCATCTGCTGTTTCGCTATGGTAAGCTTGTCAAGCCTCAAATTTGATTCCAGTCCTATCTCATATTGATCCAAAAATCCCTGGGCAATTTGTTCCTGTTTTTTTAGGTTTACTATTCCGGCTTTATTTTTTATTTCTCTTCCCATAAAAATATTTTCCGCAATGGTCAGATGCTCTGCCAGCATCAGTTCCTGATGGATGATGCTGACGCCTTTGTCTCTGGCATCGTCAACGCTGTGTATCTGCACTTCCTCTCCGTCTATGCTGATAGTTCCGCCGTCCTTTGTGTAGATACCGCCTAAAATCTTCATAAGGGTAGATTTTCCCGCACCGTTTTCTCCCAAAAGCGCATGTACTTCCCCTTCCTCTACCAGAAGATTTACCCCGCTTAGAACCTTATTGCCGGAAAAGCTTTTACTGATATTTTTCATTTCCAGTAATGAGCTCATGAAAGGCACCTCTCTTTCCTGTATTTCAATTCTTACGGGTGCCGTATTGCAAAATACGACACCCGGGGTTTTACTACTGCCAATCAGAATCTTTGTACTGATCAATATTATCAGGTGTTACTGCGAAGGAAGCAATTTCGATTCTTGTTTCATATTCTTCGCCTTTCAAGATCTTGTATGCAGTTTCTGCGCTCTGTTGTCCAATGCCGATAGGACTCTGTGCCGCCGTACATTTCCAGATGCCTTCCTTACCGTCCTTTGCCATTGCCGCTTTTGCCTCAGGACCTGCGTTTACGCTGTAGATCTCAATATTTTCGCCTGCTGTGGTAATAGCGGAATATGCGCCCTGGGCACATTCGTCATTAATGCAGAAGATCGCCACCAGATCACTGTGTGCCTGAATCAAATCTCCCATAACAGAAAGTCCTTTTTCCGGTTTTGCACCTGCATCCATCTGTGCAACCACTTCAAAGCCGTTTGCCGTTACTACGTCGATAAATCCGTTGGCACGGTCTGTTGCAGCTGCGCTTGCAGGGAAATCCAAAACCGCAACCTTTCCGCCTTCGGGATGATTCTTAACAAGCTCTTCCCCTGCTATCTGTCCGCAGGAATAGCTGTCACTTACTACAAAGCAGTTTACCTGTGAAAGATCGCTTACGGCAGAGTCAAAGTTAATAATCGGAATTCCCGCATCATTTAAAGCTTTTACCGCCGCCGCGCTTGCTGCTGCATCGGAAGGATTATAGAATACTGCGTCGCATCCCTGTGCAATAAAGTCTTCCACTACGCCTAACTGGTAAGTGCTGTCCGCTTTTCCTTCCACATGAACGATTTCATCGCCGTTTGCCTCAATGATTTCCGCCGCTCCGTTATAAGCCGCGTCAAAGAAAGAACCTGCGCTCATTTCCGTGAATCCGAATTTGTAATGGTCTCCGTTTTTCGGTTCAATGACTTCTCCCGTTGCAGATACCAACATGGACGTTTCCGCTGTCAGTTCCTGGTTCTCTCCCGTTTCCTGTGCCGGCTCTTTCTCCTCATCAGCCGACGGATTGGCTGCCTCTTCCTGTGCCGGCGCCTCTGCCGGTGTGTTGTCCGCATTGCCGGAATCTCCACAGCCCATTAACATTGTTACAACCATTGCCGTACTAAGCAATACACTTAACAACTTTTTCTTCATGTACATTCCCTCCGTTTTCATTTTTCCATAATTTGTTATTTGATTTTATTTATTAATCGAATTAATAAATAAGTTGAATTTATAATATCTTATAGTTTTCAATTTGTCAATATGTATTTTTTTATTTTCTTCCTTTTCAATATTTTCATCAAAGTGCACAAAAAAGCGGTCAATAAATTGACCGCCTGCTGAATTATCTATGCAGTTTTCACAGTTGTAGCCCTTTACGTATCCTTCCTATTCCCCGAACCGGACCTTCTTTTTACCCGGATTCTTGTTCAAAATATTTCCCCGGATGGCTGAATATATCCATAATTGCCACAATGGCCGCTCCGTGCACCATGGAATCACTGCTTACCACACTCATGGAAATATCCATATTGGCATAGATTTCCGGCAGCACTCTTTCCTCCACATCCTTTTTTATGCGCTCAAGCATCAAATCCGGCGCAATATGGGCCATGTCATCTCCTATGACAATAAACGCCGGATTGAAGCTGTTAATCACATTGACAATGCCTACAGAAAGATTATCGCAGCTTTCCATAAAAATATCCACCGCTTTCTCATTTCCATCCTGAACCAGTTTTGCCGTTTCAGAAAAGCTTAATTCTTTTTCCGACTTTAATTCCTCGTTTACTTTTTTGGTAAATGCAATGGAGGAACAGTAATTCTCCAGACAGCCGAAATTGCCGCAGGCACATTTAGGGCCGTTAAAGCAAATAGAGGTATGTCCGATTTCCCCGGCAACGCCGATGCTTCCCTTTAAAAGCTCCCCGTTGGAAATAATGCCGGCTCCCACTCCCTGTCCGTCTGCAATATAGACAAGAACATTATTTTTGTAGTCCTCTTCCTTGTGCCAGTATTGCGCTAAGGCTCCCGCATTGGCATCCTGTTCTACAAAAACGGGAAGCTGTAAATCCTCCGTCAGCTCTTCCTGTATGGAAATCTCATTCCAGCCGCTTACTCCTGTCATTAACTCAATTCTGCCGCGTCTTTCACTGTAAGGTCCGGGAATGGCTATCCCTGCCGCTATAACCTTTCTCTCTCCCTGTTTGGCAAGCTTCATCAAATCCTTTGCTTCTCTTTTGATTTTATCAAAGATCGCTCTCGGCTTTGGTCCCGCGTCTACTTCCCTTCTTCTGTGATCCACAAGATTTCCCGATAAATCAAAAAGTCCTACCGTATAGTTTTTTCTTCCCAGACGGATTCCAATGACCCCGTAATCGTCATTGTTAATGGAAATTCCAATGGACCGCCTGCCCTTGCTGCCCACTAAGAAGCCCACTTCCTTTACCACGCCCCAATTGATGAAATCATTCATGATATTTGTAACCGTAGCCTGCTTCAGCATGGAGAGATTGGCCAAATGCGCCCTTGCGCAAATCCCTTCCTTTCTCAAAAGACTGATTAACAGCGTTCTGTTCATATCCTGTATGCTTTCCTGATTATAACCGTGATTTCCCCGCATCGCGCACTCCTCCCGCTATTCATGTTATTGAAATTCATAGCTATTATTTCGTTGCTTTATTTCTCCATTGCTTTATCTTATTAATTAATTATTTTACTTTTATTAATTCATTTTCGTTAATTTATTAATTCAATTAATCAATTCATTTTTGTTTATCATAGTATGAATACCTTTTGATGTCAAGAGCATTACGTCGACAATTTAAAGCTGCAGGTTTCAGGGCATAATAAAAGGACATACCGCTTTGTTCTCACAAAATTCGCATATCCTCTCATTTACCGGACCCAGGGGTAAATCCTTTCTTTCTCCTTTACCGCGTCAATTTAAGTTTCTTCGTATTCGCCTTTATCATTTTTCTTAAAAAGGGGCAGCTTATCCAAAAACAAAATATCGTCCCGCTTCGCCGCGTCTCCTTCCGCTAAAATCGCAATTTTGTACTGAACCTCCGCTTCTGCCCTGGCCATGAGCTTCTCAATCGCCCGCAGGGATTCTCCTGTGGAAATCACATCATCCACGATGCAGATATTTTTTCCTTTGATCTTTTCCGCATCCTCCTCGTCTAAGTAAAGATGCTGACTTCCCTTGGTCGTGATGGAACGCACTACCTCGCAGAGAGGTTCCTTCATATAAGTTTTTACGCTTTTGCGGATGACAATATATTCCGAAAGCCCTAAAAGCTTGGAAATTTCAAAGGCTAGCGGAATTCCCTTTGCTTCCGCCGTCACAATATAATCAATGTCTTTAATGCTTTTTGAAAGCTCCGCCGCCGAAAGACCCACAAGCTTTACATCTCCTAAAATCACAAAGCTGGCATAGGCCATATCATCGTCAATGGGTATCAGGGGCAGTTTTCTTATTAATCCGCAAATCTTTAATTCATAAGAATCCATTTTCTCTTCTCCTTTATCATTTTTCCCTTTTCAAAATAATTAGATAGGATATTCAATTTTTTTCCCTCTGCAGAACCGCTCCGTGATGCAGGAAGAATCCCCCTTATAAAGGATTTTCTGGAACCTGTTAAGAGGATCTTCCAACGCAAAAGGATCCACAAGGGCATCATCCAAAACAAGAGCGTTAAAAAAGTATCCTGTTTCAAAGGAACCTGTTTTTTCAAAAAGCCTTCCTCCCCCTTTGGTAGCCAGATAAAAGGCCTCGGATGTAGTTAAAGGCTCATATGGCTCGTAAAGGGATACGATTCTGGATAGCTGCATGGCGGATACCATGACCCGGAACATATTGCAGGTGTGTCCTCCCGCAATGTCGCTGCCAAGGGCGCAGGGCACTCCTCGATCCATGGCCCTTCTAAGGGGAAGCAGCCTTTCGGTGCCCATATCCATGCCGGAATTGGGGCACTGGACGTAGATAATACCATTTTTTGCCATATATTCCAGTTCTTCATCCGTAGCAAGATTGTAATGGATGCCCGCTGTAGGCGTTTGGCCGAACAGACCGAAATGCCTTAAAACATTTCCATAGGTTTTTAAGGTGGGAAAACGCTTTCTGACGATTTCCACATCCTCCGCTCCCTCTGCCGCATGTGTAATAATCGGCAGCCGATGTACTTTTGCTGCGTTTCCCATATATTCCAAAAGCTCATCGGAACAGGTTGGAATGAATTCGGGGGAAATCGCATAATTAATATGAGGGGTTTTGTTGGCGTATTTTTCGATCAGCCTTTCCGTTTCCCGGATAGACTGCTCTGTACTCTCGGCTGCCGTCCCATAAGTGGGTAAATCCGAATTCATCTTTCCAATGAGCGCGCTCATTCCGCTGTTTCTATATTGTTCAAATAAATCTGCGGTAGCCTCATAGTCCGTAGAGGACATGACTACCCCGTGCATAACGCCGTATTTCCAATATTCAGAAATCAGATGTTTATTTATGATTCTGTAATTGTCGGGATTTTTATACTTCTCTTCCGTAGGATAGGTCAATTTTACCAGCCAGGTCGGAAAGGGCATATCATAACCAAGCCCCGCATTTGCTATCTGGGAGGAATGAATATGGGCGTCCACAAAAGAAGGGATCAGAATCCTGTTTCCGAAATCCGTTCTTTCAAAGCCTTCCATCCTTTCCGGCAGTCTTTCATAAATGCCTTCTATTTTTCCTTCGTCATCCACACACAGATATGCATTTTCATAGATTTCAAACTGCTCTTTCACAGGGGTATGCATAATGACCCCCGCATGATAAACGTGCATAAAAATCTCCATTCCGCCGCCTGATGGATGCGGCACAAATATTCCATCAAACCATGTTATCCATCATTTTATTCATATTGGCAAGGGCCCTTCCCATAAGCAGCAAAAATACCGCAAAAATCAGGATTATGGCATTTCCGTTCACAAAGGCCATGCCGATAAAAAGCCCGTTGCTTATGAGTCTGGCGGCAAAAAAACAGGTTTCATTGGCAAGCCAGTACTCTACCTTATATTCCTTCCTGATATTTTCAAAATTGCTTAAATCTGCCTGTATATTTTCATTGATCAGGGTTCCCAGGGTTTTGGAAACCGTATAAAACAGATTGAACAAAACTATGGTTTCCGCCCTGCAATTCATCATCATGACCATCAGGCAAATGACCGTAAGCACCATGGAAATCCTGATTGCCGGCCCGTAATGCTCTTTCTTCATGCACTTTGCAAAAAGCATACCGATGACACAGGTAACCAGACTGAACAGGGAAGTAAAAATACCGAGACTGAAGCTGTTGGAAAACACCCTGACAATATAGATGGTAACAATGTATGCAAAAGCGCCTTCCGTAAAGATAACGCCATAAAAGAACTCTGTTATGTACAGCTGTTTAAATAAAGGGATCGTCTCTGTCCTTTGCAAATATTTCTTTATATTGGTCTTCTTTTCCTTGGGTATCCCTTTTGGCTTCAGATACAGGGAGAAGAAAATCCTGATCAAAACAATGGCCACCACGAGGGCAAGGCTCTTAATAAACCCGTTTGCATAGATCAGACTGCCGAATACAAGAGGAAAGGCTATGGATAAAACGGCCTGAACCGCCGTATAGGTTCCCGTAAATTTGGCTCTCTCCTCATTGGTAATCTCATCGGATTCAATCATATTGTATACCGAATAGTATATGCCCTCCTCTAATCCGTAGAGCACGCCCACAATATATATGTAATCCACAAGCCGGTTTTTCAATAAAATAATGGTACAGAAATAAGCCAGATCCAGGAAAATACCCACTCTCATCAAGTGCACCCTGTATTTTGACTTGGCAAGATTCCTGACAAAGAAAATCGCTCCGTAAATGGCGGTTACCGCAATGAGCTTATAAATCCCCAAAGGCAGGATATTGTTATCCGAAACATCCAAAAAATATAATACAAAGAAGCTTTCAACAAAACCGGTCAATACATTTTTCAGGATTCTTAAGATAAACAAAACCTTATAGGAGCTCATAGCCGTCCACTTCCTCTTCTCTTGGAATGGAATCTGCAGCTCCTTTTCTGGAAACCGCAACAGCCGATGCTTTGGCACATTTTTTCAAAGTCTCTTCTATTGGCATTCCCTTTAATAAGGATGCTGCAAAATAGCCGGTAAAGGTATCGCCTGCCGCCGTGGTATCCACAGCCTTTACCTTGTAGATATCCTGTTTATATCTTTCTCCCATACGGCAGTATACGGAGCCTTTGGAACCTAAGGTCAGCATGATCTCCGCCTCAGGATATTTTTCTGTCAGCGCATCAAGGATTTTGTCCGGCTCCTTTTCCCCAGCCATCTGTTCCCCTTCAATTTCATTGATCAGGAAGACAGAAACCTTTGTAAGGTCGCAGGCCGCTAACTTTTCATCGTAGGGAGAGGGATTTAAAAGAATACGCATCCCTTTTTCATAGGCCTTGTCAATAATATAGGAAAGCAGATTGATTTCATTCTGCAAAAGAAGCAGGTCTCCTTTTTCAAAATTGTTTAAAACCTCATCCACATATTCCTTTGTCATCTGACGGTTGCTGCCGCCATATAAGAGAATGCTGTTCTGTCCGTTTTGGTCTAACTGGATAATGGCATGGCCGCTCTTTCCCGGAACCTGTCTGATGAAAGATGAGTCAATTCCGTTTTCCTTACAAATATCCATAAAAAGCTGGCCGTCTTTTCCTACCATGCCCGCCATAAACACCTCTGCGCCCGCTCTGGCGGCAGCTATCGCCTGGTTTAAACCCTTTCCTCCGCAGAATATTTCCATATCCAGGGAAGAAATGGTCTCTCCGGGAGCTACCATATGCTCTACGCCGTATACATAATCATAATTTAATGATCCGAAATCAAGAATCTTTATTTGTATCACCTCTTATTCTTCATCTTTCCAGTATTTTATATGTTCATGATCAATTTCCATGTCCTTTGCATCCGTTCTAATGCCCGGGCCATGCCCTTCTTCATTGCTTCAGGTTCAAATCTGAGGTTTTATGCATCCATTCCTTCATCATGGGATAAATCTCAAGATACTGTTTAAAATATTCGTGGTAAATCTTATGGTTTTCCTCATTGGGTTTTACAACCTTTTTGTAACGCACCATATGCTTTACCGCCTCCTGCAGGCTCTCATAAAGCCCTGCGGCAACGGCAACACAGATGGCCGCGCCCATACATACCGACTGGCAGTCCTGCGGCACATTAATGCGCACATTGCTTACATCCGCCTGAATCTGCATGAAAACATCGGAATTGGTAGTGCCTCCGGATATATTGATTTCCTTTACGGGAAATCCTGCCTTGCGGTACTGCTCTAAAAGATTTTCCGTCCCGTAGGAAATGCTCTCCAAAATGCTGCGGTAAATATCAGCCTGGGTATGCTCTAAGGAAAGTCCGTACATCATCCCTCTGACACGAGTGTCATAATGAGGATGACGGTTCCCCTGGAAATAATCCAGAGTAAGAAGCCCTCTGCTGCCAACGGGAACTTCTTTAACGGCTTCCTCCATTCTTGCAAAAAAGGCTTTGGAATCTGTTTCCTTTGCAATTTCTTTCCGAAACCACTCGATAATGGAGTTGGAACAAAGCTGCCCTCTGAAAGAAGTATAAAATCCTTTTATTAAATGATGGGGACCTGCATTGATAGTGCTCTCCGAAAACATCATTTCCTTTGTAAGAAGCATGGTCAGATTGGAGGAGCCTGTCATCAAAGCCACTTTTCCCTCTTCATAAACGCCCATGCCCAAAATCCCGATGGAAGAATCCACTCCGCCCTGGGCTGCGAGAGTGTCAGGCAAAAGTCCCAGCCTGTCGGCACATTCATCTGTCAACGTTCCGATAAGGTCGCCTACCGCATAGCAATTTTCCTTCGGAAAACGCTCTATGGCGTCGGAAAGTCCGATTTTATCATAGAACCACCGGGGAAAGCCTTTTTCATCCGCATTATACCCCCAGTTGCATGCCGTATTGATATTGACAGACCATTTTCCCGTCAGAACAAAGGTCAGGTAATCCTGACATTCGCAGAAAACCTCCGCCTTTTCATAAATATCCGGTTCATTCTTTTTCAGCCACAAAAGCTTGCAGGGCATCCACTCCGCCGATAAATGCTCATCTGTAAGCGCCGCAATTTCTTCCGCTTCCTTTGTGGCGCGGATGTCCATCCACATAATACAGTTCCTGTAGGGATTTCCCTCCCTGTCACATACCACAACGCTGCAGCAGGTGGAACCTATGGAAAGACCCAGAATCTGTTCTTTAGCAATATGAAACTTTTCCATACCGGATCTTAAGGCAGTACCAAGAGCAGTCATCCAATCCTCGATTCTTTGCTCCACCCAGGTGTTATGGGGATGAATTAAATCATAATCCGCCACAGAAAAGCCGTGGTTATTTCCTTCTTTATCGTAAAAGCCTACTCTTAAGCTGGTGGTTCCCAAATCGATTCCCACTAAAATATCCCGCTTCATCCAATGCACCTCTTTATTTTTCAGTCAGCCAGTCCACAATTCCCTGCCAAAGCTTATCGTAATATTCCCATTCACAGAATTCCGGCGGCGCCCAATGAGGTGCGCAGTCTGTGGTAAATGCCGCGCTTCTTCCTTTTCCGTAGCTTCCGAGGGCGATAAAAGGATTCTCTTCCACCAAAGCCACTACTTCCGCCTCGGGCTTCGCAACAGTCTTATTGTAGCCCAAAACATCGGGCCACTCTCCCTTTATTTCCTTTAAAGCCCCATGCTCCTTAACCGTTACAGGCTTTACCCCTGCACACCGTTCCATTCTGTCATCCACAGTCAGTACTTCCACGGGAAGGACCTCCTGAACCGGCGTATCGTGCCATTTTCCTTTTGCATCCACACCGGAAAAGGTCAGATATCCGCCTATCATTAACAGCGAACCGCCTTCCAGCACATAATCCCGAATCAGCTTTGTGCGGTCGGGCATCTTAAGGCTTTTTGAAAAGGTAGCTGAAGGAAGCAGCAGGGTATTGGAGCCGATATCCGAAAGAATCACACAATCAAATTTTTTGAGTTCCTCCATGGTAAACGGAAACTGATCTGCTGCCAGATGATTGGGGAGAAAAGTAACCTCATAGCCCTTTTTATCCAAAGCGGCAACCAGCCACTTTTCCCCTGTTTCATAGGTAGATGTATAAAAGCTGTCAAAGCCCTTTACATGGGTGGTATAACTCATCCATGATTCTCCTGCCAATAATACTTTTTTCATTGAATATCCGCTCCTTTCCTGTCAAAGATCAAAATGTTTCAAATTCTATAAAGTTTCAAAATTTCTCGTGCTTACAAATCTCAAAATCTTTCAAGCCGGAAATTTTCATCAATTCCCATAATAAATTCCGTAACCAGTTCTCCGGTCTTTTCCAAATCCTTTAAATCCAGCATTTCCATGGGGCTGTGGCTGTATCTGTCAGGGGTTCCCATATCCAGGCAGGGAACATATCCGTCCTCAAGCTGTAAATATGCCGTATCGCTTAAAGCGCCCCTTGCGGCCTGTCTTTGAATATTGATGCCCGTCTTTTCGGCCGCCTTCTTCAAATGCTCTCTCATAGGCGCAGGAATGATGTTTCCGTTTAGGGTTCCCTTACCGTGGAAGTTAAACATATTAACGGACACGCCCTTTCCCAGGGAAACATTATTTGTCCCCTTTAAATCCGGGGTATCTCCCGCTCCTGCTCCCAAGAGACAGATTGCCATATCCGCGTGAACCGTTCTCTGGGCCAACATGGCGCCTCTGGCATTATATTCCTCCATAACGGTTCCCACCAGATAAACGTCAGCCTTATGGGGTGTACTGCTTAAAGCCTCTCCGATCTGGCACAGGGTAGTAAGTCCCGAAGCATCATCCATATAAGAACCGCAAATTCTGTCATTTAGAAATTCCTTAAAAAAGGTATCGTAAACTACGGGACATCCCACCTGAATGCCGAGACTTCTTACTTCCTTTGCACTGGCCGCCCCCATATCTATGGAGAGGCTGGAAATTCCGTCCGCTTTTTCCTTATCAGCCTGCGTCAGCACATGATAGGATTTCATGCCGAACACGCCGGGATAATACCTGCCATCCTCGCTTCCTACCCTGACGCCAAGACCCTGAAGCACCTTTTCGGGAACGCCCCCTACCCTGTCGACCTTTAAAAAGCCGTCGGGAGTAATACAGGTTATGACAAAACCGATGGTATCCATATGGGCAAACACCATAATGGATGGCGTCTTTTTATCCGTACCGGGAAACGTGGCGATCACGTTCCCCAGCTTATCAGTTTCAACCGAATCCGTATATTTCTTCATATCCTCGGAGAATCGTTCCGCCATCAGGCTTTCATAGCCGGAAAGTCTTGGAATCTCCATATATTCCTTTAATTTTGCTTTCAGGTCTGCTCGTTCCATATAAAGGGCCCCTTTTCTTTTTTATTTATGCGCAACTGTTTGTTGTTTTTGCAGCCAATTGTATGTTCTTGATACTATTAGTGTGTTTTCAGTACAATTAGTATATGTTTCATACAACCAGTCTGTCAATTTTAATACTATTTGTTTGTTCTACAACTTTTTGTTTCTTCAGCGGCCATCCATTTGTAAGGCTATTTGTTTATTATTGCAACTATTTGTGTGTTTTCACAACTGTTAGTATCTATTCTATAGCTTCAATGGTTTTTTGCAGCAGGGATAAAAACATATACTTTTTACACTCCATGGCAATGTGTGTGTTGGGAGCCTTCTTCAAATAATGATTCATATCCGCCACGGTTTCTCCGTAGGTCAGCTCTCCTCTTGTCTCCACATCCACATAGACATGTTTGTATTCCATACATTCCGGGCAGATTAAGGCTGCCGCCGCAAGTCCGTCCCAAATAAATACTCCCTCTTCAGGGAAGGGACGGCTTTCATCTCCCGGATAAAACATCAGATCCCCGATAAATTTGGAAACCCGTTTATCGTTGGATAAAAGACATTCCAGATCCTTTTTTGTTACAGGCGTGCCATAGGTTACATCCGTTCCGATCATCTTAATGGGAATCCCCGACTGGAATACAATTTTTGCCGCTTCCGCATCCGTATAGATGTTGAATTCGGTTCTGGGGGTATGATTCCCGTCATATACGGCTCCACCCATTATAACAATCTCTTTTATCAACTCCCTGTCCTCTAAATAAACCGACAGAAGCAGCGCCACATTGGTCAAGGGACCTGTGGCCAAAATGACGATTTCTCCAGGAGCCTTTTGAATCTCTCTGTGCAAAAGCTCCACCGAATTGTAAGGGCTGTACTCTCCCTTAGCCTCGGGAAGCACCGCATTGCCAAGACCGCCCGCTCCCATAATGGAAATATCAAGGGCTTCAAATTTCTTCATAATGGGATAGCTGCCCTTTGCCACAGGCACGCCAATATTAAAGTATTCCACAATGTCCAGGGCATTCTTTGCCGTTATTTCCCTGTTGAGATTTCCGGCTACGGTTGTAATAGCCCTTAAATCAATATTTTCCGCCGCATGCACCATAAGAATCGCAAGGGCGTCGTCACTGCCCGGGTCACAATCCATAACGATGGGGATTTTCTTCATTCTTCTATCATCCTTTCTGCTTCTGCATATTTCTATTTTCCGCACATTCTGACATGCTTCTTTTATGTCTGTATCGTTTTATGCGCTCTGCGCCTCTTCCTGATGGTTTAACATTTTCATTTTCAGTTTCTTCTCTTTTCTGCCTCTGTAAATAGAGTACAGGGTAATTCCCAAAATAGTCGTCACATAAGGAATCATCTGGATAAACTGTGCAGGCACTGCAAGCACCTGTAAATAGTTGGCTGCAGAATCCGCCGCTCCGAAGATTAACGCCGCCGCTAAGGTTCCCCATGGCGTGTTTTGTCCCATGGAGTTGGCAGCTAAAGCGATAAAGCCTCTTCCGGAGGTCATGTTTGCCGTAAATCCGCTCATATAACTCATGGAAAGGAATACCCCGGCAAGGCCTGAGAAAAATCCGCTGATCAAAAGCGCAATGTAACGGGTCTTTGCCACGCTGATACCTACGGAATCCACCGCTTTTTCATTTTCTCCCACCGCACTGATCCTGATTCCCATACGGGTTTTAAAAATGAAAACATGCATCAGGGCAACCATGATGATGGCAAGGTAAGTCAAAATGCTCTGTCCCGAAATAATCTCTCCCAAAATCGGAATATCCTTAATCAGGGGAATGTCGATTTTAGGCACCGTAGCGCTGTTTAATGCTGTGGAAGCGCCTTTGCTTCCCGTCAACAAATAGAGTACAAAAACCGTACCGCCCTTTGCAATGGCATTGATGGCAAGGCCGCACATAATGTTGTTTGCCTTAAGCTGTAAGATAAAATACGCCAATACCAACGATACCAGAATTCCCGCTATGACTCCCCCGGAAACTCCCAAAAAGCAGCTCTGGGTCTTTGCGGAAACTACCACGCCTGTTAAAGCGCTTATTAACATCATACCTTCAATGGCAATATTGGCAACGCCGGCGCGTTCAGAAACTAACGCCGCCATACCGGCTAAAATAAGAGGGGTGCTGACCCTTAAAATGGAATATGCAAAAGAGGTAGTAAAGATAATATCAAATAACTGCTGCATATTAAGCCACCTCCTTCATTTTCTTCTGTTCATCCTTTGCGGAGCGGATAACCATCTTATGCTTTGTTCTGGACAAAAACGCGCTGGCCGTAATCAAAAGCATGATAATACCCTGTATAATGTTTACGGACTCGTTGGGAACGCTGGTAACCCTTGCCATAACGTCGGTTCCCACTCTGATGTAGGCTAAGAACAGGGCGCCGATGGGCACCAATGCCGGATTGTTTGCCGCTAAGATGGCAACCGTCATTCCGTCAAAGCCGTATCCCGGGGTACTCTGCCACTGGAATCTGTCATACATGCCAAGGAGCTCCACGCTTCCCCCAAGGCCTGCTATAAATCCGCCGATGATCTGACAGGAAAAGATTACCATGAAGGTATTGATTCCTGAATATTTTGAAAACTTGGGGTTCTTTCCTACCATGCGGATGCTGTAGCCCCACTTGGTCTTATACATAAACAGTGCCGTAATCACTACCATAAACAAGGCGATAAACAACCCCGTATGGACATTTGTTTTGGAAATAAAGGATGAAAGCTTAGCGTTTTCCGGCACAGGATAGGACGCCACAAAGCCGGAACCCGGGTCGCGGATAAAGTTCAACAGTACAAATACCGTGAAATACTCCAATATGGAGTTAAACATCATGGATACAACAAATTCGTTGGCGTTCCACTTCGCCTTTAAAAAACCGGGAATAATGGCACAGATTCCACCTACAATACCTCCCACTAAAACGCCTAAGAATATAGCCAAAACGGCGGGAATGTTACATTTTAACAAAAGTACTGCCGTAGCCAGAGCGCCTACCAGGAAAGAGCCGTCTCCAATCAGGCTGAACTGCTTTGCCTGAAACATCACACAGGCAGCCAGTCCCGTAAAGATAAGGGGTATCATGGCTTCAATCACATTTCCGATTCTTCTCTTTGTGGAAAGCGGTCCTGTAATGAAAGTCTTTAAGGCCTCTACAGGCTCATCGCTTACGCAAAGAATAATGATAAACGTTACTATAAGCGCTACCGCAATGGCAATCAGTACACTTAAAAATTGAAATATCGCTTCTCTCTTCTTATTCATAAAAGTACCTGCTTTCTTATCCTAATCTTTGTATCTGTTCTTCAGACTGTCTCGAAAGCCCCAGCATATAATACCCTAACTCCTCTTCCGTTACACTCTTGCTGTCCTCAAAATATGCCACAACCTCTCCGCCATAAAATACGGCAAGGGAATCGCTTAATTCCATAACCTCATTTAAGTCTGCGGAAACCAGTAAAACTGCCGAACCCTTATCCCGTATTTCCACCAGCTTCTTATGAATAAATTCCGTGGCGCCTACATCTACGCCCCTGGAGGGCTGGTTAGCGATCATAACCGCCGGTTCCCTGGCAAATTCCCTGGCTACAACTACCTTCTGCATATTGCCGCCGCTTAGCATGCTGACCGGCTGCTTATAGGAGCTGCATTTGATCAAAAAGTTTTCCACAAGCTCCGATGACAATTTGGAAATCTTTTTGCTGCTTAAAATGGGACCACAGCCCACCATGCTCTCTCCTAACTTGTCCGAAATCAAGTTGTCGCTGATAGAAGCCTCCGTAGCCACACCGTAGGACATTCTATCCTCGGAAATATGGGAAAGACCGGCCTTTCTGATTTTTTTAATGTTCAACTTATCCACGCACTGTCCTAAAATGGATACATGGCCCTTATAATCCTTTCTCATGCCGGAGATACATTCCACGAACTCGGACTGTCCGTTTCCTTCCACTCCCGCAATTCCCAGAATTTCGCCTCTACGTACTTTCAAATTTATATTATTGACAGCATGCTTCCCATCCTCATTAATACAGGAAAGATTTTTAACCTCCAAAATGGTTTCCGTAGGATTCGCCTTCTTTTTCTCAACGGTCTTAATTACATCCCTTCCTACCATCAGTCTGGAAATACTTCTTTCATCCATATCTCCCATGCTATAGGTTCCCATGCTTCTCCCGTTTTTCATAATGGTGATGCGGTCGCATATCTGCTTAATTTCTTTCAGTTTATGTGATATAAAAATAATGGTATGTCCTTTTTTCTTAAATTCCATTAACTCGTGGAACAATTCCTCGGTCTCCTGAGGCGTCAGTACCGCCGTCGGCTCGTCTAAAATCAATATCTTCGCCCCTCTTGCAAGAGCCTTTAAAATTTCCACCTTCTGCTTCATTCCCACAGGTATGTCAGCCACTCTGGCCGTGGTCTGTATTTTAAAATTGTATTTCTCCGCAATTTCCTCCGCCTGTGCGATCATGGTTTTCATATCGATCAGCCCGTTTTTCCTGGGCTCCATTCCCAAATATATGTTTTGTGCGACTGAGAGAGAAGGCACTAACATAAAATGCTGGTGTACCATGCCGATGCCAAGGGCTATGGCCTCATTGGGAGAGCCTATTTTCACCTTGTTACCCTCTAAAAAAATATCCCCCTCTTCCGGCTGATGCTCTCCGTAAAGGATATTCATTAAAGTCGATTTTCCTGCGCCGTTTTCTCCCATAAGGGCATGAATTTCCCCTGCTTTTACCGAAAAATCCACTTTGTCGTTTGCCATGACCCCATTGGAATATATTTTTGTAATCTGGGACATTACCAGTAAATCTTCGTTCATTTTACCTTATACCTACCTTCCCTTTGGTGACTAAAGTGATAAAAAGATTGCTCCCATATCTGGGAATATGGAAGCAATCTCTTTTACAATAAGCTTAGGGTGCTACAGAATTAATAATCTCTCTTACTTCTTCTGTTGTAAGACCGTATGCGGTTTTTACAGTGATGTCTCCCTTTGCGATTGCGTCGGATGCTTCTTCAATTTGTTTCTTTACATCGTCGGGAACCAGCTTCTGATAAAATTCATTATCGCTTAAGCCAACCGCTCCGTCAGAAAGTCCGAGGGATTCTTCTTCTCCCCAGGGAAGTGTTCCGTCTAAAAGCTTCTCGTAAGCACGCACTAAGGTTGCGTCAACATTTTTCATTACGGATGCCGGAATTAACTCTGCCTGCTCAGGATCGCTGTCTTTGTAAAGCATTGCCTGGTCGGAATCAACGCCGATAGCGTATTTTCCTGTTTCCTTTGCAGCTTCCAAAGTACCGATTCCCGATGCGCCTGCTGCGGTAAAGATAAAGTCCGCCCCCTGGTTGTACTGAGCCAGCGCCATTTCCTTACATTTCGGGCTATCGCTGTAATCATCAACGTAGCCGCAGATTACTTTGATGTCAGGATTTACTGACTTTGCGCCTTCAATATAACCAATCATAAAGTCGTTGATTACCGCTCCGTCCGCTCCTCCCAAGAAGCCGAGAATACCTGTTTCACTCATGTTTGCAGCCATAATGCCTGCAAGGTAAGCCGCTTCGTTGGATTTATAGGAAATAGAATATACGTTAGAGTAATCTCCTGCCGTATAATCTACCGCCGCATCAAAAATAATATATTTGATGTCAGGATAATCCTGCGCAACGTTCTGGAAAGGCTCCTGTAACTGCCATCCGGAACCAATGATGATGTCATAGCCTTCATCGGATGCATCTAAAACATTTGTCTCATACTTGGTTGCATCGGAACCCATTTCGATTACTTTTACCTCTGCGCCGTATGTCGCTGCGATTTCTGAAGTACCGTTGTTAGCTGAATCCAGGAAAGACATATCTCCCAGGTTTCCTGAAAGCAGAAGAGCGATTCTCTTAGCCTCTGCTGTTTCTCCGTCGGCTTCTGCATCGTCCTCTGCGTCTGCCGGTGTTTCTTCCGGTGTTTCTTCCGGCACTTCTGCAGGTGCTTCCACATCTTCTTCCGTTTTTTGCTCCGGTGTCTGTGTGTTGCCTGAGTCATTGCCGCAGCCCACTAACAATGTCATGGTCATGGCAACGCTCAAAATGATAGTCATTAATTTCTTTCTCATGATGACTCCTCCTTCTGTTGTGTTGGTTTGTGTTTTTATGTGTAATGTTAATAGTGAAACCTGATAATTTCCCCCACGATTTTCTCCAGCTTTTCCACCGCATAGTCAAGCATTTTTTCGCCCTTTTCCCTGCTGGCATAGCTGGGAGAGCCGATAACGCCGCTCTTTGTTACATCCTTTGTCTTCCAGCCCATATTGACAGGCCCAAAAAGCGTAATATATTCGTTGCCCTCAAACATTTCATCAGGGGTCTCATCTTCCATGGCGGAAGTATCCACCAATTCCGGCGCAATATGCATCATCAGGGAGGTTTCCAGCTCACAGGCATGGAATATGCCGTAAGGACTCTCTGATTCCTTTAAGGTTTTGTTTAAATCAGCCCAGAAGTCCGTAAACCACCAGTCAAACACGAAAATTTCTATATCATACTTAATTCTCAGATCCCTTGAAATCAGATTTAATAAATCCGTATTGCCTCCATGGCTGTTGGTCAGCAAAAACTTCTGAAAGCCATGCGCCCTCATAGAGCCGATCATCTCATCAATCATGTCGTAAAGCGTATGAGCCGTATAAGTGAGAGTGCCGGGAAAATTCATATGCTCGTTGCTTTTTCCCACAAAGAGCTGAGGCCCTATCAATACGTTGTAACCGTCGAAAGCCCGGCTTTTTACAAACTCCTCTAAAAGGGCTTCCAAAATTATGGAATCTGTTCCCACCGGAAGATGCCTTCCATGCTGTTCTACCGCTCCGATGGGAAACAGTACCATACTCTTTGATTTATCCATTTCTCCGATTTCCCTGCTGATACAGTCTTTCCAAAATTTGACCATTTTACTTCCCCTCCTGATGTTTTCCCGCCTACTGGCGTATGCTTCTTACCTTTTCCATAAACTTCGCCACTCTGTCATATTCCACAAAGTTTTCAAATCTTCCGTCCTTCTTAAAGTAAGTTCCGACAATTGCCCCGTCGGATACGGACAGCTGCGTTTCCACCGTTTCCAGCTTGCAGCCGGTATTGCAGAATATATTGGTATCGGGAAGCGCTTCCTTTACACGCTTTAATATGGATGTATCGGTATTGGCTCCCGCTGTGGCCCCTGATACTAAAAGTGCGTCGGGTTTATTATTGAAAACATTAGTTTTGGCAATGTCCACAATATCTCTGTTTCCTAAGTAAGCAGCAGCTTCCGGATAAATATTATAAAGAAGCTTTACCTTATCCTTAAGTCCCAGGCGTTTTTTGTGACGGCTGATCTCCCCCGCATCATTATCCCAAAGACCTAAATCGCCGGCATACACGCCGCTCATAACCTCTCTGATAAAGCAGGCGCCGGTTGCTGCCGCCAGATCAAGAGATGCATATGGATCCCAGAGAATGTTGACGCCGAAAGGAATCTTGATTTCTGATTTTAGTTCTCCGATTACCGCCGCCATAGCCGCCGTTGTCTCCGGTTTTACCTTCTTTAAGTAAGGAAGAGAAAACTCGTTGGAAAACATCACTGCATCCACACCGCCCTTTTGCAAAGCGAGAAAATCTTCTCTTGCCTTTTCCACAACATAGGCCATTCCCTTTTCTTCGTCATAGTCCAAATCTCCCGGTAAAGCCCTGATATGGCACATGGCAATAATCGGCTTATCTGTATTGAACAATTCTTTTGTCCATTCCATCTGTTTTTCCTCCATTTTTATTTCAAGCGGCGCTTAAGACCGCCCTTGCAAGCTATACACATTTTATTTCCACTCCGCTTCCTCTGATGCTTTCCGCCATGGAACGGGAAATTTCATTGTCAGTTATGCACATATCAATTTCAGACAGGCTGCAAAACTTGGATACTGCAATTTTATCGAACTTCGTATGGTCCGCCACCAAAATAACCTTCTTTCCTGCCTTTACTAACAATGCTTTAATGCCTGACTCCACGTAATTAGCGTTGGATATTCCAAAGTCAGTGTGAATGGCGTCCGCACTTAAGAAAACCTTGTCCACCATCATGTTCCTGATGAAATTCTCCGTAATGGATCCTACCAAAACGTTATAGCCCTGTCTTACCATCCCTCCGGTAAGAATTACCTGAATGGAAGGATGATTATTGAGAACTGTGGCAATCGACATATCATATGTGATGACCGTCAATTCCTTTTTATCCGAAAGACACATTGCGATCTGATAAGTAGTTGTCCCGGAATCTAAAAATATGGCGTCTCCGTCCTGAATCTCTTCGGCAGCCTGTATGGCAATCCGTTTCTTTTCATCCATGCGGAGCGCTACTTTGGCATGATAGAGATATTCAAAAGTCGTACTTACATTGGATAGCACCGCGCCGCCATGGACTCTGCGCAGCCGTCCTTGTTTTTCCAGCTCATTAAAATACCTTCGAATAGTCGCCGTGGAAACATCCAGCTCCTGTGCAATCTCCTGCACATCTACTCTGCCGTATTTGTTCAGTTTTTCCATGATCATCACAAGACGATGATTGTTCTGGTTTCCATTTTCGTATTCGCTCATACCTCATTCCCCTTTGTTAATAAAATTATAATTTGATGTTTTTTTGCTTTCAATAGTGTGCAAATTATTTGTCGTTTTTCACTTTTTTACCGTCATTTTTTCCTATTTCAAATAGATTTTCAGTTTACTTTTTATGCATTTTATCATATATTTTGCATATATTGTGTTCATTTTATGTTTATTTCATTCTTATTTCATAATCAAAACGAACACATCCCCACTTGTTTCTCCTGCAAAAATGACTTTTTTACCATATATCAGCCCTGTTTTTGCCCTATGCATGACAGAATGCACATTATGAAAGCGGGCACGTTGTGCAAATAAACACAGCAGGACGTTCATTCAAACAGAGGATTGGTGGAGTGTGATGGAACGAAAAAGGTGTGACGCCAAAAGAAAGGTTTGCAGAGGAGGATTTGGGCTGGGGGAGCGGGAGTAAAAACATATTTATTTCAGGAACACGCTTGCGCTCCGGCAAAGGTCGTAGCAGCACGTAAGATTGCAAAATACGCAATCTAAGTGCTGACGCCTTTGCAGGGTTCCTTCAATTAAATATGTTTTTACTCCCGCTCCCCCAGCCCAAATCCTCCTCTGCAAACCTTTCTTTTGGCATCATGCCTTTTTCGTTTCACCACATCATTGCTTTGAAAAATAAAGAAGCAGATATCTTGTACAAGCAAAATACCTACTTCTTTATAGCGTGTTAGGAGATTCAAACCAAAATGTGATTTAAAACCATACACGAATTACACCTTTTGAAATCCTCCCCTTATGAATGGCGTGTTTCTTTAAATATATATTCACTTTTTAAGTTATAACATCTTATTGGTTTTAGTCTCTCTTAATGCCATATTTATTACACAAGCTGGAAAACTCCTGACTGCCAACAAATCCTCTAAATACATCTTCACGAGATTGTCCGCTTTGCAATACACCAACCCATGTGCTCTTTCCTTCCGGATCCGAACCTCTTCCAAAAAATGCTTTATACATATATTCCACAAAATCTTCGTTACTCATATTTCTGTTTTGGAATTCTGGCGAGAAAATAAAGCCATATGCCACTTCCGCTCCGCTCTTGCTATGATTCCATAAACATGTAGTCCACGTATTCAACCCTTCAGCATCCGGATTACGATCTAAGCAAACATTATACATCCTATTCACAAACTCAGTTACTCCGCTCTCCCTTCCACACACACAACATTTTCCTGTAGGGACTGTTCCATATTGCGGGATACTGATCGGACTTCCCAATTCAATCCCATAAGATGAGCAAAGTCCTTTAAATTCATTGCTTTGTGAAAATCCATTAAATACTTCTTCCCTGGTCTTTCCAGATTCCAAATCATTAATCCATGATGCTAATCCGGCTACATCATATTCTCTTCCCAGAAAAGCCCTATATAAAGCTTTTACATAATCTTCATTACACAGGTTTTTATTTTGGAATTCCTGACTAAAGACAAACCCATATGCCACTTCTGCTCCGGTTTTCGATTTGTTGGCAAGGCTTTCTACCCATGTATTTAGTCCTGAAGAATCCGGTTCTCGATCTAAACAGATATTATACATTCTTGTTACAAATGATTTCAATGCATTATAATCCGTAACAGATGCGCCGGCATTACAAATTCCAATTGTATATTTGTATTGTTCTCCCAAATAATTTTCATAAGATAGATATGCCGTTCCCGTATTTTTGGGTATATATTCTAAATATAATTGACCATTATCATTTATTTTTCCATTTGTTTTTAAATAAATACTGATAGGAGAAGCACTTCCCCCACTCCTCAACCATATTATCGTTGATGTGGCACTATATCGGTTGTAATCAGGTAAAACGATATGATATGTCTGTCCTGCTACAAGATCAACTTTATAATAATCGGCTCTTTCTGTATTAATGACACCATCTGTTCCAAAAAAGCCGGTATAAAGTGTATTTAACTGCATTGGCGTTGCACATGCCGCTGTTTCGTTAGACTCCAGTTCACAAGTATCACTTTCAGTAAATGTAAGATCATAAGCAATCAGAATACTTCCGGACTGTACAGCGAATCCGGGAGTAATATTCATATAATATGTACCAGCCTCTAATCCTATGCTATATGTATATATAGACGAACTGTTTTTATCCGATTGAAATGTCCCACGTCCACCAACCAACTCATTTCTGGAATTGTACACAAAAATGTTTATTTTTCCTATTTCTCCCTTAGAATCATGGGGCTTATTTGATGTAAAAGTAATTATTCCATTCTTGGGCACTACAATTTTTACGAAATGATTAAGATAATAATTACTACGATCCCATAATTTGTAATAATCCTGACCAAATGATATAGTTACAGCATTTGATATCATGGTTCCCACTCCGGCTTCTCCAGTGACTTCTACATCACCTTCCCCCTCCGGAAATAACGCCTCCCCCGCGTCATCATAATTTACTAATTGGGATTCACTCTCTTGTTCTACCGAATTCATTGAAACATTGTTTTCTGCTGCATTCACAGGAACAGTAATAAATCCCATAGTTAGCAGCAATACACAAGCATAAATTTTCTTTAGCATTTTACCAAGTCCTCCTCTTTTGTTCATAAGAATAATTTATGAGATTATACATTTACTTAATCATTGCCCCTAGATAAAAATCATAAAAACACGCAAATTCTACACGCAGCCTTTTCTTCACAACCAGAATTTTTATCATACTTTATCTCAATAATAAAAAAGCAATGATTTCACTTTTTACCTCCCCTCAATAAATCTCATTTAATCATCTTTATATTATCACAGTTCTTCCAGCTTAGACAATAAAAACTTCTATTTGAGACAATAGTCCCTAGAAGAGAAAGCATGTATAAGTAAAAGAAAAAATCGAAAACCTTATCTATTAAGGTTTCCGACCTATTCATCATAGTGTGCGTTAGAGGATTCGAACCCCCGACCTTTTGGTCCGTAGCCAAACGCTCTATCCAGCTGAGCTAAACGCACATCTTTTTCCTGTATGGAGCTGTCAGGTATTACCTCACAGCAACAATAATTATATTATGATTTTCCCTCAGTGTCAATCATTATTTTTCTCTAATTGGATTTAAGTGTCCAGCAACGCCTCCGCAATCTTTAAATCCTCCGGGGTGGTAAGCTTAATATTGTGATAGCTTCCCTCTACCAGCTTAACCCGCTTCCCTAAAAGCAGCTCCACCACCATGGCGTCGTCCGTAATGGCAATCCCCTTACCAAGCAGTTCCTCTTCTCTCAAAAGCAATTCTTTATAAGCTTTTTTAATCAGGGAACACTCAAAAACCTGCGGCGTCTGAATCTGCCACACAAGGCTTCTTTTGGGCGTATCCGCCGCAAATCCTTCTTCATCGCTGATTTTTATGGTGTCCTTAACCGGCATTCCCACAACACAGGCATCATATTTTTGCACCGCAAGAATGCCTCTTTTAATCATTTCAGGAGCAGCAAAGGGTCTTGCACCGTCATGAATCAGCACATAGCGGCAGGAAGACGGATTTTGATTCTCTCCCGTGCTTTCTTTGCTTTCCATATCTGTATCTCTTATATCGTCATCTATGGCATCCAATCCTTTCGCCACCGAATGATACCGCTCTTTCCCGCCCGGCACAATTTTTTTGACCTTTGAAAAGCCATAGGCGTCCACAATTTCCTTTTGGCAGTATTCCTCCTGTCCCTCTCCTGTTACAAGGATAATCTCATCTACTATGCTTTCTTCAAAATTTTTCAGGGTATAATAAAGAACAGGCCTGCCCGAAAGCAGTAAAAACTGCTTGGCTACGTCAGAACCCATTCTCCTTCCCTGCCCTGCTGCTAATATAATGGCAGTCGTCTTCATTTTTAAATCTCCATTCCGCCGCCTTTTACTTAACGCCCCAAATAGTAATAAACCCGCTTTTCCTTTATCCTATCTCTCTCCCAGCTTCAAATTGGGAACAGCATTTAAGTCATAGCCGCTTCTCGTTCCTTTAATATATTCGTAATAGCCTGCTGCGCCGATCATCGCAGCATTATCCGTGCAGAATACGGGAGACGGACAATAAAATTCAATATTTCTTTTTTTACACGCCTCTTCAAAGGCTTTGCGGAGACTGGAATTGGAAGCAACTCCGCCTGCAAGGGCAAATTTGTGAAATCCAAACTCCTCTACCGCTATAAGCGCATGCTCCACTAGAACATCCACAACCGCCTTTTGGAAAGAAGCCGCCACATCGGGCACGTTTACGGCTTCGCCCTTCATCTCACAGGAATTGATGTAATTCAAAACGGATGATTTTAGGCCGCTGAAGCTGAAATCATACCGGCTGTTTTCTACCTTTGCCCTGGGAAAATGAATGGCGTCGGGATTCCCTTCCTTTGAAACCTTATCGATTTTAGGCCCTCCCGGATATCCCAGACCTATGGCTCTTGCCACTTTGTCAAAGGCTTCTCCCGCCGCATCGTCTCTTGTACAGCCCAAAATCTCATACTCTCCGTAGTCTTTTACAACTACCAGATGGGTGTGCCCGCCAGATACTACCAGACAGGCAAAGGGCGGCTCTAAATCCTTATGCTCAATAAAATTCGCGCTGATATGCCCCTCAATGTGGTGCACTCCCACTAAAGGCTTATTCAACGCAAAAGCAAGGGCCTTTGCAAAAGAAACGCCCACTAGCAGCGCTCCCACAAGACCCGGACCATAGGTTACCGCAATGCCGTCTATCTCCTCTAAGGATTTTCCGGCTTCCTCTAAAGCGGCTTCCACAACCTGATTGATTTTTTCAATATGTTTTCTGGATGCAATTTCCGGTACAACGCCCCCATAGAGCGTATGTAAATCAATCTGAGAGGAAATCACATTGCTGAGCACTTCCCTGCCGTTTTTTATAACGGCGGCGGCCGTTTCGTCGCAGGAGCTCTCTATTCCCAATATATAAATGTCTTCCGTCACCTTTTGCACTTCCAATCCAAGTAATCCTTTTACCGCCACTATGGGGAGGTTAAAAGGGCAATCCCTGTTTTTCTTTTATGACTCACTGTCCTGTTTTTCCCATCCGTATATTTTGTAATGGGAATTTTCATCCTTACGCAGAATAAAACAAAGAGTCGTCTTATAAATCAGGGAGTTCTGTTTCACGTCATAAATACAATAGAGTCTGGCCCATTCATAGCCATCTTCCGAAAAATACTCCACATCCATACTGGAAGAAGGGGAATAACCGGAAATACTTCTGCCATTTGACTTGTACTCATTCACATCCTTATTCAACAAATCCAGATACTCTTCCTCCGTCTGGTTGGCGACAAGCTCATCGTCATAGATTCCCCTCATCTTCAAAGCCAAGTCCTTCAATTCCTCGTCTGTATGCTCTTCATTATAAAAGCATTGGGTAATTTCGCTGAAATACTTAACTACCTCTCTGGGCGAAGGCGGATAATTAGACTCCAGATTCCTGGACAGTACCTTCTGACTCATGGTCATGATCTCCGCATCCACCGGCTCCGGATCCGCTTTATTGCTGCCATTGGAGAGATAAAAATAATACCCCACAACCAAACACGCAAGAATGATTAACAAAATTGTGCCTTTTGTTCCTTTAAATCTTTTCATAGGCTTTCCCTCTCTTAAAAAGATCATTGTTCTTCAAAATCCAGTTCTATAGTCTGACCGTCCTTGGCCGCTATGGTTCTCGGAAAAATCCGCTTTACTTCCTTCATGTATTCTTCCGGCCTGGTTAAGGACGGGCTGTAATGGGTCAGCCACATAACCTTGGGATTTGCTTTTGCCCCGATTTCCGCCGCCTCATAGAAGGTCATATGCTTGTATTCCCGCGCCTTTGCTTTTTTCTCCGGTTCTCCGTACATGCCCTCTAAGATCAGCAGATCCGTTTCCCGCCCGTGCTCGCAGATGGCGGGAGTAGGTCTGGTATCCGTGCAATAGGTTACCTTGATACCCTTTCTTTTTTCTCCCATGACCATATCGGGAGTATAGACCCCCTCCGGAGTTTCCACGCTCTCTCCGTGCTGCAAACGATTCCAGCATTTTACGGGGATATTCAGCTCTTTTGCCTTTTCCACCATAAACTTGCCCTTACGCTCTACAACCAGACTATAACCATAACATACCACATTATGGTTCACTCTGAAAGCATCAATATGAAATCCGTCAAAGCAAATGCTCTCCTCCGCTTCCGTAAGCTCCCTAAACTGAATCTCAAAGGGAAGCTCCGGCGCAATGACCCTGAGAGAGGAGACCACCCGGGAAAGCCCCTTGGGGCCGATCATTAAGAGAGGCTCCGTCCGCTCCGCATTTCCCATAGTAAGGAGCAGGCCCGGAAGACCGCTGATATGGTCCGCATGATAATGAGTAAACAAGATAATATCAATGGGCTTGGGACTCCAGCCCTTTTCCTTCATGGCAATCTGAGTCCCCTCGCCACAGTCAATCAAAATACTTTTTCCGTTGTATCTGGCCATCATGGACGTCAGCCACCTGTACGGCAGGGGCATCATCCCTCCGGTTCCCAACAGACACACATCTAACATAATTTATAAAAGCTCCGTTTCCTCCTGTAAAGAGACGGGAATCCGAAAGGATTTTATCCATTCATCATAACATGCTTCACACAAATCAAATTCCTGAATTTCCCCGTCTTTACCGGAAAAGTAATCAAAAAGCTGTTTTCCTTTAAAGCAGCCTTCTTTTAAAATACCGTTTTCTACAGTCAATTCCTTACCGCATTTGTTGCAAATTACCTTTCCAAGCTTCTCGTTTTTGTATTCTCTCATAACCCTCCACGTTCCTTTCCTTCTCTTCTTAAAAGTTTTTTTGCAAATCGATTGGCTGTTTTACCAACTTCATTATATAAGAACATGTGGTTTTATTCCTAGAGGTAATTATTGCAACTGCTGCCTATCTTTTCCACATAATCAGCCCGTCTTCCGCAGGCTTTTCATAAAAATTTTTGCGGATTCCTTCCGTTACAAATCCTAAAGACTCATAAAGGGCAATTGCCGCTTCATTGCTCCTTCTCACTTCCAAAGTGACGGCATTTGCTCCTGCTCTTTTCAGTTTTTGTAAAAGAACCTCCATCATTTTCCTGCCGATTCCTTTGTTTCTGCAAGAAGGCTCTACTGCCACCTGGTTAATATCCGCCTCATCTAAAATCACATAAGCGCCGCAGTATCCCACTACTTTTTCTTCCTCCCTTGCCGTCACATAAACGGCGTCGGATTTGCCCATGACTTCCTCAAAGGACTTTTTCGACCATGGCATACTGAAGCATGAAGCTTCAAGCCGGCTGACCTGTTCCAGGTCCTCCGTACGCATATCATCAATTTGAAGCATTTTCCTTCTCCATCCGTTCCCGCTCCGCCTGGGACAGCCTGAGATATTCCGGTTTGTGGGCTGCTGCCGTAACAGTTTTTCCTTCCTTCAGGTATTGCTGCGCCAACACAGCCAGGGAGGATGCCTTCTGCCTATTACAGTTAGCAGGCGCAAACCCAAAGGGCGCCTTCATTTTTCCTTCAATCGCGGCCTTCTGAACGGGTACCCCGTCTCCTAAAAACATAACATAGCCGCCTATTTTGTTTAAGTCCTCTATCACAGAGTCCATATCTGCGGCAAACTGCTCCTTTAATACCTTAAAGCTATATGCGCCATCCTGTATTTGAAAGGTGTAAAAACCCGTATAAACCTGATTCCTTCTGGCGTCCATGATCGGACATATGATTCCTTCAAAGCCGAAAAGATTGTACGCCATTGCATCTATGGTGGGAACCTCCACAAGGGGCTTATTCAGCGCCATGGCCATTCCCTTGACCGTTGCCGAACCGATTCTAAGGCCGGTAAAAGACCCCGGTCCCGCCGATATGCCTATGGCGTCTATGGTTGATAAATCTAAGTTTATCATTTTCTTTACTTCCTCAAGCATGGGAAGCAGCGTCTGGGAATGGGTCTTCTTATAATCGACGGTGTATTCCGCAATAAGGTGTTCTTCCTCTGCCACCGCCACTGTAGCCACCAGCCCCGAACTGTCAATTGCTAATACTTTCATACTGATAACATTCTTTCTTTATTGCACGCCTTTTGTAGTCCACTCTTTTACGCATGCTTTCTTTACTGACCTGGTCTCTTTTTCTATTTGCTTTATTATTCCTCTTGAAAGGTTATCCTGCGGTAATCAAAACCCTTTTCCAAATCTTTTTCTATGGTAACCCAGACGGTTTCCTTTGGCATCAGTTCTTTGATCAGATCCGCCCATTCCACCAGGCACAACCCCTCCCCGAAAAAATAATCCTCATAACCGATTTCGTCCATTTCCTCCAAATCCCCGATGCGGTATACATCGAAATGGTAAAAAGGAAGCCTGCCGCTTTCGTACACCTGTACAATCGTAAAGGTAGGGCTGTTTACCTGTTCCTTTATAGAAAGTCCAGCCGCAACTCCCTTTGTAAATACGGTTTTTCCTACTCCTAAATCTCCCAAAAGAGCGTAAACCTTTCCCGGTTTCGCCTCTTTTCCTATGGAATAGCCCAAATCAAAGGTTTCTTTTTCGCTGCCCGTTTCAATCATTTTCTTATTTCTCATATAAATCACGCTTTTATCTTTACTTTTTTAGAGTCCATATGGGTAAAAATGATCCGGATCAACTGCTGCGCATTTTCCCCCAAATCCTTTCGCGGAAATATGGAAGCGGAGTTTTTGCCCGTATAAATAATAATGCTTTTGGAGGTGGAAACAGCCTTTATCATATCCTCCCATTTCTGCATCTGTCTCGTTTCTCCCTGAGAAACCTCCACGCCATTCTCATAAAAAGCATAATGAAGAGGATTTTTGAAGGTTTCCTGCAAAGACTGCTTTTTTGCCGTCAGATACAAGCTCCATGGAAGATACAGAATAATAATAATTCCGCATATTAAATAAAGAATGCTGATTCCCTTCATAAAATAAACCATTACCATGAAAACGCCGATAATCGTGCCAATCATTCCCGAAAAGGTTGTATATACATGACGCAGGAAATAATCATAAAGGGCGGAGGCATTCACATGGACATCCACCTCATAAAGAGCTTCTCCTTCCGGCAAAACTCCGGGAAGTTCTTCCGGCTGTGATTCCCGGGACTGCTCCTGTATATTGTCAGACCATCCCTGTGTTTCGCCGGACTGTTCCTGCATATCGTCAGACCGTTCCTGTGTTTCGCCGGACTGTTCCTGCATATCGTCAGACCGTTGCTGTGTTTTTTCCGGCTGTTTTTGTATATTGTCAGCCTGCTCCTGTATTTCTTCCTGCGTTTTTTGATCTTCCATCATAATGTGTGTCTTCCCTTCCTTATTTTTCCTCATAAGACATAATCACACAAATACATTATACTTGATTTGGCAAAAATCGCAAGTTGAATCTGTTTTTCGGCCTTCCTTTTCGGTCTTTCATCCGCTTTTCACAGACTGCCACACTAAAAGGCATATGCCGTAATTTAAAAAAGAGCAGCCCGTACAAGCGGCTGCCCCACAATTTTTTATTCATTTATTCATGCCTAAGGGCTTCGATCGGACTTAATTTTGCAGCCCGCTTTGCAGGATAGATTCCAAAGAAGATGCCTACTCCCGATGAAAACAGACTGGCTATAATGACAGTTTCCACGGAAATGCTTGCCTGCATATCCATAGCCGAGCATACTGCCGCGGCGCCTAAAGCTCCCAGGATAATACCGATTATGCCTCCCAACAGGGTAATGATGGCGGATTCAAACAAAAACTGTACCAGAATAGATCTGGTCCTGGCTCCGAGAGCTTTACGGATACCGATTTCCCTGGTCCGCTCCGTTACAGACACCAGCATGATATTCATAACGCCGATACCTCCTACCAGCAAAGAAATTGCCGCTACAAATACGATGAATACGGTAATGGTGCTGATAACATCTGTAATAGACGACATCTGGTCGCTAAAGCTTTCCATGAGAATGACGCCCTGTCCCCTTACCTTATGGCGGATCTCCATTAAATTAATAGCTGCCGAAGCAATTTCACTGGAATACTCCGGTTCGCCGATAATATAAATAACTCCATATTCCTGAGGCTTGTCATAAAACGCCTGTCCAAAGGTGGTAATAGGCATCTCAAATTCCACCTGTTCATAATAATTCATGGCGTTTAAAAGACCGGAGGCATTATCCGCGCGAATACCTACAATGCGCAGCTCCACGGTATTGTTTTCCACTGTAACCTCAAAGGTCTTGCCGATCACGTCCGTTGTCCCAAACATGGACATAGCGCCGCTTTCCCGCAACACGCATACCTTGGCCCCGCTCTCCACATCATTTTCCGTAAAATAAGCGCCCTTTATGATGGCCTCAGAAGCCGTAAAACGCAGCGACTCATTTCCCGCACTGAAATAGGCGGCAAAATCTCCTTTGGGACCCAAAGCGCTGCCATAATAGTTGTCCTGAAAAGTCGCCCCTTTTACATGTTCAATCTGTTCTTCTATTGCGGCAATATCTTCATCGTCAAAGGTAACTGCATCATACTCCTCATTGGAATCGGAGTAGACCGCTACCTGCCCGCCGGCTATGCTGTTGAGCTGATTGCTGATTGAGCCGGATACACCGTTACCGATGGAAATGATCATGATAACGGAAGAGATTCCGATGATAATACCCAGCATAGTCAAAAAGGAACGCCCCTTATTGCTGCGGATATTTTTTAACGCCATTTTGATATATTCTAAAAGCTGTCCCATAATAAGCGCTCCTACTCCTGCGGCATGGGAGTTACCTCCATACCTTCATTTAAGTCTCCGGTTACCTGTGTAATAACCTGTTCTCCCGCTTCCAGGCCTTTTATAATCTGAATCTGCATGTCGGAGGAAATACCTGCCTCCACATCCCTTCTAATAATTACCCCGTTTTCTACCACATAGCAGAAAGCTCCCTTTGTGTCATAATTCACACATTCCACCGGCACTAAAAGAGCATTCTCTACCGCATCGCTCTGAATCTTGACCTTCGCCTCAATGCCCAGATAAATATTTCCGTCCGGGTTGTCAATGTGGATATCTGCCGTAACCGTTGCCGCTCCTTTGGCATTTGTCTGTGCCATCCCGTTGATTTTCGTAACAATCCCTTCATAGACAGCTCCGTTAATGGTTATTTCAGCCTTCTGTCCCACTTTTAGCTGTTCCAGGTCATATTTATTTACATTAATGGACACCTTCAAGTCGTCTGTATTTTCCAATATAAACAACTGCATCCCCGATGCCACGGTCTGGCCCGCAACGGCATCCACCGATGTAATAACGCCGTTAAAATCGGCCTTTACGCCCTCTCTTGCGGTTTCTAAATCGTCATCTGCCTTTTCCTTGCTCATATTATTTATTTCCCGTAAAACCGACTGCTGCGCACTCTGGCTTGCCAATGCGGGATTTTCGATTTTCTCCGCCTTATATTGCTGGGCAAGGGCTTTATATTCGTTTAAATCATTGCTGCATGTGGCAACCGCCCCCTCTAAGGCAGCATAGTCGTATTGTGCCATTTGCCCGGATAACTCGTTTAATCTGGCCTCTCCCTGGACAATGAGGTTTTCAAGCTCGGGATTGGGCTCTTCATTCTCTGCCTGCTGTATTTTATACTGATCCACCTCAGCCTTTAAGGTTTCATATTCCGTCCTGACTGCCAGCGCCTGATTGTATTCCCTTGATGCGGATTCCAGACAGGCGGAATAATGATTCACATACTGCATGGCCTCGTCATAGTCTTTAACCGCCTTTGCATAATCGCTCTGGGATTTTTGTATAGTCTGCATGGTAGCGTCAATGCCGTAACCCTCTGCCTTTGCCTGCAGCTTAGTTTCTTTGCTGATTTCCTCTAAGGCCTCCAGATCATATGTCATAAGGACATCTCCGGATTTTACCGGATCTCCCGGCGTCACTTCCACCGTTGCAACCTCTCCCGCCACCGGTGCAAAATAAACCTTGGTTTGTTCCGTCATGACCGTACCCGAAAAGTCCATCTGTTGTACCAGATCTCCTCCGGAAACCGTTGCCACAGATACAGGCATCGCCACGGAAGCGCCGCTCATCACAACTACATTCCAAATAATGACTGCCACAAATACCAAAGCGATGATTCCAATAAGCCATTTTTTCTTTTTAATCCGTTTCATTTTCATAGTCCCTCTCAATCTTTCCGTCTTTTATCCTGATAACCCTTTTTGCCTGGGCGGCAATTTCATTGTCATGGGTAATGAGAATTACCGTTCTGCCTTCTTTATGTAATTCTTTTAATATCTGTATGATTTCTTTGCTGGAGCCGGAATCCAGATTGCCGGTAGGCTCATCTGCCAGGATTACCGGCGGCGCCTGGGCTATGGCTCTGGCAATGGCGACTCTCTGCTGCTGCCCGCCTGACATTTCCGAAGGTTTGTGCTCCATTCTTTTGGAGAGGCCTACCTTTTCAAGAGCCTTGACCGCCAACTCGTGACGCTCTCTTTTACCCACTCCTCTGTAAAGCAGGGGCAGTTCCACATTTTCCACCGCCGTAAAGCTGGGAATTAAGTTAAAGCCTTGAAAGATAAAGCCGATTTCCTGATTGCGGATATCCGAAAGCTCATCATCCGTCAAACGGGAAACATTTTGTCCGTTTAATATGTATTCCCCGCTGGAGGGAACGTCCAGGCAGCCTAACATATTCATCAACGTGGATTTGCCGGAGCCCGACTGCCCGATAATCGCCACATATTCTCCGGTATTAACGATAAGACTTACATGATCAAGAGCCCGGACCTCGTTTTCTCCCGGATTGTAAACCTTGCATAAGTCTTCGATTTGAATCAATATACTCACAAATAACATTCCTCCTTGATCTTTTCCTGCAGACTATATCTTAAGCGGTGCAGCATTTTAAGCTTTTTCCCTGTCATCGCTTCACATAACATCGTATTCTTGTACGCTTTTCTCATTCATACATGTTTCTCATACATATGTTTTTACACGGCATCTGCCTGACATTAACGAAAGGTCATTGTATCGCTGTATTATTGCATTAATGTACTATTTGTCTAATACAATAGTATGTTTTTTCTTCCTTGTCAAGTACAAAAAAATTATAAATAACCTTTATTTGCTTTTCTATAGGATCAAGCTTACATTTTTCCTTCCATCCTTACATTTTTGTAACATCGAAAAAAATCGCCTCCCTCTCAAAAAATGCTTGTAATTAATATCCTGTTTTTGACAGTTGAGAAAGGGTAAAAACCTCACAGCCAGCATAAATACGCTGTTTGTGAGGTTTTCTTAATTGAAAAGTATGTGGCTATTTTTGCTTC
>CAJTCE010000021.1 GCA_910574745.1 Lachnospiraceae bacterium | reverse complement strand
CCGCATTTTTTGACTGGTTTGTCAAGTGTTTTTGCAAAAAAAGTGGGTGATTTTTTGAAGCAAGGGTCTGAAAGCCTTATAAAGTAAGGGCTGAAGATTCCGAGAAGTTATTATAGCAGAATGGAGGAACTGCATACCAATACAGAGTTAGACCGCATCGGATATTCCTACAATGAAATGCTGGGAAACATTGAACAGCTGGTAAAGGAGATCAAGGAACAGGAAAAAGAAGTGCATGCCATGGAGATGAATGTGCTGATCAATCAGATCAATCCCCATTTTCTGTATAATACACTGGACACGATTTACATGCTGGCACGTATCAACAAAGAAGAAACAACCATGCGCATGATTCAGGCGTTGTCAAAATATTTAAGACTGTGCTTAAGCAAGGGTGGAACCATCGTTACAGTAGAGGATGAATTGGAAAATGTGAAAAACTATATGAAGATCCAGCAGATCCGTAATTCAAATCTTTTCCGCTATAAGATTGAATGTGAGGTTGATGCACAAAAGGAACAGATTGTAAAGCTGATTTTGCAGCCTATTGTGGAAAATGCGATCAAGTATGGATTTTGTAATATTTATGAAGGCGGACTTATTCATATAAAGGTATGGAAAGAAAATGAGTACCTTGTATTTGAGGTATATAACAGCGGTACCCCTATGGAAGAGGAAATGCGCCGTAAGATCAATGAACTTCCTCATATGTCTTTGGCGGAAATGAAGAGTTGTTTTCAGGCAAAGAAAAACGGATACGGCGTTGTCAATATCATTACCAGGCTGAGATTAAACTATATGGATGATATTGTTTTTGAAGTTTTTACGAAAAAAGACGGGACAATCTTTGTGATAAAAGTGCCCGGACAAAAAAATAAGGCGTAAAAGAGATTGCATTAAGTAAAAGCCCGGAAGGTTTGCCGGGGAATTTTACGTATCGGGGAGGCGGAATATGGGAGGGAAAATGAAAAAGATAATCAGGGGCCTTGTCTTAATGGCGGCAGTTTTGTATATGACGGGGTGTCAGACACAGAGTACCGTGGAAACGGTAGAGGACGAAGTGGTAAAAATCCCCATAATTCTGACTGTAAATCCGTCTACGGGAATCCGGAATGACGAGGAGCTTGTAAATGCCTTTAACAGGGAATATGAAGGCGTATATCAGGTTGAAGTAGAATGGACTATGGAAACGGAAGGGGAATATCGGAACAATCTGAAAAGGCTGAACGCAACAGATGAGCTTCCGGCCGTCATTATGGAACTGCGTACCCTTCCGGCATTTTATCAGCTTATGATAGAGGATGGCAGAATCGAAGACCTGTCCTCTTATCTGGAAGCGGATGAAGAGTGGAAAAATATGATTGAACCGGCAGTGCTTGAGTGCTGCAGGGAAGCGGATGGGAGCATATATCTGGTGCCTATTTCCAGCGAAGCGTTTTCCTGTGCGGGGATATTCTGGAACGAGGAATTATTTGCTAAGGCTGAAATTGAAAAATTTCCCGAGACATGGGAGGAGTTCTGGGAATGCTGTGACAAGCTTCAGGCACGGGGAATTACGCCACTGGCGCTTTATACAGAGGGAGGCGGCTGGGCGGCCATGCTTTTAGCAACGGCGGAAATGGCGGATACTCAGGCAGGGGCGGAATTTATGGAGCAGCAATATCCCAAAAGCTATGATAATGATTGCGTATATCATATGGCGGAGACCTTACAGAAAATGTTCCGCTATACCAAAAAAGATGCAGTATATTCGGATTTTGACGAAGCATACAACAATTTTATAATGGGAAATGCGGCCATGCTTCCCGGGGGATGCTGGATGATAGACCAGATCACGGAGGATACTGAGTGCCAGATCAGATTTGCTCCTTTTCCGGGAAATAAGCTTGTCTCATCGCCGGAGATATCCGGCTGGGCCGTTGTTTCATCCTATGACGAGGAGGTAAAAGCCGGAGCCATTGAATTTCTGAAGTTTCGGAGCATAAAGAATGCGGAAAGCATAGAAAGTCTGTTTGCACAGAGTCAAACAGAAGGTTCCCGGCTTATCAATGATTATGTACAAGCCTATGGAAATGAACCTCAGATCGTGCCTGATTATCAGGTAAAGTGGAATTCGGTGTTACAGGAAAAAACCTTAAAAGAAGCCCTGCCGCTTTTTGCGCAGAATAAAATTTCCCCGGGTTCTTTTATAGAAATGCTGAATGAAAGTGTTGAGGAATTTAAGAGGGAACAATAAAAATTAGAAAGTATTATTTTTGATAATTGGGGTTTTTTAATTTCTAATACTCTTCTGGAATTATCTGATAGGATAAAATCAACATCTGGAAACAGTGTCTTAAAGAAAAGGAGAGATGAATTTATGAAAAATGTTAAAAGATTACTGGCCCTTGGGCTGGCAGCTGTCATGACAGCCGGCATTTTAACAGGCTGTGGTAATGATGCGGCAGGTGGTAATGATGCAGCAGGCGGAACAGAAACCTCAGGCGGAACAGAAACCGATGCAAACCAGAATGCAGGAGGAGAGGATGCAGAACAGCCGGCGCAAAGTGCGGAAGGCGGATCTGTTTATTATCTGAACTTTAAACCGGAGCAGGATGAGCAGTGGCAGGAATTAGCTAAGGCTTATACAGAGGAAACCGGAGTTGAGGTTACCGTTGTAACAGCCGCTTCAGGAGAATATGAAACAACACTTATGAGTGAGATGGGTAAAAGCGGAGCGCCTACCATGTTCCAGGTAAACGGTCCCGTAGGGCTTGCTAACTGGAAAGATTATTGCTATGACTTAAAAGATTCCGATGTATATGGAGAACTGACAAGCGAAGATTTCGCATTAAAGGATGGAGATGCAGTATCCGGTATCGCATATGTAATCGAATCCTACGGTCTGATCGTCAACAAGACGTTACTGCAGGAAGCAGGATATACTCTTGATGATATCCAGTCCTTTGAAGATCTGAAGAAAGTTGCCGAAGACATTACGGCACGTTCGGGCGAACTTGGATTTGCAGCATTTTCCTCGGCAGGAATGGACGGTTCTTCCGACTGGAGATTCAAGACACACCTTGCAAATCTTCCCATTTATTTTGAATATCAGGCAGACGGTATCGGGACAACAACCGCAATCAAAGGAACATATCTTGATAATTACCGTGCTATCTGGGATTTGTACATCAACAACAGTACCTGTAAACCTGAAGAGCTTGCGGCAAAAACAGGCGATGATTCCCGTAATGAGTTTTTGGCAGGGGAAGCGGTATTTTTCCAGAATGGTTCCTGGGAATACGGCAACCTGACAGGAGACGGAACATTTAGCGATGCTGATCTTGCAATGATTCCTATTTATTTTGGCGCAGGAGACGAAGCTTCCCAGGGTCTGTGCACCGGTACAGAAAATTACTGGTGTGTAAACAAAGAAGCGGATCCGGCTGATATTCAGGCAACATTAGACTTTATGTACTGGTGTGTAACTTCTGAAACCGGCACAACATCCATGGGTCAGGATATGGGATTTGTTATTCCTTTCAAGAGTGCGATCGAGTCTCCCAATCTGTTTGTAAAACAGGATGCGGAAATGACGGCTGCTGGAAAGACGCCCGTATCATGGAACTTCCCTACAATGCCTTCAGAGGAGTGGAAGAACGGAGTAGGACAGGCGCTTACCGCATATGCGGCAGACCAGACGGATGCGAACTGGGATGCAGTGGTATCAGCCTTTGTAGACGGATGGGCTACAGAATATGAATTGATTTCACAGGAATAAGTAAGTACAGAGGGCAGGCAGGATTAAGCGGCCTGCCCTTTTTAAACCCATTTTTAGAGATCAGGTAGGGGGATTTGATAAAACCTCACTGATAAGAAGGAGGTTCTCATGAAAAAAACGATGATGCGATATTCGCCAATTTTCATTTTTCCAACCTTGGCAGCATTTGTTATCGGATTTATTATACCCTTTGCTCAGGGGTTATATCTTTCGTTTTGTAAATTCACAACGGTAGATAATGCGAGCTGGGTTGGCTTTGCAAATTATGCTACGGTAATAAAGGACGCTTCCTTTTTGAACTCCTTTAAATTTACGGTAATGTTTGCAGTCGTTTCCATTGTATCCATTAATGTCATTGCTTTTGCATTGGCTCAGCTGTTAACAAGAGAACTGAAGGGGACCAATATTTTCCGTACGGTTTTCTTTATGCCCAACTTAATCGGCGGTATTGTACTTGGATATATCTGGCAGATTCTGATTAACTGTATCCTCTCGATCGTAGGGCAGCCGTTGATTGCATTAAACACGACGGCAGGCTATTGGGGACTTATTATATTGATGTGCTGGCAGCAGATCGGATATATGATGATCATTTATATTGCGGGACTGCAGAATGTGCCTGCTGATGTTCTTGAGGCTGCGGCGATTGACGGCGCAAGTAAGTGGCAGCTTTTATTGAAGGTAAAACTGCCTATGATTATGTCATCTGTTACAATTTGTGTGTTCCTGACATTGACGAATTCCTTCAAGCTTTTCGATCAGAACCTGGCGTTGACCGGCGGCGATCCCAACCACTTGACGGAAATGCTTGCCTTAAATATTTACCAGACCTTCTATGCCCGTGCCGGTGCGCTCTTTAAGGGCTACGGTCAAGCAAAGGCGGTTATCTTCTGCGTACTGGTCATTGTTATTTCATTAGGGCAGCTGATTGCAACCCGTTCAAAGGAGGTGCAGCAATAATGGCTAAAAAAAGAAAAATTAAAAATACATTTTGGACAATTCTGCTGTCAATTGCGGCAATTTTGTGGATGTATCCCGTTATCATGATTTTACTCAATTCCTTAAAACAGGAAAGGGCTATCAGCACCAATACGGCTTTTGCGCTTCCTACGGCAGAGACCTTTGCGGGAATTTCCAACTATATTGATTCCATCACTTCCAAAGGATTTTTAAGCAGTCTGGGATACAGCCTTTTAATTACCATCACATCTGTTGCGGCGATTTTGGTATGCTGCTCTATGTGTGCATGGTTTATTACAAGGATGAACGGATTTTTCTCAAAGGTTATGTATTATATGTGCGTACTTTCCATGGTCGTACCCTTTCAGATGGTTATGTTCACATTGTCCCAGACGGCAGATAAATTAAAACTGAATACACCTTTTAATATCTGGGTTATTTATCTCGGGTTTGGTTCCGGACTGGCGGTATTTATGTTCTGCGGATTTGTAAAATCCATTCCTACCGAAATTGAAGAGGCGGCAATGATTGACGGCTGCAACCCCCTTCAGACATTTTTCCTGGTTGTAGTGCCTATTTTGAAGCCCACCATGATTTCCGTAGGCGTATTGGAGGCTATGTGGGTATGGAACGACTATCTGCTGCCTACACTTGTACTGGATATTAAAAAGTATAAAACAATTCCTATGTTGATCCAGTATTTCAGGGGAAGCTACGGAAAAGTAGAAATGGGTCCCATGATGGCAAGTATTATGCTGACGGTCATTCCGATTGTTATTGTGTATTTGTGCGGACAGAAATATATTATTAAGGGCGTGGCTGACGGAGCAGTCAAAGGCTGATGTTAAGGTTATGGAAAGGATAAGAATATGAGAGAGTGTGGAATGCTGTTGCCCATATCAGCATTGCCGTCCGAATATGGAATCGGATGTTTCTCAAAAGAGGCTTATGAATTTGTAGATATGTTAAAAGAGTGCGGACAGTCCCTGTGGCAGATACTGCCACTGGGGGCTACCGGCTACGGGGATTCTCCTTATCAGTCATTTTCGACCTTTGCGGGAAATCCCTATTTCATCGATTTGGAAACCTTGATAAAGGAAAAGCTTCTAAAGAGAGAAGAATGCGAAGGGGTAGACTTTGGAGACGGAGAGACGGTTGATTACGAGAAGATTTATTTTAACAGGTTTAAAATGTTAAAAATTGCCTATAAGCGCAGTGTGGAATGCGGGCTGACGGATTCGGAGGAATACGGGGAATTTATTGCAAAACACGCTGACTGGCTTCATGAATATTCCATGTATATGGCCGTTAAGGATTATTTTGGGGGTAAAAGCTGGAGCGAGTGGGACGAGAACATCCGATTAAAGAAGCCTTTAGCAACGGCATATTATGGAGAGAAGCTGAAAGAGGAAATTGATTTTTATGAATTTCTCCAGTTTCAGTTTTTCAAACAATGGGATGCTTTAAAGAGCTATGCAAATGAACAGGGAATCCGCATAATCGGGGATATTCCCATTTATGTGGCCTTTGACAGCGCCGATACATGGGGAAAACCGAAACAATTTCAGTTAGACGATGATAATCTTCCCATTGCGGTGGCGGGATGTCCGCCGGATGGTTTTTCCGCAACGGGACAGCTTTGGGGAAATCCGCTTTATAATTGGGAATATCATAAAAAGAGCGGATATGCATGGTGGATAAAAAGAATACGCCATTGCTTTGATATATATGACATTGTAAGAATCGATCATTTCAGAGCCTTTGACGCTTACTATTCCATACCTTACGGAGATACTACGGCTGAAAACGGAGTATGGGTAAAAGGACCCGGTATGGAGCTTTTTGAAGCGATGAAGGAGGAACTGGGGGATTTTCCCATTATTGCGGAAGATTTGGGCTTTCTGACGGACAGTGTAAGGGAACTTTTAAAGGAAAGCGGCTATCCGGGAATGAAGGTGCTTCAGTTTGCCTTTGATTCCAGGGAGGAAAGCGATTATCTGCCCCATAATTATGAAAGAAATTGTGTTGTTTATACAGGAACTCATGATAACGATACCATTCAGGGCTGGTATCAGGAATTGACCAAGGAAGATAAACAACTGGCGTTAGACTATCTGAATAATGCTTCCTCAAAGGAAGCGGATATTCACTGGGATTATATCGCTCTGGCCATGCGCAGCGTAGCAAATACCTGTATTATTCCGGTACAGGATTATCTGGGACTATCAAAGGAAGCAAGAATCAACACTCCCTCTACCTTGGGCGGAAACTGGATATTCAGAATGAAAAGGAATGCCTTTGACGAGGAGACGATCCGAAAAATCAAACGGCTGACACAGATATGTGCAAGAGAAAATAGGAAAAATAAGAAAAAGAAAGTGATAGAAGGAGCAGAATATATGAAATTAAAAGAAAGTCTGGAGGAAAGACTGGGAACAACAATTGCCGAAGCAGAAAATGATGCGATATATTATGCACTTCTTGGCCTGACGAAGGAATTGTGCGGGCAAAAGGAAGGAAATGAAGGAGAGAGAAAGGTATATTATATTTCCGCGGAATTTTTAATCGGAAAGCTTTTGTCCAATAACCTGATCAATCTGGGAGTATATGAAGAGGTAAAAGCGCTGCTTTCGGAAAACGGTAAAGCTCTGGCAGAGATAGAAGAAGTTGAGCCGGAGCCGTCTCTTGGAAACGGCGGATTGGGACGGCTTGCAGCCTGCTTTTTGGACTCCATTGCCACACTGGGATTAAACGGCGTGGGAATCGGTCTTAATTATCATTACGGATTGTTTAAACAGTGCTTTGAGGACAACAAACAAAAAGAGGAAAAGAATCCGTGGATTGAAAAGGAAAGCTGGCTTACGGATACGGGCGTTCATTTTCCCGTACAATTTAAGGACTTTACCCTGACTTCTACTTTATATGATATTGATGTGCCGGGATATGAGAGCGGCGTTAATAAGCTGCACTTGTTTGATGTTGATACCCTGGATGAATCCATGGTATCGGACGGAATTTCTTTTGACAAAAACGACATACAGAAAAATCTTACGCTGTTTTTGTATCCGGATGACAGCGATAAAGCGGGACAGCTGTTACGTATTTACCAGCAATATTTTATGGTAAGCAACGGCGCACAGCTGATTTTGAGGGAAATGGATGATAAGGGCTATGACGTCCGCACTCTTTGCGACCATGTAGTCATTCAGATCAATGATACCCATCCATCCATGGTCATTCCTGAAATGATCCGTCTTTTAATGGAGCGGGGTCTGGAATTTGATGAAGCGGCGGATCTTGTGGCAAAAACCTGCGCTTATACCAATCATACCATTCTTGCAGAAGCTTTGGAAAAATGGCCGGTATCTTATCTGGAGGAAGTAGTGCCAAAGCTGATGCCCATTATACGGAAGCTGGATGAGAAGGTAAAAAATACTTATTCGGATGAGAGAGTGGCAATTATCGACAAGGAAAACAGAGTGCATATGGCGCATATGGACATTCACTATGGATTCTCCGTTAACGGTGTAGCCGCTCTTCATACGGAAATTTTGAAAAATGCAGAGCTGAAACCTTTTTATGATATCTATCCCGAAAAGTTTAATAATAAGACAAACGGCATTACTTTCCGCCGTTGGCTACAGCATTGTAATTCCGAGCTTGCCGAATATATTACGGAGCTTATCGGAGAGGAATGGAAAAAGGACGCTTCCAAACTGGAAAAGCTTTTGGAGTATAAAGAGGATGAGCAGGTTTAAAAACGGATTGTTGAAATTAAGGACAATAGAAAAAAAGAATTGTGCGCATATCTGAAGGAAACTGAAAATGTGGAAATATCCCCCGATTCGGTATTTGATATACAGGTAAAGCGTCTGCACGAGTATAAACGCCAGCAGATGAACGCATTGTATCTGATTTATAAATACAAGGAAATCAAGGCGGGACGGCTTCCTGAAACGCCCATTACCATGATTTTCGGGGCAAAAGCGGCGCCGGCCTATACACTGGCAAAGGATATCATTCATCTGATTCTTTGTATGCAGCAGTTAATCAGTGAAGACCCTTCGGTAAATCCCTATTTGAAGGTTGTTATGGTGGAAAACTATAATGTGACAAAGGCCGAGCACCTGATTCCCGCATGTGATATTTCGGAGCAGATCTCCCTTGCATCCAAAGAGGCCAGCGGAACCGGAAATATGAAATTCATGCTAAACGGTGCGGTAACCTTAGGAACCATGGACGGTGCAAACGTGGAGATCCATGATCTGGTAGGAAAAGATAATATTTATATTTTCGGCAAATCCAGCGAAGAGGTTATTCGGTTATATGAAACGGCAGGCTATCATCCATGGGAGTATTATGATTCGGATGAACAGATTGCAGAGCTTGTGGATTTTATCATAAGCAAAGAACTGATTCGAATGGGCGATCCGGAAAATCTGTGCCGTCTTTATAAAGAATTGATCAAGAAAGACTGGTTTATGACGCTTTTAGATGTGAAAGAGTATATTGCCAGAAAAGAGCAGATGTTAGAGGATTATGAGGATCGTATGGCATGGGCGGCAAAAATGCTTGTGAATACAGCGAAAGCAGGATATTTTTCATCTGACAGGACGATCGAAGAATACAACAGGGATATTTGGAAATTGTAGTAAAATTTCTGTAGGAAATGATCTAAAAAACGCAAAATGTCAGATCAAGCAATAAAAAATAAGAAATAAAAGGCGGGAAGGCAAAATGCTTTCCTGCTTTTTTGCTTCCTGTTCAAAGATTTTCAGGTCATAATCTGGAAGAAAATGTCAAAATTTACAAATTTTATATCTATTATTCCTTATTTTTGGTACTATGTATGAGAAGAATAGATTATGTTTCAGGATAAAATAATAAAAGACGTTAAAACTTTTACGGATAACGGAGGAGGAAATGATTGTGGAATACGGTGTTTTAAGCATCTTGCCGTCGGTTCTTGCCATTGTGCTGGCGCTGGTTTTAAAAAATGTTTTTTTGGCTTTGCTGGCTTCTTTGCTTTTAGGAAATCTGTTTCTTGCAAATTATCACATTTTAGGAATGCTTACGGGGACAAAGGATATGGTGGTAAATGTATTTTCCTCCTCTTCAAGCACCTCTATTATTATCATACTGACGCTTTTGGGCGGTATGTTTTATATGATAGAGGCGGCAGGGGGATTGAAAGGATTTACAGCCCTGATGATCGAAAAGCGCAGCCTTATCAAATCCCGGGCAGGAGCGGAAATTTTTACATGGCTTATCGGCATTCTTATTTTTATTGACGGAACCTTGAGCGTTATGGTTACCGGTTCCGTGTCAAGGCCTTTAGCAAAAGCCTTTCGGATTTCCCCGGAAAAAAACGCATGGATAGTACATTCCACAGCCACCCCCTTGTCGGTACTGATCCCCATTGCGGCATACGGCCCCTATATTGCCGGATTTATTGAGGCTCAGGGAATCGGAAATCCCACCCAGCAGATGGTCAGAGGAATTTTCTTTAACTTTTACTGCATTTTTGCGGTATTGGGAGTGGCGGCGTTTATTCTGTTGCGTTTTGATTTCGGACCAATGAAACGGGCGGAAAATGCTTACATGGAAAAATGTGGACAAGAAGGGCGTGAAAACAAGGAAAATAAGGAAGATGTAGAGCAGATAGAAAAAATGGAGAAAAAGGAAGAAAGACCGGAAGAGAAAAAAGAAGGACAGGCAGAAAAAGGAAAGGACGGCAAAGCAAGATACCTGTTAATTCCTTTGGTTCTTATGATCGCTGTGGCTGTTGCATATATTTTCTATAGCGGCCACGGGAACATGATGAACGGCGATGCGGAAACCGGTTTGATTTTCGGAATATGCGCAGGCTGTGTGTATCTGGCCGCTGCACTGGCCATAACGAAAGAAATTCCCGTGAAAAAGAGTATCCATTATCTGTTTGCGGGCTGCGGCAATATGTTTGGAATTGTCATCATTATGGTATTAGCCTATGCCTTGAGTAATTTATTAGGAGCCTTAGGGACTGCGGAGTATTTATCCGGCGTACTGGTTAAATTCATTAATCCCGTTATATTTGCAGCGGTTGCATTCCTTCTGACCTGCCTCCTTTCCTTTTCTACAGGGACAAGCGCGGGAACCATTGCCATTATGATGCCGCTTCTTCTGCCCATGGCCCTTGCTTTTCAGATACATGTTCCCATGGTTGTGGGAGCCATTGCAGGAGGCGCAGTGTTTGGAGACCATACCTCGCCCATTTCCGATACCACGATCATGTCCTGTTCTTCCACAGGCTGCGACGTTGTATCCCATGTAAGGACCCAGCTGCCTTATTCCTTATGCTTTGCCGCGCTGTCATGCGTATTGTACCTGATATTAGGCATTATACTTTAAGGACAGTATGAAGGCAGAAGAGTAAAAAATAAAAGCAGCAAAAGCAAAAAAGAATCTAACGAAATAAAGCAGCATATGTGTAAAAAGTGATAGGAAAAAAGCTGTATAACTAAGAACAAAAAAGGAAAGACGGCGGAAGAAAGCAATGTATAACTTTGATGAAATTATAGACAGGCGTGGAAAAAATAGTGCAAAATGGGACAGCCGCTTTATAGGAGCCGGCAAAGAAGAACTACTCCCTTTCTGGGTGGCAGATACGGATTTCGCAGCCCCAAAAGAAGTACAAGAGACTTTACAGACCTGTGTGGAACATAACATATACGGCTACAGCCTGCCGCCGAAAGGCTGCGCCAAAGCCGTAGCGGACTGGCAAAAAGAGAGACATGGGTTTTTCATAAAAGAAGAATGGGTGGAATTTACCGCAGGCATCGACAGCGCCCTGTCGGCGGCGGTATCCGCCTATACAAAGCCAGGGGATGGAATCCTGATTCAGACCCCGATTTATTCCCCCTTTTTCGAAACCGTAGAGCGTAACGGAAGAAAAGCTTTAGAAAACCCCATGCTTATAAAAAACGGAAAATATGTACCGGATTTTCAAGACTTTGAGAAAAAAGCCAAAGAAGCCAAAGTATGGATGTTCTGCAATCCCCAGAATCCCACCGGAAGATGCTTCACAAAAGAGGAACTGGAAAGCTTTGCCGAGATCTGTCTGAAAAACGACGTCCTGATGATTTCAGATGAAATACACGGAGACATCATTTTTGACGACCACATACACATTCCGCTGGCGTCCCTGTCAGAAGAAATCCGTTCAAAAACCATAACATGCACATCTGCCAGCAAGACCTTCAGCATAGCAGGCCTTGCAGCGTCAGCAATTATCATTGCCGACGAAAAGCTGCGGAAACAATTTTCGGAAGAAAAAGAAAAACGCTGTATCAATACAGGAATTCTCGGATTAACTGCCATGGAAGCCGCCTATACCTATGGAAACCATTATGCAGATCAGCTGGTTCAATACTTACAAAACAACAGAGACTTTGCCCTGGACTATTTTAATACAAAAATACCCGGAATCCATGCGTTTTCCCCGGAAGGGACCTTTCTGATATGGCTTGACTGTAAAGAACTTATGCTCTCAGAAAAAGAACTGGAAAATTTCTTTACTTCGGCAGGAGTGAAACTCAGTATGGGATGCGCCTATAGAGCTGGAAGTGAAAGCTACGCCAGAATGAACTTTGCCTGTCCGAAAAAATTACTGGAAGAAGGTCTAAAAAGAATTGAGGAAAGGGTGTTGGCGGGGATGCTGGGATGAAAGCTGTGGCTTCTGACTGTGAGGGCCGTAAGGACGTTTTGCAAAACGTCCTTACGGCCCTCACGCAGTCAGAAGCCACAGCTTTCCAATACCCTTTTCAGCAGAAGAGTTAAAATACCGCCTCCTAAAAACCAACGTATTACAAAAAGCTTCGCATCGCCTACAAATGATATCCCCTTCTTTTCCCGACCCTACCTCTTTCAAGGAACTTTATTGAATTTATCCCCCTGATATGTTAAATTAATTACTGTAGAAAATTGGAAAAATTTGGAATTTTTTTGGCAAAACCGGAGGGATTCATATGGTGCGCAAATACGAAGAACAGAATGTATATGAGGCTCTGCAAAAACGCCTGAAACTGATTTTTGAAGAATTTGATAATATCTATATCTCCTTTTCAGGAGGAAAAGACAGCGGATTATTACTGAACCTGGTACTGGATTTTAAAAGAAAATATTACCCCGAAAAGAAAATAGGAGTCTTCCATCAGGATTTCGAAGCCCAATACACGGTAACCACAGAATACATAGAAAGAACCTTTGAAGCGATCAAGGATGAGGTGGAACCCTACTGGGTCTGTCTGCCCATGGCCACAAGGACTGCTTTGAGCAGCTATGAAATGTACTGGTATCCGTGGGATGATAACAAAAAAGACGCCTGGGTCAGAAGGATGCCCCAAAAAGATTATGTTATTAGTCTTGATCATAACCCCATCACTACCTACCGCTACAAAATGCATCAGGAGGATTTGGCAAAACAGTTTGGAAGATGGTACCGCATTTCCCATCATAACAGGAAGACCATCTGTCTTCTGGGGATGCGTGCAGAAGAATCCCTCCAGAGATATAGCGGTTTTTTAAATAAGAAAAACGGATATGACGACCAGTGCTGGATCAGCAAACAGTTTAAAGATGTTTGGACGGCGTCTCCCTTATATGACTGGTCCCTAAATGACGTATGGCATGCCAACTACCTGTTTGAGTATGACTATAACAGGCTCTATGATTTATACCATATGGCGGGATTGAAAGTGACGCAGATGAGAGTGGCGTCGCCTTTTAATGATTATTCCAAGGATTCCCTGAATCTGTACAGGGTAATAGACCCGGAAATCTGGGCAAAGCTGGTGGGACGGGTCAGAGGAGCTAATTTTGCCTGCATTTACGGAAGAACCAAAGCTATGGGCTACCGGAATGTAACGCTGCCGGAGGGGCACACATGGGAATCTTATACGCGGTTTCTGCTTGATACATTACCCAAAAGGCTTCGGAATAATTATGTAAAAAAATTTAATACATCCATGAATTTCTGGCATAAAACAGGAGGCGGACTGGAGGAGGAAACCATCGAAGAACTATTGGACCACGGATACCGCATCAAAAGAAACGGCATTTCCAACTATACGCTGACAAAGAAAACACGGGTAGTTTTTGTGGAAAAGATTCCCGATAATACGGATGATATCAAAACCACAAAGGATATTCCGAGCTGGAAGAGAATGTGTTACTGCATTTTGAAAAATGACCATGTCTGCAGATTTATGGGATTCGGTCTTACAAGGGAGCAGCAGAAACGCATTGATGTCATTAAACGGAAATATAAAAGCGTGGAGGATATAAATTATGGAGTATAAAAGTCCTGTTTACGGGGTTATTGCGGTACCCATAGAAAAAATCAGGGCAAACACCTATAATCCCAATGCAGTTGCGCCTCCTGAAATGAGGCTGCTATATGAAAGTATTAAGGCTGACGGTTATACCATGCCGATTGTATGCTATTATGTTAAAGAGGAAGATATTTATGTAATCGTAGACGGTTTCCATCGTTACCGGATCATGCAAGAGCATGAGGATATTTACAAAAGAGAAGGCGGTATGCTGCCCGTTTCGGTTATTGATAAATCCTTAGACCAGAGAATGGCAAGTACCATCCGCCATAACCGGGCAAGAGGAACTCATGACGTGGATTTGATGAGCAATATTGTAAAGGAGCTTCACGAACTGGGACGCAGCGATTCCTGGATTTCCAAGCACTTGGGCATGGATAAGGATGAAATATTACGGTTAAAACAGATTACAGGGCTTGCCGCGCTGTTTAAGGATGTGGATTTTGGCAGGGCGTGGAGACCGGTGGAGAGTGAAGCAAAGGAAAATAAGCCTTCTGAAAATGGAAACAATGAAAAACAGACTGAAAATGAAGCAAAGCAGAAAAATCAGGAAAACGGCTGACGGTTTTAGTGTGTTATTGAAATAAGACGTGATTAATGTTATAATAATAAAGATGCCGTACAGTGAAGGGAACAGTGTATTGCATGAAAAAATGCAAAGGGGAAGAAAGCTATGAAAAGTAAACAAAACATACATTCCGTCAGAGTCAAAATTTGTCTGCTGGTGGATTTTGCAGTAATTTTGATGGGAATTCTGATGATGATAAATTATTCGCCCAATTGTAAAAAGGAAATTGAGGCGACCACCGAAAATTATATTGGGGATTTGGCAGTTGCCTATGGCAGTACTTTAGATAATCAGATTAAAAGCAGCGATGGAAAAACCACATCAGTCCTCAGTGCCGATAACCTTTCTTTAAAGCTGGAAGGCGGCGGCATGAAAGGCATGGAATCCAGCTATGTTTATGTGGTTTCAGCGGGTGGCAGCATGCTTTATCATCCCAACGGCAGCAAAATCGGTAAGAGCGTTGAGAATGCAGTTGTAAAGCAGATATGTGCGGATCTGTCAGAGGGTAAAAAGGTTGAAAGTCAGGTAGTTTCCTATGAGTACGACGGAAAGATAAAATATGCGTCGGTTTATATCAGTACATATGAAGAGTTTGTTCTTGTTGTTACGGCTGATCAGGAGGAAATTATTGCACCGGTAACGAAAATCAACCGAATCGGAATAATAGGTCTTATTGTAACAACCATTGTCTTTTTAATCTTTGGATATATCTGCGCATCCATGATAGTAAAACCGATTCAGCATATGACCGGTTTTGCCATGAGACTTTCGGAGATGGATTTCACAGAGGATGAAACCCAGAAGAAGCTTAATAAGAGCAAGGATGAAATCGGCGATATGAGCCGGGCCCTTACGATTATGAGAAATGAATTGGTGGATATAGTAGAAAAGATCAGGGGAGAAAGCGTGATCCTTATGAATGCCGCAAACGATTTAAGCGGCAGTGCAATGGAAACCACAAATACTATGGATCAGGTGGAAATTGCGGTAAATGAAATTGCCCAAGGGGCAACCTCCCAGGCGGAAGAGACTCAGGCGGCTACGGAAAATGTAGTAACCATAGGCAGCATGATTGAAGATACCAATGATCTGGTAAATGAGCTTGTGGAACATGCGTCTAAAATGAAGGAATCCGGCAAACGTGCAAAAGAAATTCTTGATGAACTGGATAAGGTCAATCGAAAGACCGAGCAGTATATTGATGTCATTGCAAAGCAGACCGATACCACCAATGACTCTGCACGCAAGATTAACGAAGCGGCAAGTATGATTACGGAAATTGCAGAAGAAACCAACCTCCTTTCCTTAAATGCATCCATTGAGGCGGCAAGGGCAGGAGAGCAGGGAAGAGGCTTTGCGGTTGTGGCAGCCCAGATTCAGAAGCTGGCAGAACAGTCCAATGAATCTGCAAAACAGATAGGCGATATAATAGCGGAATTATTATCCGATTCCGAAAAGGCTGTTGAGATTATGACGGATGTCAAATCCAGTATGAAGGAACAGAGCGGATATGTTGAGCGGACAGACAAGGCATTCGGGGAAATTCAGGATGAGGTTGACAGTTCTATAGAAGGCATGAAGCTGATTTCTGGAAAGACAAGGCAGATGGATGTGGCAAGAAGCCGGGTTATTGATGTTGTACAGAGCCTGACTGCAATTGCGGAGGAAAATGCGGCAAGTACAGAGGAAACATCGGCTTCCGTTACGGAGGTTTCTGCAATTGTCACAGGTATTTCCGAAAAATCGGAAGAGCTTAAAAATGTGTCAACGGATCTGGAAAAGAGTATGGGCATATTTAAAGTATAATTACTTAAAAATATGGAAATTTTTTGAGGGCGGTTGTCCGGTATGAGAGAAGGTGGCAGGGGACGTTACCGGAAAAATGCTTTTTTCGGAGCGTTCCCTGATTTTGTGAAAAAACAAATACCACGTTATAATTTTCTCTTTTTTTCGTTCCGTATTTATGATACAATGCAAAGTAGTGTGTAGTGAAATGGAGAAATGCAATGGTCGAACAGGAAGATAGACAGTTGCAAAAGAACCGCCGCAAAAGGGTGGAGCGATTAAAAAAAATAATTTTAATTACTGCTTTTGCAACGATACTGACACCGGTAATTGTCAGTATCTGCCTTGGATTTCTGTTATATGGAGCGAATGCCAGACTGAGGAAAATAGAAGCGGAAAAAGCCGATATGCAGTCTCAGGTGGATGAATTAAGCTTAAAGATTGATAATTTGCAGGAAAGTATCACATTCTATGAAGAAAAGCAAAAGAGTGAGCAGGCGGAAACGGAGACTGTTCTGGAAAATGAGAACAGCGGACAGGATATAATGACCGGAGACGGTATCAAAAGAGTTTATCTTACTTTTGATGACGGTCCAAGCAGGTATACAGACCAGATTCTGGATATTCTTGCCGAATATCATGTTAAGGCAACTTTTTTTGTGGTTGGAGATACAAGTGAGGAGGCCAAAGCTCTTTATAAGAGAATTATCAGTGAGGGACACAGCATTGGTATTCACTCCTATAGTCACAAATATCATGAAATTTATGCGTCAGAAGAAGCATTTTTTGAGGATTTTTATTTGTTATCCGATTATATATTTGATGTGACGGGAGTAAGGCCGGACATATGCAGACTTCCCGGAGGAAGCAGTAACACAGTCAGTCAAATTGACATGGCGGAAATTGTGAATCAACTGAATGCTCAGGGCGTTACTTGCTATGACTGGAATATTTCAGGCGGCGATGCGGATGGACACGGTTTGTCGGCAGAGCAGATTGCCTTAAATGTCATAAGCGGGGTTGATACTTTTCAGACCTCTATTGTGCTTTTGCATGACGGAAAAGACAAGGCTCAGACAGTAGATGCATTGCGGATGATACTGGATGAACTGACAGGAAGGCAAGAATTGGAAATAAAGCCGATTACCGAAGAAACCCCAATCATTTTGCATATTACACATTAGAAGAAATGGAGGAACTATAATGGGCTTTTTTCAGGACTTAAAAGAAGATTTATCCATGGCTGTGAATGAATTGCTTCCAGAAGTGGATAAGGAACTGGAAAATCCAGAGAAGATGGCGGAAAATGAAAGTAAAATGAAGCCGGAAGAAATAAAATCAGAAGCAATAAAGCCGGAACCGGTTATACTAAAAGAAGAACCGAAGCCGGAAACAGACCATAAAGAGACCGCTATCAGTGATGAGGAAGCATTCCTTGCGGCTGTTGCCAGATTAGATGAAAATGCAGATATATTTGCACCGGGGCTGCAGGCGGAAGAAATTTCCATGCCCGAAAAAGAGCCGGATGAGCAAGAAGGTAAAACAGAGATTGAGACTGAGGAAGTCGAGGAGATTAATCTGTTTGGCGGAAATGCGTTAGAGGAACGGAATGCGGATATTGAAGAAGAGGCAGAAGTATTTGATCTGCTTTTAGCAAGTGAACCGGAAGAAAAGACAGAAGAGCCAGAGACTGAAGCAACAGAAGCCGAAACAACAGTCGAAGCAGAAACTGGAGGACCCGAAACAGTAGATGAAGTGGGCGCCGAAACAGAAGAAGCCGAAACAACTGTTGAAGAGGCAGAGGAAATCAATCTGCTTTTGGCAAGTGAACCGGAAGAAAAGACAGAAGAGCCGGAGGCTGAAGTAGCAGCAGAAATTGAAGAAGCCGAAACAGTAGTCGAATCGGTAGCAGAAACTGAAGAAGCCGAAACAGTAGATGAAGTGAAAGCAGAAACTGAAGAAGCCGAAACAGTAGATGAAGTGAAAGCAGAAGCAGAGGAAGCCGAAACAGTAGATGAAGTGAAAGCAGAAACTGAAGAAGCCGAAACAGCAGCTGAAGCGGCAGAGGAAGAAAAGGCAGAAGAAATCAATCTGCTCGGAGAAATGGAACCGGAGGAGATGGTTCCGGCAATTGGAAACGCATTAGAAAATGACATAGAGGAAAGGGTAGAAGAAGAAATGGAAGATGATTTCATGAAAGAAATTGAAAAAACAGACGAAGAAACACAATTAGAAGAAGGGGTAGGTAAAGTTATGACACAACAGAATGAAACAGGATTAACAGGCGAAGTAATGGATGAAACAGGCGTTATTACAGCAGGCATGAAGGTAACCGGCGATATCAGCAGCCAGGGTTCCATGGATATTTTAGGAACGGTAATCGGAAATGTTGAGATTCTTGGAAAACTGAATATCTCCGGCAGTGTAGAAGGCAATTCCATGGCAGAGGAAATCTTTGCTGATTCTGCTAAGATTACAGGCGAGGTTCATGCGAAAGGCAGCGTAAAGGTGGGTCAGAGTTCTGTTATTATCGGAAATATTTATGCTACAAGCGCAGTGGTTGCAGGAGCTGTAAAAGGCGATATCGATGTACAGGGACCGGTTATACTGGATACTTCTGCTATCGTTATGGGAAATATCAAATCCAAATCCGTACAGATTAACAATGGTGCGGTTATTGAAGGTATGTGTTCACAGTGCTATGCAGATGTTAATCCTTCTTCCTTCTTTAAAGATTTGGTTTAATAATACCGGGGGCTCTGGATTATGAAAAGAATTATGTTGAAGCTGAGCGGAGAAGCTCTGGCCGGTTCCAAAAAGACCGGCTTTGACGAGGATACCATAAGAGGCGTGGCTCTTCAGGTAAAACAGCTGGTTGACGACGGCAAAGAGGTTGGCGTTGTGATTGGCGGAGGAAATTTCTGGAGAGGCAGAACCAGCGAGCATATTGACAGGACAAAGGCGGATCAGATAGGAATGTTAGCTACGGTTATGAACTGTATTTATGTGTCCGAGATATTTCGTTCGGTGGGAATGAGAACCAGCATTTTGACACCTTTTGAATGTGGTTCTTTTACAAAGCTGTTTTCCAAGGATCGGGCAAATAAATATTTTGGCAAAGGCATGGTAGTGTTTTTTGCGGGTGGAACCGGTCATCCCTATTTTTCCACAGATACAGGAGTGGTTCTGCGGGCTGTAGAGGTAGAAGCGGAGGTCATCCTTTTGGCAAAGGCCGTAGACGGCGTTTATGATGACGACCCCAGGGTTAATAAAGCAGCAAAAAAATATGACCAGGTTTCCATTGATGAAGTGATTGAAAAGAATCTTCAGGTTGTGGATATGACTGCGTCGATTCTGGCAAGGGATAATAAAATGCCCATGTGGGTATTTGGTTTAAATGAAGAGAACAGTATTGTCAATACTGTTTCCGGTAAATTTAACGGAACCAAGGTAACGGTATAAAACGGGAGGATAATCCAAATGGATGAGAGACTGAAAGTATACGATGAAAAGATGAAAAAGGCAATTGATTTCCTGGCTTCGGATTTTGCGTCCATCAGAGCGGGACGTGCCAACCCTCATGTGCTTGATAAGATTAAGGTTGATTATTACGGAACGCCTACACCCTTGCAGAGTGTGGGAAATGTCAGCGTACCGGAGCCGCGCATGATACAGATTGCGCCATGGGAGAAAAGCCTGATTAAAGAAATTGAGAAGGCGATTTTAACGTCGGATGTGGGAATTACCCCTACCAACGACGGCGCGGTTATCCGCTTGGTATTTCCGGAATTAACGGAAGAACGCCGTAAAGAGCTGGTAAAAGACATTAAGAAAAAGGGCGAGGATAATAAGGTTGTTGTAAGAAACGCACGTCGTGATGGAAATGATGCTTTTAAAAAGCTGGGAAAAGGAGATCTTTCCGAGGATGAGGTAAAGACTCTTTCCGATGAATTGCAGAAGCTGACAGACAAATATATTAAAGAAATCGAAAAAATGGTTGAAGATAAGTCCAAGGAAGTTTTGACCGTTTAAAACGGAGAAAAATCAGGGGATCTACTCGATTGCGAATGACGAGCAGGTCCCCTGCCCTTTGATTTTTTCGGAAAGGCGGATTAGATGAATATACCCAGACATGTAGCGATTATTCTGGATGGAAACGGAAGATGGGCAAAGGGAAAAGGAATGCCCCGAAATTATGGTCATGCCCAGGGCAGTAAAAATGTTGAAATTATTTGTGAAGAAGCATATAAAATGGGAATAGAGTATCTGACTGTCTATGCCTTTTCCACAGAAAACTGGAAGCGTCCCAAGGATGAAGTGGATGCCCTTATGAAGCTTTTGCGCAATTATATGAAGACATGTTTAAAAACGGCGGAAAAGAACCGAATGTGTGTCAGGGTCATCGGAGATAAAACAGGGCTTGACGAGGATATCAGGAAGCGGATTGATGAATTGGAAAAAGCCACGGTTCATAACGACGGACTGCATTTTCAGATTGCCTTAAATTATGGAAGCAGGGATGAAATCATCCGGGCTGCTAACCGGATTATGGAAGAGGTAAAAAGCGGAAAGCTTGAGCCGGGACAGATGGATGAAGAGATATTTTCCTCTTATTTGGATACAAAGGGGATTCCCGACCCGGATCTTTTAATCCGCACCAGCGGCGAACAGCGCCTTTCCAATTTTCTTTTATGGCAGCTTGCCTATACGGAATTCTATACGACGGATGTTCACTGGCCTGCATTCACAAAGGGAGAACTGATGAAGGCCATTGAAGCATATAATAAGAGGGAACGCAGATACGGTCTGATAAAGGAGGACTAATATGTTTAGAACAAGATTATTAAGCGGCATTGTTCTGGTCATTATTATCGCCTTTGTTTTGGCGACGGGCGGCCCGGTTTTGTTTCTCTTTACCCTTCTTGTGGCTTTGAAGGCATTTTTTGAAATGACAAAGGCTACCAAGGTGCGGGGAGAGAATGAAAAGGTAAATCTTCTGGAAATATTCGGAGCCATGGGTGTGCTGGGGTATTATGGAGTGCGCTATTTTGCCGACACGGAAACATATATTATGTTAACCATTACCCTGACTGTTGTGGCGATTCTCTTTGTTTATGTATTTGCTTTTCCCAAATACCATGCGAATCAGATTATGGCAGCTATCTTTTCCTTTGTCTATGCGCCGATTATGCTTGCCTATCTATATCTTACCAGAAATTTGGAAAAGGGTATTTATATTGTATGGCTGATTTTTATCAGTTCCTGGATTTGCGATACATGCGCTTATGCGGTGGGCATGCTTTTTGGAAAGCATAAATTAGCGCCGGTATTAAGTCCCAAGAAATCCATAGAAGGTGCGATAGGCGGAGTTGCAGGCGCAGCTTTGGTGGGGCTGATTTATGCCATGGTTTTAAAAAATGCCGGTATCAGTCAAAGCAACCTTTTGTGGGTGTTTCCGGTTATCAGCGCAGTAGGAGCGGTTATCAGCCAGGTAGGGGATTTGGCGGCGTCCGCTGTAAAGAGAAATTTCGGCATTAAGGATTACGGGAAACTGATTCCCGGTCACGGGGGAATTATGGACCGTTTCGACAGCGTGGTCTTTACCGCTCCCATGATATATTATCTGGCAGTGCTTCTTTTATGACAAATATAAAGTGGAGATATGGATATGAAGAATCTGGTTATTCTGGGCTCAACCGGCTCTATCGGGACCCAGGCCCTGGAAATTGTAGATGCATATTCTGACAGATTGCAAGTATCTGCTTTGGCGGCAGGAAGCAATGTGGACAGGATGGAGGAGCAGGTAAGAAAATATCTTCCCGGCTTTGCCGTTATGTATGAGGAAAAGGCGGCGGGGGATCTGGCGGTAAGGGTTGCGGATCTGCCTGTAACCGTATTGGCGGGGATGGAGGGATTACAGCAAATTGTCAGTCTTCCTGAAGCGGATGTGGTCTTAACGGCGGTAGTGGGAATGATTGGCATAAAACCCACGATAGAAGCTATTAAGGCAGGAAAGGATATTGCTCTTGCCAATAAGGAAACCTTGGTAACGGCGGGACATATTATCATGCCGTTGGCCAAGGAAAAGGGTGTTTCCATTCTCCCTGTTGACAGTGAACACAGCGCGATTTTCCAATCCTTAAACGGAGAACCGGAAAAACGCATGAAAAAAATCCTTTTGACAGCCTCCGGCGGTCCCTTCCGGGGAATGAAGCGGGAAGAGCTTTTGTATAAAACCGTAAAAGAGGCGTTGAATCATCCAAACTGGTCCATGGGGAAAAAGATTACCATTGATTCGGCCACCATGGTAAACAAAGGACTGGAGGTTATGGAGGCAGGATGGCTTTTTCATGCAAAACCGGAGCAGATTCAGGTTGTAGTACATCCCCAGAGCATCATACACTCTATGGTAGAATATATGGATGGGGCTGTTATGGCACAGTTAGGATTGCCGGATATGAAGCTGCCCATCCAGTATGCGCTTTTTTATCCTGACAGGCTGCCTATGGAGATGCCGGGTATAGATTTCTTCAAGCTGGGGCAGATTACATTTGAAGAGCCGGATATGGAAACATTTACAGGATTAAAACTGGCATATGAGGCTTTTAAAGCGGGAGGAAGCATGCCCACGGTGTTTAACGCGGCCAACGAAAAGGCGGTCAGTATGTTTCTGGCGGGAAAAATCCGGTTTTTGGATATAGCAGATATAATCGGAAAGGCCATGGATGCCCATGGGGTAATAGAAAATCCTTCCCTGGAACAGATTCTGGAAACGGAAAGCTGGTGTTATGAATTTATAGAGAGCAGGTGCTGATTTGGGTATTATTTTATTTGTAATTATATTCTGCGTGGTTGTTGTGGCCCATGAATTCGGCCATTTTATTATCGCAAAGGCAAACGGCATTCATGTGGTGGAATTTTCCATCGGCATGGGGCCTACTTTGTTACATTTTGTGAAGGGCGATACAAAATATTCCTTAAAACTGCTTCCCATTGGCGGGGCCTGTATGTTTGAAGGCGAGGACAGTTTAAACGGACTGGATAAAGAAGAGGGGGATGAAGACGGTAAAGGAGACGAAGGCATAAAAGAGGAGCTGGGCACTCTGAAAAAATCTGGAGCCTTTCCCGACGCTCCCGTGTGGGCAAGGATTGCTACGGTAGTAGCAGGGCCTGTTTTCAATTTTGTTCTTGCTTTTGTCCTTTCTGCAATTATCGTTGCCAGCATTGGAAGCGACCTTCCCGTTATCGGAACGGTGGGGGAAGGAACCGCTGCAAGCGAAGCCGGTCTTATGGCGGGAGATGAAATCGTTGAAATTAACGGAAAGAATATTCATCTGTTTAGGGAAATTTTCTTAGAGGCCATGTTAAATGAGGGAGAGCCGGTCAATATTGTCTATGAGAGGGAGGGGCAGCGGACTGCCGTGACCCTTGAACCCAAGTATTCCCAAAAGGACGGAAGATATTATTACGGCATTGCACCTATGAACGGTTATACCAAATTTAATCTTTTAGGCATTGCAAAATATAGCTTTTACGAAGTAAAATACTGGATTGATACAACCATTAGGAGTCTGGGAATGTTAGTGACCGGAAGAGCCGGAATAAAGGATATGTCGGGACCTGTGGGAATGGTGGATGCGGTTGACACCATTTATACCGAATCCAAACAGGACGGCGCCTTTTATGTGTGGTTGAATATGTTGAATTTTGCCATTTTATTAAGCGCCAATCTGGGAGTTTTAAATCTGATTCCCTTCCCGGCTTTAGACGGAGGCAGGCTTTTGTTTTTGATCATCGAAGCCATACGAAGAAAACCCATACCGCCGGAAAAGGAAGGGATTTTCCATTTTGTAGGTTTTGCATTGTTGATGCTTTTGATGGTGGTTGTTATGTATAACGATATTGCAAGACTGGTTACAGGCGGTTAAAAATAAATGATTCGTTATGTTTGCGGGAAGCTGCGCTAAGGAGTACCTGCGGATAGTGTAATTTCCGGCAGAATTGGCAGGATGGAATTTGAACAGACGGCATTTTTCAATTTTTTGTGAAAAATGCCGTCTTGTCATGAGCGCATATTTGGGCATATAATAAGAGCATCTTAATTGGTACGTTCTGTACCGTTTTCATAAGAATAGGAACTGTTACAAAAGGCAGGGACAGTATGGCTTTGCGCAGAATATAGTGACGGATTGGAAATTCTTATGGGAATTATTTTTCCAGGAAAGGACAATTGAATATGAAGTTCGGTTATGTTTATGAAACCGGAAAAAGGGCGGAAAATGAAGACGCTTTGCTGTTTCGATGCAGTCTGCTTTCAGAAGGGGAGCTATGGTTTGCAGCTGTTTGCGACGGTATGGGCGGCATGAAAAACGGAATGGAGGCTTCTGCCTTTTGCGTCCGGGAAATGGAAGCATGGTTTGACAGACAGCTGATCCCATGTATATGCACATGCGGCAAACATAAGAGGAGACTGGAAGAGATCATAAGGTCTAAGGGATTTATGCTGTATCGGCAAATGAACAGAGAACTGTTTGAGAAAATGCGTATGGCAGGGACGGCTATGGGGACTACGGCCATGATGTGTATTCTTTATAAGGGAAGATACTATTTATTCCATATAGGGGACAGCAGAACTTATCTGCTGGGAAGAAGGAATTTTTTTCCGTGTAAACAGATCACAAAGGATCATGGAAACGAACGTGGACTTTCAAGATGCCTGGGACTCAACAGGGAGTGGAAGCCGGATTTTTACAGCGGATTAATTAGAAAAAACGGCTTGCTGCTTTGTACAGACGGATTTTTTCGGAAATATGACAAAGATATCTGGAAAAGGTGTCTGGACGGTAAAAAACTGAAGTGTGAAACCGGTATCGGAAAAAGATTAAAGGAAATTGCCGCATATAATATCCGGCAGAAAGAAGGAGATAATATTTCAGCAATTTATATGGGAGGCGAAGGCGGATGAATGAAAAATATATTAAAAAATCTTTGCTGGGAAAAGGAAGCAGAGGAACGGTATGGCTTGTGGAAAATAAAGATGCGGGAATGCCTGCGGCATTGAAATGGTATGACGGGGGTAGAAAGGAGGCGGAGCGGGAGCGGGAAATACTGCGGCGGTTCGGGGGAAAAGGAATTCCTTATTTAATGGATTATATAGAAAGCGAACAGGGTGCGGGCATTGTTATGGAATATGTAGAGGGGAAAAGCCTGAGAACACTTTTGGGAGAGCGGAAAATCTGGAGTGAGAAAGAAGCCGCCGCACTTATTATGAAAGCGGCCGGAATACTGGCGGGGTTTCATCGTCAGACGCCTGTGATTGTTTATGGAGATATAAAGCCTGAGAACATAATGATCACGCCGGAAGGAGAGGTCTATTTCATTGATTTCGGAGCTGCTTTGTATGAAGGGGAAAAGGAAAGAAAGGTGTTTGGGACAAAGGAATATCTGCCGCCTTCGGAAGGAGAAACGATAAGCGCATATAGGGATACGTACGGGTTGGGGGTTCTTTTATATGAAATGCTGACAGGAAGCGTTTTGTCAAAGGGAATTGCGGATAAAAAGGCGGATATTTCACATTTATCCTTTGAATGCAGGCAGATCATGCAAAAGGCAGTAAAAATTCATGAGACGGAAGGCTATGTCAACGCAGGAGAAATGTATGAGGATTTAAAGTCGTACATGGAGGGGAATCACAAAGAGAGGAAAGGCAGGAAGAAACATATGTTGAAAAGAAAGAATAGAGAGAAAAAGGAATATTTTATCAGCGATTTGAAAAGGCTTGTCTGCACCGGATATACAAGGGGTATCTGCCTTATTTTGACGGGTCTGGCGGTAGTGGGAACAGCATGGAAGGGAAATGAGGTAAAGGGAGCGGACATGAGGGAAGTAAGGGAGGAAATCGTTGTAACGGAAGAAAGGAAGCCTGTAGAGGGTAAAAGCGGAATAGAAGGGGAGGGTATGGAAGGAAACGAAGTAGAAGGAAAGCGTGCGAAAGAAAGCGAAATTGAAGGAGACAGAGGAAAAAACAAAAGCCTGGTGAAAAAAGAGGAGCGGGAAGAGAAAGGGCAGGAAACAGAAATTCCAAAGGATGAGTACGGGAGGAAACTGATTGTTCGCAAGTAAATCCGGTTGACGAAAAGAAAGGAGAAAGCCTATAATGAATCCATGGGAAAAAGAATAGGCTATGGATGAGGAAGCGACAGTTAGGATGGTTTAAGCTTATTTAGAAGGAAAGAGAATGTCAGTGCCAAAAGGAGAGGAACATTTTATGCATAGAGAGCATACGAAAACAATAAAAATTGGAGACCGTATCATAGGCGGCGGTAATCCCGTTTTGATTCAGTCAATGACAAATACACGCACAGAGGATGTGAAAGCTACTGTGGAACAGATTCACAGGTTAGAGGCAGCAGGCTGTGATATCATACGTTCTACGGTTCCTACATTGGAGGCGGCAAAAGCATTAAAAGAAATAAAAAAGGAAATTTCCATTCCTTTAGTGGCGGATATTCATTTTGATTATAAGATGGCTATTGCCGCAATAGAAAACGGGGCGGATAAAATCAGAATCAATCCGGGCAATATCGGCGGTAAGGAGAAGCTTGATGAAGTGGTTGCGGCGGCAAAAGAGAGAATGATTCCTATTCGTGTGGGAGTTAACGGCGGTTCCCTGGAAAAAGAACTGGTGGAAAAGTATGAGGGAGTTACCCCCCAAGGCATTGTGGAAAGCGCGCTGGATAAGGTACATATGATTGAAGAAGCGGGCTATGACAACATGGTCATCAGCATTAAATCCTCCAATATTCCCATTTGCGTCAAGGCGCATGAACTGCTTACGGAGAAAACGGATTATCCTTTACATATCGGAATTACTGAGGCGGGAACCCTGTATGGAGGAAATATTAAATCTTCTGTGGGACTTGGAATTCTGCTTTATGAAGGAATCGGCGATACCTTGCGGGTATCCCTGTCAGGAGATCCGGTGGAGGAAATCAGGTCCGCAAAGACTATTTTGCGCTCATTGGGATTGTATCATCAGGGTATCGAGGTAATTTCCTGCCCTACCTGCGGGCGCACCAGAATTGATTTGATCGGGCTGGCCAACCAAGTAGAAGAGATGGTGGCGGATATTCCCCTGAATTTAAAGGTTGCCGTTATGGGCTGTGTGGTAAACGGACCGGGAGAGGCAAAGGAAGCGGATATCGGCATTGCCGGAGGAATCGGCGAGGGGCTTTTAATCAAGAAAGGCGAGGTTATCCGGAAAGTACCGGAAAAGGATTTGTTAAATACATTAAGGGAAGAGCTTCTGCATTGGAATGACTGATGCCGGGGAACGATTGGTATGCCTGGGATAAAAGTGTATCCGGACCATTGGCGTATTAAGGGAACGGGCGTGTGAAGTGATGAGTGCAGAGAAATTGGAGTAATATACATGGACGGAAAGCAGTTTTTGGAAGTTTTTCCAACGCTACAATTAAAGAATGATTTAAAGGATGCCTTTCAGGATGTCTGCGTGGAGCATATTTTTACTACAAAACGCAGGGATTTTTTGCGCATTTATATTTCCGCAGACAGGATTATAGATAAAAAAGATGTTTTTACCATGGAAGATCAGATTAAGAAGCAGCTTTTTGACCGGGCAAATATCACGGTAAAGATTTATGAGCATTTTAATCTGTCAAAGCAGTATACCCCAAAGAATCTGTATCATGCCTACAGGGAGAGTATTCTGTGCGAGCTCAAGGAGTACAGCCCTGTTATGTACAGTATGTTAAAAAAGGCGGAGGTTTCCTTTGAAGAGGATAAGATGATGCTCCTTGTGGAAGAACTGGTTCCCTTTAAGGAAAAGGCGGGGGAACTTATTTCGCTTTTGGAAAAAATCTTTTGCGAGAGATGCGGCGTATTTGTCAATATAGTGGTAAACTATACCGCGGTACAGGAAAACCCTCTGAAGAAAGAGGAAGAAGGAAAACTGAAACGTCAGGTGGCGGAAATAACGGCCAGGGTTTTTGGCGGTCAGGAAGGTTTGACGGGAGAAGACGGAGCGGCTGTTCCTGGAGCTATGATGAGAGGAGAAAATGTTTCATCAGAAACTTTATCGGATAATGGAACAGAGAAAATTCAGACAGCGGCAGGAAAAGAACAAGGAACGGCGGATAAAAAGGAAGGGAATGCGGCGGCAGGCAAAAAAGAGAAGCCTGGAACAGACAGACCCTTCGGCGGTTTTGGCGGTAAAAAGGGAGGATTTGGCAAGAAAGATTACCGGTCTAAGAAATCCGATGATCCTGCCATTATCTGGGGCAGCTATGACATAGAGGAGGAGCCGCTTTCCTTAGACCAGCTTGTGGGAGAAATGGGAGAGGTTGTGGTAAGAGGAAAGCTGTTGACGCTGGAAACGAAACCCATTCCCAAAATAGAAAAGACCATTGTGATGTTTTCCATTACGGATTTTAAGGATACTATTATGGTAAAGGTCTTTGTGAAGGATGAACAGATAGAGGAATTTTTATCCCATCTCAATGTCAAAAAAGGTTCGTTCCTGAAAATAAAAGGAATGGCTGCCATGGATAAGTTTGACAGGGAGCTGACAATCGGCTCTGTGACTACCATTAAGGTAATTTCGGATTTTACCGTTTCCAGAATGGATTATGCTGCGACCAAGCGGGTAGAACTGCATTGTCATACCAAAATGAGCGACATGGACGGGGTTTCCGAGGTAACGGATATTGTAAAGCGCGCCTATAAATGGGGACATCCGGCCATTGCCATTACTGACCATGGAGTCGTTCAGGCCCTTGCGGATGTGTTCCATACATGGTGCGATCTTTGGGGAGCAGAAAAGAAGCGTTGCAAAGAGGAAGGCATAGAGGCGGACAGACAGAATTTCTTCAAAATCATTCTGGGAGTGGAGGGTTATCTGGTAGACGATTTAAAGGAAATCGTGGTAAATCCCGGGAATCTTTCTTTAAACCAGGATTATGTGGTTTTCGACCTTGAGACCACAGGTTTTTCGCCTGTGAAAAACAGGATCATTGAAATCGGTGCGGTAAAGATTCGGGATGGGAAAATTACGGACAGGTTTTCTACCTTTGTGAATCCCAAGGAACCGATTCCTTATAAGATACAGCAGTTGACGGGCATCCGGGATGAAGATGTCATGAATGCGCCGGAAATTGAAGAAATACTGCCGCAGTTTCTGGAGTTTTCCAAAGACTGTGTTATGGTTGCCCATAACGCTTCCTTTGATATGAGCTTTATTAAGGAAAATTCCAAGCTCATGGGCTTGGAACGGGAAGATACGGTAGTGGACACTGTGGGAATAGCAAGAATTTTACTGCCTAACCAGGCTAAGCATACTTTGGACGCCTGTGCAAAAACATTAGGGGTTTCTTTGGAAAATCATCATCGCGCCGTAGATGATGCAGAGGCGACGGCGGAAATCTTTATGAAATTTCTCCCCATGCTTACAGAGGCCGGTGTGGAAAAGCTGTCACAGATCAATGCTATGGGCGAGGATAATGTGAATACGGTTAAGAAGCTTCCCTATTATCATGTAATCATCCTGGCAAAGAATGAAATCGGCAGAATTAACCTTTATAAATTGGTGTCGGCTTCCCATCTGACCTATTATAACAAACGGCCTAAAATCCCCAAAAGTCTCTTACAGAAGTACAGGGAAGGATTGATTGTGGGCAGCGCCTGTGAAGCGGGAGAACTGTACCGCGCTATGCTGGATGGAAAAAGCGATGCTGATTTATACAAAATTGCAGGCTTTTATGACTATCTGGAAATCCAGCCTCTTGGCAACAATGAATTTATGATTGAGTCCGAAAGGGTGGAAAGCGTTCATTCCATGGAGGACATTATGGATTTCAACCGGAAGATTGTGGCAATCGGAGAAGCGCTGCATAAGCCGGTATGTGCAACCTGCGACGTACATTTCTTAGACCCGGAGGACGAGGTATACAGAAGGATTATTATGGCAGGCAAGGGCTTTAAAGAGGATAAGCAGGCCCCCTTGTATCTGCGCACAACAGAGGAAATGCTTGCGGAATTTGAATATCTGGGAAGTGAAAAGGCGAGGGAGGTCGTTATTACCAATACCAATCTCATTGCGGATTGTGTTGAATCCATTGATCCCGTAAGGCCGGATAAGAGTCCGCCTATTATTCCCAATTCCGATGAGATCCTGACCAAAATCTGCTATAACAAGGCCCATGAAATTTATGGGGAAAAGCTGCCGGATGTGGTGGAAAAACGTCTGGAAAAGGAATTGAATGCCATTATTAAAAACGGTTTTGCCGTTATGTATATCATTGCCCAGAAGCTGGTGTGGAAATCGGTGGAGGACGGTTATCTGGTAGGCTCAAGAGGAAGCGTGGGTTCTTCTTTTGTTGCCAATATGGCGGGAATCACAGAGGTAAACTCCTTAAGCCCTCATTATTACTGTGCAAAATGCCATTATTATGATTTTGATTCCCCGGAGGTAAAGGCTTATTCCGGCAAAGCAGGCTGTGATATGCCTGATAAGGTCTGCCCACAGTGCGGGGAAATGTTGATGAAGGACGGTTTTGACATTCCCTTTGAAACTTTCCTGGGATTCAAGGGAGATAAGGAGCCTGATATCGACTTGAATTTTTCGGGAGAATATCAGAGTAAGGCTCATAAATATACGGAGGTAATTTTCGGGGCGGGTCAGACCTACCGTGCAGGAACAATCGGCACTTTGGCAGATAAAACCGCTTTCGGTTATGTGAAAAATTATTTTGAAGAGCGGGGCATTCCCAAACGTACCTGCGAAATCAACAGAATTGTAACGGGATGTACGGGTATCAGGCGCTCTACGGGACAGCATCCGGGCGGTATTGTCGTGCTTCCGGTAGGAGAGGAAATCAATTCCTTTACGCCTATCCAGCATCCTGCCAATGATATGACCACGGATATTGTTACCACCCATTTTGATTACCATAAAATAGATCACAACCTGTTGAAGCTTGATATACTGGGACACGATGATCCCACCATGATTCGTATGCTGCAGGATTTGACGGGAGTGGACCCGGTTACCATTCCTTTGGATGATAAGGATGTTATGTCCTTGTTCAGAAGTACGGAAGCATTGGGAATCACGCCGGAACAGATTGGCGGATGCCTTTTAGGCTCCATGGGAATACCTGAATTTGGTACGGAATTTGTTATCCAGATGCTTTTGGATACAAAGCCCCAGTCTTTTACGGATCTGGTGCGTATTTCAGGGCTTTCCCACGGAACCGATGTGTGGCTTGGAAATGCCCAGACTTTGATCGAAGAGGGAAAAGCGACTATTTCCACGGCAATCTGTACCCGTGACGATATTATGATTTACCTTATTGACAAAGGACTGGAAGAGGGACTTTCCTTCAAGATCATGGAAAGTGTCCGAAAAGGAAAAGGTTTGACGCCGGAAATGGAAGAAGCCATGGTTGCCAACGATGTGCCTGACTGGTATATCTGGTCCTGTAAAAAAATTAAATATATGTTTCCTAAGGCCCATGCGGCGGCTTATGTTATGATGGCATGGAGAGTGGCGTATTTTAAAGTGAATTATCCGCTGGCTTATTATGCGGCTTATTTCAGCATCCGCGCTTCGGGATTTTCCTATGAGCTGATGTGTCAGGGAAAGGCAAAGCTGGATGCGGTCATAGCAGATTTTAAGGCGAGAAAGGATGTTCTTAGCAAAAAGGAACAGGACAGCCTTAAGGATATTAAAATTGTAGAGGAGATGTACGCAAGAGGATACGAATTTATGCCGCTTGATCTATACCGTGCCCATTCCAGATTATTCCAGATTATCGACGGTAAAATCATGCCATCCTTTAACAGTATTGACGGCATGGGCGACAAGGCCGCGGAGTCTTTGATGGAGGCGGCAAAAAACGGTCCCTTCCTGTCCAAAGATGATTTGAGAGAGCGGGCGAAGATTTCCAAGACCATTGTGGATTTAATGGGAGAGATGAAACTGCTTGGGGATATACCGGAGTCAAACCAGATCAGTTTGTTTGACTTTGTCAGCTGAGAAAGATTTTCGGTAGGAATGCTATTTATAAGAATTGCGACATTCTTGATAATCTTCATGTAAAAGAATGGGGCTGTTGTAAAATAACGGATTTTTGCAACATATGGTGTTATATAGTTGATATCACAACCATATATGCAGAATAATCCTACTTTTTGCAACAGCCCCTTAAAAATGGCTGATTTGAAGAGATTATGAGGATTTTACAAAAATAAAAAGCACCGAAGACTCTATGTCACGGTACTTTTTCGGGTTGGGCTATTTGTTTACATAAATAGTAGCAGCTTGTAGGGGAATCGAACCCCTGATTCCGCCGTGAGAGGGCGGCGTCTTAACCTCTTGACCAACAAGCCATAAGACTTTTCTCAAAACGTCCTTGCTTATTCTACTAAATAATGAAAGATAATGCAAGGACTTTTTTTCATTTTCTAAAAAAAATTCTAAAAAAATTACAAAATTTTTCTATAGAGCTGTGGGAAAAGTCTGCATTGACAGGGAGATGGGGGAACTCGCAAATGTTTTTTTGCAAAATGACAAAAGGAAACGGAAAAGTCATAATGGCTAATATAATTAGCTAAAAATGAAAAAGGAGTAGCCAATTAAACATTTTAGCGGTGGACTTGATGAATTGTTTTACATCAGGCATCCGTTGTTTTGTCAAAGTAAAAGCGGGAAAGTATAATGACAAAGGAATGCTTCGGCATAAAAGACAGATCGAAAAATCCGGCAGTGAAGTAGGCGGTAAGGAGAGGAAATAACTATGCTTTTTCGGTAGAAAGTGTTGACAATAGGGAAAATTTGATGTATCATACAACAAGAATAAGAAATTATGAAAGAGTGGACTTGCGGTCCACTCTTATTTTGTGAGGTAAAGCCATGTCAAAACGTGACACTTATGAGAGCCGGACAGAACAGCTTCTATTACCTATTGTAGAAGAAAACCAATTTGAACTGGTGGATGTGGAGTATGTAAAAGAAGGCAGCAACTGGTATCTGCGGGCCTATATTGACAAAGCCGGCGGCATTAACATCGATGACTGCGAACTGGTAAGCAGAGCTTTGTCAGATCTGCTGGATAAGGAAGACTTTATTGAGGATTCCTATATTTTGGAGGTAAGCAGTCCCGGACTTTTACGTCCCTTGAAAAAGGATAAGGATTTTGTGCGCAATAAGGGAAAAAAAGTTGAAATCCGGTGCTTTAAGATGGTAGAAGGAACTAAAGAATTTGTAGGAACGCTTACTGCATTTGATAAAGAGAGCGTTACAATTGAAACAGGAGAAAAAGAAATGGTTTTTGCAAGGAAGGAAATTGCGTTGATCCGTCCTGCAATTGATTTTGATTAGGAGGAAAAGGAAAGAAATGAACAAAGAATTAATGGAAGCCTTGGATATTTTGGAGAAGGAGAAGGAAATCAGCAAAGATACTTTGTTTGATGCCATCGAAAACTCTTTAATTACCGCATGTAAGAATCATTTCGGCAAGTCCGATAATGTTATGGTGGAAATTGACAGGGAAACCTGCGACTTTATGGTCTGGGCGAATAAAGAAGTGGTGGAAACCGAAGACGATGTAGAGGATGATGTGCTGCAGATTCCTTTAAGCGAGGCATTGAAATATGATAAAGATGCCGCTGTGGGAGGAACGGTTAAAATCGAGATACGCAGCAAGGAATTCGGCCGTATTGCCACGCAGAATGCAAAAAACGTTATTTTACAAAAAATCCGTGAAGAGGAAAGAAGCGTCATATACAACCAGTATTATGAAAAAGAGAAGGATGTGGTAACCGGTATCGTGCAGCGGTATATCGGCAGAAACATCAGCATCAATCTGGGAAAATGCGACGGAATTTTAAATGAAAGCGAAATGGTCAGGGGAGAAGTGTTTAAGCCCACAGAGCGTATTAAGGTATACATTCTGGAGGTAAAGAATACTACAAAAGGACCCCGCATTCTGGTAAGCCGTACCCACCCGGAACTGGTAAAGAGGCTGTTTGAATCCGAGGTGGCGGAGATTGCAGACGGAACAGTGGAAATCAAGAGTATTGCAAGGGAAGCGGGAAGCAGGACAAAGATGGCTGTTTATTCCGAGAATCCCAATGTGGATCCGGTAGGAGCCTGTGTCGGCATGAACGGCGCAAGGGTAAACTCTATTGTGGAAGAACTCCGAGGAGAAAAAATCGATATTATAAATTGGGATGAAAATCCGGGCAACCTGATTCAGAACGCTTTATCTCCTGCAAAAATCGTTGCGGTATTTGCCGATCCGGATGAAAAAACGGCGAAAGTTGTTGTTCCCGATTACCAGTTGTCTTTAGCAATCGGTAAGGAAGGACAGAACGCAAGACTTGCGGCAAGACTGACGGGCTACAAGATTGACATTAAGAGCGAAACCCAGGCCAAGGATGCTCCCGGCTTCCGATATGAAGATTATATGGATGAATATGATGAAGAGGACGAGTTTGAAGGCGGAGAATATGGCGAAGAGGGCTTTGAAAACGAAGAATATGACGAGGAGTATAGCGAAGAATTTACCGAAATAGCAAAGGACTATGAAGAAGAGTCCGGCGATGAGGCAGAAGCTTCCGATACTCCGGAAGAAGAATAGAGGGATTTCATGGCGAAAAAAATTCCAATGAGACAGTGTGTGGGATGCCAGGGCATGCATAACAAAAAAGAAATGCTGCGCATCTTAAAAACGCCGGAAGAAGAAATAGTTCTGGATATTACCGGAAAAAAGAACGGAAGGGGAGCATATATTTGCAGGAACAGGGAGTGTTTTGAAAGGGCAAGAGCTTCCAAGGGCTTGGAGCGTTCTTTCAAAAGAGCGGTATCTGCGGAAATATATGACAATCTGTTAAAGGAGTTTGAGCATTTAAATGAATAAACCTGACAAGGTGTTGTCCTTGCTTTCAATTGCCGCAAAGGGAAGAAACGTGGTAAGCGGCGGTTTTACTGTGGAAAAGACAGTAAAGTCGGGAAAAGCGTTTCTGGTAATTGTAGCGTTGGACGCATCGGATAATACAAAAAAGATGTTCCAGAATATGTGTGAATTCTATGAGGTTCCCATTGCCGAGTATGGTACAAAGGATACGTTAGGGCATGCAATAGGCAGGCAGATGAGGGCGAACATAGCAGTTACGGACCCGGGGCTGGCAAAAAGCATTGTGAAACTGTTAGAAACCGGCAAATGAATTCGGAGGTAGAAATATGGCGAAAATGAAAGTATATGAACTGGCAAAAGAATTGGATAAACAGAGCAAAGAGATTTTAATATTTCTCGGAGATAAAGGCGTGGAGGCAAAAAGCCATATGAGCACCATCGAGGATGATGCGGTAAAAATGGTAAAAGAAGCTTTCGGGACGAAAAAAGCGCAGGAGCCGGAGAAAAAAGAAGGTTCCAAACCTGAAGCGGCAAAAGCGGAAGTGAAGGGGAAAGATATGAAGGATGACAAAAAACAGGAAAAACCCAAAAATGAAGGGGCAAAAAGCGAAGCGCCTAAGAAAAAGAAGAATATTATTTTTGTCAGCAATCCCCATAACAGCAAAATGGGAGGACAGAAGCAGAATAATAACGGCGGAAATAATAACCGGGCAGGCGGGAATGGAAACCATAACCAGCGCCAGGGAGGAAGCCGGCCTATTATGCAGCAGCAACAGTACAGACCTCTTCCCAAGCCTATCGTAAAACCGGCCGTTCTGCCAAGCATTGAGGAAGAATTCGGCGTTCCGGAAAGAGCAACCTCAAATACCCAGACTGCTTCCAACGAGAACAGAGGCCAGAATCGGAATAATAACAGAAATGATAATCGGAGCGGTAACAGAAACGAGAATAGAAATGAAAACAGAAACGAAGGTAACAGAGGAAACGGAAACAGAAGGAATCAGGAAAATGGAAACCGCAGCGGGGAAAGATCGAAAGAAGGTTATAATAACGGCGGTCAGAACCGCAGGAACGGTGATGGCAATCGTGAAAATAACAGGGATAATAAGAGACCTTTTGGCAATAATGAACGCTCTAACAGAGGCGATGGAAAACAGGGTAATAACTTCAGAAAACCTCAGGGCGGAAAAAGTTTCGTTCCTGAAAGCCCTATTAAAGAGCAGGAAAAGCATCGCGACGAGGAAAAACGCAGACAGGGGCAGGAAAGGGATAAACGCTCCAAAAAGGATTTAATTTACGAAGAGGACGGATTTAACGGCGGAAAAGGCAAAAGCAACAAGCCGGGCAGATTCATCAAGCCTGAAAAGAAGGTAGAGGAGAAGGAAGAAGAACAGATTAAGGTCATTACCCTTCCGGAGTCCCTTACGATTAAAGAGCTTGCGGATAAAATGAAAATCCAGCCTTCCGCTATTGTCAAGAAACTGTTTTTACAGGGACAGATTGTGACGGTAAATCAGGAGATTACCTATGAAACGGCAGAGGAAATCGCTATCGAATACGATATTATCTGCGAACAGGAGGTAAAGGTAGACGTCATCGAGGAACTGTTAAAGGAGGATGACGAGGATACGGATACCATGGAGAAGAGACCGCCCGTAATTTGTGTTATGGGTCATGTTGATCATGGTAAAACCTCTCTTTTGGATGCAATTAGGAAAACAAACGTAACGGATCGTGAGGCCGGCGGCATTACCCAGCATATCGGCGCTTATACCGTTACCATAAACGGAGAAAAGATTACATTCTTGGATACACCGGGTCATGAAGCGTTTACGGCAATGCGTATGCGCGGCGCCAATTCCACGGATATTGCGGTTTTGGTAGTAGCTGCAGACGACGGCGTTATGCCCCAGACCGTAGAGGCTATTAACCATGCCAAAGCTGCAGGCATTGAAATTATTGTAGCGGTAAATAAAATTGATAAACCCAACGCCAATATTGACAGGGTAAAACAGGAATTGACGGAATATGAGCTGATTCCCGTAGATTGGGGCGGAAGTACGGAATTTGTTCCCGTTTCCGCAAAAAGCGGGGATGGAATATCCGACTTATTGGAAACCATTCTTTTAACCTCGGAAATTCTGGAATTAAAGGCAAATCCCAACCGTCGTGCAAGAGGCCTTGTCATTGAGGCGGAGCTTGATAAGGGAAGAGGTCCCGTTGCCACCGTTTTAGTACAGAAGGGTACATTAAAGGTGGGAGATTTTATTTCCGCAGGCGCAAGTCACGGCAAGGTACGCGCCATGGTGGATGATAAGGGAAGAAGGGTAAAAGAAGCGACACCTTCCACGCCGGTGGAGATTTTGGGACTATCCGATGTGCCCAACGCGGGAGAAATCTTTATTGCCCATGAAAACGATAAAACTGCAAAGAGTTTTGCGGAAACCTTTATTGCACAGAATAAAGAAAAGAAACTGGAAGAAACTAAGAGTAAGATGTCACTGGATGATTTGTTTTCCAAGATTCAGGAAGGCAATCTGAAAGAACTGGATCTTATCATTAAAGCGGATGTTCAGGGCAGCGTGGAAGCGGTAAAACAGAGTCTGTTAAGACTTTCCAATGAAGAGGTTGTTGTAAAATGTATTCACGGCGGCGTAGGTGCTATTAACGAATCAGATGTGAGTCTGGCGTCGGCGTCCAATGCCATTATTATCGGTTTCAATGTCCGTCCCGATGTACAGGCAAAGGCAGCGGCGGAAAGAGAAGGCGTGGATGTAAGGCTTTACAGGGTTATTTATCAGGCGATCGAGGATGTGGAAGCTGCTATGAAGGGTATGTTAGACCCTGTATATGAAGAGCAGGTTATCGGTCATGCGGAAGTAAGACAGCTGTTTAAGGCATCTGCTGTAGGTAATATTGCAGGCTCCTATGTTTTGGACGGTCGTTTTGAACGTGGCTGTAAGGTGCGCATCTCCAGGGAAGGCGAGCAGATTTATGAAGGCGAGCTTGCCAGCCTGAAGCGTTTCAAAGATGATGTAAAGGAAGTAAAAGCCGGATTTGAATGCGGTCTTGTATTTGAAGGCTATGACCAGATGAAGGAACTGGATATTGTAGAAGCATATATTATGGTGGAGGTTCCCAGGTAGTTAAGTTGTATTCAGCCGTTAGAATAGAGACTCACAAAGCGGTAAGGCAGGTATGTCCGTCTGCTCTATGGAGGCAAATATGAGAAAAAACAGTATTAAAAATACCCGGATCAACGGAGAGGTACAAAAGGTACTGGCTGATATTATCAGGGGTCAGATCAAGGATCCCAGAATCAGCCCCGTAACTTCTGTGGTGGCGGTAGAAGTATCGCCGGATTTGAAAAACGCAAAGGTGTGGATATCCACTTTGGGCGATGAGAAGGCAAGGGAGGATACTCTGGCAGGATTAAAGAGCGCGGAAGGGTATATCAGAAACCAGCTTGCAAAGGAAATCAATCTGCGCAATACGCCTCAGATAACCTTTGTCATGGATCAGTCCATTGCTTACGGCGTCAGTATGACCAGAAAAATAGACGAGGTAACGAAGAATTTATGATAAATCTGATTTCATTGTGCCAAAATGCGGAAAAAATCGGTATCAGCGGCCATGTAAGGCCAGACGGGGACTGTGTGGGTTCTACTATGGGGCTTTGGCAGTTCCTTTCAAAGCGCTTTCCGAAAAAAAGGGTGGAGGTGCGTTTAGAAAGGCCGGCGGATGTTTTTGATTTTATACCGGGAGTGTCAGAAATTGTGGATAATGAAGAAGATGTGGTATATGATGTATACTTTGTGGTGGACAGCGTGCCGGACCGGATCGGAGGGGCGGAAAAATATTATAAGTCTGCGAAAACAAAGGTCAATATCGATCACCATATTACCAATAAAGGATCAGGAGATGTCTGCTACATAGATGCGGCGGCAAGCTCTGCCAGCGAACTGGTTTACGATTTAATAAAAGAGGCGGATCCGGAAGGGGAATTTATGGATGAAGCCCTTGCAAAGACCCTTTATCTTGGCATTATTCAGGACTGCGGCGTTTTCGGATATTCTAATACATCTCCGAAAACCTTGCGCATAGCGGCAAATTTGATTTCCTATGGATTTGATTTCCCGAAACTGATTGACGAAACCTTTTATGAGAAAACCTTTCTTCAGAATAAGGTATTAGGAGAGGCTTTAAGGAAAAGCGTGTTATGTCTTTCGGGACAGTTTGTTTACAGTATTCTGACAAGAGAGGATATGAACAGGTTAGGAGCAGGAGACCATGATTTTGAGGGAATCGTCAACCAGCTCCGCTACACAAAAGGAGTAAAAGCGGCAGCGTTTCTTCATGAAACCGTTGACGGCAGTTATAAGGTAAGCCTAAGAAGCGGCGGTATGGCGGATGTCGCAAAAGCGGCGGCGGCTTTGGGCGGCGGCGGTCATGTAAGGGCTGCAGGCTGTACCTTAGAGGGAACACCGGAAGAAATTGTGGAAAGACTGGTTGCACAGATTTCGGAGCAGCTATAGAGCCGGAAGAAAAAATAAAAAGGTCGGGTATTATGTATAACGGCGTAATGATAGTAAATAAGGAAAAAGACTTTACATCCCATGATGTGGTTGCAAAATTACGAGGGATTTTAAAGCAGAAAAAAATCGGTCACACAGGGACGCTGGACCCTCAGGCGGAAGGAGTGCTTCCTGTCTGTCTGGGAAATGCCACGAAGCTGTGTGACATTTTAACGGATAAGAGAAAAGAATATGTGGCAGAGCTGCTTTTAGGCGTGACTACAGACACCCAGGATTTGACGGGACAGGTTTTGAGGGAAGTCTCCCTTGCCATCTGCGAGGAGAAAATCAAAGAAGTTATCGGTTCTTTTAGAGGAAAATCCATGCAGATTCCGCCTATGTATTCCGCATTAAAGGTAAATGGTAAAAAGCTTTATGAACTGGCGAGAGAAGGCAAGACGGTAAAACGGGCGCCACGTCCCATAGAAATTTATGAGCTGGAGGTTCTTTCCGTAGAGCTTCCGGTGGTTAGGATGCGGGTTTTATGCTCTAAGGGCACATATATCAGAACGCTTTGTAATGATATGGGGGATAAATTGGGCTGTGGAGGCTGTATGAAAAGTCTGATCCGTACCAAGGTGGAAAGCTTTTCTATAGAAAATGCCTATACGTTATCCCGAATAGAAGAAATCAGGGACGAAGGAAACCTGTCGAGGGTAATTATTCCGGTTGACGGGGTTTTTGGCGGACTTTCCAAAATACGCATAAAAAAGGAGTACGCTCCGGTTGTGGAGAACGGAAATATTTGTGCTCCGGAATTTTTGCAGGAAAGGGTGGACGCTGAAGACGGAGAACGTTTTTTGATGTACCACAGCGACGGAAGATTTTTTGGAATCTATGAGTTTGTGGAGAGAGAAGCCGTATTAAAGCCTTATAAAATGTTTATTCCTGTGTGAATTTGATAAAGATTGGGAGTTATATGCAGATCATAGAAAATACCACTGAATTTCATATACCATACAAAACAGCCATTGCCATAGGAAAGTTTGACGGGATTCACAGAGGGCATAAGGAATTGCTGAAATGTTTGGAATCGGCAAAGAAGTCCGGGCTGAAAACGGCTGTGTTTACTTTTTTTCCGTCTCCGGCCGCATTTTTTTCCAAGGAGGAGCTAAAGGAACTGACGACCCACCAGGAAAAAAGGGCATTATTTGAAGAGATGGGCATTGATTATCTTGTAGAATATCCCTTTTGTAAGAAGACGGCAGATGTGGCGCCCGACAGATATGTGAAAGAGTTTTTGCTGGATAAAATGAACGGCGTTCTCATTGTGGCAGGCTGTGATGTGGGCTTTGGAAAGGGAGGAAAGGGAGACAGGAGGCTTTTGGAGAGACTTTCCTTAGAATATGGTTTCCGGCTGGAGATTATTGACAAGTTAAAATATCAGGAGCGGGAAATCAGTTCCACCTTTGTCCGGGAGGAGGTTTTAAAGGGAAATATGGAAAAGGCGGAGGAATTGCTGGGAGAGCCTTATTTTGTCAGCGGCATAGTGGAACCGGGGAAAAAGCTGGGACGAAAGCTGGGAATGCCTACGGCAAATCTCTATCCGGACAAAGACAAGCTTTTGCCGCCTAATGGTGTATATTTTTCCAAGGTAACCTTAAAAGGAGAGAAATATTACGGGGTAACCAATATCGGAAACCGTCCTACGGTAAAAGACGGAAATCGTATCAGTGTAGAAACCTTTTTGTTTGATTTCGAAGAAAAGATTTACGGGGAGTTTATAAAGATTGAACTTTTGCACTACAGGAGGCCGGAGCGACGTTTTGAGAATGTGGAGAAGCTAAAGGCCGCCGTTTATGAGAACATACGGGAAGCGGAAGCGTATTTTGATATTTCCCGGGGAAACATGTAATGATGCTATAAATTTTTATTGGTCCTTTTACGGGCAGATGAAAACCGTATGGAGGATTATGATAGAAAATTGTAAAATTAGCTTGTATCTTCTTTTTACTTACTTTACAATAGACATGTATGTAAAGAAATTGTAGAGTTATGTAAAAACATGTAAGGATCAGGTAAAAAGAAAAATGGACGTTTCTATTTTATTATCCATGGCGGGCGGTCTGGGATTATTTTTGTTTGGTATGCATACCATGAGCGAGGCCATTGAGAAGGCGGCAGGCGCCAGACTCAGGAGTATTTTGGAATTTTTTACAACCAATCGTTTTACGGGTATGCTGGTAGGTGTTATTTTTACAGCTATTATCCAATCCTCATCGGCCTGTACCGTTATGGTTGTCAGCTTTGTCAATTCAGGTCTGATGAATCTGTATCAGGCGGCGGGCGTTATTTTCGGTGCTAATATCGGTACTACGGTAACATCACAGCTTGTATCTTTTAACCTTTCAGAATATGCGCCGGTGTTTTTGCTGATCGGCGCCCTTTGCGTCATGTTTGTCAAAAATCAGAAGGTGGTTAAAATAGCAGAAGTAATTCTGGGATTCGGCATATTGTTTACGGGTCTTAGCAGTATGAGTTCTGCTATGAGCGGTTTAAGGGATGTTCCGGCGGTTGTGGATATGTTAAAGTCTTTAGAAAGCCCGCTGCTTGCCATACTTGTGGGCACGGTTTTAACAGGAATCATTCAAAGCTCTTCCGTGACAGTCAGCATCGTTCTTTTGATGTGCAGCCAGGGATTGTTAGAACTACCTATCTGTCTTTTCATTATTCTGGGATGTAATATCGGAGCCTGCGCATCAGCGCTGTTAGCTTCTCTTGCAGGAAAGAAGGACGCCAAAAGGGCGGCTATGATTCATTTCCTGTTTAATGTTATCGGGACGGTTATTGTATACATTATATTCAGAGTGGGAATGGCCCAGATTATCAATCTGCTACATATAGTTTCCGGCAATAATCCCGGTCGCTGCGTGGCAAATGCCCACACCATGGTAAAAATTTTCCAGGTAGTGATATTACTGCCTTTTTCCTCGGGAATTGTGAAGCTGACTTATCTTTTGATTCCGGGCGAGGATAAAACAGTGAATTATAGGGAAAATTATCAATTAAAGTACATTGGGGACAAGGTAGTGTTCAATCCTGCTACGGCGGTTATTAATGTTTTAAAAGAAGTGGAACGTATGGCAAACCTTGCCGATGAAAATTTAAACCGTGCCATGAATGCGCTGATCACTCTTGACCATGAGGATATGGAAGAGGTTTATGAGGTAGAAAAAAATATCAACTTTTTAAATAAGTCCATTACCGATTATCTGGTAACCATCAACCAGACCACGCTCCCTATTGAAGACTTGAAAAGCTTAGGTGCCCTGTTTCATGTGGTAAATGATATTGAAAGAATCGGAGACCATGCAGAAAATGTAGCGGATGCGGCAAAGAGAAGAGAAGAAATGAATGTTACTTTCAGCAAAGATGCTACCAAGGAGCTTGGGGAAATGCTAAATATGGTAAATACCATTGTGCAGTTTTCCATCAATACCCTTCATAATATTTCCGATGAGCATGTGGAGGATATTCTTCGCTTGGAGGATGCGGTTGATGAAAAAGAAAGAGAGCTGCAGCAGGCTCATGTGGACAGGCTGACCAGAAACGAATGTACGCCCGAAGCAGGGATGCTTTATTCGGATATTGTGTCCGGATTAGAGCGTGTTGCGGATCATGCTACCAATATTGTACTTTATTTGAACAAAACCGAGGATTTATAACAAAATATAGTAGTTGACGAATTTTATCCGTATGATATAATTGATTTGTAACATTTGTAACAAATATGTAATAATTATATGAGCATTTAAAACAGTAGGGATAAGACCGGCTTTCATATCCGCTTATCTTCTGTATGTGGAAAAAGGATAGAATTATGAAAATTAAGACAGTAAAACGCCTTTTGGCGATTATGGTTATGGTAATTGCAACAGAGTCTACGGTTTATGCCGCAAGTCCTTCGTCGGTCAGCTTAACGGCAGGGGCAGCAAGCGTATTGGAAGGAGATTCCGCAGCGGCTTCTAATACAACAGCTTCTTTTGCTGCCAATACAACGGCTTCTGCATCCGCTGCCGATACAGCAGCTTCCACTGTTGTAACAAACTCAGCAGCTATGGCGGCTCCGGCGGCAGTTCCTGCTGCGGAAAGTCTTCAGGCCGATGCATCCCAGAATGCTTCTTTGGCGGACAGCGGACAGGCAGAGGATGCTTTAACCGGTTCGGAGCAGACAGAAGCGCCCTTGGAGGAAGCAAAAAATGTAGGAGAAGCGGAGCAGGCAGCGTCCATAAATGTTGCGGCAGGCGCAGGTTTTATTTCTCAGACGGTTCCGGTTTCTATGGAAGACTATGATGATCCGGATGATTCGGAAGAAGAAAACGGCGGCGGGTCATATGGTTATACTCATTTAGGAGTTGCCAGAGTGGAGGACCATTTAAATGTCCGCCAAACCGCTGATGATAATAGTAAGATTGTAGGGAAAATGGGTAATGATTCCGGATGCGAGATTATCGGCGTGGAAGGAAATAAGGCTCATATTATATCCGGCTCCGTAGAGGGCTACGTATCTATGGATTATCTGCTTTCGGGACAGGCTGCCGTAGATTATGCAGATACCATTGTAAAGACCTTAGCTACGGTTTCTGCCGACGGGTTAAAGGTCAGGGCGGTTCCTGATATGGAAGGAGAAATTGTCAGCATGGTTGCCTATGGCGAAGAGCTGGAGGTTGTGGAAGAATTAGACGGCTGGATCAAGATTCTCTATGACGGGCAGGAGGCCTATGTCAGTGCGGAATACGTAACCGTAGGCAAGAATTTGAAAACGGCTTTAAATATGTCGGAATTTCTTTATGGCGAAGGCGTTTCCGATGTCAGGGTGGATTTATGCGAATATGCGAAGCAGTTCAAGGGAAATCCTTATGTATGGGGTGGAACCAGTCTGACCAACGGAGCTGACTGTTCCGGCTTTGTGTTGAGTATTTTTGCGAAGTACGGCATTTATCTGCCTCATTCTTCAAGGGCTCAGGCCACTATGGGAACCAAAGTCAGTATGTCAGAGGCAAGACCCGGGGATTTGGTATTTTATTCCAAAGGCGGTACGATTAACCATGTTGCTATTTATATCGGAGGCGGGCAGGTTATCCATGCAAGCAGTCCTAAGACGGGGATTCGTATTACAAGTGCTTATTATAGGACGCCTACTACGGTAAGGAGATTGATTCAGGATTAAGGACGTCGCAGACGTTTCAGGCATACACTTAAGGCGTGCGGAAAAAGTCTTTTGTTTTCGTGCACCCGGAGCATAAAAACGGCATTTTTCTAACAGAATGGACGATAATGGGTTGGTATCGGACGGGGCGCCGTCAATGCGGCGCTGCCGCAGAGACGGCTAAGCAATCCGGACGGATTGCTTCCCTGGCTGTGAGCATTCTGTAAGAAAAGTGGCGTTTTTTGCTTAGGGCGCGTGAAAATAAAATATTTTTCCACACGCCTTAAGTGTATGCCTGAAACGTCTGCGACGGCTTTTCGGTTAGTTGGGGTGGGGAGATTGGGGGTAAATGGTGGGGAGGGAGAGATTCAGATTGCTTGGAATATTGTTGAGAACTGTGTTGGGATGAAGTATAATGAATGTCGAGGTAATGGTCATGAAATGGAAAATTGTAGTGATTGAGGATGATTTTAGGATACGGACGGAACTGGAAACTCTGTTGAGGGCAAATGATTATGAGGTGTCAGTGATTCGGGAGTTTACAGATGTTGCACAGAGGGTAAAGCTGTTACAGCCTCATCTGATACTTTTGGATATAAAGCTGCCGGGGGAAAGCGGCTTTTCAATTTGTGCTAAAATACGTAATTTTTCTGAGGTGCCTATTATTTTTGTTACGAGCTTCGATACGGATATGGATGAGTTGAACAGCATTATGTCAGGCGGTGATGCTTTTATAACGAAGCCATATCATACGGCTGTTCTTTTGGCAAGGATTGCATCCTTGCTGAAACGGGTATATTCCGAGGGAGAACAGGAAAAATTATTCTGTCAGGAAGCGGTTCTGTATCCGGAAAGCGGGAGGATGGAATATGCAGGAAAACAGATAGAACTGACGAAGACGGAACTGAAAATAATGTGTTATCTGTTCAGGCATACGGGAGTTATATGCACCAGAGCTGATATGGTGGAATATTTGTGGGATAATCAGTTGTATGTGGATGATAATGCATTAAGTGTCAATATTAACCGTATTCGCGATAAATTGTTATCCATTGGATTAAGGGATTTTATTAAGACAAAGCACGGGCAGGGGTATCGGATATGAATGGAAGATTATATTGGAAACAGCGGATTCCGATGATTTTTGTCCATCTTCTCTGCATGGCAGGACTTTCTTTATTTTTAATTGCAAACGGAAATAGTATAGACAGTGTGATTCTGGTTCTTTCTGTTTGGGTACTGGTTTTAGCGCTTTATTTGTGCCGGGGCTATTTTGGGCGAAAGAGGCAGCTGGAAAAACTGTTGGAGCTGGCGGAACAATTGGAAGAGCGGTATCTTATTTCAGAGGTAATGGATAAGCCGGAGCCGGCGGATGACAGGGTGTATTACAGGGTTTTAAAAATGGCCGGTAAGTCAATGCTGGAGAATGTTGAAAAAATAAAACGGGAGCGTGCAGGGTATAAGGAGTATATCGAAGAATGGATTCATGAAATAAAGACGCCTATTGCAGCCATGAAGCTGATCTGTGAAAATAACCGTACTGACGTAACAAGGGAATTGCTTGCAGAGCTTGAAAAGACAGAACGGTTTACAGAGCAGGCCCTTTATTATGCACGAAGTGAGTATACGGAAAGGGATTATTTTGTGCGGGAAATACGCTTGTTTTCTGTTGTACATCGGGCTATTGCAGACAACAAGTATCTGTTTTTGCAAAATGATGTCAGGATAGATTTGCAGGAGACAGATGATACTGTATTTTCGGATGAAAAATGGTTGTGCTTTATTCTGAACCAGCTGATTGTCAATGCTGTGAAATATAGTACAAAAAAGCCCGTTATCAAAATTTATATCAGACATGAAAACAATGTTACTGTTTTATGTATAGAGGACAATGGTGTGGGTATTGAAGCGGACGATATGCCGCGTATTTTTGAAAAGGGTTTTACAGGAAAGAATGGAAGAGGGACAGGAAGGAATGCTACGGGTATCGGGCTGTATTTGTGCAGGCGGTTGTGTTATAAGCTTGGCATTGGAATCAATGCAAAATCCTCCGACAGCGGGACGCAGATTTTACTTTCATTTTATACCAATGATTTTATCAATCAGGTGCAGGGTTAAAAAGCCCTGCATTTCTTACATTTTTGTTAGAATTTTGTAAGAAAACCTGATACAAACGGAAGATACTTTTCGCTACAATAAGGATAATAAGAAGAGAAAGAGAGGGAGCTTCCCTATGAAAGAGGTTTTAAAACTGGAACATATCCAGAAATATTACGGAGCAGGCGGCAATCTTACAAAGGCGATTGACGATATCAGTTTTTCTGTATATGAAGGCGAGTTTGTTGGCATTATGGGCGCATCGGGCTCTGGAAAGACCACCATGTTAAATTGCATTTCTACAATTGATACGGTAAGTGCGGGACATATTTATCTGGATGGAAAAGATGTTACTGAAATCAGGGAAAAGGAAATCGCCCGGTTCAGGCGTGAAAATCTGGGCTTTGTTTTTCAGGACTATAATCTGTTGGATGTTCTTACGGTCTCAGAGAATATTGCACTGGCTCTGACGATCAATCATACGCCGGCAGGCGAAATTGACAGACGGGTGCATGAGATTGCCGCAAGCCTCAATATCAGTGAGATTCTTAATAAATATCCCTATGAGGTTTCCGGAGGACAAAGACAGCGCTGCGCCTGTGCCAGAGCGGTTATCAACACCCCCAGGCTTATTTTGATGGATGAACCTACAGGAGCGTTGGACAGCTGCTCCGCCCGGATGCTGCTGAATACAATGCAGGAAATGAATGGCCGGTTGAATGCTACCATTCTTCTGGTAACGCACGATGTTTTTTCGGCCAGTTATGCAGAACGAATTCTGTTTCTGAAGGATGGAAGCATTTTTACGGAAATATTAAAAGGGGACTCTTCCCGAAAGGAATTTTTTGCCAAGATCCTGGATGTATTAACCATATCGGGAGGAGGGTGCAAGGATGTATACTAAGCTGTTTGGTAATAATGTCAAGAGGGCGGTTAAAGAATATACAATCTATTTTTGCACGCTGGTTATCAGCAGTATGCTGTTCTTTGCCTTTTTGTCCTTGACAAGCCGGTATCATGACATTTTAGACGGCGACGGAAATTATTCATGGATTTTATTCCGCAATACGATTCGCTATGCCGTTCTGGCAATATCCATTATTTTTTTTGCGCTGATTCGCTATATTAACACCTTTATGCTGAAGCAGCGAAGCCGGGAGTTTGCGGTCTATATGGTTCTGGGAATGGAGCAGAAAATGGTTGCAAGGCAATTCTTTCTGGAAACACTGATTTTCGGTATGGCTGCTGTATGTTTGGGCTGTATCTGCGGCATGGCATTATCCGGGATTATCGTCACATTTGTCATGCGTACAATTTTGGAGTCCTATTCCTTTCGATTCGGATTTTATCCGGATACTGTAATAGTAACAATCCTGTTTTTCGGAATCGGATTTTTGACTGCCGGTTTTCTGAATGCGCGAAAGCTTTACAAAATTAAGCTTATTGACCTGTTGAAGGAAAAAAGGGTAAATGAGGGACAAAAGAAAGGGAAATGCTTTTACCTGTTTTCTCTTGGTGTAACTGTATTGTGCTTTGGTATTGTGGGTGTAATGCTTTATTCTTTTGCCCATATAAATAGCATATATGCAGGAGATATACCGGCATATATCAGTAATCGTTATCAGACGGTTTCCGTTGCGGCGGCTATTATTGGGATATTTGCTTTGTACAATACGGCTTCTTTTATTCTGATCGTTATACGGAACCATAAAAAATGGAAGAACCGGAATATTAATTCCGTGCTTTTGGGAAACTTATTTCAGAAAGTGTCGTCTACGGTAAATATACTTTCCGTTTCAACATTGGCGATTACGGTTTCGCTGACTGCTTTTGTGATTCTGCCCGTCATGGCAGAGATTACCACAGGATATTTGAATTACCGTATGCCTTTTGATATTATGATCAACAATTCATACAGATACATTGATGAAAAAGAAGATATTCCTCACATTGATTATACTTTTGTTAAGGATATTCTTGAAAAGCATGATATTGCATTATCAGAAGAGCTGGCACAGGAGAGTTTTTTTATATGGGAAAGGGATTTCAATACCGTGGATACCAGGGAAAACTGGCGCGATCTGCCAAGACTGGCAATGACAATTTCGGATTATAACGACATGAGGAAGATGGCAGGATTTGAAACAATTGAATTAGCCGATGATCAGTTTTTCATGCATATTGATTATGAACTGGATAGAGAGAGTATTGAAAAAAGTATTGATACGACGCAGATACAGCTGGATGACGGTACAGTCCTTACGCTGGCAGATAAGTCTGTCTGTAACGAGCCCTTAGGGAAATATCTTTTTAATATGGACGGTACGGTATTGGTTTTCCCGGATGAGGTTTGTAATAATCTTTTTCTTGCGAGGATATGTTATTATGCGAATACAGAAAATGAAATACCATACGCTCTTTGCGATACCATTTATGAAGAAATCCTGGCATATTTTAAAGAGCATTATTCCTATCTGTATGAAAAGTATGAAGTGAAATATCACAAGGACAAAAATTATGTCGGCTTTATTGAGCCAATCCGTTTTTGGTCTCAGGAAAACAATGATGTAACTATGACTGCAACAAGCATACGGCTGTTGGGAATTTACTCAGGAATGGTATTTTTTATTATTTGTGTGACGGTTTTAGCCCTACAGTCAATTACAGACTGCATTGACCATCGTATACAGTATCGAAATTTGTACCGGATGGGAGTAGAAGAACGTGATATTCTGAAAATGACAAACAGACAAAGTCTTATATATTTCTTTACTCCCTGTATTGCCGCATTTATGATTGCATTGCCGATAATTTACTCATTCGTTTTGCGATACGGACATAAGATATTTACTTATATGGGCAGCATTGGATTTCGATTCGGCGTGCTGATACCGGGGATACTGATCGTTTTGATACTTGCATGCTATTACAGCGCAACCGTTTATATGATTAGAAAAAATCTGACTCATGATTTATACTGCTTAAATAGAAAAATGTATGAATAGGGTTTGGGGGCTAATGGTAAAAATGAAAGATTTGCAGGTTTGACATGTGGAAAAAACCGTGTTATAATTTACCTTGTGTGAAATTTAACCGGCACTCGGATTCCGGATACTCCAACCGGGTTCTTAGTCCGGCCATATGAAAACAAGGAGGATTAAAAATGATTTCTAAAGAAAAGAAACAGGCGATTATCAAAGAGTATGCCAGAACAGAAGGCGACACAGGTTCACCCGAAGTTCAGGTAGCTGTATTGACAGCGAGAATCAAAGAGTTAACAGACCATTTAAAGGAGCATCCGAAGGATCATCATTCCAGAAGAGGTATGCTTAAGATGGTTGGTCAGAGAAGAGGTTTACTTGCATACTTAAAGAAAACAGATATTGAAAGATACCGTTCTCTGATTGAAAGACTTGGACTTAGAAAATAATGATGATAATCATAAGAGGACGGATTTCATATCCGTCCTTTTGTGTAATCATAGGCAGAAGAAATTTCCGAGACCACTGATGCATGGACAAACGCGGAGGATACATTGCTTCTATTGCGGTGTGTTTTTCATTTTAGAATCGCGATCGACATTTTCCGAATCGCGGCAGGACGTCAGGTTTGTAGATGCATCAGTAGTTTCGGCGGCTTCTGCCTGATAAATATTATAAATCAGAAAAGGAGTTAAGCTATGTACAAAACTTACAGTATGGAGCTTGCAGGCCGCACCTTGTCCGTTGATATCGGAAGAGTGGGCAAACAGGCTAACGGATGTGCATTTATGCACTATGGAGAAACAACAGTATTATCCACTGCTACGGCAAGTGAGAAACCCAGGGAAGGCATTGATTTCTTTCCCTGCAGCGTAGAATATGAGGAAAAATTATACGCAGTAGGCAAAATCCCAGGAGGATTTAACAAACGTGAAGGTAAGGCATCTGAAAATGCAGTGCTTACAAGCCGTGTGATCGACAGACCTATGCGTCCTCTGTTCCCCAAGGATTACAGAAACGACGTTACCTTAAACAACATGGTAATGAGCGTTGATCCGGAGTGCAGGCCGGAAATCGTGGCAATGCTTGGAACAGCCATTGCAACCTGTATTTCCGATATTCCTTTTGACGGTCCCTGCGCTATGACCCAGGTGGGTATGAAGGATGGAGAGTTTATTTTGAATCCCAGTCAGGAGATATGGGATAACGGCGATTTGAGCCTGACCGTTGCATCTACAGCCCAAAAGGTTATTATGATTGAGGCCGGAGCTAATGAGATTCCTGAAGCAAAAATGATTGAAGCAATCTATATGGCTCATGAAGTAAACCAGACGATTATCCAGTTTATTAACGGTATTGTGGCTGAGGTGGGAAAACCCAAACATGAATATGAAAGCTGCGCCATCCCTCAGGAAATGTTTGATGCCATTAAGGAAATCGTACCTCCTGCAGAAATGGAAGAAGCAGTATTTACCGATGAAAAACAGGTTCGTGAAGAAAATATCAGGAACGTGACAGCGAAATTGGAAGAGGCATTTGCGGAAAAAGAAGATTGGCTTCCTATTTTGTCCGAGGCTGTTTACCAGTATCAGAAAAAGACTGTCCGCAAGATGATTTTAAAAGATCACAAGCGTCCTGACGGCCGTCAGTTAAATCAGATTCGTCCTTTGGCGGCAGAAGTGGATATTATTCCCCGTGTTCATGGTTCCGCTATGTTTACCCGCGGACAGACACAGATTTGCAATGTATGTACTTTAGCGCCTCTTTCCGAGGTTCAGAGAGTGGACGGACTGGATGAAAATATTACTTCCAAGAGATATTTACATCACTATAATTTTCCTTCCTATTCCGTAGGAGAGACAAAGGTAAGCAGAGGACCGGGACGTCGTGAAATCGGTCATGGCGCTTTAGCGGAGAAGGCATTGATTCCGGTTCTTCCCAGCGAAGCGGAATTCCCTTATGCAATCCGTACCGTATCCGAGACTTTTGAGTCTAACGGTTCCACTTCCATGGCTTCCACTTGTGCATCCTGTATGTCCTTGATGGCTGCAGGCGTGCCCATTAAGAAAATGGTTGCAGGTATTTCCTGTGGTCTTGTAACAGGGGATACCGATGATGATTATGTACTGCTTACCGATATTCAGGGACTGGAAGATTTCTTCGGCGATATGGACTTTAAGGTAACCGGTACAACAGAAGGTATTACAGCGATCCAGATGGATATAAAGATTCACGGTCTTACCAGACCAATCGTGGAAGGCGCCATTGCAAGATGCCGTGAAGCGAGAGAGTTTATTATGGATACCTGTATGAAGCCTGCCATTGCCGCTCCCAGACCTGAGGTTGGCAAATATGCGCCCAAGATCATCCAGATTCAGATTGATCCTGAGAAAATCGGCGATGTTGTGGGACAGAGAGGCAAGACTATCAATGCCATTATTGACCAGACCGGCGTGAAAATCGATATTACCGATGACGGCGCAGTTTCCGTATGTGGTACGGATGCGGCCATGATGAATAAGGCGATTGAGATGATTGAGATTATCACAACCGACTTTGAAGAAGGCCAGATTTTCAAGGGAAAAGTTGTCAGCATCAAGGAATTTGGTGCATTTATCGAGTTCGCACCCGGCAAGGAAGGCATGGTTCATATTTCCAAGATTGCAAGGGAAAGAATCAATCATGTAGAGGATGTGCTCACATTAGGCGATATGGTAACCGTTGTCTGCTTAGGCAAGGACAAGATGGGACGTATCAGCTTCTCCATGAAGGATGTAAAGCAGGATTAATAATATTTAGTAAAGATAAAGGATATGCCGTTATAATGCGGTGTATCCTTTTTTATTTTTATATTAGGATAATTATCTGGAATCATTTTCCGGGATCGTTTTCAGGCCGATTGTCCTGACAGGATTCAGGAAAGAAATGTAAAAGAGGAAGCGTTTAAAGCAGTAAAAACCGAATTTAATTTTCATGCATATAATTTATTATGACACAAATGCATCATTACTTAGTATTGAATATTAATGAGGTGATTTTAATTGAGTAACTATAACACAAATTGGATATTTAATCCGCCGAATCTGTTTGGCGTGAGGAGAAATCTTAACGGAAATTATAATCAAAATGCATCCCAGCCTTCACGGAATGATAAAGTTGAAGCAGGAAATACCACATCAGATAATTCTCAGAACGCCTGTATTACAGAACCGGAGGAAGACGACGCTTCCTGTGACTGCGGTTCCGGTTTTATAAATCAGCAGGATAAATTTGGATTTTTCGGTTGTCAGGGAGAGCCCGGGCTTATGGGAACAAGGATGGAACAGGGATTTTCCTGCTGTCAGGGAGAACCCGGGCCGATGGGACCAAGAGGAGAACAGGGCCCTCCAGGCTGTCCGGGCGAACGCGGAGAGCCGGGGCCTCAGGGAATTTCGGGGCCCCAGGGACCACAGGGAGCTACGGGACCCATGGGACCCAGGGGAGAACAGGGCCCCCGTGGACCGGCAGGTCCTCCCGGTTATCCACAAAACAGTGTATTTGCATCTTTTTTAAGTCAGGAGATCATTGTTCCGGAAAGCGCCAATCTGCCGCTAAAAATTGATATACCGGATATTACCGGAAATATATCTCTTTGTAACAGCTATTCCATTCTGTTGCGTCCCGGCTATTATGCTGTCTATTATTGTGCATCTACAGTCATGAAGAAACATGGTTTCATAAAGCTTACTCCTGTATTTCATGACTGTGTGCAGAATGCATATGCAGGATTTGCAAAAGCGGCAGCGAGAAGGGAAAATCTGGAGGTGTCGAGATATTTTATAATTGAAATACTTAATGATTCCACTTTGTTCTTTGTATGGGATTCTTCAGCAAGCGCATCGGTGGTCAATATGAGCCTGAGTATAGAAAAGCTCTACAGACAATGAAATAATGAATAAGGAGAATTTAATATGCCGACAATAAGTATTTGTATGATCGTTAAAAATGAAGAGATGCATATAGCACGCTGTCTCGACAGTATAGCAGAACTTGTAGATGAAATTGTTATTGTTGATACCGGTTCGACTGACAAAACCGTAGAAATAGCGTCCGGTTATACAGCGAAGGTTTATTCGTATCCATGGACAGATGATTTTTCCGATGCCAGAAATTATTCTTTTTCCAAGGCAACTATGGATTACTGTATGTGGATGGATGCTGACGATATTCTGGAAAAAACGGAAAGGGAAAAATTTCTGCAGCTAAAGAAATCCCTTCTGCCGGACACGGACATTGTAATGATGAAATACCATACTGCTTTTGACGAAAACGGCAGGCCGTCTTTTTCTTATTTTCGGGAAAGATGGATAAAAAACTGTTCAAAATACCGCTGGGTTGGTGCGGTTCATGAAGTGATTCCGCCCAGTGGCAAGGTAATATATTCCGACATTGCCATATGTCACAAAAAAATAAATGCCAAAGATCCTGACAGGAACCTGAAAATATATCAAAAGATGCTTGCAGACGGAAAGACTTTAGATGCGCGGCAGCAATATTATTACGGGCGGGAATTGTACTACCACAAACAATATGAAGAAGCAGTTTCTGTATTTGAACAGTTTTTGCAATCAACGGACGGCTGGGTGGAAAATAAAATAGAGGCATGTTCTATTTGTGCCAACTGCTATGATCAGCTAGGGCAGGAAAACTCTGCACTGATGACTCTTTTGCGCAGTATGAGTTTTGATCTGCCCCGGGCCGAATTGTGCTGTGATATCGGAAAATATTTTTTAGAGCATGGAAATTACCGTAATGCTGTCTATTGGTATGAAACAGCCTTGCATACGCAAAGGGATGAATATTCAGGAGGTTTTGTTTTGCCGGACTGCTATGATTATATCCCTCTTTTACAATTATGTGTATGTTTCGACAAAATGGGAGACAGGAAAAAGGCAAAGGAATACAATGAAAGGGCAGGGCTGTGCAAGCCTTATTCCAAAGCATATCTTTATAATAAGGATTACTTTGACAGACTGCAGATTTCCTGATATTTTATAGGGAAAGCTTTTCCGGCATCATGTTTTAACGCGGCCGGAAAAGTTGTACATAAGTAACAAATAGATCAAACACTCATAAAATTTTTGTAGAAAAAGATATTTTTTTGTCGAATCAATTAAATATTTTTTTAAATAAATTGTAAAGGATGTGTTTGATATGAATCAAAATAGCATTTGCAATTGCTATTCAAACCAAAGCGATAATCAGTGTCAACCTTCCTGCTGTGAGCGCGGTCCTGCGGGACCCAAAGGCGATCAGGGTCCCATGGGACCACAGGGCATGAAAGGTGATAGCGGCTGTCCCGGCCCTAAGGGAGATAAAGGCGATCAGGGACCTATGGGCCCTCAGGGGATTCCCGGTTGTCCCGGTGCAAGAGGTCCAAGAGGAAATACAGGTCCTGTAGGGCCTACAGGCAACACCGGTTCAAGAGGCTGTGCAGGGCCGAGAGGATATGCAGGACCACAGGGACTTCAAGGCATTCAGGGTGTCCGTGGCGATATCGGTCCTAAAGGCGATCCGGGTTGCGAAGGTCCTAAGGGCGATCCGGGGCCTCAGGGTCCTGCGGGAAATCCCGGACCTACCGGACCGGTCGGTCCACAGGGAGATATAGGTCCACAGGGACCCAGAGGTATCCCCGGTGTTACAGGTTCTACCGGGCCTACAGGCCCCATGGGACCTCAAGGTGTAACCGGTGCACAAGGTATCCAGGGTGTAACAGGCCCTATTGGAATTCAGGGACCGAAAGGCTGCCCGGGAGATGACGGAGCCACGGGACCTACTGGAGCCACCGGAGCCACCGGGGCTGACGGGGCCACAGGAGCGACTGGAGCGACCGGAGCTGACGGAGCCACCGGCCCAACAGGAGCAACAGGAGCCACCGGAGCCACCGGGGCCGACGGAGTTACCGGCGCAACAGGAGCCACAGGAGCTACAGGGGCAACCGGGGCCGACGGGGCCACAGGAGCCACGGGAGCAACCGGAGCGACCGGAGCAGATGGAGCCACCGGAGCTGATGGAGTCACCGGAGCCACGGGAGCAGACGGAGCCACCGGGGCAACCGGAGCCACAGGAGCCACAGGGGCAACGGGAGCGACCGGGGCCGACGGAGCCACAGGAGCGATGGGAGCAGACGGAGCCACCGGCGCCACAGGAGCCACGGGAGCCACCGGAGCAGACGGAGCCACCGGCGCAACAGGAGCCACAGGAGCCACAGGAGCGACCGGAGCAGACGGAGCAACAGGAGCCACGGGAGCCACAGGAGCCGACGGAGCAACAGGAGCAACCGGCCCGACAGGTATTGCCGGCACCGGCGCTATCATTCCGTTTGCATCAGGGCTTCCGGTTGCACTGACGACGATTGCAGGAGGGCTTGCAGGACTTCCCACTTTTGTTGGCTTTGGAAGCAGTGCCCAGGGGCTTACACTGTTAGGTTCTACAATAGATATTACAAATGCTGCCGGAACGCTTTCTAACTTTGCTTTTCAGGTTCCACGTGCAGGTACAATTACTTCATTTAGTGCATTCTTCAGTACAACGGTGGCTTTATCCTTAGTAGGTTCCACAGTTACGGTAAATGCGCAGATATATCAGTCAACAACGCCGAATAATGTATTTTCTCCTATAGCCGGAACATTAATCAGTCTGACGCCATCACTTTCCGGCCTCATATCTGTTGGAACATTGTTAAACGGTGCTCTTACAGGCCTCAATATTCCGGTAACGGCTCAAACACGATTGATGTTGGTATTTTCGGCAACTGCAAGCGGTTTAACTCTGCTTAATACCGTTACAGGATATGCAAGCGCCGGTTTAAGTATTAATTAACGCCGGATAAAATCATTATTTAGTTTGATATTAGGGACTCTAAAGATTATGTCATAAAGATAAAAAGGCTGCCGCCAGGTAAAATATTTATACCGATGCGGCAGCCTTATTGTGCAAGCGGCGAAATATAATGACAAACAATGAAGTAAAAATAACCAATGAATCCGGCGTTTATAACAGGTAAAACAGGGATGGTATTAAAGTTTATACAAATCCGGCATATCGGCATAAAGAATATGCGAAAAAGTATCATCAATAGTGAATGGGAGAGGAACAGCATTATGACATCAAAAGAGAAAAAGACTATCTTCGGGAAGAAAGGCATCTTCCGGAAATCCTACAGAGGATAAGTGGAAAATAATCATGGCGGCATTAAATGCAGAAGGGAAAGAGCAGAAATGCCAAATGCAGAGATAAAAGCAGCACTTGAACTATTTTTGTTTCGGACAGGAACGCATTCAGATTTATTTTAGAAAACATCAGGATTCATAGAATCAATTTATCATTCCTGATGCTTTCTCATTTTATCTTCATATGAAATTCATAAGAATGTGCTACAATAAGCATCATAAAGAAAACAAGAAGAGTAAACAAAAGGAAAATAAGCAAATATGAAAATTCTATTTTTAGAGGATGAACCCACCATCAGAGAGGTTTTGACAGAATATATGAAAATGCAGAACTATGAAGTGATCTGTGCCGAAGATGGGGAAAAGGCCTTGAAGCTTTTGGAACGGCAAACCTTTGACATGGCGGTTCTGGACATTATGGTGCCGAAGGTAAGCGGGTTGGAAGTGCTTTCTTTTATTAAGGAAAATAAACCGGAAACCGCTACTATCATGCTGACAGCCTTAGACGATGAAAAGACCCAGGTGCAGGCTTTTAACTCTTACGCCGATGATTATGTCATTAAGCCGGTATCGCCTATTATTTTGTTAAAAAGGATGGAAACCATTCTGCGACGGGTAAAAAAGGGAGAACAGAAGGAAGAAAAAGGACTGGTCATTCATGGAGACTCCTATCAGGCCTTTTATGACGGAAAGCCCTTGGAACTGACCTTGAGTGAATTTCTGTTACTGCAGGTTTTGGAAAAAGACCCGAACCGTGCTTTTACAAGGGAACAGCTGATTCTTCAGATTTTCAATGAGGATTATGTCGGAAATGACCGGATTATAGATGCGCATGTGAAAAATCTGAGAAAAAAGCTGCCGAAGAATTATATCAAAACGGTAATCGGAATCGGCTATCAGTTTAAGGAAGGGGAGTAACAGCTTGAAATTATCAAAGAAAACCTTTTTATACAGCATTGTTCTGGCGGCAGGAATGGTTGCTTTAGTCATTGCTTACTTTGTTTTGATGCTGCCTTCTTTGTATGTGGATTATGTGATGGAACGCAATCTGCAGTCTGTAGTGGATATACAAAAAGGCTACGTGGAAAAAGGAAGTTATGAGGGACTTGAAGTGAAAAATCCCAGCGCCGTTTACACGATGGAAATCCCCATGGAAGGGGAGCAGATTTCCATAACGGGAAAGTTTTTGAGGATGAACCTGGAAATACAGGATGAGGAACTGTTGGAAATGCTTCAGCATTTTCGCATGATGATAAAAAACGGAGAAAACATGGAGGACATGGAAAACGGCGCGGAAGGTTTTAAGCAGGAAGCATTTGCTGATTTGTGGGAAAACGGATTGAAGGAGAAGTTTCTTACAGAGGAAATGACGGCAGGGGATTATCCTGTAAAAGTTAAATTGGAATTAAAAGAGAGTGAAGCTCTATACAAGGAAGAATATTACAGACTTCACAGGATATCCGATGAGGTAATGGTATATGAATACGGTGTTTCTGATAAAGATTACGGCTATACAACTTATGTCGCCGTGGGAAAAACGGAAGATGGGATTGTTTTTACCGTTCTGCCTACTATGACGCCGAGTATGGAAGAAATCACGCCGGTAGTCATGGGCAGTCTCCCCATGATTGTTACAGTGGTATTTCTGACGGTTTTGGTAGCTTCAGGATTCTTTTCAAGAAAAATCGTCAATCCTGTTATCCGCCTTGCAGGGCATGTGGAAAGCGCAAGAATGTCGGAAAATTTTGCAGTGGAATCTTTTGAGGCGGAAAGCGAAGATGAAATCGGAACTTTGGCAAAGGCGTTAAATGAACTTTATGATAAGCTGCGGGAAAGCTATCTGGAATTAGAAGGACAGAATCGCCTTCTGGAAGAAGAAAATGAACGGCAGGAGGTATTTATGAGAGCGTCCTCCCATCAGCTGAAAACCCCTGTTGCGGCAGCCCTGCTTTTGGTGGAAGGCATGATAAATGAAGTGGGAAAATACAAGGATACAAAGGCGTATCTTCCAGAGGTTAAAAAACAGCTTTTATCCATGAGGAAAATTGTGGAGGATATTCTGGATTTAAACCATCATGCAAGAAATCCCGAAAAGGAAACAGTTGCAATAGAGGGGATGACCAAAGAGGTATTAAAGGCATATGAGGTTCAGAGGGAAAATCGTAAGCTCGTGCTGACGATAGAAGGAAGAAAGAACCTCCAGACGGACAGGGAAATGATGAAGAAGATTATCGACAATCTGGTTTCCAACAGCGTACAGCACACGCCGGAAGGGGAAAGGATTGAGATAAAAATAGATGAAGAAAGCCTTTGCATCAGAAATTACGGAAGCCATATTGAGGAAAAACTTCTGGCAAATATTTTCGAGCCTTTTGTCAGCAGCGACACCAGGGAAAAAGGGAAAGGACTGGGGCTGTATGTGGCGGCTTACTATTGCAGGGTATTAAACTGTGAGCTGCATATTAAAAATTTCGAAGGCGGAGTAGAGGCATGTCTGATTTTTAAAAGTGGGGAGAAAAAATACGGGGAAAAAGAGGAGGAAAACCATGCTTTTAACAATTAAGCAATTACAGGTAAAATACGGAAATCATACGGCGTTACAGATTCAGACACCCATTTCATTTGAGAAGGGAGAGCGCATCGGCATTATCGGCTCAAACGGGGCGGGAAAGACTACCCTTGTGAAAACGCTTTTGGGAATGGTAAATTATGAAGGAAGCATTGTGACGAACCTTGCGCCGGAGGAAATGGCGGCGCACATGCAGTTTAACGAATATGTGACCACCATGCCGGTAAAATACATTATGGAAATGATACTGGATACCCGCATAAAGGATAATAAGAGGTTACAGGAATTGATTGAGTTTTTTGATTTCGGCCCCTGCCTTTCTAAGAGATATAATGCTCTTTCCGGCGGACAGAAGCAGAGATTTACCATTATCATGATCATGCTTCAGGATGCGGCGCTGACCTTCTATGATGAGGTAACCTCGGGACTGGATTTTGAAACAAGACAGAAGTTGATGGAAAAGCTGGTGGAATGGTATCGGGATAAGGATGATACCCTGATGATGGTTTCCCATTATTATGAGGAATTGGAGCAGCTTGCGGATAAGATTCTGATTCTGGATGAGGGAAAGGTCATTGCCTATGGGAAAAAGGAGGAGCTTTTTCAGACTTATTGTGGAAACGCCATCTTTATTTTGGAAAATGACGAAAGGAACAGCAGACTGTCGGAGGGCTTTGTTCATCTGGCTGCGCCGGGTCATTTAATTGCTTTATCCGGCAGGAGCAGGGAGGAAGAGGAGAAAATTATTTCCCTTCTCATAGAACATAACGTGAACTTTAAAAGAAGCAATTGCGATATTGAAATCATGTTTATCAATGCAAAGGAAAGCTATTATAACAGGCAGACGGCGGAAAAATGAGGTGGAGCAAAGCTTGAAAGAAAATCTTTCAACCTTGAATTGAGGGTCAAATGAACATGCAAGCGTGTTTTGCTGACCCATGGAGACAAAATGTGAAAAAGACGATGAGGAAAACAGAGAAGCAGGAAGATAGAAATTTTGGGAAAGAAGGAAAAGTAAAATGGTAAAAAAAGAAAGAAGAGCAAAGAGTAAAAGATGCAGTCTGCGCATGATTCAATATGAAGTAAGAAATATGAACGGTAATCTGATGTCCCACTTTTTCGGCATTGTATTTCCCAATGTGATGTGCCTGGTTTTGTCAAAAACCGTGGGAGAATCCCTTTCAGAGGATATCAGGCGAGAGGTTATGACGACTATTATGCTGTCTATGTCCCTCATTATGCCCATGTCCATTATGATGCTTGGTTACGGTGCCGTCTATTCCCAGGAAGTGGAAAAGGGAGTGCCTTTAAGGATGCGCCTGTTTGGATTTGAGGAAAAGAGCCTGATCGCGGCAAAGATCATTGCCCATCTGCTTTTGCTCACGGTTTCATTTGTGGTATTTGCCCTGTTCCAGATTCTGATCATGGATATTCAGAAACCGGCTGCAGGTTCTTTGGTCTGTCTGGTTCTCTCCCTGTATTTTATCGGAGCGGTTCTGTTAGTCATAGCATATGCTCTGGCAGGAATTTTTAAAAAATTCAGCATTACCTTTGGAATCTGTATGTCAATTTATTTTATGATGATGATCCTGACGGGCATGATGGGAATGAAGACAAACCAGTTGCCGGCGGTTCTCCAAAGGGTTGCAAAAACCCTCCCCATGACCTACATCAGCAATGATTTCATTACCTTCTGGCAGGGAGGGTCTTATAACTTTATGCCATATATACAATCCTGTATCTTTTTCGCAGCCCTGGCAGGCCTCCTTCTGATGGCGTCCTTTTACAAAAACAGAAGAGTTGTAAAATAAATCATACGCTTTCGTGGAAGGTTCTGCTGATAACATCCGCCTGTTGTTCCGGTGTCAGCTTAATGAAGTTTACGGCGTAGCCGGAAACGCGGATGGTAAGCTGAGGATATTTATCGGGATTTTTCTGGGCATCCAGTAAAGTGTCGCGGTTTAATACGTTGACATTTAAATGATGACCGCCCTTTGTGGCATAGCCGTCTAATAAGTTTACGAGATTGTCTACCTGTGCCTGATTTTCCATAATGAAATACCTCCTGATTAAAATTGGAAACGCAATGTATACGTTTGGGTTAATGATTCTAATTTAATAATAGTAATTATTACTGTAATTTAATCATAACAGATTTTTCAGATTCGTCCAGTCCTTTCATAAGAATTTCATGTATTTTTCCAAGTACATTCTAATAGGGAGAAATGGAGCGGATTCACATCGTAGTATTTGCCAAAAGTCCCTGCACATCTTTTTGTGTGCATCCCTGTTTTACTTTAAAAATAACCCCGTAATGATTGATTATTTTAATGTAAAACGGAAAGTAGCATAAAAACAGGATCTTGTATATGCTTGTTGGTAGTGTATACGGCACCTTTTACTTTATGATGGTGTCATAAAACGGAAAGGTGGTTGTACTATGTGAGCAGACAAACAGTCATATCGGCAAAACATTTAAGAAAGTCCGTTGGTGCTAAAGAGAATGTGCAAACGATATATTCGGATTTAGACATTGATATTTATAAAGGGGATTTTATAGTTATTATGGGGTAGTCGGGAGCCGGAAAATCTACCTTAATGTATTCCTTATCGGGAATGGATAAACCGGATGGCGGACAGATTGATTTTAACGGTATGGATATTACAAAATTAAACAGCGACAGGCTGGCGGTTTTTAGACGGAGCCAGTGCGGGTTCGTATTTTAGCAGATCTATCAGAACGATAAATATGGAAATTATGGTACCGGACGGATCGGCGGATATTTCCCGGCAGCTGATCTAAGCCATAAAGGAATTGCTGCGCTGGATATCAACGACAGAATTGCGGTTAAGGAGACCAGGACGATGGTTTACACTTTGCTTATTATCATATTTCTGGCGTTGGCGGTAATTATATTGGCGGTAAGCATTTTCTTGAGCAGTTTCCGGATACGCAGTACGATTGAGGATGAACTGGCACAAATGGGAGTCCTAAAGGCTATCGGTTATACGGGGAATATGATCGTCCGTTCGGCAGTCTGGCCTTATACGCTTGCAGGTATTGCCGCAACAGTGATCGGTGCAGTGTTATCTTATACAGCCCTGCCCGGTGCAGCCAAAGTTTTGGCGATTCAGTCAGGATTTACCTATACGTCGGTCTTCGATATTGCCGCCCTGCTGATTGTGATAATCGTGCCTACGTTTGTGATTTTTCTGTTTGCTTATCTTTCGGCAGTAAAAATATATAAGCTGGAGCCGATAGATGCCATAAGAGGAGTTGCCGGAAAAGGCGGTACGGGGCAAAATATATTGCTGTCTGTTTTGTCCGCTGGTATAATGGTGCTGTTATCCCTTACAGGGACGCTTCTTTATAATATCAGCGTCAGGCCTGATAATTTTATGGATACCCTATCGGAAGAATTGCCTTCGGTTATTTTTATGGCACAGAATGATAAAATGTCGGAGTTAAAGAATCTGCTTCAAGGCGATGACAGAGTTAAAATTGTTTTGGAATACGCTTCGGTATCTGTGAGTTATACAGATGGGAGTTTAACGGGATTTGTGTGCGAAGACTTTGGAAAGGTAACAAATGATATATGCTACGATGGAAGCAGTCCCTCTAATGAAGAGGAAATCGCAGTGGGAAGCACCCTTGCAGAGAGCTATCCCATTGGAAGTAAGATAGAGATTTCCTCCTCCGGCAAATCAAATGTTTATGTGGTAACCGGATATATTCAAAGTGTGAATCATGCCGGAAAGGTGTGGTGGCTGTATCCGCAGGGGTATCTTCTGAGCTGATCGTAGATTTGATAAGTTAGTGTATAATTTTTATTGGCAATAAGAATGGATATAAAATTATGTAAACCAAAAGGAAACAGAGATGAAAATCCCTGCTTCCCAATCATACAGTTTTTCTTTATGATGATGTACCTGCTGGATAAAGCGGTAAAGATGGATAAGATAGGCCTGATCTCAACGAACCTTGCAGAAAAGATTGCCTCCTGTGTGACAGAAAATCCGTACCGTATAATAGCGGATATCATTTCCACCGCCTGCATTGTCATCTGCTATGTACTGTATCTGCTGATTTTTGATGGTATGAAGCTGGTCAATCCGTTTTTGGCGTTGCTTTTAGGCGGGAACGATATGGTAAAATGCACTTTTTCCGTTCCGATAGGCTTTAATATCATGGCGGGAATCAGGCTTATGTTATTTGCCTTTGGGGTGGCCTGCCTGATGTCTTTGAGAGTAAAGAGGATCACGCCCAGGGCGTTATTGTCGGGAGAATAAAGAATCTTTTATCAATAATGATTTTAATTGGGGGATAGTGAATTCGTTTTGCAATTACCCCCAATTTTGTTAATCGTAATATGCCCGAAGAAGAGAAAATGGACAGAGGTAAAGAAAGCTTTCTTGCAGTTTATGCCGGAGAGTAGTTAGGAGAGGAAATTCAAATCTGCAAAGAGAATAGAGACGCGTTTATAAAAATTTCTTTGTATTTCTTTTGTAGCAGTGCTGATAATGATGTAAAGGCATTATTGAATGATAGATCAGAGAGAGATTCGGAAGTGGATAAATTTCATATTATTTAAACTTACATTATATCACAAATCGTGCATAACGCCACAAAATCCTACGAAAACTATCAAAAACAGGTACTGAAAAATTTTTTATGCTCATTTTATGCCTGAAAAGGGCAAAAAAAGGTGTAAATGAAATTTTCAGTACCTATTTTTAGCCGTTCGTGTAAGAAAATAATGAATCATGGTTGTATTCTGTTATAATTGTTCAAAATCAGGAAGACCAGAACGTAGACGACGTTATGGTAAGCAGGATGGACTAAGAAAGAACGAAAGACCAGACAGGAGGACACCCCATGGACCATATATTCCAAAAACCCGACATAGAAGAGATCTGCACGGCAGCAAAAAAAGCCATTACCGACACCAAAGACTGCATAGCCGACATCAGACAGACAGCCGCCGCCATCAGCGCAGCGGCAGGAAGTGTGCCAGCGGAAGCCAAAGCAGGAGACCTGGCAGGAACGGCCGGAAGCCTTCCGGGAAAGCTTGAAAAGGACAACTATGACGTCACAAAACAAAAGCTCACGGCATGCCATGAAAAAGCCTGCTCCATCATCCCTGCCTATGACAGCCGGTATGCGGAAGAGATGCAGGAGATCACAGCCGCCACC
>CAJTCE010000020.1 GCA_910574745.1 Lachnospiraceae bacterium | reverse complement strand
GTCTTCGTACTTTACTTTCATTGTTATAAAATCTCCTTTGTTTTCTGATGTATTAAGTCGCTAAACTCATATACATCATACGGGGAGATTTTATTTTGTCAAAGTTCAAATTTCATTCTCTATAGGAATGCTTTATGAACCCATCATACCCCCTTTGACTTACTTCCAAGTGACCTGCATCTTACTCATTTGTAAGGTTGATGAAGTTCAATGTAAATGTAGTTCCCGTTCCGGGTGTGCTGGTCACGGAGATTGTTCCGCCGTGTGCTTCTACAATGGATTTCGCCAATGGCAGACCAAGGCCAATGCCATGAACATCCGAAGAAAGACGACTGCGGTAAAACCGTTTGAAAATATTATACAGATCTTCCGGGTGTATCCCTTTTCCATCATCGGAAATTTCAATTTGTGTCATTAAAGGAGACTGGCTCCATTTTACTCCGATATGGCCGCCGTTTTCTGTATGCTCCAAAGCGTTTTTTATAATATTGCCGATGGCTTCCGATACCCATAAGGCATCACATAATAAAATAACATTTTCTTTGCCGGAAAGCGTAATTGTTTTATGCTCCCGTTCCGCCCAAGTTTCAAAGCGTTCTAAAACATCCTGCATAAGAATGGAAACATTTTCTTCCGATTTCTCCATCTGGATAATCCCTGCATCCAGACGCGCCAGTTTCAGCAAGGTGTAAATCACATCTTCCATCCGCTTGATTTCTCTTTGAGATTTTTCGGTAAAGCTGCTTACGGTTGCGGCATCATCTTTATGGCTCTCTATAATCTCATGGTACATTTTCAGGGCAGACAGCGGCGTTTTAATCTGATGTGATACATCTGAAATAATGTCCTGCAAAAATTCTTTTGTCTGCCTCTGGTTCTCAGCATGAGCAGAGAGGATAGTCGCCATTTCATTGATGGCATGAAAAAGGCTGTACCAGTCGCCAGCTTGTGAACATTCGATATGGGATGTGGTATTACCGTCCAGAAATTGACGGATGGTATTTTCAGCATTACTGAAAGCCTTGTGTTGGCGTTGAAGATAGAGAAAGAGCGATAAGTAGATTGCCCCAAACAGGAAAACCAACAGCACAAATATAGAAAGCACTGTCTGATTTCGGTATGTCTGGACAGCAGGAAGAAAACGCATGGAGGTCGTTTCATCATATCCAATAGAGGCCAGAGCCTCCCTACCGCGTTCTATATCATTCTCGTTTGGCAGTGAAGTAAAAGCTGAAATCTGCAATTCATCCTCATGGTTCAGTTGATAGCCGGAAACTCCATAATCATGAAGCAACAATTCATGTTGGAAATTCTTTGTCAGCAAAAATGAAATCCCTACGGCAATTAAAAACGAAACAAGGCAGATGATTGTAATTGCCAACAATAGCTTCTTTGTTTCTTTTCCTAATTTACCCATACATTATCCTCACTCAACAACCCATTTATATCCAATCCCTCGTTCCGTCAGCAGGTATTTAGGCTGATTGGGAGTATCCTCAATTTTGTTTCTTAGCCGCCGGATATACACAGACAAGGTATTGTCATCCACAAAGTTTCCGTTGCCATCCCACATCTTATCCAGGATCATTTCTCGCGGCATAAGGTGATTAGGATTTTGCATGAACAGACACAGTAATTTGTATTCCACCAGCGGGAGATCAAGCGGTTCATCATTTTTCCAAACGAGCCGTTCCGCCGTATCTACACGAATACCATTGGCTTCCAGAATAGTGTCCGCTTTAGAAAACTGCAAGGAGCGGCGCAGGATTGCCTTAATTCGGGATAATAATTCATTCAGCTTGAATGGCTTTGTAATATAATCGTCGGCACCCATATCGAGCCCCCGGACAATACTGATTTCCTGATCCGATGCTGTTAAAAATATAATAGGGACGGTTGAACTGTTCCGTACCTCTTTGCAAACATCAAATCCTGTACCGTCTGGAAGAGTAACATCCAGTAACAGCAAATCATAAATATTCTTTTTGAATAATACTAAAGCTTCTTTTTTAGTTTTGGCATTGTCTACTGTATATCCACTTATTTCTAAAGTATATTGCAGACCGTCAATTAGGCTTAAATCATTTTCTACATAAAGTATCCTTTGCATTTTTTAGTTCCTTTCCTTGTTTTGTCCGGCCATCAAGCGGCTTCTCCACAGTTTTAGGAAGTAGCCAAACACCGGCCATTTTCACAGCGCCGGGGATACGCCCACCAGCACAATAATAATTTACCCTACGAGGTGTTACGCCCCACTTTTCGGCAGCCTCTTTCAATGTCATATAGTCCATTTCGCACCTCCACAGGATATATTATAGTTCTCTGCCTCGAATAATACAAGTTAGAGCCTACACGGATACGAAATAAAATACTACTTAATGTAAAATTTCATTACATTCTCATAATCCAACCCGAAATGTAGAATGATATAGGGTGATATGAAAATGAACCAAGATGAAAGAAGGTTTGACTTTCACGGCCTCGGGGCGGCTCTCAAAAGAGCCCGAGAAGAAAAGGGCAGTACACCGTTGCAAGTAATACTTTTTACAAATATTGCTGTTTTACTATTTATATACCAGAAAAAAAGATGAAACCATTTAATGAAGTGTTGAGAAAATGCATTGAACAAAGTAAATATACCATCTATTCCATCTCCAGTGTCAGTAAGGTAAATCGCACTACCTTACAACGGGCTTTAAACGGAGAAAGAACTTTAAGCTATGAAAATATGCAAAAGCTTCTTCCCTTTCTTCAATTAAGTCCACAACAGCTGCAGGAATTAAAAAAGGCCTTTATCCGTACACAATTAGGCGAAAACAGATTCCAAAAAGATAATTTGATATGGAAATTACTCACTCAATCGGAATATTCTCTACGTCCTCTTTTATATTTTTCTAATTTTGAAAATATTGCTCTTCCTATAGACCTTTTTCATACCCAGCTTGTAACAGGAAGCTATAATATTATAAACTTAATATGCCAAATCATCACGCAAAATATAAAATGTGACAAAGAACCTTTTCTGTATTCCTTGTCACATTTTCAAAATGATTTTTTCAGGGATATCTATCATCAACTGGAAGCCGTCTGCTTCCGCACTTTAGATTTAAAACATATTGTACCTTTTATACAGGCAGACAGCTCTTCGATTCTTAATTTGCAGATCCTGTCTGCATTACTTCCTTTTGTATTTGAAGGGAAACAAATTGCCAATTCTACTATTATTATGAAGAAAATGATTTTGCGCACGCCTGTAGCAGTCTATTTCCGTATTATATTGTAACAAACCATAACGTGATTCTGCTTTCCTGTGATTGCCAGAAAGCGCTTATTTTACCGGAAATATCCGTCAGCCAATATAAGATTCATATTACAGGTATCCTGACTCATGCTAATCCGCTGCTGAAGACCGCTGAATGCCCGCTTACTGATTCTTATACCGGAATTAAAATTTGTATAAATGAAGATTTTGTCTCCTTTCAGTATTGTTCTGATAAAGGCGGAAAAACCTGCACTTTGAAAGAATTGGGACTTATCAATTCCCTCTTTGATTTCAAACAGGACCTGCCCCTTTTGGAGTTTGCCTTTCATGAACAAAATCTGTACTCCAGATACTTTATAAATCCTCCGTAAAATCCTTCAAAAACACCCTGAATTCTTCCCTTGCCTCTTCAATCTTCCCATTATCCCTGGTGTTTAAGGCGTCGTCAAACTTCTGCAGCTCCCGCTCCACAATTCTGCGGTCATTGCCCAGGCTTTCTTCATATAAACGCTCTCCCCTGAGCAGAAGAAGCTTGTTCTCCTCCTTTTCCCTTGGATGAATCTTCAGATAAGCGATTTCCTGCATACGTTTTTCGATTTCCTCATCGCTCATCTGGGTTTGTCCGCCCTTAATAATCTGTTTTACCTTTTCTCCCGTGCTGACAACCTTGATTTCCACCTCCAGAATGGAATTAATGTCATAGGTATAGGTTACATCCACCGGTTCCTCTCCTGCTTTTGCAGCGGGAATTTTAATGGATATTTCCCCCAAAAGAAGATTATTGGCTGCAAAACGGCTTTCTCCCTGTAAAATTTTGACTCTGAGTCTGGTCTGATTGTCCCTTACGGTATAGAGCCGTTCCGTGCGGCTTGCGGGAATTGTAGTGTTTCGCTCAATAATGGGGCAGAAATGACCGCCCTCAAACACATTTTCCTCCCGTTCCAGCACCACTTCGGTTCCCAGGGTAAAGGGACAGACGTCCGTTAAGATAATTTCCTTAATCAGGGCGTTGCGCTCCTTCATGGCCGCCTGGACAGCCGCCCCTAAAGCAACCGCTTCATCGGGATTGATATTAACATCCGGTATGGTACGGAAAATCTTACCCACAAATCTTCTGACAAAGGACAGCTTGGTAGCGCCCCCTACCAAAACGACCTTATCGATGTCTTTAACCTTAATATGGGCGTCGGCAAGACTCCTCTTAATAGGCTGCTTCATTTTATCTAAAAGCTCTTCACACGCCGCTTCGTATACCTCTGCAGTAATGCCCATCTCAAACGCTTCCCCGTCTATATTGCAGACCATCTTAGAAGTGTTGCTGTCCGAAAAGCCTTTTTTACAGATTTCCGCCTGTTTGGTAATGTGGCGCAAGGTATGGAAGGACAGCTTTTCCTTGTCGAGTTCCTTATACTTATCAAAAAACAGCTGTAACAGTACTTCCGTGAAATCCTCGCCGCCCAAGAAATTATCTCCCGCTACGGCCCTTACTTCAATAATCGAATCATATAATTCCAGAATGGAAACATCAAAAGTTCCCCCGCCTAAGTCAAATACAAGGAATTTGGCATTTTCACGGCTCTGGTATAAACCATAGGCAATGGCTGCCGCTGTGGGTTCGCTGATAATACGCTCCACTTTAAGCCCGGCCAATTCCCCGGCCCGTTTGGTAGCTTTTCTTCTATCATCGTTAAAATAAGCAGGCACACTGATTACCGCTTCCGTAACCGGCTCGTGAAGATACGCTTCCGCATCCTCTTTTAATGCCTTTAAAACAAGGGCGGATAATTCCTCGGCTCTGAACTGCTTATGCAAAAGCTGGAATTTCCTGTCACTTCCCATATCCCTTTTAAAGACAGCCGCAGCGCTATCAGGATATAGCAGCATTCTCTCCCTGGCAGTTTCCCCCACATAAATCTGTTCATCCTCATCAATGCTGACGATAGACGGTGTTAAATTTTTTCCCAGTCTGTTAGGAATGATTTTCGGTCCCTCTTCCGAAAAATATGCAACAAGACTATTGGTTGTTCCCAAATCAATTCCTACGATCATTTTTCTTTATTTATTCTCCTCTTAGTGTTTTTTTGCTTTTTTCATTACTCTTTGCAAGGCTCTTTTACATTCCGGATAATCTCCTTTGATCTCCAGAGCCTCTTTCATTAATTCTATGGCCCGCAAGAAATTACCTGCAGCTTCCATGATCAGTCCCTCGCCATAATATGCCTCAAAGCACTTTCCGTGGTGGCAGTCATTGCATTGATAGCTTCTCATGACAATCTGCTGGTACTTTTCCGCCCCTTCCAAATCCCCTGTCATCATCAGACACATAGCAATGGAATAGGCTCTGGCAGGACAATACTTCCGGTTCTCTTCCACTCTTTTTTCCAGACTGCCATACGCTTCAACCGTCATATCCAGATATTTCTTTGCATATTCTGCCGCCTTTTCCTTACGATCCATTTCATAATAGACCTCGGCAATATCCATAGTACGGTTTCTTATGGTAAAATTATCCTGTTTATCTGCCAGGGAAAAACATTTCTCATAAGCCTCCAGCGCCTCTTTAAAACGTCCCGTATCACGACAAAAATCTCCATATTCATCATAGCACTCCAAAAGTCCGTCCCCTTCTTTCTTCGCAAGGGAAATTGCTTTCAGATAATGCTTTTTGGCTGCCACATTGCTTCCTGCCAGATAATGACATCCCGCAATGTTGTAAGACAGCTCATAATCCCTTAAATATCCCAGTTTCCTTAATTTTTCATAAGTACTGATAGCATGGCCGAATTTTCCAGCCTTCTCATACTGGCGCGCCAGATTTTCCAGCAGATAGCGACTGTTTGGCGCTGCTTTTACCTGCTTTAACATATATTCCAGAGCCTTGTCATACTCTCCCATAGTCTCCAGCAATTCCGCCATATTGGAATATACCCAGACATTCTGGTTTTCATTGGGAAGCTTCATAGCTGTCTCAAACTCCTGAAGCGCCAAATCGAACTTCCGTAATTTACGGCAGATATTTCCCGCATTGTTATGGGCATAGATATTGTCCGGCTCCAGCCTTGCCGCCTCCAAAAAGTCGGCTAAAGCCCTATCCAGCTCATGACCTTCTTCATAAATAAGGCCTCTTTCAATATAATAATATGCATCCTCCGAAATCTCAAGCTGGGCATTAGCATGGAAAATTGCTTTTTCATAAGCCTCTTTTTCTCCCCTGTATACAAATTTACGCTTATAAATCCGCATAATCAGGAAATTTACTTCCGAATGACGGGGATTGATTTCATAAGCCTTCTCATATTCCCTCAAAGCGTCCTCCGCCTTGTCATTCATCCGCATCTGTCCGATTTTATCCAGACATTTTCCCACATTAATATGTATACCGGGACTTTGACCTTCTTCGTCCATAATCTTACGGTAAAGCCCCAAAGCTTCCTGATATTTTTCCAAATCCATAAAAATATCGGCCTTCAGCCATACAAGTCCTGTCTTATCCCCATACAGGGAAATGCCTTCATCCACAGCCTTTAACGCCGCATCCGTATTATCCACATTCCAATGCAGCAGGGCAATTTCCATAAATAATTCTTCCGGGTCTTCCAGATCACTCTCCACAGTCTGGTTTTCCTCTTTTTCCCCATCCTTTTCCCGTTCATTCTTCTTTGCAAAATATTCTTCTTTGAATTTCGTAACCTCTTCCAGCGTTTTCAACCAGTGCTCCCTTCCTGTCATAGTCGCTCTCTGTATCTTAAACTGATACAGCTTTAACTCATCGCTTTCCAGTCCGGCCTCTTTAACTCTCTTTAGAATACCCGCGGCATCCTCATACTGTCTGTAAAAATAAAAGGTTTTGTATGCAAGGACATAAGGCTTTACATAGCCCTGATAAAGACGGATGCATTCATAAAAATCATCAATAACTCCCTGTCCGTTCTTTTTTTCAAAATATGCCTGCTGTCTTCTCACATAAGACGGATAATAATTCCTGTCCATGGTAACGATTCTGGTACACATATCAATTGCCTGGTCATAGCTTCCCGCATCCAGATAAAACTGCGCCATCTGGTCCATATAGGAAAGCTTGGCATTCAGCTGTTTTTCCAGTTCAAAGCTCTTAAAAAGATTTTCTGTGGCCTCGGGTATCAGGTTCTGGTTCCACTGACAGAATCCAATAGCAAAATAGGAAAATCCCTTTCTGTTTAACCGCTTATGAGCTTCCTTGGAACCGTCATCTTCCGTTTCCTCTATCATTTTCTGCCATCTTGGAAGATACTTCATGGCATTGTCATAGTCATCCATTGCCAGATAATTGCGCCCGATTAAATTGATATAATCATATTCCTCCCGGTATTTTTCCGGCACATGATTTAAAATATCCTCTACTTTTTTATAATCCTGCATCTGGAAATGACACCATGCCAGCTTATTGGTAGTGGGAAAATCATCTTCGTTCCCCTTTAACTGCTCCGTGTAAAGGTCAATGAGCTTTTTGTTTAAGGAATCCAAAAATTCCCGAAGTTCCTGGCTTCTGTCATCCACATCCAGTAAATCCAGACAGTATTCTTTTGCCTCTGCCAATTCTCCTCTGTCCGACATTATTTTGGCCATTCCATACTTTGCCATATAATGGTCAGGCTCATTTACCAAAATTTTTTTCCAGATCTCTTCCGCCTTTTCAATACGCTTACACTTTTCGCAGGCTTCCCCGCAATAATAAGCGATATACTGGTTTTCTCCATATTCTTCATATAAAGAATCAGCAAGCTCCAAAATTTCCGATTCTCTGTTTTCCGGATCGGTTAAATAAAAATACCGCAGTTTTTCGGCATCCACATAAGGATAATAAACATTGTAATCCTCCAAAGCCTTTAACGCCCCGGATATTTTGTCCTGATTCTCTACCGCTCCCTGATCTACCATTGCCTTCAAATCAAAATATTTGTTCAGATAATCATCCACATGGTCGCTTGTATCTCCCGAAAAAATAGTGAAGTCAATAAACTCTTCATGTCCCGTCTTATATTTTACATAATTCAAAAAATCCTCGGGAAATTTTTCTTTCAGGGCTGCCATATCCTCCACATAGTGAAATTTATCATCAATTGCCTTCCATACCGCCATGGGCATATAATGATGACTCATAATAAATACAAGAAGCCGTTCCGGCACCTCGGAATCCAGACCGTCGCATACTTCATCCTGAAATACCTCCAACCATTTTGCCGGATTACGTCTTTTTTCAATATCTTCATATATTTTATAGATGCGATAAATAAAGCGGTCCACTTCATCCCCGTTTTTTAATTCTTCCATATCATCGGACTGTTCCTGCTGTCCTCTTACATATTCTATCGCCTGCTCATAGGCTTCCCGAAGGCGCATAAAGCCCGCCTGGTCTTCCTCCGGATTCACTCCCGACAGCTTTTCGCGATATGCCTGTCTGATCATATCTTCATCATCTGTTTCTTCAATTCCCAAAACCTTCCAGATTAAATACTGCTCCATCTATCATTACCTCCTGAAATTTTACCCGAAGCTTTATCCGATAACATTTCCAATAAAAATATTATAAACAAATAGCCATATTCCTTCAACTCCTAAAAACAAAAAAACGGACGCAAAAAAGAACTGCTATGAATTTCTTTTGAAACATAACAGCTCTTTCTTTTTTACTTCATTTATCTTTTATACTATCTCTTATTGACTGATTTAAGCTTTTAAGCCTATTTTACAACACGAACCCTGAACACGCCGTTAATGGCAGCAAGCTTTTCAATGACGTCCTCTGTTGCCGGCTCTTCAATGTCAAACATGGATACCGCAAAATCGCCTCTGGATTTGTTACTCATATCCGAAATATTAATATCCACATCGCCAAAGCACCCTGCCAGCTTGGTAATCATATTGGCGGTATTTTTATGGAATACCGCAACACGGCCGGCCTTTTCACAAACGCCCATATCCAGCGCAGGATAATTCACACTGTTCTTAATATTGCCGTTTTCCAGATAATTTACCATTTCCTTAACGCCCATAACCGCACAATTATCTTCCGATTCCTCTGTAGATGCGCCGATATGAGGCGTTACGATACAGCCTTCCTTTCCGGTGGTAATAGTATTGGGGAAATCCGTTACATACTTGCGGATTTTACCGGATGCAATTCCTTCCAAAACATCCTCCTCCTTGCAAAGTACATCCCTTGCAAAGTTTAAGATTACCACGCCATCCTTCATCATGCCGATGGTTTCCTTATTGATCATTCCCTTTGTGGAATCAAGGGCAGGCACATGAATGGTAATAAAATCACACTCTCTGTAAATATCCTCCACATTGATCACATGCTTTACATCTCTGCTTAAGCTCCATGCCGCATCTACGGAAAGATAAGGATCATAGCCGTACACTTCCATTCCCAGATGTTTTGCGGCGTTGGCTACCTTTACTCCGATAGCGCCCAAACCGATGATACCCAGCTTTTTGCCCATGATCTCGGTTCCTGCAAATTTTTTCTTTTCTTTCTCAGCCGCCTTTGCAACATCGGGATTTTCGGTCTGAGTTTTTACCCAGTCAATTCCGCCTGTAATATCACGGCAGGCAAGGAGCATACCGCTGATTACCAATTCCTTTACCGCATTGGCATTGGCGCCGGGCGTATTGAATACTACGATACCTTTCTTTGCACATTCCTCCAAAGGAATATTGTTAACTCCGGCTCCTGCCCGGACAACGGCTAAAAGCTTATCGGAAAACTCCATAGAGTGCATATCCGCACTTCTTACAAGAATGCCTTCTGCGGCATTTACATCATCTGTTTTTTCATATCCTTCGCCAAATTTTTCAAGTCCCACCTGTGCGATAGGATTGAGACAATAATACTGAAACACGTTTTTATCCTTCTTTCCTGTATATTTCTATGTGTTTTAATTTTTAATACATTCCACTTTCCGGATCATATTTATTTCTCATGCATTTTTGATCCGCTCTCATTTTCGATGTATTTTTGCATTATGCATTCTTTGCTTCAAATTCCTTCATGAAGGCAACCAGCTTCTCAACGCCTTCCTTAGGCATCGCATTATAAATGGATGCACGCATACCGCCTACGCTTCTGTGTCCCTTTAAGTTTACAAAGCCTGCTTCCGCCGCCTCTTTTACAAATTTTGCATCCAGTTCTTCGTTTCCTGTTACAAAAGGTACATTCATCAGGGAACGGTCTTCTTTTACAACAGTTCCCTTGAATAATTTGCTTTCATCCAGAAAATCATACAAAATCTTTGCCTTTTCTTCATTTCTTTTCTTCATTACGGAAAGACCACCCATGTTCTTTAACCATTTAAACACCTTGCCGCACATATAAATACCGTAGCAGGGAGGCGTATTATATAAAGACTCTGCGTCCGCATGGATTTTGTAACGCAGCATGGTAGGGGTGCCGGGCAGCACATCCTCTGTAATCAGATCCTCACGGATAATACAGATAACCACACCTGCCGGTCCCACATTTTTCTGGACGCCGCCATAAATCACGCCGTATTTGGTAACATCTACCGGCTCTGACAAAAAGCATGAGGATATATCCGCAACAAGAGTGTGTCCCTTGGTATCGGGAAGGGTGTGGAACTTTGTACCGTAAATGGTGTTGTTTTCACAGATATAAACATAGTCCACATCATCGGGAATATCCAGATTGCTGCAGTCGGGTATGTAAGAAAAAGTCTTATCCGCACTGGATGCAAGCTCAATGGCTTCGCCGTAAAGCTTTGCCTCCTGATATGCTTTCTTTGCCCACTGTCCTGTTACCACATAACCCGCTTTTTTGTTTTTCATCAGGTTCATGGGAATCATGGCAAACTGCTGGCTGGCTCCGCCTTGTAAAAACAGAACCTTATAATTATCAGGAATATTCATCAATTCCCTCAAATCCGCCTCGGCTTCCTTAATAATGCCGTCATATACCTTGGAGCGGTGGCTCATTTCCATAACGGACATACCGCTTCCTTTATAATCTAACATTTCATCTGCAGCTTCTTTTAATACTTCTTCAGGTAAAACTGCCGGACCTGCTGAAAAATTGTAAACTCTGGACACTTCTGGTCCCTCCTCTTATAAAATCTAAATTCCATTGTACCTTTCTATATTTTTTTCGTCAATGGTTATTTTTAATAAAACATAATAACGGGTGTGCCTTCCTCCACCATTTCATAGAGCTGGCTGACCGCTTTCATAGGCGTATTAATGCATCCGTGGGAGCCGTTGGTCTTATAAATGCTTCCACCAAACTTCCCTCTCCAAGTGGCATCGTGTATACCGATATTGCCATAAACCGCCATCCAGTAAGACACGGGAGTCCTGTAATCCTCTCCGATCAAGGTTCTGTTTCTCTGCTTATAATAAACATAGCAGACCCTTTGAGGAGTTCCGTTCCCTTTTCCGGTATTGCCCGTTACTACCGGTGTCGAGAGCTTTAATTCCCCGTCTTTATAATAGTACATTGTCTGTTGTGACATATCCACTTCGATATAGGTATTTCCGATATCGTCTTTCCCGGTTCCCCAGCCTCTCTGGCTGTAGACAGCCTCCGCCTCCCCGCTCCGGTGGGCATAAACCTGCTCTATCAGAGTTTCCTTCTGCTTCTTCTGATTCAGCTTATATCCGTAATTTCCTTTTTCAATGGTAATGGTTCCGCCTCTTGTAGGATTAAAGTTCCAGGGGCCGTCCGTACTGTCATGGGCTTTGGCAATTCCTGCGACATATTCCTCTACCTCTTCTTCATCCAGTATCAGTTCCCCGGTATCATCCAGAAGAAACTCTCCGTCTTCATCCAGCAGAATCCAGTTGCAGATTACGGAAGCGTCTATTACCTCATCTCCGTCATAAAACCGGCAGACGATCCGGGAATCCTGCATTTTTTCAACCTTATTCCAGATATCCAGGGTATTCAGCATTTCCCTTGTGTATTCTACCTCAATATAACACTCTGCATCCTCTAAGTTCAGATACCGTTCGCCCTTTAAAACAGCCTCTTCCACCGCTTCCACTGCCGCATCCTTATCCAAAAGATTCTGAGTCTCATCCACCAAGGCATAACCATCCTTTTCCTTAATGATCTCCACCCTGATTCTATCGGGATCCGCCTGATTCTGCAAAAGCTCCATGGACATCAGATAATCCTCAAGAGCCTTTGTATCACATTTTCCCTTAGGCGTAATAGCATGACACTCATTTTCTCCGTTTACCAAGGCCATTCCCCAATGCAGGGGATTCTGCCTGTTTTGGATCTTATTCAGTTCATCCAGATATGTATAAGTGAAATTCATATCTTCTATTGGAATTTCATAGGTCTTACCAAACTTATCCGTAATGGTAAAGGATGCCTTATCGGTTTTTTCGAGCAGTATTTCATTCATCTCTTCCGGCGTTTTGCCGCTGGCATAAACGTCATTGATCGTAATACCGTTCATATATGTTCCTTTATAATACCAAACAAGCCCGAAATAAATCAGCAATATCATACATACCGGCGTAAAGGTTAAAATCGCCAGAACCGTCAGAAATTTTTTCCTCATAAGTGCCCTCTGCAATAAATTACTTCATCACAACATTTTATCATATTAATCAGAAAACTATGCCTCTTTCATGTCATCCGCATCAAAGACTTCGCTGATAGGCGCTCCCGGCGAAACCATAGGGAATACCTTATCGTCCTCGTGTATCACAACCTCGATTAAGGCAGGCTTTCCACCAGCTATGGCTTCTTTTATAGCTGGGAGAGCCTCTTCCTTCTTTGTGACCTTATACGCTACACAGCCCAAAGCCTCTGCCACCTTACAGTAATCCACCTCGTCATTTAAGATAGTCTGTGAATATCTGTGTCCGTAAAACAGGGTCTGCCACTGTCTTACCATACCTAACACCTGGTTGTTGATCACAACCTCCACAATGGGTATATTGTAACGTCCTGCCGTGGCAAGCTCCTGCATATTCATACGGAAGCATCCGTCTCCCGCAATATTGATAACCGTTTTATCCGGTCTGCCAAGCTTTGCGCCGATGCAGGCTCCTAAGCCGTAACCCATTGTGCCTAAGCCCCCGGAAGAAAGAAAGGTTCTGGGCTCCGAATACTGATAAAACTGGGCCGCCCACATCTGATGCTGTCCGACGTCCGTAGTAATAATGGCTTTTCCCTCCGTAGCTTTATCAACCTGCTCAATAAAATAGGGGCAGCTTAAAGCTTCTTCCTCATATTTTAAGGGATATTTCACTTTATAGCCTTCCACATGCTCCGCCCATTCTTTATGAGGATTTGCCTCTACCATCTCATTTAAAATATCTAAAACCTCTTTCAAATCGCCTACAATGGATGCGTCCGTTTTGATATTCTTGTTAATTTCCGCCGCATCTATATCTATATGGATCATCTTTGCGTTTTCTGCAAATTTCTTCGGATTTCCGATAACACGGTCAGAAAATCTTACGCCCAGCGCAATCAGCAAATCGCATTCAGATACTCCCAGATTGGAAGCCTTGGTTCCGTGCATGCCCAGCATTCCCGTATATAAAGGGTTGTGACCGTCAAAGACACCTTTTCCCATGAGGGAATCGCATACAGGCGCTTCAATCTTTTCCGCCAACGCCCGCACTTCTTTAGATGCTCCCGACAAAACTGCTCCGCCGCCCACAAAAATAAAGGGTTTTTCGGCATGGTTGATCAGCTCTGCCGCTTTTTTCAAATCTTCTTTTGTATAATTTGATTTTTTCTCCACAGGCTTCGGGGGTTGGGATGTAAATTCCGCCGTATTGGCAGTTACATCCTTTGTAATATCAACCAGAACCGGTCCCGGCCTTCCGCTTTTTGCAATTTCAAAGGCTTTTCTCAAAGTATCCGCAAGCTGGTTTACATCCTTTACAATATACCCGTGCTTGGTAATAGGCATGGTCACACCGGCAATATCCACCTCCTGGAAGGAATCCTTTCCTAAGGAAGGTAAATTCACATTCGCCGTTATTGCCACTACCGGAATGGAATCCATGTATGCCGTGGCAATTCCGGTAACCAGATTGGTTGCTCCCGGTCCGCTTGTAGCCATACAAACTCCCACTTTTCCAGTTGCTCTTGCATAACCGTCCGCCGCATGAGCCGCTCCCTGTTCATGGGATGTAAGCACATGGCGGATTTCATCACTGTGCTTATACAGCGCATCGTATACATTTAAAATAGTCCCTCCGGGATAACCGAATACCGTGTCCACTCCCTGTTCTTTTAAACATTCTATAACGATTTCCGCACCTGTTAACTGCATTTTATCATCCTTTCTGTTCTGATCTAATAAATCAAATAATCTTTTCTGAAAATTATTTTCAAACCGCTTATTTAATCTCCAGAATAGCGCCTCTGTTGCCGCTTGTTACCATTTCCCTGTAACGTGCAAGATAGCCTGTGGTAACCTGAGGCTCTCTGGGCTGCCATTTTTCTCTTCTTGCCGCCATTTCCTCATCGGAAATCTTTACTTCCAGTTTGTTTTCCGGAATATTGATGCTGATAATATCCCCTTCTTTCACAAGGGCAATCGGACCTCCCACTGCCGCTTCGGGAGATACATGTCCGATGGATGCTCCCCTGGAGGCGCCGGAAAAACGACCGTCGGTAATCAGGGCAACGCTGGAGCCCAGTCCCATACCTGCAATTGCCGAAGTGGGATTTAGCATCTCTCTCATCCCGGGACCTCCTTTAGGTCCTTCATAGCGGATTACCACAACGTCCCCCGCCACAATCTTTCCGCCTTTAATGGCTTCAATGGCGTCTTCTTCACAATCAAACACTCTTGCAGGACCTTCATGAACCATCATCTCCTCTACAACGGCAGAGCGCTTAACAACTCCGCTGTCAGGAGCAAGGTTTCCTTTTAATACTGCAATGCCGCCTGTTTCCGAATAGGGATTTTCCACCGGGCGGATAACCTCCGGATTTTTATTCGTACATCCTTCAATATTTTCCCCTATGGTTCTTCCTGTAACCGTTATCAGGTCCGTATGCAAAAGCTTTTTCTTATTCAGTTCATTCATAACCGCATAAACGCCGCCCGCTTCATTCAAGTCCTCCATATAAGTAGGGCCTGCAGGCGCTAAATGACAGAGATTGGGAGTTTTTGCGGATAATTCATTGGCAATATCCAGATTCAGATCCACCCCTGCCTCATGGGCGATTGCCGGAAGATGAAGCATGGAATTTGTAGAACATCCCAACGCCATATCCACAGTCAATGCATTCATAAATGCCTTCTCCGTCATAATATCCCTGGGCTTAATATTTTTCTCCAAAAGCTCCATGATTTTCATGCCCGCATGCTTTGCAAGGCGAATTCTTTCACTGTAAACCGCAGGAACGGTTCCGTTTCCCTTTAATCCCATTCCTAAGGCTTCCGTTAAACAATTCATGGAATTTGCCGTATACATACCGGAACAGGAACCGCAGGTAGGGCATACCTTCTCCTCAAATTCACAAAGGTCTTCCATAGTCATATTGCCTGCCGCAACGCTTCCTACCGCTTCGAACATACTGGAGAGGCTTCTTTTTTCTCCTTTAACCCTTCCTGCAAGCATGGGGCCTCCGGAAACAAATATGGTGGGAATATTAACCCTTGCCGCAGCCATTAAAAGCCCCGGTACATTTTTATCGCAGTTGGGAATCATAACAAGGCCGTCAAAGCCGTGGGCCATTGCCATACACTCCGTGCTGTCCGCAATCAAATCTCTTGTGACCAGAGAATATTTCATACCGATATGTCCCATGGCAATTCCGTCGCAGACTGCAATTGCAGGAAACATAACCGGCGTGCCACCGGCCATGGCAACGCCCATTTTGACCGCGTCACAAATCTTGTCCAGATTCATATGACCGGGAACTATCTCATTGTAGGAACAGACAATACCGATCAACGGTCTCCGTCTTTCCTCTTCCGTATAACCTAACGCATTAAACAAACTTCTGTGAGGCGCCTGTGCAACCCCTGTTTTTACACTGTCACTTCTCATGGCTTTCATCCTTTCTCCGCTTACTATCCGCTTATCAAAAACATATTCTACATTTAATATTTATCTTAAGATCCATTTTGTGCAGCTGCCGTGAGCTTCCACAATTCCTTTTCCACTTTCAAATTTTAGTTTTAAATTCTTTCAGCCAGCAAATCTCCCATTCTGCTGCATCCAACCCTGGTAAAGGCTTCCTTTTCGCTTTCTTCCTTGGGCATAATGTCTACCGTGCGGTATCCGTCCTTTAACACCTGCTTTACCGCCTTGTCTATAGCATCCGCCTCTTTATCCAGATCAAAGGAATATCTTAACATCATGGATGCGGAAAGAACCGTTGCAATGGGATTTGCAATATCCATTCCCGCAATATCCGGAGCGCTTCCGTGGCTTGGCTCATAAAGTCCAAACTTCGTATCGTTTAAGGAAGCCGATGCTAACATACCGATAGAGCCCGTGACCATGCTGGCCTCATCGGACAAAATATCTCCGAACATATTTTCCGTTAAAATCACATCGAACTGCGCCGGGTCCTTTACAAGCTGCATAGCGCAATTATCCACCAGCATGTGCTCTAAGGTTACTTCCGGATAATCCTTTGCCACCTCTTCTACGACCTTTCTCCAGAGTCTGGAAGAATCCAGCACATTTGCTTTGTCCACACTGGTAACCTTTTTATTTCTCTTCATGGCAATATCAAATCCCTTAATGGCAATTCTGCGGATTTCATCCTCGGAATAGGTTAAAGTATCCACGGCAACCAGTTTTCCGTTCACTTCTTCTGTCTTTCGCTCTCCGAAATAGAGTCCCCCTGTCAATTCTCTCATAATCATCATGTCAAATCCCTTTTGGGAAATCTCTTCCTTTAAAGGACATGCCCCCGCCAGCTCATCGTATAAAACTGCAGGTCTTAAATTTGCAAACAGGTTTAAAGCTTTTCGTATGCTTAACAGGCCTGCTTCCGGTCTTAAATTGGGCGGTAGCTGATACCACGGGCTGGTTGTAGTATTTCCGCCGATAGAACCCATCAAAACCGCACCGGCTCCCTTTGCTGTTTCAACTGCTTCATCCGTTAATGGAACGCCGTGCACATCAATGGATGCGCCTCCCATTAAAATATCTGTATATTTCATGCTGTGGCCGAATTTAGCTCCCACCGCATCCAGTACCTTTTTTGCTTCCGTTACAATTTCCGGACCGATCCCGTCTCCCGGAATACATACAATATTTAATTCCATTTTCCATCCTCCGTTTCTTATGGCATTGATCCCCGGCTTACGGCAGGGTATTTCATTCTGCCACAACGAACTCCCAGCACAATTCACAAATTGTAGAATCCGTCTTTTCTATCATATAGGAAAATTCGTCAATTATCAATAGATTTCATACCAAAAGCCGCTTTTATAACTTCCGGTAATATTCATTATAAACAATGGCTATATCTGATTCATGATCGACGGATGCCCGCCCCTTGTCAAAATAAAAAAGAACCTTCACAAAGGCCGTAATCATAACCTTTTGCGAAAGCCCTGTTTTATTTTTGTCAATACCGGGAATCCGGTTTTATCCCGTCTTGTCCAATCTTATTCCGCACCGGGTTTTTCCACCTGGGCAATTGCATTTTTGCTCATAGGAATACGGCAGTTTTTGTTGTTGCCGAATTCAACAATAACGCTGTCCTCAGAAATATCAATTACCATTCCGTAAAAACCGCTGGTGGTATAAACGCTGTCGCCGATTTCCATGGTAGATAACATTGCCTTCAGCCTTTTCTGTTCTTTTTTCTGGGGACCGGTCATCATAAAAAACATGACGACAATAAAAACGCCCCATACCAATAACATTCCTAAACCACCCATACCGCCTACAGCAGCATCTGTTCCTTCACTTAATAAAATTCCCATAACGGACCTCCAAATCTGTAATCAACTAAAACACATCATACACAAAATATTACATTTCTTCAAGTATTTTTATAAATTTAACAAATATAACACATTCGTCCCGTTTCTTTTGATACGTTTATTGCTTTGTCTGTGCCCATTCTGTCTCAATTTTCCTGCACTCCCGCAGACATAGAAGAAAGCAATTCCTTCTTAAATTGCAAAAAACGTCCTTCATCCAAAGCCTTTCTGATATCCTCCATCAGATGATTATAAAAATACAGATTATGCAGCACGCAAAGCCGCATTCCAAGCATTTCCTTTGCCTTCAGTAAATGTCTGATATAAGCTCTTGAATACCGCCTGCAGGCAGGACAGCCGCAGCCCTCCTCCGGCGGTCTGTCATCCGTTTCATATCTGGCATTAAGCAGATTGATCTTTCCGAAACGGGTATACAGATGGGCATGCCTTCCGTTTCTGGTAGGATATACGCAGTCAAAAAAATCAACGCCCCGTTCCACCGCTTCCAAAATATTGGCCGGAGTGCCCACTCCCATAAGATAAGTGGGTTTGTTTTCCGGCAGATAGGGAACCGTTTCATCCAATATATGATACATTTCCTCATGACTCTCCCCTACTGCCAGGCCGCCTATGGCATATCCCGGTAAATCCAGCTCCGATATCCTTTTTGCATGTTCAATGCGGATATCAGGAAATATTGCCCCCTGATTGATTCCGAAAAGCATCTGTTCTTTATTAATTGTAGTATCCAGTCCGTTTAACCGGTTCATTTCCGTTTTACAGCGCCATAGCCACCTTGTAGTACGTTCCACGGATTTTGTCACATAGTCCCTGTCCGCCAGCGCCGGGGCGCATTCATCAAAAGCCATGGCAATGGTGGATGCAAGATTGGACTGAATCCTCATGCTCTCCTCCGGTCCCATAAAAATTTTCCTGCCGTCAATATGAGAGCGAAAAATTACTCCTTCTTCCTTTATGCTTCTAAGTCCTGCAAGGGAAAATACCTGAAATCCGCCGGAATCCGTCAGAATCGGTTTATTCCAGCTCATAAACCTGTGCAGGCCCCCCATTTGCTTTATGATCTCATCTCCCGGCCTTACATGAAGGTGGTAAGTATTGGATAACTCCACCTGTGTCCCGATCTGTTCCAAATCCTCTGTTGAAACAGCGCCTTTAATGGCCGCCACCGTTCCCACATTCATAAATACCGGCGTTTCAACACATCCGTGCACCGTATGAAAACGTCCTCTTTTTGCTCTTCCTTCTTTTTTTATTAATTCGTACATATTATCTCCAATCATCTAAAGAAGCCACAAACTCCTCCAAAGTAATTCCTTCCCTCGTAATGATAGTTGCCGCCTCTACCCCCACATACCGTAAGTGCCACGGCTCATACTCAATCCCTGTCACATACTCCTTGCCCTCGGGATATCTGACGATAAAACCATATTCACAGCCATGCTCCGCCAGCCATTTTCCCGCCTCTGTCTCCCCGAAGCTTTTCGTTAATCCGATATGGGTATCACAGGTAATATCCAGAGCCAGACCGATTTGATGCTCCGATGCTCCCGGCACTGTAACGGTTCTGGAAGAAACCGCATAGGCATCCATATAAGACATACCCTGCTGCATATATTCCTTTATCTTTTTGTTAAACAAATACACCTGCCTGTTCATGTCCCTGTACGGCGAGCGGATTTCCAGATTAATGCCATCCTCCTTTGCCGCCTTCAGCATTTTCAGCAAATCGGGAATAATTCTTTCATCAAATCTCATACCGCCTTTTTGCGTATGAATGCTTCCGAATGTAAAGGTATAATCGTCAGGAATGGAATGCTGTTTATTTATCAGCACCAGTCTCCAGTCATCCTTCGTCAATTCTGCTTCTTCTTCAGAGCTCTCCAGATTATTTTCCGAAATGGAATTTCCCGACAGGATATCATCTATGGAAATACTATTGACTTCATAATCAGCCTCTCCGTGGGCATATCCTTCTTCTGCCTCATTTCCCGCAAGGGCCTGCTCTCCGTAAATTTCCGATACTTCCAGCCCCGCATATTCTTCTTTTTCCCTCTGTTCTTTGCCGTCATCCCCGTACAGTTCATCTTCAGCCTGTCCGCTGTAGGCAAAGACATTAACGGATATGGCGTCCCATATAAAACTACAGCCGCCCGCATAAATAGCACACAAAAAAATGCAGCATAAAAATTTGTATTTAAAAGAAATTTTTTTTCTGCTTGAAATATTTTTTTTATTTTTTCCTGCTTTTTTGCCGGTATGTTTTAGTTTATTGGTTTTCATCGTTTATCTTGTTTTGCTGTTTCTTTGGTTTTTCTGTTTCTTTTGTTTTACCACATCCTGTCACGGCAGGACATATCGTATTAATAATAGCATATTCCCATTCGTTTGTCAGTTCTTTTCCGTCTTTTCAAATGGCATTTTCAGGTAGCATATCCTCATATATCGTTTTCAGCCAGGAACAATACGCCCAGATTCCAATGGCGGTTGTAGGGATTGTAATGAAATTTTTCCAGATTGTCATTTCCATTGTTGTAGGCATGGCGGCAGGCTGTATTCCCATTGTAGGATTTAATATAGGCGCAGGAATGAAAACTCGTGTAAAGACCCTGCTTACAAAGCTTCTCGTTTACGGGGCAACCTTGGGTATCATATCGTTACTGATTGTAGAGTTTCTCCCCGGCCGGCTTATTGCCATATTCGGCGCGGCGAACAAAAGCGTTTATTATACAGATTTTGCATTAAAGGCATTCCGCATCTACCTTTGTATGATAATATTTGCCTGTGTCAACAAAGCAACCTTCATCTTTTTACAGGCGATGGGAAAGGCCGCTGTTTCCACAGCCTTGTCAATGATTCGTGAAATAGTGTTCGGCGTAGGCTTTGCACTTTTGCTGCCCGGTTTTTTCGGTCTTAACGGCGTGCTTTACTCTCTCTATGCCTGTATCAGATATTCTAACAGCGGTTATTTCCGCTATTGTTATCGTTTTCACATACAAACAGCTTAATACCGGCAGTATCCCGCCGATCCAAAAAAACTTATCCACAAGTTGCAGTAAATCCGAAAATCCTATATAATACATCTGTCAGTTCCTGTAGTGCTATATAAAATGTTATATCGGACGTTTCATTTATAGATACCGGACATTTTATCCATCTACGGACATATTATGTATCAGAAACGGCTTACCATATTCAGGAACAGATTTATAAACTAACATCGCGAGGAATAAAATATATGTCAGGTTCAATTTTCGGAAAACATTTTACCATACAGACCTTCGGAGAATCCCACGGAGAAGGCATAGGCGTCGTTGTGGACGGCGCCCCCGCCGGCCTTCCCCTTTCTTCCGAGGATATACAGGTTTATTTAAACAGGAGAAAACCCGGAAACTCCAAATATGCCACCAAACGGGCCGAAAGTGATACCGTAGAAATTCTTTCCGGTATCTTCGAGGGAAAAACCACAGGCACTCCCATTGCATTACTGGTCCGCAATACCTCCCAGCGTTCCGGCGACTACAGCGAAATCGCCTCCTACTACCGTCCCGGACATGCCGATTATACCTTTGACACCAAATACGGTTTCCGGGATTACCGCGGAGGCGGTCGTTCTTCAGGCCGTGAAACCATAGGCAGAGTTGCCGGCGGCGCCATAGCCGCAAAAATTTTAAAGGAGCTGGGCATCCACGTACTTGCATACACCCGCTCCATAGGACCTGTTACTATTGATTATAATCATTTTGACGCTTCTTTCATATCGGCCAATCCTACAGCCATGCCCGATGAAACAGCCGCTGAAAAAGCCGGCGATTTTCTGGATAAATGCATAAAGGATACCGATTCTGCCGGAGGTGTTATTGAATGCGTTATCGACCATCTCCCTGCCGGAATCGGAGAGCCTGTTTTTGACAAGCTGGATGCCAGACTTGCCCACGCCATCATGTCCATCGGCGCCGTAAAGGCCTTCGAAATCGGAGACGGCACAGAAGTTTCTTCCCGTCTCGGCAGCGCAAACAACGACTCTTTTACTTTAAAAGACGGAACCGTTACCAAGAAAACCAATCATGCAGGCGGCATTTTGGGCGGTATCAGCGATGGAGACCAAATTATTTTAAGAGCCCACATAAAGCCCACCCCCTCCATCTACAAAACCCAGGAAACCATAAACCGCAAAGGCGAAGAAATTTCCGTCAACATAAAAGGCCGCCACGACCCTATTATCGTACCCCGGGCCGTAGTGGTTGTGGAAACCATGACCGCCCTTACCGTACTTGATTTGATGCTTGAAAATATGCATTCCCGTATGGATTACTTAAAAAAGATATACCCCTCTTCATAGCTGTAAGGGGTATATCTTTTCTTTTTCATAAATTCATGACAACTCATTGTGCAAAGCAGCTTTTCAGGCGTAACATACCTTCCGATTTCATCTGACTCGATTAATGTCCCTGCTACTTTGAAAGCTTATGGAAAATAATACAGTTAGGCCTGTCTATCTTCATTTCCTTGCCGTTCATAACAAGCAGTCCCTTTGCAGTATCCACATGAAAGAAGGTCAATGTATTGGATTCGTGATTGAGGGAAACCAGATGTCTGTTATCCGGGAAAAGCGCCGCGTCCTTGGGATATTCCCCGCTGATCGGAAGACAGAACAATTTTTCCAATTCCCCGGTCTCATGATCGATTCTGAACATAACAACGCTGTTATCTCCTGCCATGCTGCTTACCAAATATTCCTCATCATCAGAAAAATTCAGCGCACTGGCCGCAGAGCCGCCTGCATGGTAATCATTTAATGTAGGATAGGTTGCTATTTTTGTAAATTCAGGATTGTTATTTATTTCCTCATAGGAATACACATCAATATAATTTTTAATTTCATGAACAATATATACAAATTTACCGTCCTTTGTCATTTTAATATGGCGGGGAGCGGATTCCTGTTCGCTCCTGACTACGTCCACCATCTTCAGCTCTCCTGTCCTATGGTCTAAGCGGTATATATTGATGTGATCCATTCCCAAATCTGCCGCCATAAGATATTTGTTGTCTCTTGTCATTTTAACACAGCTGACATGAGGTCTGAAATTGCGCTCCGCAATACTGCCTAAGCCCTTATGATAAATCTCGTCGGTAATTTCCCCGATTCCGCCGTCATCATTTAAACGCAGTACTGTAATTTTTCCGTCATGATAGCCCGCCACAAAAAGATACTGATCCTCATAATCCGTGGATAAATAACATCCCCTCATGCCGTTAATGAAACCGTGATTGATCAAAGAAAGACTTCCATCCTCTAAAATACCGTATGACTCCACTCCAAAATCCGTTATAGAATACAAATATTTCTGATTGTGGGAAATTGTCACATAGGAGGAGTTCGTAATCTCTACCTGAGCCTTCTCCGTAAATCTGCCGTTTTCCACGTCCACATCATAGATGGTTATACCGTGGTTATCATTCATGGTATAGGTTGAAACATAAGCTACATATTTTTCTTTATTCATATCTGCCCTACGCTCCATTTCTCTTTACTGAATAAAATTATATCATTAAAAATTCCCCTTGTTAAGGTGTTTTTCTCATATGACAGAAAATATGCCAAAAAAACGCGCCCTGCTTCCGATATATCGGAAAAACAGGGGCGCGCCGTCAGATTTTAGAAAATCAGCATTCTTCCTGCATGTCGCAGCCGCAGGTATCGTTTTCCTGGCTTCTGCCAAAAGGAGGCATGGAGGTCATGCTTCTTCTCCTTTGACCATCATCGCAACCACAGTCATCTTCACGCTCTCTTCTGCCACAGCCACAGTCAGAATCGCGTCCTCTTCTGTCGTCGTCTCTTCTGCCACGGCCGCAGGAATTTCCGTTCCCGCTGTTTCCTTCACATCCACAGGAATTTCCGCCGCAAAGTGCAAGTAAAATAATCAACCATAAACAATTCATATTTTTCACTCCTTTATACTGTAAGCTATGCTTTTTTCGTATAAAGTGTGACTTCGCTTTCTAAAATACTAAAACTTTTTATTTTTTTAATATGACATGTCTGATATAAGAAAATGTTGTCTCTTCTCCCTCTCTTGCCAGCATTTTTAATAAAACTATCAGCTGTTTCTTTGTTTTTTCATGCATCAGACACCCCTTCCCCCGCATAAAATATTCCAGAGGCTTTGCATCATTATAATTTTCTTTTTCATATACCTTGGACGCCGCAATCCGGTCCATAAACATTTCAACAACATACTTGACCGGCATAGGAGCAGGCGCCATGCCGCCTTTTATTTCCACTGCGCTGTAATCGATCCAATACTCAAAATGATGTCTGTTTCGTCCCTTATGATGCAGCCAGGCCGAAGAATATCCTATGTCTTCCCTTTCTGCATTATTAGGACTTCTGTTTCCCTGAAAATATTTTGCACCGATCAAAAACTCCGAAGGCATATATTTAGACAGATCATGCATAATACCCTGATAGTAAAGTCCTACCTTAAAGCATCCCTTCATAACAAGGAATTTGTGATACGTTATTGTTCTAAAATGTTCCCATGCTTTCATATTCCACCGCTATTTTCCCGTTAGCACCACAATTGTCCTAGGTGCTGTTTTTATACAATACTGTTGCTTCCTTTCACTTTTTTCCGCCACTTCTATCAATTCCGGTTTTACCGGTTGTTTCCCCGATGTTGTAACAACCTGCCATTGCATTCCTGCCGGAAGCTTTGGCAGCGCAAATTCGTGCTCTACCCAATGAGCATTATATGCCACATAAAAGAAGTCATCTTCTTTTCTTTTGTTGATTCTGGCATATTTGCCGCAATATAAAATCCCCATATGGTGGCTGTAATTTTCAAATTCCGGATACCAAGCCTGCTCGCCGTGATAAGAAAGATCCGGATAGCCACAGGATATATAATCCATCATTTTGAAAGAATCTTCCATGTGCAGAATTGGATGGGTCTTTCTCAATGCAATCAGTTCTTTTACAAATTTCTGCAGTACGCTCTGTCCCGCATTGTGTTTCCAGTTCAGCCAGCTTACCGCATTATCCTGACAATACGGGTTGTTATTTCCGTTTGCAGTATTTCCAAACTCATCTCCTGCAAGCAGACAGGGAGTTCCCTGTGCAAGAAACAACATCAGCAATGCATTTTTACATTGTTGTTCCCTTAGGGACAAAATCTGTTTCTTACGGGTTTTCCCTTCTGCCCCGCAGTTCCAGCTGTAATTATAATCATTTCCGTCCCTGTTATTTTCTCCGTTTGCCTCATTGTGCTTTCTGTCATAGGAAACAAGGTCCGCAAGAGTGAAGCCCTCATAGGAAGTAATTTCATTAATGACTCCGTGCTCCTTGGGATTTCGCCGGAAATGTTCCATAACACAGGAAAGCATGTCCTCATCTCCCTTTAAGAATTTTCTTGTATCATACCGAAAAGCTGCCGGAGCAGCTCCCAAATTTTTGAAGGAAGCATTTAGACTGCCGCCGTCATATAAGTCTTTCACATTCAGGGATTCTACAATCAGTTTTGTCTTTTTCAAATACGGGTCTGTTGCAAGAAGCCTTATGGGAATCTTCCCCCCCATCAGCTTAAAGCCGTCTACATGATATTCCTTAACCCAGAACCTGCAGACATCCAGAATAAATCCCGGTCTGATTTTATCGGGAAAATATATCTGCATAATAAATTCCAGTCCATTTTTATGCAGCTCCTTTATCATATCCTTACATTCCACGTCCGGCCTGTCTGTCGCACAATAGGCTCTTTTGGGCGCCATGTAGTTTCCTTCACTATATCCCCAGTAGTTGACCTTATACTCCCACGTCCGCTTCTCCTCATCCAGAAAAGGCAAAAGAGCCTCATCTGCCTGGACATAAGAAGGATTATAGATAACATCTTCAAACTCATAAATAGGCATGCTTTCCACTGCGGAAATACCCAACTCCTTTAAATAGGGAATTTTTTCTACAAGGCCCGCAAAGGTTCCCCTGTTTTTTACTCCGGAGGAAGCATGCATTGTAAAGCCGCGCATGTGGATTTTGTATAGGATCGATTCGTGATAGGGAATGCCAAGGGGCATATCCTCTTCCCAATCATAATCATTCTCACTGTAAATGCATCTTGCCGGAATATCTTTTCTTCCCGGACTCCCAAATTTTTTTGATGAATCCAAAAGCCTTCCATAATAGTCTGTGACGATTTCATGATCTTTATAGAAAAGATAAGAAAAATTTTTATAAGGAAATTCCGAAAGAATCAAACAATATAAATCTCCTATCATATAATCCTCAGAAAAAGGAATCCTGACTTCCTTTTCTCCCTCAGGATATATAATAATGCCGCTTTTTTTCTTTCCCTTTATATCACTGACAATTGAAAGGCCATCTTGCACCCTGTGAACTCCAATCTGATACAAATGGCCTTTTTTTATTTTAAATTTACAAACTTTTTCCCTACTGCTCATTCTATTCTCCCGTCAAAACCATCAACTCACGTCTAATAGCAGTATAACACAATCCTTTTTTTTAAGAAAGTACCAGCTTAGGAAGAACGTCCCTAACTTCTTCATGAATCACAATGTCAGCGCTTTTATCCCTGAAATGCTCATGCTTACTGATCAGAATCAGCTTATCTCCTCTGTAATGGTTGATTGCAAAACGTACCATGGAATCATAGAAATTAGTTCCCAAAACAATCAACGCATCCGCTTTCTGACAGGCATTGGCCGCCTCAGTCATAACATCATTACGTATCATTTCTCCATACAGACGAATTCCCGGGCGAATAGGACTATGACATTCATCGCAAACCGGAACGCCTTTAGACTGTAGAATATATTCCATAGAAAACCGTTTTCTGCATTTGGTGCACCAGTTAACATTTCTGCTTCCATACAATTCGATCACTTTACCGATTCCTATTTCTTTTTCCAGCCCATGAGTATTTTTGGTAATACATGCCGCAAGCCTTCCCTGGTCGTCTAACAGCTTAAGCGCCTTAAAGGTTTCATTAGGCTTACATTTGTCCGCCAGGTATTCCTCCTTATAGTACTGGAAAAACTTTTCTGTTCTGGCGCTATAGAAGCCGGTTGACATAATCTCATCCGGACTTCTGCTATATTTATCCTCAATTCTATAAATTACCTCATTATTTAAATAATTTAACGCCCCGCACTCCATAACAACGCCGACTCCCAATAAAGCAACAATCCTGTCCGCTGATGATAAAATATTCTTTGCCCTTTCCATACTTTCCTCAAATGTTATCTGCATATTTATCATTCCCCCTATCCTCAGGACAAGCTCCTTTTCTTATATTTTAGGAATAATTTCCCATATTGTCAACAATTTATCTGACACTTTCCGACTCAATTCCCGGAAGGCTTCCGGCTTTTATCTCTTTGCCCGTCCTATTTCCACACACTGTCTCTTTTCCGCTATTTTGTATTTTTATCATATACTTTTCTTTTTTATCATGCTATAATTTCCACAAGCTATAGTGCATTTCGTTATGTACTTACATTTTGCGCATGACGCTTTTTGTGCCTTGTTTTGTACATGATGTTTTTATGCATCATATTACACATTATGCTTATGTACATAATATTTTATATGCTGTATTTTTATGAAAGGAAAGGATTTTTATCCTGCTTAGAAAGTGATGAAAAAAGAAAATGAAATCGAAGAGATCCAAGGGGAAGAAATGACCGTTACTCTGGATTTGGACGACGGCAGTCATGTAAACTGTGCCGTTGTGACTATATTTACCGTAGAATCAAAGGATTACATTGCCCTGATGCCTTTGGATGAAAATGGGGAAAACAGTGACGGAACGGTCTGGTTCTACAGATATGAAGAGGATTTATCCGATTCTAATAAGGAGCCGGTTCTGACCTATATCGAAGACGACGGGGAATTTGAAAAGGTCGAAGAAGCCTTTGATGAATATCTGGATAGCTGTGAATTTGATGAGCTTATTGAATGATTTCCCTTAAAAACGGCGACATACTATCCTCCGGGCAATCTGGCCCGGAGTTTTTTTTCGTCGGATTGGCATACATCAAAAAAAGTTCACTTTTCGCTCTGGTCACTGCCACATAAAACATTCTACGCTCTTCCTCTAACTGTTTTGCAGTCAGCATTCTACCGTGAGGAACCCTGCCATAATTCAGACCCGGTAGATAAACCCTGTCAAATTCCAGGCCCTTCGCCCCATGATAGGTCATAATTTTAATATGATCATCCCCTCTCCGTTTTTGTATCAGAGACCCTCCGCTCCTTTCTTCGTCAATTTTATCCTGCATGAAAGCGCCAATTCCCATTCTATGTTCCAATTCATCCAGGCTTCTGCATTTTCTGGCTTCTTCCAGCAAAAAAGAAAAAGACTGTGCACACTCTTTTATTTTTGAAACATTTCCCCCGCAACTCATTCTGACATATTCCTCATATCCCATGGATTTCCAGATATAATGCAGTTGTCCGTAAACATCCAGCCTTGCTGCAAATTTCATTTGTTCCTCCAGCCTTTCTACCCGCTTTAGAATCCACTTCTTCTCCCTAAGACGGCTTTTCATCATTCCGAAATCCACAATGCTTTCGTTGACAATTCCCCTGCTGATATAACGCATTGGCTTATTCATGATTTTAAGAAAATCGCTTCTTTTTCTTCCTTGATTCATAAAAGCCAGATATGTAAATAGGTCCATCCACAAGTCGTTTTCCCCACATCCTCCTATTAGCTTTTCATATATGGAAGCTTCCTTATTCGTGCGCGTTAAAACCGCCTGTGTCTTTTCTTCATGCTCCTTTGCAAATTGCAAAGCTTCCTCTACAACCCATGAAGACATTTTCTCTTGTGTGGGAAAATCTTTAAAAACAGCTTTCCCTGTTTCTTTTCCCACAGCCTCAATATTCTTTGGAAAACGTATTCTGTTCTTCTCAATGGATTTTGCCGCCAGCTCTACAATTTCTCTGCTGCACCTGTAATTACGGGTCAATTTTACAAGTCTGGGAGAAAACTCTTCCATAAATTTTTTCATAAGCATAGGGTCTGACCCGCGAAATCCATAAATTGCCTGGTCGTCGTCCCCTACTACAAAAAGGTTTTTATCCCCTGCAAGTAATTTAACCGTTTCATACTGCAGACGATTAATATCCTGAAATTCATCAATCAGCAGATAGGGAAATCTTTTCTGCCATTTCCGCCTCTCCTCGAAATGGTTCTTTAAATGATCATGACATTTTAATATCATATCGTCAAAATCCAATTTCCGGTTTTCTAAAAGCCACTCCTTATAGGCTTCATACAGCCCGGAAAATTCCTGCTCTGACAAGCAGCCCGCTATGGTCTTTTCGCACATCTGTGCCCCGCCGTTTTTTCTCCGACTGATTTCCTTTAAAATCTCATTGGCAGTGGAATCTGTTTTGGTATCTTTAAAAACCGCTTCCTCTAAGTAAGCGTCCACAAATTGAAAACGCTCCCTGTCAGACGCAAGGGTCAGCTTTTGGTTAGGTTTGGATAATTTTAAGATCTGGTAGAAAACCGAATGAAAGGTGCCGAATTGTACATAAGAGCTCTGACTGATCAAAGAATTTGCCCTTGTCTGCATTTCCAGGGCGGCAGCTTTGGTAAAGGTAATAACTAAAATTTCATTGGGTGGAATATGACACTCTGAAATGAGATACTTTATGCGATGTGTGATGACATAGGTTTTACCGGATCCCGGTCCCGCCAGAACAAGCATGGGACCGGTTCCGTGACAAATCGCAGTGCTCTGCCCTTCATCAGGGCGGGAAATGCTGTTTTGTTCAGGCATTTTCCAGCAATTCGATTCCTTTTTGAATTCTTTTTATGGATTCTTCTTTCCCAAGGATTTCCATAATCTCTGTAGCCCCCGCAGGTGTCATCTGCCTGCCGGAAACCGCAGTACGGATGGGCCAAAGCACATATCCGTTTTTATAGCCCTTTTCTGCCACGAAGCTGCAAAGCATCTCATAAAGGGCGGCGTTAGAATAATCCTCCTGCTTTGAAAGAAGGGGCAATACCTCCTTTAATACCGCAAGGGAGGTTTCACTGTTGGTCTTCATTTTCTTGTGAGCATACATAGCCGTATCATACTCCGGCAATTCCTCAAAGAAATCGATAAGGGCCGGAATATCCGGAAATACTTCAATTCTTGTCTTAACCATTTCCCCAATCTTTTTTAAATCCAAATCTTTGCTGACGGCTTCTTTTAAGTAAGGCAGCGCTCTTTCATAAAAAGCGTCAAAATCCATTGCCTTAATATACTCTCCGTTCATCCACTTCAGCTTTCCGAAATCAAATACAGCCGGGGATTTGGACATATGATGATAATCAAAAGCTTCTATTAGTTCCTCTAACGAGAAAATCTCCCGGTTATCCGAAGGACTCCATCCCAATAATGCCACAAAATTGACCACTGCCTCCGTAATAAAGCCCTGATCGATTAAATCCTCATAAGAGGAATGTCCGCTCCTTTTGGATAATTTGTGATGCTCCTCGTCCGTAATCAGAGGACAGTGCACATAAACAGGCACCTCCCAGCCGAATGCCTCATATAAACGGTTGTATTTGGGAGACGATGATAAGTACTCATTTCCCCTTACCACATGGGTAATCCCCATAAGATGGTCGTCCACCACATTGGCAAAATTGTAAGTAGGAAATCCGTCGGATTTAATGAGGATCATATCATCCAGCTCGTCATTTCCAACAGTAATATCCCCGTAAATATCATCATGAAAGGTAGTGGTCCCTTCACGGGGATTATTCTGACGGATAACATAAGGCGTACCTGCCGCAAGCTTAGCCTCTACCTCCTCCTTGGACAGGGACAAACAATGCTTGTCATAAACATTGATTTCTTTCTTTTCGCCGTTTTCCAGTTCAATAACCTGTCTGCATTCTTCTAAACGCTCTTCATCGCAGAAACAATAATAGGCTTCTCCACGCTCAATAAGCTTTTTAGCATATTCTAGATACAGTCCCTGTGCCTGTCTCTCGCTCTGTACATAGGGACCTGCGCCTTTATCCTTATCGGGTCCCTCATCATGAATCAGACCCGTGGCCTGTAAGGTCCGGTTAATAATATCCACCGCGCCTTCCACTTCCCTGACCTGATCCGTATCCTCTATTCTGAGAATAAAATCTCCGCCCTCATGCTTTGCAATAAGATAAGCATAAAGAGCCGTCCTTAAATTCCCTACATGCATCCTTCCCGTCGGACTGGGTGCAAAACGGGTTCTTACTTTACTCACTCGATTTCCTCCTGTTTCATGGAATCCATTGACGGTATTTTGACATCGGATTCCGCTTTAAAGGTATTGACTGCCTTTGTAGCCTGGGGTATGGCGATATTGGTGCCCGCTCCGGCAACACAGCCTCCGGGACACGCCATTCCTTCTATCAGACAGCCGTTTTTCTTGCCCACCTTGGCGAGCATCAACATCTTCTTACATTCCGTCAGGCTTTCCGCATGTTCGATATTGACATCCACATCGGGATAATATTCCCGGATAACCTCTTCAATAGCGCTGGCAACGCCGCCTGCAACGCCGTAGCCTCTTCCGGCGCCGGTAGCTCCTTCCAGCTCCTCATCAGCTTCTATCTCTTCCAGCACGATTCCCTTTGCCTCAAACATTCCCGTAAGCTCTTCAAAGGTAATAACAAAATCCACATCCGAACGCACGGTTTTGCGGGAAGCTTCCAATTTTTTGGATGCACATGGCCCGATAAAAACGATTTCTGCATCAGGATGCTCTTTTTTAATAACTCTTGCCGTGGCAACCATAGGAGTCAACTCATTGGAAATGCTGCCGATGGTTTCCGGAAAGAATTTCTTCGCAAGCATAGACCATGAGGGGCAACAGCTTGTAAGAAGAAAGGGCAGTTCTCCCGTGGCAACCTTATCCACATAATGATGAGCCTCCGCCATAGCTCCCATGTCCGCGCCGATAGCCGTTTCATAAACATCGGCAAAACCCAGCTGCTTTAACGCCGCCTTAAATTTGGCAGGCGTCACATTGACTCCAAACTGTCCTACAAAGGCAGGTGCAACCTGTGCAATGATCTTCCTTCCTGACTGAATCGCCCTGATCAACTGGAAGATCTGTGATTTATCAGCAATCGCTCCAAAAGGACAGTTTACCATGCACTGTCCGCAGGATACGCATAAGTCATTATCAATGCAGGCTCTGCCATATTTATCATTTTTGATAGCATTCACGCCGCAGGCTGCCGCACAGGGACGCACCTGATGGGAAATTGCGTCATAAGGACAGACTGCCTTGCATTTACCACATCGGATACACTTCTCGGGATCAATATGGGAACGGCCGTTTACCATACTGATAGCCCCCCTGGGACAGACTTCACGACAAGGATGAGCCGTACAGCCCATGCAACGGTCTGTAACCCGATAATCATTTTCGGGACATTTATTGCACGCTGAAGGGATGACCTGCATAAGAGGCGGTTCATAGTATTTTTCTGCTATATTGCTCTCTTCCACACCTGCGGACACATGTACGGGTGCATCCTCGGGCCGAAGAGACATTCCCATGGCAAGCCTCACACGCTCCCTGACAATAGCCCTCTCCCGGTAAATATCGTCTCTGCTGTCCGGATCTACCGAATCTACAATTTGATAAGGAAGCGCTTCCATATCATCTGTCAGATTGGTGGAATTGTACGCCAGATTGGCAATTTCCTTAAAAATCCTTTTTCTGGATTTACGAACTTCGGTATCAATACCTCTCATAGGATTCCTCCCTGATTTTAAATAAACTCTAAATAAAAACCTCTTTCATGTTACCTTGTTACGCTCGTTAATATTTTGACATATTTAAAAGATAAAGTCAACAGCCCTGTCGGGAGGGTATAAAAGCATAAACTAATATCCTATTTTCCATTTCTGCGAAACATCTTCACAGAAGCAGGGAGCCCAGCTGAAATACCAGAACCGACACAGCATATGCCAACAGCAGCTGGAACATTACCATTTTCAGAGTAAATTTTACGGAACCGCTTTCTTTTTTTATGGTTCCGATTGTAGCCGCACAAGGTACATACAACAGACAAAACAGCATCAGGCAGAATGCGTTTAAAGCTCCAAAACCCGGAATACTGCTTCTGATGTTTGCAAGAATCAAAGACATTCCTTCCGGTGAATTGGCATTTGTTATGCCAAATAATACCGCGAAGCTGGAAACCACTACTTCTTTTGCGGAAATACCGGAAATCAACGCTACACCAATCTGCCACATGCCAAGTCCCGCAGGCTCAAGAACGGGCACCATAAAGCGCCCTATCATGGCTCCAAAGCTGTCAGCCGGATTCTCCACCATACCGCCCATACCGAAATTTAATACAAACCAGATAATAATAGAGGCTATAAATATGGTTGTTCCCGCCTTTGTGAGATAATCAGAAATCTTATTCCACACATAAATCCTGATGGTTTTGGCGTTGGGCTTTTTGTATTCCGGCAGCTCTATCAACAGTGATTCATTGTTTGTGCCCTTATCAAAAAGATTGATCATCCTGGCGATCAAAATTGCCACAATCAATCCAATCACATACATGGAGAAACACGCTACAGGCGCCGCCTTACCAAAGAAAATATCTGCAAACAGGACATATATAGGCAGCCTTGCGGAACAGGACATAAAAGGCGTTACAAACATAGTCTTACGCCTATCTTTTTCCGTTTCCAAGGCCCTTGTAGCCATCAATGCCGGAACGGTGCAGCCAAAGCCTAGGATCATGGGTAAAAAAGCCTTGCCCGATAATCCGGCCTTGCCCATAATACCATCCATTACATAGGCTACCCTTGCCATATAGCCGCTATCCTCCAAAATGGCCAGCGCCAGAAACAAAATCAATATATTGGGAATAAAGGTCAAAATACCTCCCACTCCCGCAATAATACCGTCACAGACTAATGAGATCATCCAGTCTGAGGTATGCATTGCCAAAAGTCCATCATGAACCATAGCAGAAAATTCATCCAGCAGCACCTCAAACACAGCCTTCAAGCTGTCCCCCACAGCAAAGGTCAAAATAAACACAAGAGCAATAATACACAAAAAAACGGGAACGCCCCAGAAGGGATGAGTCAATATTCTGTCTACTCTGTCGGTCATGGCGGCCTTTTCCTGTTTATGGAACAAAACCTCCTCCACAACTTCATCTATATATTTGTATTTCTGCCTGATAATCTCTTTTTCGTAATTCCTATCCGCCACATTCAAGATATTGACAGGATGGTCCTCTCTTACATCCTCATCCCATTCCAACAGCTTAATGGCATGCCATCTTCTACCGGAATGCTCCGGATATCTGGCCTCCATGATCACTTCCAACTTGGCAATCTTTTCTTCAATTTCTTCAGAATAGTTCAGTACATGTCCTGTAGGTCCTTCCAAATGATGGTGCACCGCCGCATGAAGCAGAATATCCAGCCCTTCGTTTTTTGCCGCCGACACCGGTACCACGGGAATATCTCCCAAAAGCTCCGGCAGCCTATGTAAATCAATTTCCATTCCCCTATCCCTGACAATATCCATCATATTCAACGCCAGAACAACCGGTTTTCCCAGTTCCAAAAGCTGCAGCGTCAGGTACAAGTTCCTTTCCAGATTGGATGCATCCACCACATTGATGATGACATCTATATCGTCATCCATAATACACTTTCTGGTAATCTTTTCCTCTATGGTATAACAAGTCAACGCATAAATTCCGGGAGTATCCACAATGGTAAGATGATAATCCTTATATACCGCTTCCCCGCTGATTTTCTCTACCGTTACTCCGGGCCAGTTGGCAACCTTTAACCTGCTTCCGGTAATGGCATTAAATAAAGTTGTCTTTCCGCAGTTGGGATTTCCAACAAAAGCGACACGAATCTCTCTTTCACTCATGCCTTACACTCCTTTACTTCTATGGATTTAGCAATGTGTCTTCCCAATGCAAGTCTTGTTCCCCGGACCTTTATAATCATTGCACCATGCTTCTTTTTGGTCATCATATGAATAACGGTTTTGTCGTTTAATCCCAATGCTTCCAAACGTCTTGTAATATTATTTTCCACATAAATCCCGGAAATCTCATAATCTCTTCCTGCAGTTCCTTCGTATAAAGTCATAATCCATTCCTTCTTTTTTGCACAGCAAAACTACCAGGCAATATTGCCTGGTAGTCCTTATCTTTACCTTATTAGAAAATACTAACCAGTTTCTTTTTCTCCGCTATATATTCTTCTTCACTTAAAATACCGTTGTCACGCAGTACTTTCAGTTTCTTAATCTTTGTCTCAAATTCGGATAAATCATCAGCCATACCGGACAATGCAACTGTATCGAAATTTTCTTCCTTTTCTGCTGCCGGCAGTGGTGCTGTTGTTACCGGTCTGGGAGCCTGTGTAAAGGAAGCTGCCGATGCCGTCGCTCCTGCCGACGCCGTTGAAGCTACACCTGTCTGAGCCGGTGCAAGTCCCTTCTGCTGACGGATTCTTTCTGTCAAGGATGCCGCCTTGGTCTTTGCATCATTAACTGCTGCCGTAAATCCTGCCATATCATCAAGATTGGGAAGATACAAATATCTTACAAATTTAGTCTCTGAATTTTCAATGGTAATCATTGCCGCCTTCTTGCCGGAGAAAGTAGTCTCTTCCACATTCTTAACATTCATTAAATAATGAGACACATTATCAATTCTGGTGTTTAATCCCTTAGAATTATTGCCCATAGGCATCCTGCCACTGATACGCAAATTGGAAACTGCTACCCTTAAGTCCTCGCTCTTCCCGATTAAACCTGCTTTAAATCCCCATTCCTTCTGAAATAAAACCTTTTCAAGTCTTATACACTGATTGCAAACTTCGCCAGCAGCTTCGCCGCCACAGATTAAACATTTCATAAGTAATCCACTCCTATGTCTATATTATATATAACTATACTTATTGAGATTCAACTTCTAACTACATTATAATAAGTCTCTCAAAATTTGTAAACAAGATTATTCAGACTTTACATCATATGTATTCCAAAAAATTAAATCTTTATAACATTGTATACTTATGTAGCTAAAGTTTATCACATTCATATAAATTATGCAAGAAATCACTTATAAATTCGTGAAAATTGATAGGGATTTTTCAACTTTTTCCTATTATTACATATATTAACAAAAAGAAGCTTTGGAAAGGAAGCATATGAACGATTATCGTTTTTTAGAATGTAGCAAAGATTTTCCCATTGCCATGGCATATGTCCCCTGGCAGCATATGGAAAATGTTTATGAAAATCTGGAAGAAGCATTTATGATAGGCACGATCTTCCCGGAATTAAATAAACCATTTACCGGAAGGAGGCCCTGTCAATGATGTATCGCCAGCCCATGTCTCCCCAGTACAATACAGACATGAATAGAAATAATTTATTAAAAGAAATTTCCATGGTTGATTTTGCTATTGTGGATTTGAATCAATATCTGGACACCCATCCTGATGATTCCGACGCTGTAGCCTATATCAAACAGTATATAACCATATTATGCCGCCTAAGACAGGAATATGCATCATTATACGGCCCTCTCAGCATATATGATGCCTGCTATTCCGACTGCAATGACTGGAGATGGGCAAGAATGCCTCTCCCCTGGGAAGGAGGTTGTAATTAATGTGGAATTATGAAAAAAGACTGCAGTTTCCCATTGACATTAAAACGCCCAACGCCGAAATTGCTAAAGTCATCATTACACAGTACGGCGGTCCCGATGGAGAGTTAAGCGCTTCCATGCGTTATCTATCCCAGCGTTACACCATCCCGTACCGCGAAGTTGCCGGTCTGCTTACCGATATCGGAACGGAGGAACTGGCTCACTTTGAAATGATAGGAGCTATTGTACATCAGCTGACCAAAAACTTAAGCGTAGAGGAAATAGAAAAGCAAGGCTTTGCTCCCTACTATGTGGATCATACTCTTGCCCTCTGGCCCCAGGCTGCGGGCGGAATCCCCTTCAACAGCTGTCAATTCCAGTCCAAAGGCGATGTATTAACCGATCTTTTTGAAGATCTGGCGGCAGAACAGAAAGCCCGCACAACCTATGATAATATCCTGCGCCTTGTAAAGGATCCCGATGTATGCGCCCCTATCCGCTTCCTGCGTGCAAGAGAAATTGTACACTTCCAGCGTTTCGGCGAAGCGCTCCGCATCGTACAGGAAAAACTGGATCCCGTCAACTTTTATCAGTACAATCCCGAGTTTGACGGTAGCAGGACCGACTGTGACTGCAATAAATAATTTTTCCTTGTACTTTTATGTAAATAAAATAATAAACGCTGTCTCTTTTTACGGGACAGCGTTTTCGCTTATTTTATAATTCCTTCCAGTACTTCTTCATGTATTCATCCACTTTATGACCGTTTAAATAAAACTTTTCCTGCAATTTTCGTGCCGTATCAGTACCGGACATTCTCAAATCCTTACAAAAAGAGATGAGAAGCTTTATCGCCAGTTCTTTTCTTTCTTCTTTACTTCCGGGATAATCCTCTTCCACAATCTTAGACAGAACCTCGTTCATACACCTCTGAAATCCTCTCTATCTGCTTTTATAAAATCTGTATCTGACACATTTTCATTGCCTCTAAGGCCTGTTCATGACTTTCTTTTGTAACGCCTGCGCAACAGGAAGCATCAACCATAAGAGGAACCTCCGGCAGAAAAGCTTTTAAAAGTAATGCGTTGGATATAACACAGATATCTGTACACAAGCCTATGAGCGTAATGCTTTCAATCGCTTCTTCCATATTAACCGTAAGCAGTCTGTCCGCTAACTCTCTACTGCCGAATGTAGGCTTATCAATAGGTTCTTCCTTTATCAGCGCTGAGATTTCTTCCCTGATGTTCCAGCCCCGGCTTCCCTTTATACAGTGCTCAACAGGAAGCTTCCTGCCTTCCTGTGTAGATAAATAATCACTATTATGGGTATCTCGGGTAGCAAGAATCAAGCCCTTAAATGTTTTGATTCTTTCTACTACATTGGGAACAATGGCTACCGCCTCTTTGGTGCCCAGTGTTCCGTCAATAAAATCATTTTGCATATCTACTACGATCAAAACATCCATTTCAGTTTCCCTCCCGAGACTGCCGAAACGCCTCCTATACCTTCTTCGGCAAAGGAATGCGTAAATGTCCCTGCAACCGTTCCGAATTTGATTCTCTTTAAAAATAAGTGGAGTAGACGGGAGTCGAACCCGTGTCCAAAAGCCCATTCCCTGTACTTCTACTATCATAGTCAGTTATTTGACATTCCCTCCATCAGACGGAAACTAACACCCTTCTGATTTTAGTAGCTTCATAATACGCCCATAACCGCAAAGCTTAAGTTATGTCGTTTCCTACATAGTCGATGCCTGGTTCTTAAAGTGTAGGTGCCCTAAGTCAGACAGCTGCCATTAGGCAGCGTATGCTAAATTATCTTCAGCGTTTATTTTTAGTTTTGCAATTTGACGTTTTGCTACGGATAGCTTCTCCAGCTGCAAGACCCCTGTCGAAACCTTTACTACCCCATATTAAATTGTATATGATAAAGCGTAATGCATGAATCGGCATCAAGGCTTTAATCTGGTTTTATTGTACCCTAATTAAAAAGGAAAATCAAGGGATATCCCTTCTTTTGAGATTCGTTATCAGGTATGTTGAAGGTGTACAGACAGTCCATAGTGAGCAAACTCCCACGGACGCATGCACATAAGTTTTTGCATGGCTTGCTGTGTTACAGATTTTTAATCTTAAACTCTCTCTCGTGTTCTCTTCGCATGTCTTTTTTGGCTATGTCTTCTCTTTTATCGTAGAGTTTTTTACCTCTGGCAAGGCCGATTTCCACTTTTGCCCTTCCATCCTTAAAATACACCTGCAAAGGTACAAGAGTAAATCCTTTTTCAGCCATTTTTCCTGCCAGTCTGTTGATTTCAGCTTTGTGAAGCAGAAGTTTTTTGATACGGAGCGGATCCTTGTTAAAAATATTGCCTTTTTCGTAAGGGCTGATATTCATGCCATAAACAAATGCCTCTCCGTTTTCAATGCGCACAAAGGATTCCTTGATGCTGCATTTTCCCATACGCAGGGACTTCACTTCTGTTCCGTGAAGTTCAATGCCCGCTTCATATTTTTCATCTATAAAATAGTCATGGTATGCCTTTTTGTTACCTGCAACCATTTTCATGGCTTCCTTTGCCATGGCTGACACCTCTCTTTTCATCAGGGAAATAACCGTTTTCCCCATGTTATATATCGTCTTCCTCCAATAGAAAATCAATGGAGCCGGAAGATAAATCCACATCATTAACCTTTACCGAAACCTTTTGTCCCAGTTTAAAGGTTCTCCCGGTAGTCTCCCCACAAATCTCATAAGCGGCTTCATCATATATATAGTAATCCCCTGGAATCTTGGAAATGTGCACAAGTCCTTCTACCGTATTGGGAAGCTCTACATAGATTCCCCAGCCCGTTACACCGGAAATAACCCCTTGGAAAACTTCTCCTAGCTTTCTTTCCATATACTGGGCCTTTTTCCGCTTCTCAGTCTCCCGTTCCGCTTCCTCGGCCCTTCTTTCCAAATCAGACGTCTGCTTGCACACGCCGCTTAAAATGTCGTTGTAATGGGTCATTCTGTCTTCATTCAGCCTGCCCCTGACGTATTCCTTGATGATTCTGTGAATCTGCAAATCAGGATATCTTCTGATAGGAGACGTAAAATGACAGTAATATGAACATGCAAGACCGAAATGCCCTGTGCACTCCGGTGTATAACGGGCCTGCTTCATGCTTCTTAATGTAAGGCGGCTGATTAAGTTTTCCTCCTCCGTCCCTTCGATTTTTCCTAAAAGCTTTTGCAGTTCCTTGGGATGAATTTCATCTTTGGAAGCCTTTAAATAGTATCCGAAATTGTTGACAAACAACCCCAGCTTTTTGATTTTTTCCGGATCCGGCGCCTCATGGGTACGGTAGACGAAGGGAACCTCCAGCCAGAAAAAGTGTCCTGCAACCGTTTCATTGGCAATCAGCATAAAATCCTCTATCAGTCTGGTGGCGGTATTTCTGTCATAGGGCTTAATATCTACTGGAACTCCTTCTTCATTCAGAATAATTTTACTTTCCTGAAAGTCGAAATCAATGGAGCCTCTTGCTTTTCTTTTCTTCCTTAAAATCCCTGCAAGCTCCGCCATCTGTCTGAACATGGGAACCTGTTCCTTATATTTCTCCATAAGCTTTTGATCTTTATCCTCCAAAATAGCGGCAACCTCTGTATAAGACATTCGTTTATCCACACGGATAACAGACTCCACAATCCGGTAATCCACCACTTCTCCCGCTTTATCAATATCCATGACACAGCTTAAAGCAAGTCTGTCCTCCCCTGCATTTAAGGAACAGATCCCGTTTGAAAGGGTATGGGGAAGCATAGGAATGACCCTGTCCACCAGATATACACTTGTGCCGCGTTTCAACGCTTCTCTATCCAGGGCGGAATTCTCCTGCACATAATTGGTCACATCCGCAATATGCACGCCTAAACGGTATAACTCATGTTCCATTGTCAGGCTGACGGCATCATCTAAATCCTTGGCGTCTTCCCCGTCAATGGTAACCATCATCACATTCCTGAAATCCTCTCTGCCGGCCCTGTCCCCGTCGGACACGGGGGAAGCTACCCGCTCTGCCTGGTTTAATACCTTTTCCGGAAATTCCATGGGCAGGTCAAAGCCTTTTATAATAGACAGGATATCAACGCCGGGATCGTTGGCATGTCCTAATGTTTCTATGATTTTTCCTTCCGGCTTTTTGCCGTCCTTTCCATAATCGGTTATTTCCACAACTACCTTATGTCCGGTTACCGCATGCTTTGCAGATTCCTTGGAAACAAAAATATCCTGTGCTATTTTACTGTTATCGGGAACCACAAATCCGAAGTTCCGGCTTTTTTCAAAGATCCCTACCACCTGTGTGATACCATGGCTTATAATCTTGACGATCTCCGCCTCCTGTCTTTTTCCTCTTTGTCCCGGCAGAAGAACAATCTGCACCATATCCTGATGAAATGCGCCGTGTACTTTTGTCTCGGGAACATAATAATCCTCTTTTTCCCCTTCCACTTCTACAAAGCCAAAACCTTTTCCGTTGCTGATAAAGGTTCCTGTATATATTTTTTCCTCCGGCTTCACATAGCGCCCTCTTTTGGTAATCTGAAGACGGTTTTCCAAAAGCAGTTCCTCTAAAGCCTTCTTAAAAACAGGCCTGTCCTCCGGCTCCACCTGCATCATAATTGCCAGTTCTTTTTCCTTCATGGGAACATAAAATTCACTGTCAACCAGATTTACAATAGATTTTTTTCTCTCCTCAAATGATTTCATAATTCTCCTTTTGTTCGAATAAAACTATAAGACTTCAAAGCAGGCATTTTACAATAAGTGCTTCCGTATTTGAAATGCTGATACTCTTTAGATAATCTGTGTTCTTTAGAGTACTCGTACCCTTTAGGGTACTTGTGCCCTTTAGGGTACTTGTGCCCTTTAGGGTACTAAAAAAGCACTCCCTTGCAAGAGTGCCTGTCAGTTAAAACTTGTTGATGTTCAAAACAGCGGATAATACCAGGAACAGAATTGCCGATACCTTTGTAATGGTTACCAGCTTCCCTTCCATGGAACGTCCCTTATTTTTGCCCCAATAGCTTTCAGCGGCTCCGCCTATGGAACCTAAGCCTGCAGACTTGCCTTCCTGCATTAATACAACGACCGCAAGAAAAACGCAGTCGATAATATATATAATTGTTAATATCAATCTTAATGTACCCATTTATGACCCTCCTAATGTCAAACAATGCCTATTCTATCATAAAGAAATCGCTTTTTCAACCACTAATTTAAATTTTATTCTTTCCGATTTTGTTCTTTTGAGTTTCATTCTTTCATTTTTATACTTTTTGTATATATTTTTTCACAATGATTTTATCATGAATTTCAATAACAACAAAGCATGCCAAAATGTCTTTACCTGATATTCCTGTCTGTCCCTAATTCATAACCCGGTTTTTAAATTTCTCCCACTCCATGAGGGTTCCCTTGCAGGTAATATGAAACCAATAGGTCGTGCTTTCATCCAAATCAATTCCGATCTGGTATTCATACCGGTCCACCTCCTCTTTTACCCTGATTATGTCAAAAAGAAGTACGTCCCTGCACTGCTTTAACAAGTTTTCATATTGCGCCGCCGGGACTTTTTCATCAGGCACCTCTTCTATAAGCCTGTCCATGGCGTCATAATATTTGTATCCTTCTTTATAAGCTTCTGTAATTATCCCTTCTTTAAAACACAGGTTTGCCGTATCCGCAAAGCGGTCTATACATTCTTCATTGGCAGGATTGTTGCCTTTTACGATTAAAGCATCCATTACCATGGTAACAGAATCCTTTCCCATGTGGAATTCCTTTAAGGTTACTTCTTCAAAATTAAACAAATGCAACGCATTTATGGTCTGAAAACGCATAGTACTTTCTCCTTCTGCTATATGTACATACAAGGGTTATTCTTTGGGTATCCAGACAGATATGGAACCGCCTTCCACCCGAAAGTTTCCCGTTCCGTCTGCTCCGATTACCACTTCTCCCGGACAGTTGCCCAAAGCGTCAATATAAGTCTGTCCTTTATGGGCATTTCCTGCAAACATAGTCTTACTTCCTCCCGGGCCGTCGCTGACAAGAAGGGCCAGACCGTCTGCAGCTTCCTTTCCTTCTCTGGTAAATCCCACTATATCCCAGTGGTCATAATAGTCATGCTCCATACCGTAAGCATGGGAAGCCCTTAATCTCATAAGCGTCTGCAGATGCTTAACCGGCGCAATCTGATTGTGTGGAATGCCGTAATAATCCCCGTAAAACACACAGGGAATTCCCTTTTCCTGCAGTAAAATGATTCCGTAGGCAAGAGGCTTAAACCATTCACTTACAAAGGTTTCCAAAGCCTGTCCCGGTTGCGTGTCATGATTATCCACAAAGGTTACCGCATGCCATGAATCGGTTCCTGTCAGAGTGTTCTCAAAAAGCTTTGCCATATCAAAAGCGGCATTTCCATGGGAAATCCGGTAGAATTTAAAATGCAGGGGCACATCAAAAAGGCTCATAACTCCTTCTGTCCGGCTGATATATTCCCGAAGCTTATTTAAATCCGGACTCCAGTATTCCCCTACGGCAAACAATTCCTTTTCCTTATATGTACGCATGGCTTTTATCCAGTCCCTGTAAAAAGAAGCGTTCATATGCTTTACAGCATCCAGTCTGAAGCCGTCCACCTTTGTAGTATCCAGATACCATTTACCAAACCTGTCAAGTTCCGCTTTTACCTCTTCGTCATCCAGATCCAGGTCTGCTCCCATGAGATAATCATAATTTGCATTTTCCCCGTCAACGCCTTTGTCCCACTGTTTATCCTTAAAACGGAAAACACCTTTTCTTTTCCCTTTATCATCCCAGTCCACTCCGTCAAAATGAGAAGCGTTCCATATAAAATCCGAATATCTGCCGCTTCTTCCGGGAAAGGTAAATTTGGTCCATGCTTCTATTTCCACGGGACCCGAAAGCTCCTGATATCTGTTATTTCCCCCTACCTCTACCGCCTCCGTCCTTTCCTTTTCATCAGCGCCCATACGGTGGTTTAAAACAATGTCTCCGAGAACTTCTATTCCCGCCTTCTGCAAATCGGAAACAGCTTTTAGATATTCTTCTTTCGTTCCGTATTTTGTGGGAATGCTGCCCTTCTGGTCAAATTCTCCCAAATCATAAGTATCATAGACACCATATCCCACATCATATTTCCCCGATGCTCCTTTATATGCCGGCGGCAGCCATATCATATTTATGCCATCCTCTGCAAGCTTTTCCGCCTCAAGGGAAGCTCGCTTCCAATGAGCGCAATCCTCCGGCAGATACCACTCAAAAAACTGCATCATCGTTCTGTTTTTCATTTTGTCACTTTCTTTCTCTTGTGTTTAATATATAAATTCTGGTAAATTCAAATCCCTGACTATTTTAGCACAGTTTTTATTCATATACCATATGCAGCTGTAAGGCATCGCGATTTTACTATTCATTACGGGACAAAAACAGTTTTTACTCTTGCGCCATATGCAGCATGGTTTCCGCAAATATTCCGTAGCCTTTTGTAGGATCATTGACAAAAACATGGGTTACAGCCCCTATAAATTTCCCGTCCTGCACAATGGGAGAACCGCTCATTCCCTGGACAATCCCTCCTGTCTGGGATAACAAAACAGGATCGGTTATCTGAATCACAAGTCCTCTGTTTCCCTCGCTCTGACTGTAGTCAATATCTGTTATCTGCACATCATAGGCGTTTGTTTCCCCGTTGATGGTGCAAAGGATCTGGGCGTCCCCTAAGCGGATATTCTGTTTTAAAGCAACGGGATAAAGCTCTTCTTCCGAAACCCCTGCTTCTTTGGGGCTTTTATCCATCACGCCATATATCCCGTTCACTGTATTTAATTTGATGATTCCTTCTCTGGCGTCCTCCACAAACCGGATCACGCCGGATATTTCCCCCGGTTCCCCGCTTTCGCCTTTTTTAATGCTGATAATCTGGGTTTCGTAAAGACCTCCGTAATTGATTTCCATTAAGTCCGTTGTATCAATATCATTAATGCCATGTCCTAAAGCACCGAATTCATTTTCTTCATCTATATAAGTCAGGGTTCCGATTCCCTGGGCAGAATCCCTGATCCAGACCCCGATCTGGTAATTTCCTTCATTATTCAAAACCGGCAGGACTTTTACGCTGCTGACCTGTCCGTTTCTTCGGATGGTCATAATAACGGATTCTCCTTCACAGGCTTTGATTTTGTCTATGACCTCCCCCTTTAAAGAAACGCTTTCCCCGTTAATGGAAAGAATATAATCTCCCACCTGAAGAATGTTGCTGCAGGGGCATACCTCCCTGCCGTCCGCCATACGGATATTTCCAAGGCCCGCAACCAGCACGCCGTCTGTTTTTACATAAATACCGATGGGAACGCCGATGGGATAAACGCTTTCTTCATCAATGACTTCTACATTGACCTCTTTTAAGGGAATGACTCCGAAAAGCCGCAGCTTCCATATATAATGATCTCCAGCGACACTCCCGGATGCCTTGATTCCCGTCTGCCCGCTTTCCCATGTTTCTATATAAGAGGCTTCTTTTGAGGTAAGCTCTCCCGTTACCGGAAGGGCAAATTCCAATTCCTCCCGCTCTCCCTTCTGCAGATAAATGGTATCGGGAATCTGCCTGTAAAATGTGTATTCATAAATAGTAATTCCCAAAATAACGGAACAGAAAAGGGCAATATATAAACTGATTTTATACTTTTTCATCTTGAACCTCCACACAATAAAAGAAGGACCTTTACGTCCTTCTTATTATGTGTCTATAATTCAATTTTACTTTGGGATTGTTTTGTCTGTTCTGCCAAATCTTTCATTTCAGACGCATTTTTTAAAACCGCATCGGTCAGCTGGTCCGTTCCTAAAAGCCTGCCGATTTCCTGTATGCTTTCCTGCCTTTCCAAGAGCCGGATTCCTGTCTTGGTTTTCTCTCCTTCTACCGTTTTTTCAATGCAAAAATGCGCGTCCGCCATTGCTGCAATCTGGGGAAGATGGGTAATGCATAAAACCTGATGTCTTTTTCTTAATACTGCCAGCTTTTCCGAAACCTTCCATGCAGTCTTTCCGCTGATTCCCGCGTCGATTTCATCAAAGACCAAAGTCCCCGTATTATCTTTATCCGCAAAAACGCTTTTTAAAGCCAGCATGATACGGGATAATTCGCCTCCGCTGGCAACTGCGGACAAATCCTTTAAGGGTTCCCCCGGATTGAGGGAAATCCGGAAAACAACTTTGGTACAGCCTTTTTTCGAAAGCACGCTTTCGTCATATTCCGTTTTTACAGAAAAAGCACATTGTTCAAAATTCAACTCTAAAAGAGCCCGCTCCATTTCTTCCTTTAATTTTTCTCCCTCTTCGGTCCGGATTTTGTGAATTCTGGATGCCAGTTTAAAATATCCGGCTTTTGTTTTTTCATGCTTATTCTTTAATTCTTCATTATATTGCTCAAAATTTTCTAATTTATTAATTTTTTCGGAAAGGCCCTGTCCGTATTCCAGAATATCAGAAATCTCTCTTCCAAACCTGTCCTTCAAATGATTGATCAGATTCAGGCGTTCCTCTACCGAGCCCAAATCCCCTTCTTCCATAGAAAAGCTGTCCAGATACCGGTCCAGACTGTGGCTGCATTCCTGTAAAATCGTTTCTGCATCGGAAAGCTGCAGCATTTCGTCCTTTAAAGCTTCATCTAACTGCTGCGCTTCCTTTAACTGCCTGATCGCCATGGAAATTCCGTTTAAAATTCCGCTTCCGTTTTCATTTTGCAGAATGCTTTCCACACTTCCCACAGCTTCCTGTATTTTTTTTGCATTGGACAAGCGTTCATAACGCTCTTCCAAAATTTCGTCTTCGCCCTCCTGTAAGCCTGCTTTTTCGATTTCGTCCAGTTCATATCTTGCAAGCTCCAATTCCTTCAAATGGCTGCCGTCTGATTTTGACGCTTCCTTTAATAATGCCTCTTCTTCCCTGTAAGCTTTGTATAATTCTCCCAGTTCTTCCAATAAATCAAAAATCCGGCCTTTGCAGTAATCATCCAGAATTTCCTCCTGCTTTGCCGCTTTTAAAACAGACTGGTGCTCCCTTTGTCCGTGAACATCCATGAGAAGTTCCGCCGCACTCTGCATAGTTTTCAAGGTAACGGTATCTCCGTTCATTTTACAAATGCTTTTGGACGGATAAACTTTTCTCTGTAAAATGAGAATATCCTCATCTAGCGGAATATCAAATTCCGAAAGTGCCTTTTTGTGTTCTTCATCCAGAGTAAAGACCAGCTCCACAAAGGCATATTCCTCTCCCTGACGAATCAGGCTTTTATCCGCCTTTGCTCCCAATGCCAGCTGCACCGAACCCAATAAGATGGATTTTCCGGCTCCGGTTTCGCCGGTCAGGATATTTAATCCCTTATGGAATTCCACTTCCGCTTCATCAATGAGCGCCACATTTTTAACGCGAATACTTTCTAACATTTTTATCTCCTTATGTCTGCATCTTCTCTCCAGACACATTTATTTCGCAGATAATATTTCACGAAATCTTTTTTGTACCGTCTTTGCTTCCTCCGCCGTCCTGACTGCCACCATAACGGTATCGTCTCCCGCAATAGTCCCCAGAATTTCTTCAAAGGCAAGGGCGTCCACTGCCGCCGCCACTGCCATCGCCATGCCGGGATGGCTTTTTAATACAAGAAGGTTCATTGCCGCCTCTACCGAAACAAGGCTTTCCTTTAGAACATTGCCGTAGGCACCCTTTAAAGGCACCTCCTCTTTTGCCATGGCATAATAGGATTTTCCGCCGGCTTCAGAATTTTTTTTCAAATTCATCTGCCTGATATCTCTCGATACCGTAGCCTGGGTCACTTCAAAACCGGCTTCCTTTAACTTTTCGGCAAGCTCCTCCTGGGTGCGGATTTTGTATTTTTCTATTAATGAGGCAATGGCCTGATGTCTTTTATTCTTCATTGCTTCCGCTCCCGTTACTCGCTGAGTTTTTTGTGCAGAATTTCCAAAAAGCTTACCTTACTGAGCCTGATAAATTTTGTGACCCGCATAGACCTGCATATCCGGATACTGTCTCCCGTGGACAGATGTCTGGTAAAAGAACCGTCAAAATTGACCTCCATTTCCTGGGTCTGCCCGTTTCTTCCGGATTTTACTTTAATTTCAACCAGATCATCCGGCGATAACACAATGCTTCTTGCACTAAGGGTATGGGGACAAATCGGCGTCAGCAAAAGAATTTTCGCCTTTGGCTCCACAATAGGTCCCCCCGCCGACATATTGTAGCCCGTCGCTCCCGTGGGGGTGGATAGAATGACCCCGTCCGCCTGATAGCTGTTTAAAAACTGCCCGTTTACATAGATGTCATAGGCCACGATTTTTAACGATCCCCTTCTTGTGAGGACAATATCGTTTAAGGCATGAAGCTCTTTTACCATTTCTCCCTCATGGTAAATCTGCCCGTCCAACATCATCCGCTCCTCTACCTCAAAGCGGTCTTCAATCAGTGCCTTTAAGGCATTCTCAATATTGGTTCTTTCCACCTCTGCCATAAAACCCAGCGTCCCTAAATTAATGCCCAGCAGCGGAATATCCTCGTCCATGGTATCCACGGCTGCCTGCAAAAGCGTGCCGTCTCCTCCTAAAACAAGAATGCAATCCGTACCCTTTGGCACATTGACCTCTTTCCTTGCGGCATCCGTATCCTTGCGGTATTCCTCCGCATCCTTATCCCTGACGCAGACGCTGCATTTTTTTCCATGACCTTCCAAAAAAGCCACAATTTCCCCGGTAATCTGTAATTGTTGGTCTTTGGGTTTGTTGGTTATAATGTAAAAGTGCTCCATACTGTCTCCATTTATTCCCTCGAACAATGCTCTAAAGAGCACAAGCGAGCCAAGTGCCGGCCTGCATGAGCATTGGCAAGTGCCGCGAGGTTCAATGCCCCGTTGCTTGCAGCGGAATTGTTACTAAAAAAATCATTTATCCGTACCCTTATGGTATAATGCGGCTTTGGATGCGGCTACAACCTGTGCAATCTGCTCTATGGGGGCTTTTGTCGGCTCCTCTCCCGCATTCTGTATGTATAATAGATATTCTATATTGCCTTCCGGTCCTTTGATTGGGGAAAAATCCAGCCCCGCAATCAAAAATCCAATGGAAGCCGCAAAGCTTTCTATTTTTTCAACGACTTCTTCATGTACCTTAAAATCGGAAACAACGCCCTTTTTACCCACCTTTTCCCTGCCTGCCTCAAACTGGGGCTTAATCAGGCAGACCATATAAGACGAGGGCTTCAAAAGAGCCTTTGCAGCCGGAAGGATTTTGGTCAGGGAAATAAAGGATACATCCGTTGCCGCAAAGTCAATGGCTTCCGGTATCTGCTCTACTGTCACATAACGGAAATTGGTTTTTTCCATACAGATTACCCGGGAATCCTGCCGGAGTTTCCAGTCAAGCTGTCCATGTCCCACATCCACCGCATAGACCTTTGCCGCTCCCTTTTGCAGCATACAGTCCGTAAACCCGCCTGTGGAAGCGCCGATATCCAGACAGATCATTCCCTTGACAGAAATGGGAAAAACTGAAAAAGCCTTCTCTAACTTTAATCCGCCCCTGCTGACAAAGGGAAGGGTATTCCCTCTTACTTCTATGGTTACCGCATCCTCTTCAAAGGCCGCTCCCGCCTTATCTTCCTTTTGTCCGTCCACATAAACAATGCCCGACATGATAACGGCTTTTGCCTTTTCCCTTGAAGGAGCCAGTTTCTTTTTTACAAGAAGAACATCCAGCCTTTCTTTCATAATCTCTGTTTCTCTCTCTGAATTCTTTCAAAAACGGACTGTGCGTCGATTCCCGTTTCTTTTTTTAGTATTTCCACATTTCCATGCTCTATATATGTATCCGGAAGGGCAATATTGATAACACGCTTATGGGGATGCTCCATGGTGAGATAAGAAAGTACCTTTTCCCCATATCCGCCGCTTAAAACATTTTCTTCCATAGTAACAAACAGGTCGTGCTCTTTTATCAGGGTTTCTATGATTTCCGTATCCACCGGCTTAATAAATCTGGCGTTGACAACGGTGGCGTCTATGCCTTCCCTCTTTAGCATTTCCCTTACTTCCAGAGCCGTTTTTACCATGCTCCCTACTGCTAAAAGCGCAACCTTACCGCCTTTATATAATAATTCGCTTTTTCCGTAAATAACGGGTTCCCTCTGCTCCTTTAATTTGTCATAAGCAACGCCTCTGGGATAGCGAATTGCGATGGGACAGCCAAAATCCAAAGCAAAGGCCATCATATCGGCCAGCTCCCATTTGTTTTTGGGCGCCATGATATGCATGTTGGGAATAGATGATAAATAAGACAAATCAAAAATTCCCTGATGGGTTTCCCCGTCGCTTCCCACAAGTCCCGCCCTGTCAATGGCAAAAATAACGGGGAGATTCTGAATGCACACATCATGCAGAATCTGGTCATAAGCCCTTTGCAGAAAAGAAGAATAAACCGCTACAACAGGTTTTAACCCTCCCGCCGCCAATCCCGCCGCAAAGGTAACCGCATGCTCCTCCGCAATTCCCACATCAAAGAACCTGTCAGGATACCGGTTTTTGAAACGCTTAAGACCCGTTCCGTCCGGCATTGCCGCGGTAATGGCCACCAGCTTATCCTCCTTTTCCGCCATTTTATTCATAACGGTGGCAAATACATCCGTATAATTTGCCTTCTCCTTGGAATTTTTGGGTACTCCCGTTTCCACTTCAAAGGGCTCCGCCCCGTGGAACCTTGCAGGATGCTTTTCCGCCGGCTCATATCCTTTTCCCTTTTTGGTCATGACATGGACAACCACGGCATTTTTTACCTTCTTGGCTTCTTTTAATACCTTTGTCAGCGCTTTGATATCGTGTCCGTCTACAGGCCCTAAATAAGTAACGCCCATATCCTCAAAAAACATACCCGGAATGACCAACTGCTTCAAACCGTTTTTCACGTTCTGAATCTTTTTAACAACTTTTTGACCGAATCTGGGCATATCCAGCAGTCCGTAGTAAATGCTGTCCTTTAAATCCAGATATTTGGCGCTGGTTCTGATGCCGTTTAAATACTGGGAAACCCCGCCGATATTCTCGGAAATGGACATATTGTTATCATTGAGCACAATAATGAAATTGGAACCCATTCTTGACGCATTATTCAACGCTTCATAAGCCATGCCTCCCGTCAGGGAGCCGTCGCCGATTACAGAGACTACCGTGTGCTTCTGCCCCAGCAGATCTCTTGCTTTTACAAGTCCCAGCCCTGCCGAAATGGATGTGGAGCTGTGCCCCGTGTCAAATGCGTCGCAATTGCTTTCTTTCCTTTTGGGGAAACCGCTCATGCCGCCGTATTTGCGCAAGGAATCAAAGCCGTCCCGCCTGCCCGTTAAGAGCTTGTGGGTATATGCCTGATGCCCCACATCCCATATGATTTTATCTTCCGGCATATGCAGAACAAGATGCAGCGCCATGGTAAGCTCTACCGCTCCTAAATTGGAGCCTAAATGCCCGCCGGTCTCACTGATTTTTTCTATTAAGAAGCTCCTGATCTCAGATGCCAGCAAATCATAATCCTTAGGCGATATTTTCTGAATGTCATTTTCTTTTTGAATCTGTTCCAGAATCATAGATGATACCTCATACTATCAGTTTTTGCGGGAAATCAGGGAAAGCACCAGTTCCTCCAAAAACTCGTTTCTTTCATTCATGCCCTGAAAAAGGGATACCGCATCATCCGACAGGCGTTTTACTTCTTCCTTGGAACGCTCCATCCCCATCATAGACAAATAAGTTGCTTTTTGGTTTTTTTCATCGCTGCCGATAGGTTTTCCCAGTTCTTCAAAGGTACTGGTCACATCCAGAATATCATCCTGAATCTGGAATGCAAGACCGATAGACGAGCCTGCCTTTTCCATCATGGCCGCCTGCTTTTCATCAGCCCCCGCTAACAATGCCCCGCACATTAAGGCACACTGGATCAGAGCGGCAGTTTTATTTTCATGAATAAACAGAATTTCCTCCATGGTAAGGGGTTCCTTCCTGTTTTCATTCATCACATCCACGCATTGACCGCCCACCATGCCGAATATTCCGGCTTTTTTTGCAAAAACGGAAAACGCCTTAACATAGGCTTCGTTTCCCGGATGCTCCACAAGGGCTTTCGCCACCGTTTCATAGGCATAATTCAAAAGAGCGTCTCCCGCTAAAATTGCAAGATCTTCTCCGTAAACCACATGGGTCGTCTTGCGGCCTCTGCGGTATTCATCATTGTCCATAGCGGGCAGGTCGTCATGAATCAGGGAATAAGTATGGACAAATTCCAACGCAGCCATAAAGGCGTTGGCACCGTCTCCCTTTCCGCCAAATAAAAGATAGGCTTCCTTTAAAAGCATGGGGCGCAGTCTCTTTCCCCCTGCCATTACGCTGTAATGCATGGCTTCGATTACTTTTTTCTGATGTCCCTCCGGTTTGGGAAGATAGGCATACAGGATTTTTTCTATTTCCTGAACCTTTTCGTCTCTGATTGTCTTAAAATTCATCCAGTTCTCCATTCTCCCTGATTACCAGAACCTTTTTTTCCGCTCTGTCAATGGCCTCATTGCAGGAATGAATATACTTCATACCTTCCTCATAGGCTTTTAAGGAATCCTCCAGGGAAATATCCTCCGATTCCAGCCTTGCAATGGTTTCGTCCAGCTTTAGAAAAGCTTCTTCTATGGTAATGTCAGGTTGCTTTTTTTCCTTCTTAGTATTTTCCTTTTTTTCTGCCGCTATTTCTTTTTTTGCCATATTTGTCAATTTCCTTTTCTATGACTTTCTACAATTCCCGCCACTTTAAAGTGCTTTGTACTTCCTGCTATTTTGGCTTTTTTATGACTTCCGCCACTTTTGCCTTTGCCCTGCCGTCTATGAAATGAAGGGAAACCTCCATTCCGCATTGAAGGGATTCCACGCTTTTTATGCTTTTCTTCTCTTCATCCTGAACGAAGGCATAGCCTCCTCCCAGCTTTTTTAGGGGCGATGCGCCGTCCATACGTCCGGCGTACAGCGCCAGCTTGTGGCGCGTTCTCTCTATTCTGTTCTCTATCGCCCGCTCCAGCCGCTCTTCTATGTGTAAAAGCCGCATTCTCTGTTCCTTTAATCTGGCTTCGGGAGAAAGCGCTTTTAATCTTGCCTCTCTGGTGTGAAGCAGCATTCTTTCCCTTTCTATACGCATACGAATCAGGGAATTCAGTTTCTCTTTATAACCAAGAAGCTGTTCCTCCACTCTGTCCGCTTCATAGACCGCCAGCTCTGCCGCCGCGGAAGGCGTCGGCGCCCGCAAATCCGCCACAAAATCCGTAATGGTGGTATCCGTCTCATGACCCACTGCTGAAATAACCGGCACTTCACAGTCAAAAACGGCCCTGGCCACCACTTCTTCATTAAACGCCCATAAATCCTCAATGGAACCGCCGCCTCTGCCTACAATCATTACATCCACAGACAGCCTTTCCAAAGCGCGGATTCCGTTAATAATGCTTGCCGGGGCCTCATCTCCCTGAACGATTGCCGGATAGAGAATGATTTCCACTGCCGGATTCCGCCTTTTTGTTATGGAAATGATATCCCTGACAGCCGCGCCCGTAGGAGCGGTAACAACGCCAAGCCTTTTAATGAAACGTGGAATTTCCTTTTTGTAAATAGGGTCGAACATCCCCATTTCTTCCAGTTCCCGTTTTAACTTTTCAAATTTTTCATACAAATATCCTGTTCCCTCATGGGTAATCTCCCTGGCGTAAAGCTGGTATCTTCCGTCTCTTTCATAGACGTCCACATTGCCGAAGACCACAATCCGGTCGCCTTCCTCCAGACGGAATTTAAGCCCGCTGCGGTTGCCGGCAAACATAACGCATGCCATGGCCCCCTGTCCGTCCTTTAATGTAAAATAAAGGTGACCCGAGGAATGGTATTTCACATTGCTCGCTTCACCCTTTACATACAAGGACTGTAACATGAAATCCTGGGAAATCATATTTCGCACATATGCATTAACCCATGATACGGAATAAACATTCTGCATCCTAAAAGCCCCTATTTTACAAATTTTGCAAGTACGCCGTTTACAAATCCCGGCGAATCCGTCTGCCCGAATTTTTTAGCCAGCTCCACCGCCTCGTTAATGGCAACGGAAACCGGTATTTTGTCATCGTGCAGCATTTCAAAAAGAGCAAGTCTCAAAATCGTAAGATCCACCTTTCCCATGCGGGATACGTTCCAGCCCGTAGCCTTTTCGTCCAACATAGCGTCCAGTTCTTCCCTTTTTTCAAGAATACGGGCATATTTGTCCTCAATCTCTTCTTTTTCCGATTCCGTTACCGGCTTTTCTTCCTGATCAAAAAACATTATTACCTGTTGCGGCATTTCCGTTTTATCGTTAAATTCTATACGAAACAACAGTTTAAAAATCTGTTCCCTCAGTTCTCTTCTGCTCATTATCTGTCCTCTGTCGGCTAATCTTTCATATTAATGCCTGCAATGCGGATATTTACAATCTCCACTTCCAGTCCTGTCATGTTTTCAATGGCGTTCTTAACCTTCTTCTGGACATTCTGGCAGGTTTCGGGAATATTGTGACCATAGTCAATGGTAATTGCCAGATCCGCATTGACCTTACCGTCCTCTACCATAACCTTCACGCCCTTTGTCAGCTTCTTCATGCCGACCCGGCTCATAAGCTCATTGGTAATATTTCCTACCATGGCTCCCACGCCCTCTACCTCTGTTGCCGCTAAAGATGCAATCATAGCAACCACGTCATCCGCTATGGATACTGCGCCGGAATTGTCGTCTCCCTTTAACGTATATGCGTCACGTTCCATTTCCTTTTCCATAAAAACGCTCCTTCCTTTGGTCTACACTTTTTTTATTATAGCAAATATCCGTCAATTTGCAAAGAACAAAACCTACAGCCAGAAACAAAAAGTATCCGTCTCGGGATTGTCATAATAAGGAACGGCGTCCAAAGTATTTACAAAGTCGAAAATATGCTGTTCCTCCAATAAATAACCCGCCACCTGCTCAAATACCGCCTCATTGGCGCATTGAAACTGTACTACCGTATCTCCCCGTTCATATGCCCTTGTAAAAATATCGTGGAGAACGGCCGTATCCAGTCCTGTCAGATAAAGTCCTTCATGGATATAATAATTATCCGCCGTGGCAACGCAATCGGGAAGCGGCACTAATTTCCCCGGCGTATGGGTTTCATACAATCTGTCCGAGTTGATCAGAAAATAGTCGTAATTAATGGGCATGACCGTCTTTTCCACAGCGTCTTCCTGCTGGGACTGGTAATCCACATCCCCCCAGGTCGTGTCCAGATAATACCATGCGCCGTCTGACATTACAAGGTTCCATGCATGAGAGCCTCCCGAAACGCTGCCGCTTACCAAAGTGGTATAAATCCCCGCCTTATTTAAAAGATACTGGGTAGCCTTTGCATAGCCCTGGCAGGTAGACTCATGTCCCAAAAATACGGAACAGATATTTTGGTTGTCCTCGGCATCCATATTGTATTCCGTCTCATTTACCAGCACATCAAAAATGTACTTTATTTTTTCAAAGTCTCCTGCTCCAGCAGGAATTCCCTCTAAAATCCGCTTTGCCTCTTCTTCTATCCGGGAAATCCTGCTTTCGCATTCCTCTTCGTCATAAATATACTGCCCCAAAAATGACAGTTTTACCGTAGTGCCGTTTCTGCTGTGAGTCGTGCAGATATAGCTGTCCGTATAAAAAATTTCCGGATGGTCATTTAAAACGCAGGTATAAATCTTGTCCAGTTCTTCCGGCAAAAGCGTTCCTACGGATACTTCGTTTCGCTCTAACAGGGAACGATAGACCTGTTGATAAATCTCCTTCTGGCTTTCCGACAGCTGTTCATAATAATAACAGTTCTCAAACATCGCCCTTTCGTCTTCCGGTTCCTGCTCCACTGTCATCATTTCATTGGCTGAAACGATGTTTTCAACCTTTGCCTCCGGCGCCCTTGTTTCCTCGCTGTCGGTAATTTCCGTTTTTGCCTCTTCACGGTAAAGGCCGTCTATGTCCCCGAAAGCGCACCCCTGAAGGAACAATAATAGAAAGCACATAAGGAAGCTCAAAATATTTACGTTTTTCCTCATTCACGAAAACCTCTCGAATTATTCGTTCGTACCAAATTCGGCCAATTCTAATCCTTTGTTCCTGTCCAGAGTCATACCGATGCTCCATTCATGGGCGAATAAAAGCAGCGGATTGCCCTTTAAATCCTTTATCTTTTTCATATCCGACGTACCGGAAATCGTGTTTAGATCAATATCCTTGTTGGTAATCCACCTGATATATTCATACGGCAGATTTTCCAGCCTGATTTCCACATTGTATTCATTTTCCAGACGGTATTTTAATACGTCAAACTGCAAAACGCCTACTACCCCTACAATAATTTCTTCCATTCCCGTATTAAATTCCTGGAAAATCTGGATAGCGCCCTCCTGGGCAATCTGGGTAATGCCCTTGACAAACTGTTTTCTCTTCATGGTATCGAGCTGTTTTACCCTTGCAAAATGCTCCGGTGCAAAGGTAGGAATGCCCTCATAGCGGAAATTATCCTTGGGCATACAGATAGTATCGCCAATGGAAAATATGCCCGGGTCAAATACGCCGATAATGTCCCCGCCGTATGCCTCCTCCAGAATTTTCCTGTCATTTGCCATAAGCTGCTGGGGCTGGGATAATCTCATGACCTTATTCCCCTGTACATGCTTGACCTCTTTTGATGCGTCAAATCTTCCAGAACAGATCCTCATAAAAGCAATTCTGTCCCGATGAGCCTTGTTCATATTGGCCTGAATTTTGAAAACAAACGCTGAAAATTCATGCTCCGCAGGCTCAATCAGACCCATATCCGACTTTCTCGGAAGAGGCGCCCGGGTCATTTCCAGAAAGTGCTTTAAGAAAATCTCCACGCCGAAATTGGTCAGGGCGGAACCGAAAAATACCGGGGTCAAATCCCCGCTTTGAACCAATTCCAGATCAAATTCCGCACTGGCGCCGTCCAAAAGCTCTATTTCCTCAAGCAGCTTGTCCTCTGCCTCTTGCCCGATATGGGAAAGCAAGACATCTCTGTCCGATGCGGGAATGATCCGGGTTTCCCCTTCTTTTGTACCTTTCTGGGTATCGGAATAGGTAATGACGCTTTTGCTCTTTCTGTCATAGACGCCTTTAAATTCCTTTCCCGAACCAATGGGCCAGTTTACGGGACAGGTAGCGATTCCCAGCTCCTTTTCTATTTCATCCAGCAAATCAAAGGTATCATTGGCATCTCTGTCCATCTTATTGATAAAAGTAAAAATCGGAATATGGCGCATAACGCATACCTTAAAAAGCTTCCTTGTCTGCGCCTCTACGCCCTTTGACCCGTCGATTACCATAACCGCGGAATCCGCTGCCATTAAGGTACGATAGGTATCCTCGGAAAAGTCCTGATGTCCGGGCGTATCCAGAATATTAATGCAATAATTGTCATATTCAAACTGCAAAACAGAGGACGTAACAGAAATCCCCCTCTCTTTTTCTATTTCCATCCAGTCGGAAACCGCATGTCTTGCCGTCGCCTTCCCCTTTACGCTTCCCGCCAGATTGATCGCCCCTCCGTAAAGCAGAAACTTTTCCGTCAGGGTGGTTTTTCCTGCATCGGGATGGGAAATAATCGCAAAGGTTCTTCTTCTGTTAATCTCTGTCTTAATGTAGTTCACTGTAGTTCCTCCAAAATTTCATGTCTTTCCCATAGAGTATAACATGAATTCATTGGTATTTCACTATTTTTCTCCCACAGGGGAAATGATGATGTTTTCCGCGGGAATTCCTGTTTTTCTTTTTACAATATCTTCTATCTGGGCAATCTGCGCCTGGGTTAACTGATCCATCCCGATACAGACATCCACACAATCCCCGTTTATGCTGACAACCGCTTCAGGAAATCCTTTTGCCTCTAACATTACCAAAGTCTCGCATTCCTTCTGGGCAATATCCGTGAGAGCGATCATACTGCTTATGGCTTCCTGTTTTGCCGCATCGGAAATATTTTCGTTATTGATAATGTCCATCAATGCCGCTTTGTTCTGTGCCCTGGTCTGCTCCTTCAGCAAATTAGCCTCTGCTAATGAAGTAACCGATACATTGTTTGTAAATACCGCCTCTCCCGGAATGTCTTCTCCTTCCGGCTGTACAGACGTTTCCAGAGCCGCCTCTTCCATAACGGGCGCCGCCGCCATTTCATCCATAGCAGGATCTGTTACCATTTCATCCACAAGCGCAAGGTTTTCCGCCGCTTCATCCGTACCTGCCGCATCCGAAAGACTGATATCTTCATCCAGACTTTCTATCTCCGTATAGTATTCCGTATCTCCATCCGAAATATCAAATGCCGCATTTTCATCATATACAGACTGAACGTCGGGCAGAGTATCCTCCACTACGCTGGCATCCGCCTCTTCAAACTGCGCCGAGGTGGTAAAGAGAATTTCATCGTCAATCTGTTTTCCCGTAAAGTTCAAATAGCCTGCAATGGCAATCATCAGTGCCAGTGCGGTAATCATGATCTGATTCCGCTTCCACAGCTTTTTTACATCAAATTTTCCTTTCATCTTTCTTCACCTTTCATCTTTACTACTTTTATTTTATGTTCCTCAATTCCGAATAATGCCATAATTGCTTCTTTCATTTCCTGCTGTATAGTCTCATTTCCTCCTCCCTGTGCCACCACTAAAACTCCCGATACCTTAGGCGCTGTTATTTTGTTCACAAAAGGAACTTCATTTCCTGATTCATCCGTGGTATAAATGGTTTCTTCGGAATTTTCCGTATTCAGGACGGAAGTATTCTGGGTATCGTCTCCGCTTCTTTCCTCGTTATTCCTTATATAAGAAACATCCTTCTCCACCACGCTCATGCCGAAATCGGAAAAGGATAAAAACACCTGTACCTTCCCCGCCCCGTTTATATTGGACAAAATGCCCGCAAGGCGCGCTTCCATTTTCTCCGTATAGTCATTTTTCGTGTCCGTCTTTAAAGAGCCGGTTCCCGATGAAGCATCCACGGCCTTTGTCACTCCTGTATTTCCGCCGTTTCCGGCTCCGCCGCTTTCCTTCTTGGATGAGGACGGAAGAGGATAGGTAATAACCAGAATTAAAAGACCTCCGATAATCAGTATGAGGAACCGGTCCTTTCCGATTTTACCGCACAGCTGTTTCCACTTTTCCATCATCGCTTTCCTCCATTTCATACCCGTACCGTTCCAGTTCTTCTTTCATCTCCTCATCTGTAAAGCTTTCCATATAGGCATCCAATACTTTCTCTGATTCTTTACTGACTTCATCCATATTTTCTGTATACCAAAGCTCATTTTGCTTCAGGATTCTTTCCCGGAAGCTCTCCCCGACGCCCCCTTCCCCAATATTTATGAACTCTGACATTTCCTGGCCCAGAGGGTTTACGATCAGCAATAAAATCAATGCCCCCGCAACATAACGGTACAGCTTTGCAAATTTTTGAGAAGGCAGAAAATTTGCCAGCAAATCCCCCAGACAGATAAAAATACATAACCTCTCTAAATAAGTTCCCACAAATCCACCTCCCATACAGTGTATAGCTGCCGCTTCCATGATATAGTATTCATTTCCGTCTGCGCGCCGCTATTCCTCATAAAAAATCCTCATGGTCGTCTCTGCCTATACGCCGCAAATACTATTTTCGGGCAAACGCCACCACCGCCACCGCAATGGATACAAAAAAAATGCCCCCGCCAAAAAATTGTATTCTGGCAAGCAGAAAAAAGCTATCTGCCATTTTCCAGATATGGCCGGTAAATTTCTTTTCCCCCGATATTTGTAAGAGCGCTGAAGCCAGTCGTATCATGCAGCCGTACATAAGGGTAATCAATACAGGCCGTATGCACATAAGAAGTAAAACAAAAATACCTATAATGCCCACGCTGTTTTTTATCAGCGCCGCTCCCTGCAGCACCATTTCCCCGATTGCATCGGCATAATCCCCCAGTCCCGGAAAAAGCGAAACGGTTTTTAAAAACACCTTGTTTCTCAAACTGTCAATAGCAGGCATAAGAGCCGCCTGAAACAGACTGCCTCCGATAGATACAAACAGGCTTCCCTTTGTTACGTACATAATCATTTTTCTTATTAGAGATAAAATTCCTCCAAACCGGTTACCCTCGGGTAACTGATTCATAACATGAAGAATGCAGTAAACCTGTACAAGAGGGAGTAAAATGGTAATCAACACTTTTTCCACCAGAAATAACAATAAAAACTGCAATTCATAGTGAGCCGCCGCTGTTATGGTGCCGTTAGCCATCCCTAATGCAATACAGAAAACCGGCATCAGCACTCCGATAAAATCCTCCATCTCCCCCAAAAGCAGCTTTGCGGATTCATAAGAATTCACAAAGCATTTTAACAGCAGAAGGGAAACAAACATAAAAACAAAATATCTGGAAAACATAGCTATCTGGCTGCTTTTAAACAAATCCGACATGCTGCCCAAAACAATGGCAAAAATCCCTAACAGCATAATTCCCAAAAACAATTCCCTGCACTGCTCTAAGTTGCCGAAAAAGACTTCATGTACATATTTTCCCAGCAAGTCAGTAAAAGAAGAAAAGTCTCCTGTAATAAGCTCCTGCAATAAATCCTCAATGCCGATATGCTCTCTGTTTAAAATCCCGTTTAAAAAACTGTTCAGTTCATCAAAATTAAAAAACGCCAAAAGTTTTTCTTCCATAACTAAAAGTACTCCCTGATGGTGTCTATCAGCATCAGAAAGACGGGAAGCCCGGTTAAGAGCACGCAGAATTTACCGGCGATTTCCACCTGTTTTCCCAAGGTCTGGTAACCTGCATCCTGACACATTCCGCTGCTAAATTCACTGATGTAAGATATGCCCACGATTTTTAGCAGCAATTGCACATATTTATCATAACTCCCGATGCTTTCCCCGATTTGCTTTGTCATATCCGCCACTGCCATAAAGGTATCAAAGCACAGATAAAACAAAAACAATCCGGCGCACAAAATAAAAAGATATGCCAGTTCCGGCCGCAGTTGTTTTATAAATAGTGCGATCCCTACTGAAACCAGCCCTAACAGTCCGATCTTCACAATATCCATAGGCCATTCCTCCACTTGCTTTTTTACATGGAAAAGAGACTTTCCATGTTCTCAAACAGTTCCACAATAAAGGGGAGAACCCATGTGAGCACTATGATAAATCCGCAAAGACTGACAAGATAAGCATGCTCTTCCTTTCCACTGTGCTTAAGCACCTGATTTAATAAAGTTACTAATATTCCTACCGCTGCAATTTTAAAAAGTATCCCAATGCTCATGGACCTATCTCCTACCAAAGTAAAATAATAACAAATATCCCCACCATCAGCCCCATGGACTGGTATAAACGGCACCTGTTTTCCCTCTGGGACTCCCGTGCCTGTATTTCTTCCGAAAATATTTCCAGATTCATCTTAAGGCGCTGAAGCTGGGTTTTTGTATCATAGAACCCGGTTTCGTCAAACATATGGATCAGAAGCCCCATATCTTTTGGTGTGAAATATTCTTCCAAACCGGTCATTTCCTCCTGCCAGATCTCAAATAACGGTTTTCCGTCATTTTTATTGTTCCTTTCCCGGATATTTTGCAGAACTTCCCCGATAAACCCGTCCATTCTGAAAGAAACCTTGCAAATACTTTCCGGCAGGGAAGCATTTTCTATTTCAATTTGTGAAATCAGATACCTCATCATATCCGCCGCCTGCCTCAGTGCGCCAATCCCTCTGTCGTAGGATAAGGATTGAAACAATCCCATGCCTACAGACCCCAAAAGAAAAATAATTCCGCCCAAAATCCTCATGGCCTTTCCTCCTCCGATTCATCTTGTCCGTTCCCTTTTCTCCGTCCCTTTTTCCGCTATTTTTATGTTTTTCCATATTCTTCTGTTTTTCGCCCGTTTCTACATTTTACCAAGTACTTTTCCGTCCCCGTCCGAAATCTCCCACCTCTGTTTAACATTTCTTCCGTTCCTTTCCCAGCTTAAGACAATAAATCTTTGGAATACTTCCTGTAATACGTCCCTTTCAACCCCGTGCTTTTTCCACACATCCCCCAGGTCATTTCCGTGAATGGATGCCAAAAGCTTAATGCCGCAGCCAGACGCACAGACTAAAGCTTCATAGTCTTCCTTAAGTCCCAGCTCATCCACTACAATCAGCTGGGGACCCATGGCCCGGATTGCCATAAGCATTCCTATGGCTTTTGGACAGCCGTCCAACACATCGCTTCTGATCCCCACATGGTTCTGGGGAACTCCCATAAAGCTGCCTGCGATTTCCGAGCGCTCGTCAATGATGCAGACCTGCAAGCCCGGATGAAAGGAGCTGCCGTCAGAAGCCATTCTGGCAATATCCCGCAGCATCGTGGTCTTTCCCGCCCCGGGAGGAGAAATAATCAGGGTATTTAAGATTTGTCCGCCTTCGTACAAAAAGGGAAGAATTTCCTTTGCCACCCCTTTTACCTCATGGACAATCCTGATATGTAAAAACTGCACCTGCTTCATCAGGACCACTGTATTTCCTTCCATGACCGTCTGTCCGAAAATGCCCACCCGATGCCCTCCCGCCACGGTAAGATATCCCTGTCTTAGCTGGCTTTCGTAAGCATAAGGAGAATAATTGCAGATATGGTTAAAAACCGCTGCAATGTTGTCCTTATTCATAATAACCGCATTTTCCCATGAATCAGATAATTTCCCATCCCCGGAAGGATATCGCTCCCTCCGATTCACAATAAAAATGCAGGGACAATTGACTCTTAAGCGTATTTCCTGCAAGTCCTCCACTATATCCGGAAGGCTTTTTAGCATCCCGTGAAATTCCCTTGGAAATAAATTTCTGATGGTTTCCGTCTTGTCCATATGATTTTCCGCCTTTTAGTCTGTCCTTAAAAAAATATATGTGAACGGGACAGGTTTATGACAGGTTTTGAACTACAATAGAATAAAAAAATATCCCCGGCACATTCTTAAGTGCCGAAGATATTTGATTTTATTATATTTGCAATTGTTTAAAGTATTGCCGTATCTATACATCCAATCGTTTAAAACGCCGCCACAATACTGCCTGCAATATTCCATACTGGCTTATAGCCGCTGCTGCAATGCAGATTATAGTGGGAAAATACTTCTTAATATTCCTTCTTTCTAAAAATTGCCACACACAAGGGGTAAGATACGGCAAATACTGCTGCCGAACTGACAATCAGAATGCACGCCCCCAATATAATTTCTTCTACGGTCATCTTCGGTCCAAAAAAACGGTTTAAGAGGGAAATGATCCCCATCACGATACCTATAGCCGAAAACAGGCTGATTACAAGAAAGGCCGCTTCCACGATTTCATCCCCTCCAAGATAAAATAAAGGGAAAAAGACTGCACCCATAAACAGACTGATGCTGATTCCTACCGAAAACAGATTCAGGACATCCGTACTTCTGTCAAAGGGAAACCCGTGGATGGAAACGGAAAGATAAGTAAATATGCCTGCAAAGATAATGCCGGTTAAAAGGCACAAAAGCAGATTGATAAAATAGCTTCCCACAATTTGCTTCCGACTTACAGGCGCAGTCATCTTATATTTCCTCCATCTGGAAGCATTTTCCTTGTCTAAGGCAAAAACGCCATTGGCTGAAAACCCCATGATGACTGAGAGTATATAGCCGATTAAAAGACTTGGAATCACATTATCCATAGCCGCTACAAAAATTCCCAAAAGAAGCATAATAGCGGAAAATACCCTTGCGGAAGACAATGCCGCATAAAAATTGTTCTTCATAAGCCCTTTCATATTCTCTCCCCCTTTACAAGCATTACCATAATCTCATCTATGGAAACCCGGTCTATCACAACATCCCTATATTTACTTCGGGCTCTTTTTGTATCCGCAGTCAGTACATCCGTTTGGAAATCTCTTTTCCGGAAAGCCACAACATCCTCCTTATCCATTTCTTTAAACTGGCTTTCCCTGCAGCGCATAATCCCGTACTCATAAGCCAGTTCATTTTTGGAAGCGGTCAGAATGATCCTGCCCTCATGGATAAAGGTAATATAATCCGCAATCTTTTCCAGATCACTGGTAATATGGGAAGAAAGAAGAATGGAATGCTCTTCCTCCTGCACAAATTCCAGAAACACCTCCAAAATTTCATCCCGCATAACAGGGTCCAGTCCGCTTGTTGCCTCATCCAAAATGAGAAGCTTCGGACGATGCGCCAAAGCCGCCGCAATTGCCAGCTTCATGGTCATTCCGCGGGAGAAGGTTTTAATTTTCTTTTTCCCGGGCAGATTGAATCTTTTCAGATAATCAAGAAATAATCCGTTATCCCACTGTTTATAAAGTCCTCCCATAATATCCGAAAGCCGCATGGGATTCAAATAGTCGGGAAAGTTATCTCCGTCGTAGACAATGCCGATATTTTCTTTCATCGCCTTATCCTCATCCGTCATTTCTTTTCCAAAGAGCAAAATATCTCCTCCATCCTTCCTGATCGTATTTAAAATACAGTCTATGGTGGTAGTCTTACCCGCCCCGTTTTCTCCTACAAATCCCATGATTGCCCCGTAAGGCAGTCTAAAGGATACCTTATCCAGCTTAAAATCCGACTTGCGGTAGGCTTTGGAAACCTCCTTCAGTTCTAAAATATGTTCCATCGTCATTCGTCCTCTTCATAAAACATAGTCAACAGTTCCTTAAGCTTTTCAAGAGAAATATTGCTCACTCTGGCAATCTCCGCCGCCTTTTGCAAATGCTCTTCCGCCCTGCGCTGCTGTTCCTCCTGATAAAGCTCCTTATTGGCTGCAGCAACAAAACTCCCCCTGCCTACGGTGGTTTCAATAAACCCGTCTCTCTGCAAATCCTCATATGCCTTCTGTACCGTTATGACGCTGACCCGGATGGACTTTGCCAGAGCGCGCATGGAAGGAAGGGACTCTCCCTCTTTCAGCTCTCCGCTCATGATCATCTCCTTTATCTGGGATGTAATCTGCTCATAAATAGGCTTATTGGCATTGTTACTGATAATAATTTCCATGGTGCACCTCTGTTTTTCAAATTGTACTCAATGTACTTATTGAACAGGTACATTATTGCACTTGTAGTTTTATTTGTCAAGTGGTTTGAAATAATTTTGCAATTATTACACCGGAAGTTTTTACTGTAAGCTACAGCTGCTATTGTTACCCTGTATAGCGGGAGTATTAAAAGACTGTTACACAAACAGATAGAGCGCATAGATTTTTCTATACGCTCTGACGCTGTGTTTCTTATTCGGTTGTGATCGTGGTAATAGTTATTTAAACAAGCCGGAATTTAATATTTTTAGTTTGTTGGTCTGTTAATACTTCCATTTTACCTTTTAGCATAACTCCTGCATATTTTATTAATCCTTTATGACAAAAGTAGATACTGGCATTCGGATTATCGTTATATTGTTTCACTCTCATAGATGAAGTATTTGTAGAAAAGTAAAATTCTTTTAAACCTTTTCTTTTTCTAGGTTTTAGCATTGCTTTAACATTAGGGCATTTCGGTATACTCATCTATGATGGGCGGAATCTGTGAAAGCATATTATCAATATCCTCGAACATGGCACTCTTTGTCGTCCCCATATTACTTGCACGGTTGATATGCCTTACGACTTCCTGATACTGCCTCTTAGTGTTTTCAAAAAAGTCATATAACGTCTGAAGGGAAGCCTTGGATGCGTCAACTACCTGGGCAATTTCCGCCTGTACAGCCGTTGTTCCTTCTGCCGCCTGTGTAATGCTGTCAAATGTTTCATAGGTCTTCTCCACCTTGGAAAGACTCTGAGCTAAAGCATCGTGTGAAGTGCCTATACTGGCATTGAGACGCTCCGTCCCCTGCTCCACATCCTCAATGCTGGAATCTACCTCTGCCACAAGATTTTTGATTTCATCTGACAGATTCTTAACCTCCTCGGCAACCACCGCAAATCCTTTTCCCTGCTCCCCTGCCCTGGCTGCTTCAATGGAAGCGTTGAGCGAAAGGATATTGGTCTGATCCGCAATAGAAACAATTTTTCCCATACATCCTTTAATTTCTTTTAACGACTTCTGAAATTCTTCAAATGTATTCTGCATTTCTTCAAAATGCGTTTCTACCAAAAGGGAACTGTCTTTCAGCTGTTTGATTCCCCCCTGTGCCTGAACCACAGATTGGGAAATATTATCCTTTACGGTAGCAAACTGCCCTGATACTGTATTAATATTAGAAAACGTCTCTCCAAATCCTTCCAGTGTATATTTAAAATTTTCAGATTCATTTAACACATTGCCAAAAGATCTGCTTACCATGCTCAGCTCCCACAAGGAGGAAACTTCTCCCTGCACAAGTTCACGATGATAGTCCTTAAGACTTTCAATTACATACAATACCGGATACAGACTTTTAGATTTATGCCGGTTCTTCTTATTTTTCAACATATCCATTCCTCCATTTATTCAAATACAACGCAAGTCATAGACTGGTTGACAAATTGATTATTATAATGCTCTCCATATCCTACCAGACCGGCATGATTTCCAAGAACCGCCATCTCTTTCAAGTATTCCTGCATATAATGATTCTCTGTAAACAGCAAATACCGAAACAGGCAATTTACGGAAAATACGGCTGATATTTTGGAAAAATCCTTTCGGATCGTCTGAATCGTGTTTTTAACGATTGCTTTATAATCTCCTAATTCCAGCATAATAAGCACATCTGAATCATTAACTTGTCTGAAACAGGTTAATGCGTTGCCGCTTACTTCTTTAATGGATATGATACAAGTATCGTCCCCGTTGATTTTTCCAAAGGGATTTTTAAAGGTCTGCGTCAGTATTTCCTTTTCCGTTATATGCAGAATATCCTGATAAACCTGTTTGGCAGGAGCCCCGTTCAAGCTTCCGAGAATATACTTTGCTTTATCTGTTTGGGACGCAATAAAACGGTAATTTCCCATCTGCCTGTATATATTTTCCTTGTAAGCTTTTACTCTTCCATGATTATTCTTAACCAGTCCATATGCCACTGCATCAGAATAAATCTTCCCGTTTGCCGACACCTTTCCTCCGTCGCCGGTTCCACCGACTAAGGAAATATTTCTGTGCTTAAGGACACTATGTATGGTCGTCAGCACACACGCATCATTGCCACAGCAAAAGTCGATACAGATTGTATCATCCATAGAACCGTTTATAGTGTGTACATCCCGTTCCAACCGGTTAATGTATTTTACAGGCATGACAGATACTTCCTCCAACACATTTGCAGTTACAGTAACTCCATCATAAAAAGCAACAATGCCGACACCTTTTTCCACTACCCTCGTGTCATAGCTCATTCCAATACACCCAATGCTGGGGATTTGGGGATAAAGCTCTTCCAGCTTCTTTACATGTGCTTCAAACTGGTCATTATTAGATAACAGCATAATAAACTGAGGGTTATGCAGCCCCTTGACTGCTTCTTGCAGATTTCCACTCTGACTCATTCCGAAAAACTGTTTCAATGTCTTATCCTCTCTTCCTTTTTAAATGAATTGTTTTTCACTACAAGACTATTCTGCATTCTTGTTTACGATGTAAAATTATACCATATATAGCATTTATGCACAATAAACCTGAATTATTCACGGCTGTGCCGTGAAAGTGGCTGAAAGCCACGTGGTTACTGTATTTAAGCTGTTTATTGCATTTCATCTGTTAAGCGAATAAAAAAGAGCATCCAGTTGTGGTAAAATTAAGGTGTTCAACGTCTTAATCATCACACAAAGGAGCCCTTTATGGATATTTTAAACACCTTATCACTGAAAAGCAATAGACAGATTAAAATAAATTTTGGTGGAGGCGATCTATCCTCCGATGCAGGTCTTCTTCTGATAAAAGAATTCGCTGCAAAGACCGGCTTTACCAGGCTGATCAAAAAGAAATTCAAAACCAATGATAAGTCGGTCCGCTTCCACAAAGATGACGAAAATCTTATGCAGATAATCTATCAGATCATCTCTGCATATTTTAAGGATGACTGCGCTGATGAACTGACCCTTGATCCTGTTTTCAATGCCATTCTTGAAAAGAACAGTCTGGCTTCACAGCCAACATTGTCAAGATTTTTCAACCGTATGGACGAAGATACACTCCTTCAGTTTGATGACATTGATAAAAGCCTCCGGGATATCATCTACTCCATAAAGTGTCCGGAGCATATGCTTCTGGATCTGGACAGTACCCTGTTTGGTACTTACGGCAGTCAGGAAGGGGAAGGCTTCAACTTCCATTATCAGGCACACGGATATCATCCTCTGCTTTGTTATGATGGTCTGACCGGGGATCTGCTCAAAGCAGAACTGCGTGATGGAACACTCCACTGCAGCAACGATGCAGATAAATTTATGGAACCCCTTTTTCGGGAATACATGGAAAGAGGGATCAAAACGTACCTCCGCGGCGACAGTGGTTTTTCTTCTCCCAGGCTTTACAAAGCATGCGAGATGAATGGCTGTTCCTATGCCATCCGCTTAAAACAGAATCCTTCACTCATTGCCCTTGCTTCGGATAAAGAAGAAGACCTGTACAAAGCAGCTAAAGATGACCAGATCAGTTATGCGGTAACTTATGGAGAATTCCTGTATCAGGCCGGCTCCTGGGATTATCCAAGGCGCGTGGTTTTCAAGATCGAGAAACCATACGGCCAGCTGACACACATGCACACCTTTATTGTTACAAACATGGATATGGAACCTTATCAGGTCATTCAGTTTTACCGTAATCGCGGCAGGATGGAAAACTTTATCAAGGAAGGCAAAGGCGGATTTGACTTTGCTGCTGTCAGCAGTCATTCCAAAGTGGTAAATGCCAACCGAATGCGGCTTCACATGCTTGCCTACAACTTATTCAATTGGTTCAGGCGGCTGACACTTCCTGCAAACATGCGAAAGCAGCAGGTTGATACCATTCGGTTAAAACTGATAAAGATTGCTGCGAGAGCAGTCCGTTCAGCAGGATCTATAACATTCAAACTGTGCAGCAGCTGTCCTTATAAAAAGGAGTTCTATAAGACGCTGGAGAATATCCGGCAGCTGACAGTACAGTTGGAATAGCAACTGGTAACGTACCTTGACAGTTCAAAATAACTCTATCGGATTCCAAGGGGAAAGTCTATCCATTTTTGTGGATAACTCGATTGATTTCAAGGAAACTGGTTCAAGGTTTTGTAGTATCAAGCATTTTTATATGCTCATGAATAATTCAGGCTAATTTACCGCAATCGCATTCTTTACTGTTGCATGACTGATTCTTCGTCCCACTATTGCATATTTCTTTGAATGTACTTGATTAGATTACATCCGTAACCCTGCATATTAAAGGATCCAAAATAGTAATAGGGAATTCTTCCTTCTTCTGTTTGAAAGACCAAAAGAAAAAGATATTGAAATACTTCTGCCACAGAAATGCCTTTCTTCTTGTATGCATTTGCAGACTTTAATGCGGAGGAAATATGAAATCTGTTAAAATTTCTTGATAGATTTCGAAATCTGCTTACATTCTGAATTGCTTGTGTTATACTTTTATTCGTAGCATAAGCCTCTGGTTATTAATTGTTTTCCTGTCTTTGACAGTTTACCGAAGATAAAATCGCTGTAAGTCCAGCAAACATGGACACTACAGCGATTCTTTTCTCTGTTACGGACTATAGTATTTTATTCT
>CAJTCE010000019.1 GCA_910574745.1 Lachnospiraceae bacterium | reverse complement strand
ACTCAAACTTCCCACACCAATAAGGTGTGTTGAACCTTGAAAATTCAATATTTCAGCCAATAAAAAAGGCATAAATAGCACTCTTTTGATATAATGGAGTTGTCGAGAAACCATTCTAACAAGGAGGATTTATGCCATGTCCATTATATCACAGGATAATACAAACGAGGTAGCTGTTTTAGATTGTGTTCAGAGATTTTTTTCATCCCACAAAGTAGGAAAACTTTTAAAAAAGTGCAACGGCACCAAAGAAAAAGGTGTACCGGCCATTTCACTTTTGAAGTATAAACTCAGCAATGTATTTGTTGGCAGAAGCATGTATATGCAGCAGCGAACCGGGTCCTTCAAAGAAGATTTTTGCAAAAATACCTTCTATCGTTTCCTGAATTCCACGAAAACCAATTGGCTCCGCTTTACTTCTTCTCTGGCATCAGAGATCATCAATGATGAAATTGAAAATCTTACTGATGAAAAGCGTGCTAATGTTTTCATTGTCGATGATACTCTCTTCAATCGTACCAGCTGTAAGAAGACTGAACTCGGTTCCAGAGTCTTTGATCACGTTGGAATGAAATTTCGCAAAGGATTTCGTCTGTTGACACTTGGGTGGAGCGATGGTAATACATTTATGCCTGTTAACAGCTGTCTTATCGCATCTTCCAAAGAATCAAATATCATCGGTCCGACGAAAGATTTTGACAAGAGATCTATTGCCGGCAGGCGTAGAAAACTGGCACAGACGAAAGCTCCAGAGGTTATGCTTTCCCTTCTTGATGCAGCGGTTTCAAGCGGTCTTTCTGCTGATTATGTGCTGTTTGACTGCTGGTTCGCTAATCCGGCTCAGATCACAGATGTTAAATCCAAGGGGATGGATGTGATCGCAATGCTCAAGAAGAGCAGCCGCATTCAGTACCAGTATGAAGGACAGAAACTGAACATCAAACAGATTTATGCGAAAAACAAGAAACGTCGCGGCAGATCCAGATATCTTCTTTCTGTCGATGTCATGGTTGGAAAAGAAAACCCCATTTCGGCCAAAATCGTATGTGTCAGAAACAAGGCGAACCGTAAGGACTGGCTTGCTTTTATCTGCACAAATGCAACTCTGTCAGAAGAAGAAATCATTCGTATCTATGGAAAACGCTGGCAGATTGAGGTATTTTTCAAGACCTGCAAATCTACACTTAATCTTATTGGCGAATGTCACAGTCTCTCTTACGATGCACTGACAGCACATGCAGCCATTGTATTTGCCAGATATATGCTTTTGGCATTAGAACAACGAAAAAGTGAAGACCAACGAACCTTAGGAGAATTATTCTTCTTCCTGGTGGATGAGATGGCAGACATCACTTTCACACGGTCTCTTTGCATCCTGATGGATGCTTTGATGGCGAGCCTTCAGGAGATTCTGAACCTGAGCGAAGAACAGCTTGCTGCATTTACTGCTGATTTTGTATCCAGACTGCCACAATATCTGCAAAATGCACTTGATTCGCGGGCAACCATTGCATAAATCGCATTTTGTTAGCTGAAATATTGAATTTTCAAGGTACGAAGTCCATTTTAGCTATGGGAAGTCTTAGTAATTGATATACCAACTGTACCTGAACAATTGGGGATAGTTGAGATTCTTGATAAGATTCAGCAGATTATTGAACTTAGGACAGACGAAATGGCAAAATTGGACAACCTCATCAAAGCCCGATTTGTCGAGATGTTTGGGGATCCTTTAGATAAAATTAAAGCCAATAAATATTTTGTAGATTGTGTGGAGTTTAATCCTAAGAAAACAGAAGTTAAAGAAAGAATGAAGGAAAAGGCCTCATTTGTTCCAATGGAATGTGTTGGTGTTGATGGTTCTTTTATTATTAAGGAAGATGGATTAGTTGAAGACTATTATAGGGGCTATACATACTTCAAAGACGGTGATGTTTTGCTGGCAAAAATAACTCCATGCTTTGAAAATGGAAAAGTTGCAATTGCAGAGAACTGTACAAATGGTATTGGTTTTGGCACAACTGAATTTCATGTATTAAGACCTATATTAGGAGTGAGTAATTCATATTGGATAAAATATATGTTTAAAAATGATATTGTACATGGTTTAGCAACAATTAATATGACGGGATCGGCAGGACAGAAAAGAATTCAAACACCATTCTTTGAAAAGTTGAAGATATATTTGCCGCCGATTGAGAAACAGGAGCAGTTTGCCGATTTCGTTAAACAAGTCGACAAATCAAAAGTTGTAGGGATGACGATAAAATTAATATTTAAAGTCCGTCTGAATATATATTATGAAGGGTATTGGTCAGTAATATAATCAATGTCTACTATGTTGCAGAATATATATTTTAATGAAAAAATGGTTATAAAATACAATGAAGGAAAAATCTACTATAGATTTTGAAATAATATAAGAGAGGGTGATTCTTATTTTAGATACTTCTGTTAAAAGAATAGATATAACAGTAGGGGTAAAGTGTGGATGCTTGTGGATTTTAGATAATGGTGCCGAATATTTGCATGTCATGGAAGATCGTATTTCTAATATAAAAGAAGAAAAAGCAGAGTTTCTTCAGGCAGTGAAAAAGGGTAAATATGATCGAAGAGACCAGCATGGATGGAATGGGGAAAAGACCATCATTACACCAGCCTACATATACAAGCCTATTAATTTTGAAGTGTATGGTAATTCTATTGTGGTTAATGATTTTGATGAAGCCATTTCAAAGCTACTTAAGGAAAAAGAGATCAAGCATTATAAGTGTAAGTGCAGAAAATGTGGGAAGATAAGATATTTTTCTGAAGAAACATTACAGACAGAACCAAAGGTCTGTTATCGACCCGTTTACTGCTCATCAAAGTTTACTTATTCTGTAAGGGCTAGTAATGCAAATTACAATAAAAGGAAAAAGTATAAGAAAGATGAATCTGTATGTCTGGTAGATAATAGAGATGAAGTTATCCCGGCAGCAGAATATTGTGATGCATGGAATGAGAAAAGAAACAAGGAATTATTAAAACAGGCAGAAAAGGATGCAAAGATAATAGCTGCAATTCCAAGAAAGTATGCGGACAATTATGATGTTGATTATGTGGGATTAAGATATGAGTCTCTTGATGTACTTGAATGCGTGAATGATTCAGTAGAGAGTGTGCCGACTCCATATTATACCCAACGACATCAAAAGAAATATTATGATATTACAGTATATAAAGAATATCGTTGCAGATGTTATCTGTGCGGAAAGGAAAAACTGGTAAAGTGTGATAAGTTTGGCATTTTCCCGCCTACTGAATATGGTTATAGAGCCTATGGTGGGTATTGGAGTGATGTTTTTTGCGATTGTCATGCGATTTCCTCTTTTCAGTGGATTGTTACTGATATTTTGATGAAACATGGTATTGATTATAAGGTAGAAGTACCTGTTGATGGAGTGTATGGCATTGATAATGAAACACCTCTACGATTTGATTTTGCCGTTTATAAGGAGGGTAAGATACATGCGTTTATCGAATGCCAGGGCGAGCAACACTTTATGCCAGTTGGGGAATTTGGTGGAGAGCGTAGATTTGCCATTCAGCAGAGAAATGACGAAGAAAAAAGAAAGTATGCCAAGGAGCATGAAATAAAGCTACTTGAGATTTCATATAAGAATAAGAAGTATGAGACTGTGGAATCTATATTACGGAATCAGCTTATTATTTAGGTTTAATGAGTGTATATATAAAAATTGAATGCGGTGGATGAAAATGAAATATATAGATGCGAGAACACAAGGCTCATTAAAACAAGGAGTAATGAAATTTTTAAATCTTTCAGCAGGTAAGATGATACAGATTTTTATGTCCATTTATGAAGACACGGAAAGAGAACCATGGAAGTGGATTAGGGATTTTCTTTCTGATTATATCATAGATGAGACACTTGAGTATATTCAGATGTTCCACCTTTCTCGAAGATTAGATGGAACTGATTTGAAGATGAACAATAATCTGAAGCAACTCCTGTTAGAAGAATCTCCAATATCGAACTTCTTCAAAAAGTATAAAGTAATCTTTAAACCGAGCGAGGGTCATATTGATTTGTATTACATGGGAGAGCTACAACCACTTGATAATGAATTTAGGTATGATGGCGGTAACCTTTGCTATATAAAGTCTAGGCTCGGATATTACAAGAATCAAGATTATTGTGTAAATGGATTTGCATTTCGGTCATATTTAGAGGAGAATAATTATTTTTCATCATTAGCGAGTTGTCCTGAATTGATAGGAAATATCGAAAGGCTTCTTGGCATTCATGGAATGAGTGCTGATTACTATAATAATAGCAAATATTATTGTATTGAGTATTTGATACCTATGTCGGATGTGATTTTTGATATGGATAATCCACCGAAAACTGATTGCGAAAAAACAGTAAAATTTTTAAGACAGGCAATATTAAGATTATATGATGAATGGGTAGGAAGTAGTTTTATTTGTGATGAGAATCTCATATTGAGACTTTAGGATTACGCAAACATTAAGCCGGAGTGGTTTGTGAGGACAGAAGAATTATAATAAAAACATACTGATATTGAAGAAAAGTTTTTTCATAATGAAAAAGAAAGGCACAATAATATATTGTTTAGGAAGAAGGTTTTCTTTGAGATAACAAACTCTAATTTATTAATATAAAAGATAATATTTAACCAATAGTAGGAAGTTTTATTATCAGACGTGAAATTATTACATCCACAGAGAAGGGAGTGTATAGAATGAGAACTAATTTTGATTATTTAAAATCTGAATCAAAATTTTCTGCCTTTGCAGATGTGGCGATATCTGCCGAGAAGATTATTCTTATGGATCCTGAGGCGAGTATTATCAATAGTCGTAGGGCGATGGAATTTGCTTTAAAGTGGATGTATTCAGTTGATGCTGAACTTGAAATGCCATATCAGGACAATTTGCACAGTTTAATGAATGCAGAGGAATATCGACAGATTGTGGGTCCGGACTTGTGGAAGAGAATGGACTACATCAGAAGATGTGGAAATAATGTCGCTCATAGCAATAAGAAATTAGGCAGAGATGAAGCTATGCTTTGCCTTGAGAACTTATTTATATATTTGGATTATATCGCCTATTGTTATTCAGATAAGTATGAAGAACATTCTTTTGATAAGTCAATAATTACAAGTAGAATCGAGAAAGCTAAGGAGTCAAAGGAAGCTGCCAGTGCAACCAAGGAGAAATTGGCGAAGGAACAAGAAAAAACTGCGCAGCAAGAACTTGATTTACAGAAACTTATTGCAGAAAACGCTTCGTTGAAAGAAGAATTGTCTGCTCGTAGGCAGGAACAGCAGCAGACTTATGTTCCAAAGCCACTAGACTTGTCGGAGTATAAGACCAGAAAGCTATATATTGATTCGATGCTTATGGATGCAGGATGGACTGAGGGCAAAGATTGGATTAATGAAGTTGAACTTCCTGGAATGCCAAATAAATCTGAGGTGGGATTTGCAGATTATGTCCTTTATGATGATATGCACTGCCCTTTGGCTGTTATAGAGGCGAAAAGAACATGTGCAGATGTTTCAAAGGGAAGACAACAGGCGAAGTTATATGCTGACTTATTAGAACAAAAATATAAGAGAAGACCGGTTATTTTTCTCACAAATGGATTTGAAACGCATATAATTGATGGCAGGTATCCGGAGAGAAAGTGTTCGGTTATTTATTCAAAGAGAGACTTGGAAAAATGGTTTAATTTGTTGACCATGAGAACAAGTCTAAAGCACGTTGTAGTAGATAAAAATATTGCAGGACGTTATTATCAGGAGTCTGCAATTAAAGCGGTATGTAACAGTTTTGACGAAAAAAATCGTAGAAAAGCACTGCTTGTTATGGCAACAGGTTCTGGAAAGACAAGAACCGTCATAGCATTATGTGATTGTTTGTTAAAAGCAGGCTGGGTAAAAAATATTCTTTTCCTTGCAGATAGAAATTCACTTGTTACGCAGGCGAAAAGAAGCTTTGTGAATATGCTTCCTAATTTATCATGCTCTAATCTTGTTGAGGAGAAAGATAATTATAATGCACATTGTATTTTCTCAACTTATCAGACGATGATGAATTGCATTGATACCGTTAATGATAAGGAAGGGAAATTATTCACTTGTGGTCATTTTGATCTTGTAATCTGCGACGAGGCACATAGGTCAATTTACAATAAATATAGAGATATTTTTACTTATTTTGATGCCCCATTGGTTGGTCTTACGGCGACACCCAAGGATGAAATCGATAAGAACACATATGGAGTATTTGAATTAGAGAATGGTGTACCAACATACGGATACGATTTAGCCCAGGCAGTAAAAGATGGATATCTTGTTGACTATGTTTCAGTGGAATCAAAGCTTAAATTTATTGAGCAGGGAATAGTGTATGATGAATTGTCCGAGGAAGATAAGGAAGCATATGAGGAAACTTTCGAAGATGAGCATGGTTATTTACCTGAATCAATCGGTTCCTCTGCACTTAATACATGGATATTTAATGAAGATACTATTAAGCAGGTTTTAAATGTCTTAATGACAGATGGCATTAAGATTGATTATGGTCAGAAGCTTGGAAAGACTATTATTTTTGCGAAGAATCATGATCATGCAGAAAAGATATTAGAAGTATTCCATAGGGAATACCCACATCTTCCGGACTACGCCAAAGTAATTGATAACTATATGACATATGCACAGAGTGCAATTGATGAGTTTTCAGATGCAAAAAAAATGCCGCAGATTGCCATATCTGTAGATATGTTAGATACAGGGATTGATGTGCCGGAAGTGGTAAACCTGGTTTTCTTTAAAAAAGTAATGAGTAAAGCCAAGTTCTGGCAGATGATCGGACGAGGCACTCGTCTTTGTCCCGGTTTGCTTGATGGCGAAGATAAACAAAAATTTTATATCTTTGATTTTTGCGGTAACTTTGAATTCTTCCGAATGAATAAAGGAAAAGCAACAGCAAATATGATTGCGCTTCAAGGAGCTATTTTCAATCTGAAATTTGAGATCTCTTATAAGCTTCAGGATATTGAGTATCAGATTGACAGATTGATTGCTTATCGTAATGCGCTAGTAAAGCAGATGAGTGAAAAAGTGCAGGAATTACCAAGGGATAATTTTGCTGTTCGCCAGCACTTGAAGTATGTCGATTTGTATTCGGCAGAAGATAATTATCAAGCACTTACCTATGAAGATACATTAATTGTACGTGAAGAAGTTGCACCTTTAATTCTTCCGGATGGAGATGAAGCAAGTGCAGTTCGATTTGATGCTCTTATGTATGGCATTGAATTAGCTTACTTAATAGGAAAGAAGTATTCAAAAGCCCGCACCGATCTTCATAAAAAGGTCGCAGGAATAGCAAGCGTGGCAAATATTCCTGAAATTCAGGCACAGTCTGAACTGATTAATAAGATTCTGAATACTGATTATGTTGATAATGCTGGAATTGGCGAGTTTGAAGAAATCAGAGAGAAGCTTCGTGATTTGATGAAGTATATTCCAAAAGGAACCGTTAAGTATGTGACCAATTTTACGGATGAATTGCTTTCAACGGAGTGGAAAGAATCTGAGCTTGAGAATGATGAATTAAAGAACTACAAGGCAAAAGCAGAATATTATATCAGACAGCATCAGGATAATATCGCCATTGCTAAGCTAAAAACAAATAAACCGTTGACGCCAACTGATATTGAGTCGCTTGAAGAAATCTTATGGCGCGAGGTTGGTACTAAGCAGGATTATGAGCATGAATTTGGAACCAAGCCATTAGGAGAATTTGTGCGGGAAATTGTCGGATTAGACATGAATGCAGCTAAGGAGGCTTTTTCGGAGTATCTGACCAATACGAGCCTCGATAGCAGGCAGATTTACTTTGTTAACCAGATAGTTGAATATATTATTCATAATGGAATAATGAAGGATCTTTCTGTTCTTCAGGAATCTCCATTTACGGATCAGGGAAGTGTTGTTGAGATATTTACGGATTTGACATTATGGATGGGAATTAGAAAGGTTATAGATAATATTAATGCCAATGCGGCAGCGTAGGAAGGATAGAAATATGAAAACCCAAGGACACCCCCTTTTTCGTGGATAAATTTCAGGGGCAGGTGTGATTCGTATGGATTACACCTGCCCCTGTGTAGGGCTATCTATTTCCCGACTGCCCCTTTAGACGGATAAATCCTTATCCTTTATCAGCCCTTTTCGCAACCTCTCTTTCCTGTATCTCGGGCGGGGTTTGCTCGTATCTTGCAAAGGAATAGGAGTATGAGCCGCTCCCGCCGGTCATTGAGCGCAAATCGGTATTATAGCCATAAAGCTCCATATATGGAATATCGGCTACAATCTCCTGACAGCCATTTGCCTCAGGGCTCATGGAAAGAATACGGGCACGACGTTTGTTTAAATCGCCCATAATATCGCCGGTATATTTGTCAGGTACAAGTACCTTTAAGGAGGCTATTGGCTCTAATAAAACAGGCTTGGCGTCCAGAAAACCCTTTTTGAAGGCCTGTATGGTGGCAACCTTAAATGCCAGTTCTGAGGAGTCAACCGTGTGATAGGAGCCGTCATATAACACAGCCTTCACGCCAACGGCAGGATATGATGCCAGTGGTCCGCTTATCACGGATTCCTGTATTCCCTTTTCAACGGCAGGAAAATAATTTTTAGGAACAGCACCACCGACAACACACTGGTCAAATACATATGGTGTTTCCAAATCTCCCGATGGCTCAAAGGTCATTTTTACGTGACCGTACTGCCCATGCCCGCCGGATTGTTTCTTATACTTATATTCCACGTCAGATTTTTTCAGTATGGTTTCACGGAATGCAATCCTTGGTTTTTCAAGCTCAATTTCAACCTTATATCTGTCTAAGAGCTTTGAGACTATGACCTCAAGATGCTGATCGCCGATTCCGTATATGAGGGTTTGAGCGTTTGCAGTATCATTTTCAACCTTAAGGGTTAAATCCTCGGACATTAACTTTTGAAGCGCCTGAGAAACCTTGTCATCGTCCCCCTTCTTTTTTACGGTATATCTCTTATATGTATATGGTGTGGAAATGTTAGCACGGAGGTAGGCAACAGGATTTTTTTGAGTGGAAAGCGAATCCGTTGTTGTAACGGAAGTAAGCTTTGCCAAGGCGCCTATATCGCCGGCATGCAGTTCTTTTGTTTCCTCCGGCTTATTACCACGCATCACATAGAGCTTTCCGATTTTTTCCTCAACTCCCTTGTGATGGTTATACATTGTGTCATCTGTTTTTAATACACCTGAATTAACCTTGATCAGAGAGTATTTTCCAATGAACGGGTCTGCAATCGTTTTCCAAACATAAGCAGATTTTGGTTTTGAGAAATCATAATCTGCATTAAAGATCTCGTTTGTTTTTGTGTTTATGCCTGAGCAGCTTCGCTTTTCGGGACTTGGCAAATATTTTACAATGTCCACCATCAGCGTGTAGATGCCCCGGGCCAATGTGTTAGAGCCCATAAGTACAGGCACAATACCGCCTTCAGCCACATTTACCCTGAGGGCCTGCCTTATTTCATTTTCTGAAAATTCATCGCCGCTAAAATAACGCTCAAGAAATTCATCATTGGTCTCGGCAACAGCCTCCATAAGCGCTGCCCGGCATATATTTAAGTTTTCTTTGGAATATTCGGGAACGTCCATTTTTTCCACGTCGCCATGTGAGGTCCAGCGTTTGGCACGTTGCTGTAATACATTTACGTATCCCACAAATTCTTTATTTTCGCGCACAGGAAGATGAAACGGCGCTATGCATTTGCCATACATATCTTGTAAATCCTGTACAACTTGCCTGTAGCTTGCGTTATCGTTATCCATATCAGTGACGAATATCATGCGTGGCAGATTATATTTTTCGCATATCTCCCATGCTTTTTTTGTTCCGACCTCAATGCCGTTTTTGCCTGATATAACGATGATGGCAGCATCGGAAGCTGATATCGCTTCCTCAACTTCCCCAACAAAATCAAATGCGCCGGGAGTATCTAAAATATTAACCTTGGTGTCCTCCCATATAATGGGAATAACTGAGGTGTTGATGGAAATATGACGTTTGATTTCCTCTTTGTCATAGTCGCTTATTGTATTACCGTCAGTTACCTTTCCCATGCGTGTCGTCATTTTGGCAAGGTATGCCATAGCTTCCACAAGGCTTGTTTTCCCGCATCCGCTGTGTCCAAGCAAAACAACGTTTCTAATTTTGTCTGTGGTGTAAATGTTCATAAGGGCCTCCCTTCTTGAAGCATCGCCGCATTTTGAATTTACATTGCAAAATACTTAAATTTACATGGTAAATCCACGTCTCTGACTAAAATGGCGGTACAATTTGTATAAAGTTACAATTATTTTTAGATGTATCGTGTCATCTTTGGTTAATTTTAACATAATAAGAGGCTATGTGCAATTTTTATATCCATTCGGGAGCAAAAAATGAACAGCAGGCTGTTGCGTTTAAAAACGATCCAAGAAAACTTCAGATGGTGGTTGAAGTACCTTATGGGGCATTCGGACATTTTGGTTACATTGAATATGTATATCCGCATCTGTTTTGATGATGTCGTAAGTTGGAAGAGCTCAAAAAGGCACAGGCAGAAATAGAAAAGAAAATGAGAAACCAATGTCACAGAAAATGTTTAAGGTTGTTTAATAAAGTAGATTGGTAATGCTCCGGCTTTTAATGGCTGGGGTGTTATTTTTGTGGAAAAAGAATGTATTTGCGGATATAATGTATCTCGGGTTTTTATATGAAAAGAGATGATAATGAATGGAAGTATATCAAGGAGTGGCAATAACAGACGGGCTTAATAGAAAAAACCATTTTATGCTATTAAGTACAATTCTAAAAGCTTATCGTGATGCTTGGGACAGGCCAATACCTATGAACATAGGGCATGATAGAACGAAACCTATAGGATATACAAAGCTTACCGGGGTATATATGGAACCAGGAAAAGCTTATGTTACGAATGAAAGCGCTATTATGGAAACAAGTGAAGAGCATGAGATATTACGTAAAATGATAGAGTTGAATGATCATCATCAATTTTGTGAAGAACATAAAGATGAAATTGATTCATTAGTCGAAAAACTAAAAGGAACGATCACTGATTCGTTCCGAGTGGCTCCGGTAGGGCAAGCGGTAGCAATAAAAGATAATGGTATAGTTCGGCGCTTATTCCCAGAGTGGACAGAGACCTTTAAAGATGGACTTACTGACATAAAAGAATTGAAACCAATATATTCAACCACAACGGATGGTAAGAAAGGCGTTTTGATTCCCGGCGTGTACCTAAAAGATGGTTATCTGTTGTTTGCTCATCAGTTTTTTAGAAGAACTTTATCGATATTAAATTCCACTAATGAAGAGTTCTTTGTTTCTTTCGAAAAATTGAGAGAGATTCCCAATCTCAATGTTAAAGTTGCATTGGACATGGATATGGTAGGACTTCCCGGAACTGAACATCCGGAATTGGAATATCAATATATCAGAGGTCCACATTTCAATGAAGACTTGAAATCAATACCAGATGGTGTAACCTGTCATGAAAATGAACATTATGACAATCTATTCTCGAATATTGTAGGAACTCAGTTTTATTGGCATAAGCAAGACGGAACCAGAACTTTTGAATGTGAAGAATTATGTGATAAAGAAAATGTGTCTTTTGATGGTGGAGACACCATGCTATGGGGATGTAGATATGTTCATAGTATGTTGAATCCCGGCTCTGGATTACCGACACATCTTGATGGTGCAATAAGGTTATATGATGAAGAACAGATTCTTGAACGTCTTGATAAAAAAACAGATATTAGTAAGTGTGGAAAGAATTCGGAGTATGTTAAGCTTTGGAGAATTGATAATGAATTTTCGATACTCTTATGGAAAGAGTTGATTAGTAATTTTTATAGAGAGAATCCATTAATTGGGGAATATTTTGGTGGGGTTGATGAGAAATACGAACAAATTAAGAAAGAGAGTGTACAAAGAAATTCTGTAGCGGAAAAAACGAATAAGTTTATTCCTGTTGAGATTAATAAAGGAGATGGTTTGAGGCTTTTCTTTAGATATTCTTCTAAAATACTTATTGCAGAGAATTACGATGTACGAATTGTGAACAAGAATGAGCTCATTTGTAGTGGAAAAAAGAAAGTGAAGATTTTGGAAGCAGATTCAATTACTTTTTTCAAGCTTCTTATGAGGAAGGGAATTAAGTTAAGAATGCCTTTTTCCGCAATGATAGAGTTTGGAGATACAGTAACTAATTTTCCGACTATATGCTGTAGGGATTTTAAAACCATATATACTGTTTTGGAAGCGATTCTTGATTTGTGCAATGCTTGGGATATGAAAGGCGATAATAGATTGCTTTCAGTGGGGATTATGCTTAATGAAGAGAATAATGCAGTACAGCTTTCATTTGCAGGTCATGTGTCAGATTTTGTTACTGTTTTGAAACCTTCTTTGTCAGATAGAACAGATTCTTTCGATGATTTTTTAGAAAATGTATATATTGCAAATAATAGATTTGGAGATGCCGGAGATAGACCTGACAAATTTACTTTGATTCACGGCGATGTAGTTTGCTTTAATAGATATGTGGTTCCACCAAAATACATTTCCGGAACCAGATGGGAAGGGAAAACGGAAATAGCAGAATTATCTATCCCGGAAGAGGAAGCATCATATCTTAAGGAAAATAAGGTAATTTGTGCACCGATTAAATGGGTAAAAAATAGTAAGTGTACTAAATGTGGAGCAGACTATTTTAGTTGCGGCTGCATCAAGTTTATTGATGAGGATGTTTCAGAGAATCATATTGAATACGAACAAATAGGAATGACTTGGACGAACCGTAGCGCATATTATCCAGAAGGAGAGCTTTCCTTTATTAATTCCTCTGAAAAGTAAAGACCTTCATTTTATTACCAATTTTACTGCTAAGCAGCAGTAATGGCTTGCTAAATTCTGCTTTGATTTGCCATATTTTGTCATTTCAGGGCAAGGAAAGGCGCTTACTACACCATTTTTGAGAGAGCCTTGAAATGATATGAGATACAACAAAATAAATTCGTTTGCCAGATGGCAGTTTTCTTCATGGAAAGGAAACTGTCATTTGCTATAGAAAAATCAGGGAAGCATAATAAAATGTATTGTTGGATTAAATGAAGAAAGATTTTTGCAATGGTTGCTTTTTTTAATAGTAAAGTAAAATATAGATAATGATAAAATTAAGATAAAATATTGATAAGGAGAGAACGCTTATGTTACAGATTAGACCTGTTTCAGATTTAAGAAATAAGTTTCCTGATATTGAGAGAATTGTAAATGCGGGTGAGCCGGTATATTTAACAAAAAACGGATATGGAGCAATGGTGGTACTAAGTCTTGAAGAGTATTCAAAGTTGACGGATGGTGTGGAAGCTGCATTAGATAAAGCAGATAGGTTTGCAGCGGAAAACGATACACGGATGAGCCATGAGGAAGTTTTTGGAGAACTACGGAGGAAGATAAATGCTCAGTAAAAAGTACAGATTGAGCTATCTGCCACTTTTTTATGAGGATCTTGATGAAAAAGTAACCTATATTACGGGGAAACTGAAGAATCCAAAAGCAGCAAATGACTTATTGGATAAGAAAGGTAACTTTAACATTGAAAACAACACCGCCGGTTTCGGCGGTGCCAGACTGTAGACAAACTTGGTGCTGGGTGTTATGCCCAGCACCATTTTTCTTTAAATTTTGATTTTATTCTTGTTCTTAGCTCAAAATATAAAAAAGTGGCTGTATTCCAGCCTCGTTTTTCCAGAATCTTTGCCAGTTTTTTCAGATTCATGCATGCAAAGGTAAGCCCGGCTTTCATCTCCATCCGTGCCTTTCCTATATATTGCGTATATCGAAATCCATGCTGTTCTTTCGCTGTACCGAAGATCCGCTCTATGGTTTCTTTTCTTAACTGGTAGATCTGTCTGTTTCCGATCGTGTGCCGAATGTCTTCTGCCACTTCCATATATTCTTCCCATACATGACGTGTGATCAGTTTTACATGATCCTTACTTTCTGTGCATTTTGAAAGATATTGGCATTCAGCACAATGTTTACCGCAGCTTTTATACTCTTTATATCCACTTCTGTTTGTTGTACTGTATGTCAATATATGTGCTCCCGGACATATATAACAATCATAGTATTCATCATATGCAAATTCGTGTTTTCCGAAAAAGCCTTCTTTGGTCTTGGGACGGGTATACGGAAAAAGTGGTTGAATTCCATCTTCCAACAGCTGATGGGCGATTGCCGGAGTTTTATATCCTGCATCTGCAACCACCATCTGCGGATTCAGTTTAGATATCTTATCATATAATGTTTTAAAAGTACGACTGTCATGCTCATTACCAGGATGTACTGTATATCCAAGGATCCAGCCATGTTTATCACAGGCAGTTTCTACTGCATATGCAAAAACATGTTTATGTTCTCCTTTTCGAAACCATCCACTTTCCGGATCACTGATACTGCATTTCTGCGTTTTTACATCTTCAGGAATTTTCTCTTCTTTGGAGTCTTTATTGTTTCCATTTCCACCGGATGCCGGTGGCTGATTATCATCTTTTTTCTTTAATGGTTTCTTTCCATGTGCCAGGCGGTCTTTTTCAATCTCTTTATTTAATTCTTCTTCATACCAGAGCGCCTGTTCATGTGCAACTCTTTTTCGCATTTTTTTACTGTTTGCACAGGCTTTTACATGTGTTGCATCCACGAAGATCTGTCCTGTATTTACAAGATTATATTTCATACAGTCTTCCAATATCTTTGAAAAGATCTGCTCAAAAAGATCTGTGTCTTTGAAACGGCGGGTATAATTCTTTCCAAATGTAGAAAAATGAGGTATTGGATCTAGCATGTCCAGTCCAAGAAACCAGCGGTATGCAACGTTTACCTCGATCTCTTTCATGGTCTGCCGCATGCTTTTTATTCCATAGAGATACTGAATGAATGGTATCTTTATCAGCATGACGGGATCCATACTGGGACGGCCGTTATCCGGACAGTATTTTTCTTCAACCAGATCATAAATAAAGTTCCAATTGATTGCTTTATCAATCAATCGCAGCATATGGTTTTGAGGTACCATGTCATCCATGGAAAACATCATAATTTGTTCTCTTTTTTTATCTGCATTTTTCGTCATCATAAAAAACACCGCCCTTCTGATATTTATTATATCAGAAAAGCGGTTCCAACAATAGCAAAACCCTGCAAAAGCAGGGCTTTGTCTACAGTCTGACACCGCCGGTTTCGGCGGTGCGTACATAGATTTTTAGAATATAGACTCATGCATTAATAATTAAACAATAGTAAAAAATAATTCCTGTTGTTTAACTTGCTTTCAATAGACTTTTGAGTTCCAGTCAACTATACTATATACAGAATTGATTCAGAAATTTTGAAGGAGATAGTTGAGCATGACAATAGGCGATGTCATCAAAAAATATAGAAAGAATAAAGGTATGACACAGGAGGAGATGGCTGTTCGTCTCGGCGTAACTGCTCCAGCTGTAAATAAGTGGGAAAGAGGTAACACGCTCCCGGATGTCGCTTTGCTTGCTCCTATTGCACGGTTACTTGGCATTACCACAGATGAACTTCTATCTTTTAAAGATGATTTAACAGACGAAGAAATTAGCCAATATCTATTGAAGATTCAAAAGGATTTGGAGAGCAAAGACTTCCATGATATATTCCTTTCCGTAAAGGAAAAAGTCGAGGAATATCCTAATTGCGAAAAACTGATTTGGCAGGCGGCAGTCATTCTGGATGCAAAACGAATGACAATAGAACTTCCAAGCCAAGACAAATATGATAAAGTGATATTCGGATGGTATGAGAGGTGTTTACTCTCAGAGGACGAACGGATTCGTAATCAGGCAGCGGATTCGTTGTTCCATGCATTTATTCGGCAAGAGGATTATGAAAAAGCAGCGCAGTATTTGGATTATTTTTCTCTGGAGAATCCGGACCGTAAACGTAAGGAAGCACTTGTAAACAGTAAAACGGGAAAACGGACGGAAGCCTATCGTGCATACGAGGAATTGATTTTTAGTGCGTATCAGCACATACAAATGACATTAAATGATTTAAGAATCCTTTATATGGAAGATGATGATCATGAAATGGCAAGAAAGCTGGTTGAAGTTTCTTCCTCTGCTGCATCCACATTTGAAATGGGCAAATATAATGAGATTTGCTTTGGACTGGATGTCGCAGCATGGGAAAAGGATATTGAGTGGACAGCACAGCTTATGCAAGAAATCTTGGATAGTATTGGAACAATAAGTGCTTTTACAAAATCTAAGCTTTATCAACATATGGCGCTAAAAACTGTCGATTCTAATTTTTCAGCCAGCTTAAAGCGGGAACTTTTGAAATCTCTTGAAGATGAATCGTTTAATTATATGCAGGGAAATGAAGATTGGGAAAAGCTGAAAAGCGATGTTTATTAATAGTCCCATGTAATCGTTAGGGTAACTGTTTTTGGAGTAAAAAGGTCTGATATTAAGCCGTTTTAAAACGCAAATTTTGAGGGGCAAGGTGTTTATACCTTTGCCCCTCTTAATGCGTTGCAACCCGATTTTTATGCGTAAATTAGTTCCGTATTGATAACTTCCTCAACTGCATTTCGGATATTGTTCATTTTCTGCACCCATTCAAGCGGCTTATCCGCTTTTAGCTGCTCTATCACTCCTTGCCTGTCGGCATATTCCTTTATCAGCCGAAAGAACATATCCTTTGCCTGTTCGTCTATCTCGGCAAGGTAACCATTTACCTTTCCGCTTGTCAGCAGATTTGTGTATGTAGCCCTGTGATACTCTTTTAGATAACGCAAATGCCGTTGTCCGTAAATGCCTATCGGCTTTTCTTCTTCGGTGGGTAGGGTAAGACAGGGAATGTAATAGTCCCCGATCAGTTCATACCAAAGCCCGTTATTGTTATCGTAAATGTACTTGTCCATTCAGAAATCCTCCAGTATAATATATTCGCACATATGTCACAGCTTCCCGATTGCCACGCTTTGTTATAGCTTGTTGCCAGATTTTTCTTCCCTTGTTTTTGCCCTTATAAGGTGTGGGAGCAAGGGTAAAATCGTGTGAAATCGTATAAAAGGATAAGGCGGACACATTGCAATAAATCCTTTATTTTCAAGCGTTTTGGAGGATTTTATTAAAACTCTATGGGGTGTGATAAACACCTATGAAATCAAGAGTTTACAATCGGAAGTTGTGGAGGTATAAGAATGCATACATTTATGAAAGAATGCGGGAAATATGAGCCTAAATCCCCCAATATTTTATATCATTATTGTTCTGTTGACACTATGCTTAAAATACTGCAAAACTATTGTATATGGCTATCAGATGCAGAGAAAACAAATGATAAAAGCGAATTAAAGTATTTTCCTGAACAAATGGAAAAAATGCTTTTGAATATAGCTTAATCATACCAAGGAGAAGTTAATAGTGATTTGTTGATTTTAGTAAAAAAAGCTTTAAAAAAATCGATAGAGAGTGTTTATTTGGGTTCAGCATATGTCGTTCAAAATACCAAGAATATATGAAAGGAAACTTAAAATTATATATTTGAGAATAAAACTGAGAAAGAATTAAATCCGGTAGATATTATGTTTAATCTTGTTCCAATTTTAACTCCTATTTTACAAGATAGATTTGCATTTAAACATCCTGGCTTTAGAGAGGAAAGAGAATGGCGTCTATTTCGAGAACAAGTAGGAAATTTTGATGAAGATGCAGGGGAAAACGAACCGTTTTTCAATGGGGCATTCCATGCAGTAAGGCGCCCTGCTTCGGCGGGGCGTTTTTCTTTATGTGGAAATATGAAGGGACTTGTGCTATTATAGTATTCGAAATTTTATGCAGATTAAAAAGTAATGGAGAAATATCAGGAGGTATTTAGTAAGCAAGAAACTTTTTAGATATATCGGTTTTGAAGATTTTATAAATCTTACCATAAACAATAAAGATAGTTTTGTATGTCCATCTTCTTGGGATGACAGATATGAAGAGTATTTGTTTTCACATATGGAAACCCCGAAGATGTTCGGCAAATAGTGAGTGAAATGTATTACAATTTGTGTCCAAGGAATTAATATGCATTTCCAGACAATTATTTCCGAATGTGGCACAGTAAATGGTTTATATGCTTAATGCTGGTCAAAACAGCCAGAAACAGATGCTATGTGGAGAGGCTATTCATATGGAAATAGAGCAATCAGAATAAGGACAAAAGACGAAAAATTGTTGTCCCATACTAAAAAAGTTTTTCCAGAAAAAGAGCAGTTTGGCGTATCTCTCGAAAAAGTTAATTACGATTTAAATAAAAAATCTATTTTGGAACAGCAAATTAGCCAGATGAAGGATAGTCTGTTAGCACATGAAACTTATTTCCACAAAAGACCTGCGTTCAGACATGAAGGAGAATATCGCTTGTTAATTGCAGATAACAGTTTATATAGCGCAGAGGGGTTATCCAGTTTTGGCGTGAAATTTAAAATTGAGGAGCAAGTAAAAGGTAAGACCGATGAGGAAATCATTGATTATTTAACTGAGAGAATTTGTGCCCAAAGTGCAGATTGGTATGTGGATATTATTGAAGACATATGTCAATAAAAAAATAAAATTTGATGGGCAATCAGAAATTTACAAATTAAAATAATATAATTAAGCTGGAAAAGTAATCGTAGTAAGGTTGCCCAATTCCTACTACGTTTTTACTACTTTTGACGGCTTCAACTTGCCATATTTTGCCTCGTTTTGCTCATTCTGTGATTTTTTAACAATATTCATCTGAAAGATAAACCTCGCAAAACGTGCTAAAACACGGCAAATTATCGCATTTCAGGAGGAAATTTTATTATGATTAAAATACTTTTCGTCTGTCACGGCAACATCTGCCGCTCCCCCATGGCAGAATTCATTTTCAAAGACCTGATTGATAAAAAAGGAATCGCAGACCGCTTTTACGTGGCATCTGCGGCAACCAGTTATGAGGAGATCGGCAATCCCGTCTATCCCCCTGCGAGGAAAAAGCTTGTTAAGCATGGAATCAATCCAGCGGGCAAAGTTGCAATCCACATGAACAGAGAAGACTACGATGCCTATGATTTTCTTATTGGAATGGAACAGATGAATATACGTAATATGCATAGAATTGTAGGAAACGATCCTCAGGGGAAAATCTGCAGGCTTTTAGACTATTCCAAGCATCCCCGGGATATTTCCGACCCCTGGTACACAGGAGACTTTGACCGTACTTACGAGGATATCCTGGAAGGCTGTGAAGCTTTGTTGCAGCATTTATTAGACGGAGAGTATATTTAAAACTTCCTTTTCGAAATTGCGTATCCGTTAAGGATAAATTGTAATTAACCTAACAAATCGAAAGTCGTGGAGATGCATGATTGAAGAATAAAGACATTGTAAATAATCTCAAAAAATAGTCTTTTAATCTGTTTTGGAGCCGATGCGATTTGTCTAAATAAATCCGGACAATTAAAAAACACCGCCCCCAAGACCTAAACGTCTTAAAAACAGTGCCTTAGTGCACCATCAGGGACTCGAACCCTGGACAAATAGATTAAGAGTCTACTGCTCTACCAACTGAGCTAATGGTGCATATTCATAAGTAAGATAAAATTGCCTCGCTTGCGACGCAAGCATTATTATAGTATAATAAATCCCGGTTGGCAAGAGTTTTTTAAAAATTTTTTGACAAGCTTTTAAAGAAACCTTCTAAAAACAGGAAAATGAACCGGGAAAGAGGCTTAAAATGATTATTGATACTCATGCTCATTATGATGACGAGGCATTTGAAAAGGATAGAGACAAAATTATAAAAGAATTACCTGAAAGAGGTGTGGAAAAGGTCATTAATGCCGCTGCGTCCATAACGGGCTGTCGGCGTACGCTTGAATTAACAAAGCAGTATGATATGGTTTATGGCATGCTGGGAATACATCCTGATGAAGTGGGAGAGCTTACGGAGGGGGATATGGATTTTATAGCAAAGCATGCGGAAGACCCCAAAATCGTTGCAATCGGCGAAACCGGACTGGATTATCACTGGAATGTGGCTCCCAAAGAAGTCCAGAAACACTGGTTTTTGCGGCAGATAGAAGTGGCGAAGGAGATAAAGCTTCCCATCTGTGTTCATTCCAGGGATGCGGCGGCAGATACTTTAGCGGCCCTTCAGGAGGGACACGGAGAAGATGTAGGAGGAGTGATCCATTGTTACTCCTATAGTGCGGAGCTTGCAAAGGAATACCTTTCCATGGGCTTTTACTTCGGAATCGGCGGCGTGGTTACCTTTAAAAACGGCAGGAAATGCAAGGAAGTTGTGGAAATGCTGCCGATGGATAAAATGATTCTGGAAACGGATGCGCCTTATCTTGCTCCGGAGCCTTTCAGAGGAAAACGGAATGAATCCTCTTATTTGACTTATGTGGCAAAAGAGATTGCCGGGATAAAAAGCATAACGCCGGAAGAGGTTATTTTAAAAACAAGGGAAAATGCATACAACTTATATAAAAAGCTGCAAAATCCTGTATAGAACATAAATTAATCGTACAATGTCGTTTGGGCAAAGGAAGAAAGAAAAGGAGCAGAATGGCTACATTAGGAATACCTTCAAACACAATTGCCGTATTGGAAAAATACGGCTTTCGTTTTCAAAAAAAATATGGACAAAATTTTCTCGTTGATTCCAATGTACTGGAAAACATTATCAGTGCGGCAGAAATCGGAAAGGACGACTGTGTATTGGAAATCGGGCCGGGAATCGGTACCATGACCCAGTATCTGGCGGAGCATGCAAGGCAGGTAATTGCAGTGGAAATTGATGATTACCTGATTCCCATTCTAAAGGATACCTTGTCCGCATATGATAATATAATGGTAATTCATAATGATATTTTAAAGGTTGATGTGCAGAAGCTTTGCGATATTTATAGTGAAGGCAAACCTCTTAAAGTGGTGGCCAATCTCCCTTATTATATCACTACGCCGATTATCATGGGGCTTTTTGAAAGCCATGTCCCCCTTTCTTCCGTTACGATTATGGTGCAAAAGGAAGTGGCGGACAGAATGCAGGTGGGACCGGGAACCAAAGATTATGGAGCGCTGTCTCTGGCCGTCCAATATTATGCCAGACCGGAAATGGTTGCTCAGGTACCGCCAAGCTGTTTTATTCCGAGGCCTAATGTGGGAAGCGCAGTTATACGTCTGACCCGTTATGAAGAGCCGCCGGTTAAGACAGGGGATGAGAAAAAAATGTTTGCAATAATCAGAGCGGCGTTTAACCAGAGAAGGAAGACGCTGATAAACGCTTTATCCAATGCGGGTATTTACGGAATTACAAAAGAGAAAGCGGCACAAGCTTTGGAGAAAATGGGGTTATCTGCAACTATCCGGGGAGAAGCTCTGACTCTGGAACAATTTGCTATGCTTTCCGATATTTTGGATTAGGAGAATGAGCGGTACAAATTGATATATTTATGCGTAATTCTTTGACATCAAAATATACCTATGATACACTGATATTTAGTAAGAAAATAGGGGTATTATGTAAAAAAATACCACATCATGTATGTAGCAGTATGAGGTGACCATTTTGGATAAATATGAATATCGGGTTCGCGCTGAGGAAATCAACGCGCTGATTGAAAAGAGAGAATATGGAGAAGCAGTCAAAATAGCAGACACCATTGACTGGCGCAGAGTTAAAAGCGTTACCATGCTTTGCAAGGTCAGTGAATTATATAAAATGAACCGTCGTTATGAGGACAGTAAGGAAATTTTACTGCTTGCTTATGACCGCCAGCCCGGTTCCAGAAAGATTGTATATTCACTATGCGAATTATGTATCAAATTGGAAGAGCTGGTTCTGGCGATTGAATATTATAAGGAGTTTGTACAGATTGCACCTAAGGATACGGGGCGTTTTATTCTGCAGTACAGATTGTATGAAGCTCAGGATGTAAGCTTAGAAGAGCGAATTGCCGTTTTGGAAGAATACAAAAAGCGTGATTACAGAGAGAAGTGGGCTTATGAGCTGGCTTACCTTTATCATAGAATCGGACTTGCCACACGCTGCGTGGAAGAATGTGATGAACTGATTCTCTGGTTTGGGGAAGGAAAATATGTGATCAAAGCCATGGAGTTAAAAATGCTTCACGTGCCCTTGACTCCCACACAGCGGGAGAAATACGATAAAAGATTCCAGTCCAGCGCTAATGCTTATGTGGTCAAGAATACCGAGGAGAAGCAGACTCCTTCTGTAAAAGAAGAAAAAGAGTCTGTGCAGGAGGAAATCAAAGAGCCGGTAACCATGGATACCATTCCCTCCATGCCTATTCAGATAAAATCTGTAGAGCCTTCCAATGCGCCGACTATGAGAATTCCTTCCAAAAGTGTAAATCAAGAATTGGAGCTGGAGGAGCAGGAGGAAGAAGAGGAAACACAAGAGCAGGACTTCGACCCTGAAAACATAAGTATTGATATGCCGGTCATCCCTCTGGCCAAGACGCCGGACGATTTGGATATCCATGTTAAGACCATGGATATGGGCGAATACAATACCATCAATCTGCAAAGGGAACTGGCAAAGAACCTGGCGAAGGTTATGGAACAGGAGGATATGGAGGCAAGCGACGCCACAAAAGCCCTTCCGGTTGATTCCATCAACGATTATACCAATGTGGGTATCAGTGGGGAGTCCGAGGAAGGTAAAGAATATGCTATCCCCTCGCCGATTGATACTGCCATAACCAAAGAGGTTGTAAGCGAAGTAGTAAAGGCATTAGGGCCCATAGAACATACAGAGCCTATTACAGAAGAGGATTTACTTAATTCTTTAAGAGAGCAGGAAGCGGCGGAAGCATTACCTGAGGAAAGACTGTTCCAAGAAGAGGGTATTGCCCAACAGGCTTATGAAGAATCTGCGGATACAGCAGAGCCCGAAGAGGAAATGGTAGATGAGCAGATCACAGGTCAGCTCAGTTTTGATGATATCATGGCTGAATGGGAGGAAACCCGGAAAGCAAATGAAGCAAAGCGTTTAGAGGAAATGCGGCAAAAGGTATTAAAACAGACAGGTCCTATGTTTAAGGACTTTGATGCGGCGGCCAAGGCCAGCGTGCAGGCTGATTTGGATTTGATTGCCCCTTCTTTGAACGTATTTAACGAGCAGGAAGCAGAGGAAGAACCGATTATCAATAATCCCGGTTACCTGATGGATGAGGAAACAGAGGATTCGTCCGAATATGAAAATGAAATTGTAGAAGAATTGGAATCATTTTCAACAAGTTATGAAGAATCCGTAAGAGAACCGGAAACATTCACAACAGGCTATGAAGAACCTGTAAGAGACCACGACGTATCTGCAGCGGGCTATGGACAAACTATAGAAAATCAAGAAGCTTTTCAGACGGGTTATGAGGAACAAACGGTACAGGAAGAAAACCTTGCAGCAGAGTATGAGAAGCCTGCAGTTGAACCGGTTACCCATCCGACTTTATTTAATACAGCAGAGATTTACGGCTTGGAAGAAAAGCTCTTATCATCTTTGGCAGAGCAGGAAGAGGCTGCCGATGACGGTGTGGAAGAATTAGAAGAAATACAGGAAATGCAATCTGTTAATGAAGAGCCGGAAAGAAGTTCTTTTGCAAGTGTGGCGGAACCCGAGAGAGAAAATTTCTTTGTTCCTTTCGAAGAACCGGAGGAAGAAAGCTCCTTTGTTCCTTTCAAAGAACCGGAGGAAGAAAGCTCCTTTGTTCCTTTCGAAGAACCGGAGGAAGAAAGCTCCTTTGTTCCTTTCAAAGAACAGGAGAAAGAAAGCCCCTTTGTTCCTTTCGAAGAACCGGAGAAAGAAAGCTCCTTTGTTCCTTTCGAAGAATCGGAAGAAGAAAGTCCCATGGGGAATGATGCTCCGGTTATAGAAGAAGTAAAAGAAGAGCCGCCCAGACCGGGAACCCATACCGAAGAATTTGACAAATCTTTGGAAAAGATGGTAATGGATGCTCTGGCGGAATCCGAGAAAAAAGCGGTAAGTCCTCTAAAAGCGGATACCGGATTTATTATTACGGATTTATCGGAAGAGCCTGAACCTCAAAAGGTAGAGACGCCCAAGATATCTTCTGCTACAAGGGAAAAGCAAAAGACGCTGCCTATAAGAAGATCTCTTACAAGAGATGAAAAGGAAATGTTCGGTTCCATCGCACAGACCAAGCAGGTTCAGGAGGAAGTGGCAAATGCCATTGACAATATCAGCTTAAGCCCCTGCATCGGCAATGTATTAGTTACCGGAGAAAAAGGTACGGGGACCCTGACGGTGGCAAAAAACCTGGTTAAAGTGCTTTCCGTTCACTATGACAGCTTTTCCGGCAAAGTAGCAAAAATTACCGGCGAGATTTTAAACAGTAAAAGTATAGAATCAACCTTAAATAATCTTTCCAATGGCGCCTTAATCGTGGAACAGGCGGGCAAACTGGACGATATGACGCTGCTTTCCTTAGGAGAATATTTAAAGAAAAAGAGGGATGGCGGTATTCTGGTTATTATGGAGGATACCAAGAGAGAGCTGGATAATCTGCTGCTTAAAGCCAATATGCCGAGACAGTTTTTTGACCTTAGGATTGACATTGCGGCCTTGGATAATAACGGGCTGGTAAATTATGGAAAAGAGTATGCCAATGAAAAGGAATACTCCATTGACGATATGGGTATTCTGGCGTTGTATACAAGGATTTCCGAAATGCAGACCAATGATCATGCTGTTACCGTAGATGAAGTCAGGGGCATTGTGGATGAAGCTATCAAAAATGCCGAGAGAAAAAATATTTCCCATTTTATGGATGTATTGCTGGCGAAACGGTATGATGATGAAGATATGATTGTATTAAGGGAAAAAGATTTTTTAAAATAAAATGAGGGAAGGGATAAAGAATTATGGCAAAAAACAATGAAATAAATCCGCTTTTTATTACGGAGGCGGATCAGTATGTGTTTGCGCAGGGTTCCCATTATGAGATTTTTGACAAGATGGGTGCGCATAAAACAGTTGTAGACGGCGTGGAGGGCGTATACTTTGCGGTATGGGCGCCCAATGCTCAGTATGTAAACGTAGCGGGCTCTTTTAATGACTGGGATATTTATGAATATAATATGGGACGTCTGGGAGAGGGCGGAATCTTTGCCTTGTTTGTACCCGGCGTAAAGGAAGGAGACATGTATAAATATGTTATTACAACGCCTTCCGGAGAAAAGATTTATAAAGCAGATCCTTATGGTAATCATATGGAGCTTCGTCCCGGAAATGCATCGAAGGTTGCGGATCTGACCGGATTTGAGTGGACGGATAAGGCGTGGATAGATGCGAAAGCCGACAAAGACTGGCAGAAAGAACCTATTGCTATTTATGAATGTCATATTGGTTCATGGATGCGTCATCCGGAAGAAGATGCTAAAGGCTTCTATAATTATAGGGAATTTGCCGACAGGATTGTAGATTATTTAAAAGAGATGAAATACACGCATGTCGAGCTTATGGGAATTGCAGAGCATCCCTTTGACGGTTCCTGGGGATATCAGGTTACGGGCTATTATGCGCCTACTTCCCGTTACGGAACGCCCAAGGACTTTATGTATCTGGTTGATACCCTTCACAAAAACAAAATCGGCGTGATTTTAGACTGGGTACCCGCCCATTTTCCGAGAGATGTATTCGGTCTTGCGGAATTTGACGGAACATGTCTTTATGAGCATCCGGATCCCAGAAGAGGAGAGCACCCCGACTGGGGAACCAAGATTTTTAATTATGCCAAAAATGAAGTGCGCAATTTCCTCATTGCCAATGCCATGTTCTGGGTGGACAAGTTCCATGTAGACGGCTTAAGGGTGGATGCAGTTGCTTCCATGCTTTATCTGGATTACGGAAAAAGGGACGGCCAGTGGCTTCCCAACGAATACGGTAACAACAAAAACCTGGATGCCATTGAATTTTTCCGTCATTTGAACAGCTCCATAGAGAGACGTTTCCCGGGGACTCTGATGATTGCGGAGGAATCCACCGCATGGCCCATGGTTACCGGCGACATAAAAGAAGGCGGTCTTGGATTTACCTTCAAATGGAATATGGGATGGATGCATGATTTCTGTGAATATATGAAATTAGATCCTTTGTTCAGGAAGGACAACCACTATAAGATGACGTTTGCCATGAGCTACAATAATAGTGAAAATTATATTCTTCCCTTGTCCCATGATGAAGTGGTTCACTTAAAATGCTCTATGTTAAATAAAATGCCGGGATTTTATGTGGACAAGTTTGCCAATCTGCGTGTGGGATATACTTATATGTTTACCCATTCCGGTAAGAAGCTGCTGTTTATGGGTCAGGAATTTGCCCAGGATCATGAATGGAATGAAGAGAAGGAATTGGATTGGAAATTATTAACGGATGATCTTCATAGTTCCATGAAGCATTATGTTTCCCGGCTGTTGGAGATCTACCGTAAATATCCCTGTCTGTATGAAATCGACAATGACTGGCAGGGCTTTGAATGGATGAATGCGGACGACAAGGAAAACAGCACTTACAGCTATGTAAGAAGGGCCTCAAGCGGAAGGAATAATCTGCTGGTGGTTTTGAATATGACGCCCATGGAAAGAAAGGATTTTGTCGTAGGAGTTCCCAAAAAGAAAAAATATAAACTGATTTTAAATTCGGACGATACCTGTTTTGGAGGAAATGGCGGAGAAATTCCCAAAGAGATAACCGCAAAGGCGAAAAAGACAGACGGAAAACCGTATTCCATTACCTTTGATCTTCCACCGTATGGGGCGGCAATTTTCCAGTTCTGACAATAAGGGTTAACGGAATCCTTTAAAATGCCGAAATATAGGGTGAATGCTTTTTGCATTCGCCCTTTTTTGGACGGAGGAACGCAATATGAATATAGCAATAAATCAAACTGAGCAGTACAAAGAAAATACACAGGTTAAAGGAAATTACGGAAGCTACGGCGGAAATGACAAAGGTGTTAAGGATGCCACATCTGTTTCCGGCAGTTTTCGCTGGGATGGTTCATCTTCTGTAGTGGGAAATCAGGCGTATAGGGAAAACAAAGATAAAGAAAGCGCCCTGATGGATGAAGCATCCTTTTATGATGCCAAAAACAGCAAAGATTTTATGGTTGTCATGTCCAATACCCTTTCCGATGAAGATTACAAAAAGCTTCAGGAAAACGGGGGAAATCCCGGAGATTATGAGCCGGGAGAAATGGTAACGGTTATTGACGAGATTAAAGTAACCCTTGCCCGTGCGGGAGTACATATTGTGGGATATACGGATAATCTGGATTCCGCCGCGTTAAAAGAAGCGGCGGGGAATGAAGCATATGCCGCAGCCATCGCTCATGCCCTGGAGGCAAAAAACCTGCCGGTAACAGAGAAAAATGTAAAGGATTGTTATAATGAAATAGAAAAGGCCTCCCATATTACGGAGCTATCTGACGGTGCCAAAAAGTATCTGTTGGAAAACGATTTAGAGCCTACGATTGATGCCCTTTATAAAGCTTCTTATGCAGGCGTAAAGAATGCTGCGGCCCAGCCCGCCGGTTATTTCGGGGCGGGAGCGGAAGGTTATCTGGCAAAAAAAGGAACCGTAGAAGACCTTTCCGCTATGGATGAACAAATCAAAAAGGTTATTACAAGCGCAGGTCTTGAAGTGAATGAAGAAACCATGGGAAATGCCCGCTGGCTTTTGGAAAAAGGACTTCCCCTTACGGAGGAGAATCTGTTTCGTTTAGAACAGCTTAATACCTTTACCTTTCCTATGAAGCCCGAGGAGGCCGCTTTAGCAGCCGCAGATGCTATTTCTGTAGGATTATCCGCCAAGGATGCGGATCTTTTTGTGGGAGAAGGATACAAAGAAGAGAATAAAGGTTATATTGAAAAAGCTCAGGAAATCAGCGACAAAACCAAGGCATTGACAGAAGACGATCTGATGACGGCAATAAGATCCGGCAAATCCCTGACTTTATTCCATCTGTTCCAAATTGGAAATATGGTTGTTTCCGCTAAAGGAAATGATAAAGCGCGATCCGAAGAGGTTCGGAATACAGAGATTTTAGATGCAGGGCAGAACCGTCAATTCATTGCCGCTAAAAAACAGCTTTTGGAAGTTCAGCGCCATATGAGCGCCCAGGCCAATTTGAAACTGATGAAGCAGGGTATTCATATTGAATTGGAGCCTTTAAATAAATTGCTGAATTTATTGGAAAAAGAGGAAAGTGTCTTCCATTCCACAGAGCTTGCGGATATTAATGAAAAAACAGAAGAAATAAAATCCATGCCGGCGGCGACAATCGGTGTTTCCGTACAGGAAGCATGGATGATGAAGGGCTGCTTTACTCTTGAAAGGGTTTATGAAACAGGTAAAAATCTTGCATCTGTTTATACCAGAGCGGGAGAAACCTACGAGGCTCTCATGACGGCGCCGAGGGCAGATTTGGGAGATTCGATCAAAACGGCATTCCGTAATATAGATGAGCTTTTACGGGAGAATTCCATGGAGGTTACGCCGGATAACAGAAGGGCTGTAAGGATTCTGGGCTATAACAGCATGGAAATTACCGAGGAAAATATCAATGCGGTTAAAGAAGCGGACGCTATGTTAAACAGAGTGCTTTCCCGGATGACGCCGGAAAAGACCCTTCGCATGATACGGGAAGGCGTCAATCCTATGGAAATGAATCTGGACGCTTTGTCCGATTATTTCTCCTCTCAGAAAAGTGAAACCGAGGATATGGAGAAATACAGTAAATATTTACATCGTCTGGAGAAAAATCAGGAAATCAGCGCGGAGGAAAAGGAGGCTTATATCGGTATCTACCGTCTTTTAAGACAAATTGAAAAAGGAGACGGAGCCGCCATCGGTGCTGTTGTTTCCAACAAACAAAACCTGAATCTGGAAAATCTTTTAGGCGCGGTCAGAACCCGTAAAAAAGGCTATGTAGACGCAAAAATTGACGACGCTTTCGGTTTGCTTTCCGATCTTGAGAAGCAGGGGACTTCGATTTCAGATCAGATACTGAACTACTTTAAGAACCGTGCGGGAAGTCTGGCTGACGATTTAGGTGAAGGCGGAAAAGAAGCGGAGAATGATTTTATTTATGAAGATATAGAGCAGCTCCGCGGTATGGGAATGGTTTCGGAGGAACGCTTTAACGCGCTTTTGGAGAATGAGATTCCCGTGACAGTAAATAATCTGCTCACAGAGGAGGCAATTGCTTCTGGGGGAAGTCTGTTTGAAGATTTACTGGGGATTTCAAGGTCTGGAGATAAAGAAAAGGATTTCCGCAAAAAGCTGGACAACATAACAGAATCCATGTCTGAGGGAGAGGAAGCGGTTAAAGAGGCTTATGAGGATCTGACAAAGGAAGCCAAAGAAATCTTAAATAACCGGGCGGAGGAAAGCGGCAGCCATATCGACGTCAGATCCATGGCGTTGTATACAAGGCAGGTAGAGCTTTTAAACAAACACGCAAAATCCGAAAATTATTATGTTCCGGTGCGCATTTCAGATGAGTGGACCATGCTTCATGTACAAATTGTAAATGGAAAGGGCCAGGGAAAGGTTTCCATAGACTATAAGGGAACGGAAAACGGCAAAGTCGGCGCATCCTTCGTTGTGGCAGACGGCACTGTGGAAGGGCTGATCGCTCTGTCTGATTTTAAGGATTTGGAAAAATATAACGCAATTGCCGGGAAATGTGCAAAAGAAATACTGGCGAAAACCGGAAAAGAAGCCGATATAACTTGTGTACAGAGTGAAACCTTGAATATAGATGCATTTATTACGGCAGGATCTGGGGAAAAGCAGACCTCTACCAGTCTTTTATATCAGGTGGCAAAAGCATTTATCCATACAATGGAACAGGAGGTTACAGGAAATGAGAATTAACTATAATATTTCTGCTATGCTGGCAAATAAGGCATTGGGAAAAAACGACGACAGATTAAGCACCTCATCGGAGAGGTTATCTACAGGTTACAAAATCAACAGTGCAAAAGACAACCCTTCAGGGCTTGCCATTGCAAAAAGAATGAATATGCAGCTGCGTGGTTTAAGCAATGCGTCCCAGAATGCTTCCGACGGCGTTTCTGTTGTTCAAACGGCAGAAGGCACCATGCAGGAAATGCAGGATATGATCCAGCGTATGAGCGAACTGGCAGTACAATCCGCTAACGGGACCAATACCGAAAAAGAACGTGAAATGATTGAAATGGAAATCGTTCAGTTAAAGGAAGAAATCGACAGAATTGCAAGTGATACAGAATTTAATGGCAAAAAGCTGTTAAACGGAGACTGTGATTTAAAAGGATTTACAAATACAAAGGGTGTAAAAGTAACCTATTATTCTGATGAGGTTACCGTAGGAAAATATACTGTTACTGCGATCAACCCTACATACGATGCGGAAGGCAATTTAGTAGACGGTTCCGTTACATTACTGACAGGCGGCACAGATGCATTTCCGCCGGATTCCCATATTACCTATGAGGGAAATAGGGTAACGGTTACAGCGGCAGACAGCTTTGAAGTCAGCTTTTCATTGGATGAAACCTTAACAGGCGCTGCCAATGTTGTTTTGGATTTGACCGGATTAGGCGCTATGAGAATACAGATAGGCGCCAATGAGGGAGAAGTAATGGAAATCCGTATTCCGGAGATTTCATTGGAGGCTCTCGGACTTGATAAGGTGGACCTTACTACAAAGGAAAGCTCTGTAAAAGCCATAGAACAGACAAAAAATGCCAATTCCTATATTTCAAAAATCCGTGCCCGCTTAGGTGCATATCAGAACCGTTTAGAGCATACAACGGCAAGTCTGGATCTGACCAATGAGAATATGACAGGCGCATATTCACGTATTATGGATACGGATATGGCAGAGGAAATGACAGAGTATACCAATCTTCAGGTACTGACTCAGGCAGGCGTTTCAATGTTAGCACAGGCAAACGAAAGACCTCAGCAGGTTTTGCAGTTATTACAGTAGGTGTAAGAGATGAAGGATGAGTTGAAGCAGCAGTTTGCATTAAGGATTACCCAGGCGAATAAGTCGGAACTGGTAGTTATTTTATACGAGATGTTTTTAACATATATCGGGGACGCAAAGGACGATTTGAAGGATCAGGATTTAAAAACCTTCTGTTTAAATATCCAGAGGGCAAGAGGTTGCTTAAAGGAGCTTATGGCTTCTCTCAATTACAATTATGAGCCGGCTTCTTCCTTATTAAGCTTGTACATTTATATTAATAAGTTGTTGGTTGAGGCGGATATACATGGGGAGGAAAAGCCCTTAAACGAAAGCGAAAAAATTATGAAAAGACTTCACAGCGCTTATGATACCGTAAGCAAGGAAGACCACAGCGCCCCGGTAATGGATAATGCCCAGACGGTTTATGCCGGACTGACATATTCCAAAAACGATTTGTCGGTTAATCTAGACGAAGGAAGAGGTAGCAGGGGCTTTTTCGCATAAAGAATCTTTAATCCCGGAATCAGGCGGTAAATTCAATTTTTCCGCCTGTTCCATTAAAAATTTGTAACGCTTCATAACGGAATTTACTTCGTAAATATAGCAGTCGATTAAGTCCGGATCTGTTACGTTATCAAAATTGGAATAAGCGGTTTCCATAGCTTTTCTTGTTATTTCCATATCTTCAAGTAACCGCTGTTTTTGCATATTTAAGCAAACCGATTCGTCGGTTTCTTTTTTTATTGCAAAGAAAGGTTTTATTAACTGTTTCATTGCCACCTCCAAAAGCTCTACATACAGTATTTCCCAAAAGAGGAAAAAATACACCTGCTTATATTATTCTATGTTTTGGGAATGAAATAATGCAGGTATACATATAATTTAGCAAAACAATTTAAAATACCGGGTAAATCATGAACGAAATAAAATTGTGGCTGATGCAGAACTTTAAAATGAGCGAGGGAGAAGTAACGGGCGCGGTAATTATTATCGCAGCCTGCATTATAGTGTGTCTGATTTCTTATATGAAGAGAAAAATGTCCATACTTACCGGAATTTTGATCAGGGCCGCAGGAGGGGTAGGAATGATTTGTCTGGGAAATTATATTTTAAGTCTCTGTGGAATTTCCTTGGCGGTAGGTGTTGGGCCCATTAGTATATTGACATGCGCAATCCTTGGAATTCCGGGGGTTTTCCTGCTCTATGGCATTCTTTTAATCTAAAAAGTATACAAGTTTCACAAAAAAATTCTTTTTTCGTCAAAGGTATTTACAGAAGGAAAATACTATACTATAATCCATTTTACAAACAAATCTTAAGTCCGAATCGGACAGGTTTTCCAAATACATTTTTAATTGACAGGAGTTTTGGTATGTTTCTTTTGTATGGCATACTGGCGGCGGCTCTTTTTATGGACTTTTACAGATGCCGGATTCCCAACCTGCTAATATTGGCAGGCTATACGGCGGGATTAATTTACCGTATTTGCAGTTGTGACATATGGTATGTATTTATAACTGATAGTATAGTTATTGTCCTTGCTCTCTATCCGCTGTTTTTAATAGGGGCTTTTGGCGGAGGAGACGTAAAGCTTTTTGCGGTAATCGGATTGTTTCTGGGACTGGAACCGACGGTTAATATATTTATTACCGCTTTAATGGCAGGTGCCGTCTGCTCGGTTATCAAAATTTTTGCTGCATTTTTAAAGCGGCAAAATTTTACTCTATCAAATCTTTATATTCATTTTTCTTTACCCGTTTTAATCGGGACAATTCTAACACTTCACGGAGGTATCACATGGATCACATTCTAGCAATTTACGATTCCGAGAAAAAATATGTGAAAAAGCTGGCTGCCTATTTTGAGAGGCAGAATAAAATGCCCTTTCAGATTATGGCATTTGATAACATGACAAAATTAATCAGATTTTTCGGAGACAAACCCGCCTCGGTCCTGCTCATTGATGAAGAAAGCTGGGAGCTTTCTTTAAAGGAGCTGGCAGAGCAGACCATTCTTTTAACAGACAGAAAGGAGCGGGAATTGCTGGACTCCTTTATGAATGATGAAGAGATTCCTGCCGTATGCAAGTATCAGTCCGGCGAAGCTATCGCCAAGAAGGTATTGGGTATTTGCGCCGTGGCGAAAGCGCCCATCAGGCCTTTATACGGAGCAAAGAGCAAAACGGGTAAAAGGGCGGAAGTAATCGGCATTTATACCCCTGTAAAAAGAAGCTTGCAGACTTCTTTTGCCCTGACTTACAGCAGTCTGTGTGCCAAATCAAAAAAGACATTATATCTCAATTTTGAAGTATTTTCCGGCTTTTCTGTCTGGTTTGAAAGAGAGTACAGCACGGATTTGATGGACTTAATGTATTTTCTGGATGGACCGTCGGATAAATTTCTGTTAAAGCTGGCGGGAATGGCAGAACAGTTCGGAGGATTTCACTATATACCGCCTGCGATTTCTTATGAGGATTTTATGCTGGTAAAGGAGCATCGCTGGGTACAGCTGATTCAGACGATTGCGGATAAAAGCGATTATGAAAGAGTTATTCTGGATTTAGGAGATCAGATGCAGGGACTGTTTGGAATATTTTCTCTTTGTGACAAAATCTATACCATTTACAAATCCGACGGCCTTGCAATGGCAAAGGTACAGGCCTTTGAAGAGACGCTTAGAATATCCAAAAAGGAAGACATTTTGGAAAAGATAATAAAATGCCGCCTTCCTGTTTTTAAGGAAATACCACAGGATGCCCAAAGGCTGACCTATAGCCAGCTGGCGGATTACATAAAGAATAAGTTGGGGGAGAAATTTTAGATGGGAAAATACGAAGAGATCCGGGCAAATTGTCGCAGGGAATTATTAGAAACCATTGATTATACAAGAGATTTAAACGATGAAGAACTACAGGATGATATTGACAGAAAGGTTTTAAGGGCTGGAAAGGAGCACTGCCTGACTTTGGATGAAAGATGCCGTTTAAAAAAAGAGCTTTTTGCTTCTATCCGGCGGTTGGATATTTTAGAGGAATTTTTATCGGACAATACAATAACCGAAATCATGGTCAACGGTCCTGATATGGTTTTTATAGAAAAAGACGGACAGCTTATGAGAGAGGACGTCAAATTTGAATCAAAGGAAAAACTATCCGATGTTATTCAGCAGATTGTGGCAAAAGTCAACCGGGTTGTAAATGAAGCTTCTCCTATAGCAGACGCCCGCTTAGAAAACGGCGCAAGGGTAAATGTGGTTATGCCTCCGGTAGCGTTAAACGGACCCATTCTGACAATCAGGCGTTTCCCCGATAAGCCCATTCAGATAGAGGATTTGCTGAGGCTTAAATCCATTACGGAGGAAGCGGCGGATTTTTTGCAAAAGCTGGTTGAGGCGCGGTTCAATATATTTATCAGCGGAGGAACGGGAAGCGGTAAGACTACCTTTTTAAATGCACTATCCAATTTTATTCCCGGGGAAGAGCGGATCATTACCATAGAGGATAATGCAGAGCTGCAAATTCGCAGCATACCCAATCTGGTCCGGTTGGAAACAAGGAACGCCAATGTGGAAGGCTGTAAAGCCATCAGTATCAGGGATCTGATAAAGACGGCGCTTCGCATGAGGCCCGACAGGATTGTTGTTGGGGAAGTGCGCTCGGATGAGGCCATTGATCTGCTTATGGCCATGAACACAGGGCATAACGGCTCGTTGTCTACCGGACATGCCAACAGCTCTTTGGATATGTTAAGCCGGCTGGAAACCATGGTTTTAATGGGAATGGAGATGCCCCTTCCCGCGATCAGAAGACAAATAGCATCGGCTGTAGATATTATCATTCACTTGGGCAGGCTCAGGGATCACAGCAGAAAGGTTTTGGAAATTATGGAGGTCGCAGGATATGTGGACGGGGAAATTATCCTCTCTCCCTTGTATGTTTTTATAGAAGAGGGCAGCGATGAAAAGGGAAGAGTTGTGGGAAAGCTGGTAAAACAGGAGAATTTGATCCATAGGGAAAAACTAATTAACGCGGGGATATTGTCTGAATGAAAGAAAAGAATAACATTATTTTTTACGAAAAAAAAGAAATCATATGGATTTTTGTAAAAGGGCTGGGAATCCTTGCATTTATAGGAATTCTTTTCTATGACTCTCTTGTTGCTGTCCTTTTGGGAAGTCCGTTGCTTATCTTCTATTGTAAGGGCGAACTCATGAAGCTGAAAATGAAAAAATCGGAAAAACTGGAGGATCATTTTAAGGAAGCGCTGTCGGCAGTGGTTGCGGCTTTGAGAGCAGGTTATTCCGTAGAAAATGCCTTTGTGGAAGCATATAAGGATCTGGCATACAGATTCGGAAAAAAAGATGCTATGGTCTCGGAGCTGCTATTGATCAACAGACAAGTTAAAAACAATACCCCCATGGAACAGTTGTTAGAGAAATTTGCCCAAAATACGGGTTCTTCCGACATAAAAGATTTTGCCGAGATTTTTAAAATTGCCAAAAGGAGCGGTGGGGATATGGGAGAAATTATGGAACATACCATTTCCATTATCACAAGAAGAATAGAGATTAAAGAAGAAATACGTATGCTGACAGCGGCTAAAAAATATGAGCAGAATATTATGAATCTGGTGCCCATGGGAATTATTTTTTATATCCGTATGACTAATCCGGGCTACTTTAACAGTCTATATCATAATGCGGCGGGCATTGCCGTAATGACAGCAGCTTTGAGCGTATATGCAGCAGCTTATTATATGTCGGAAAAGATTTTGGCAATAGCCTGTTAGAGGAAGCAGCCTAAAGATTTTTTATCCAATAGGATACTTGCAGCAGAATAAAATATATGCCGACCGGGGAAATGATTGAGGAGAAAAGAATTTATGAAAAGCTATGTGAATCCCCTTGTAAGGGAAAAATTGAAAGGTCTGTATCCTGGAAAAGAGGAAAAAAGGCTGGTAGAAGAATATTACAAAAGAAAAATAAAGCTTTCCCTGCTGACAGCAGGAGCAGGACTTCTTTTGGGAACGGTATCTTTTATAGGTGGAAGAGGTAATAAAATATTTTCTGAACATGGGGAAATCCTGAGGGAAGCATATGACGGAAATAAGCTGGAAATACCCGCAGTGGCACATAGTAAACAATTTGGAGATGTGGATATTGATATTGTAGTGGACCAAAGAACATATAACGGGGAGGAAAGAGAAGAAGCCTTCGACAAAACGCAAAAATGGCTGAAGCAGGTTATGCCGGGAACAAACGAAAGCCTTTCCTGCGTCAGGGAGGACTTGGTTTTACCTGACTATTATGAAGAATGTGGTATAGATATCTGCTATGGCAGCAGTCATTATGACTTAATAAATGAAAACGGAAGGGTCAGGAATGAAAATTTGAAAGAAGAAACCATTGTTATAATAAAAGCGGAGCTTATTTATGGGGATTATAGCAGAAGCTGTACCTTTGAAGCAAAGGTATATCCTCCCATATTGACAGAGGAGGAAAAGTTTCAAAGGGATTTGACACAGGTACTGTCTGATGAAAACCAAAGGCAAAGACAAGAAGAGACTTTCCGATTACCCGACCGTATAGGAAATGAAAAAGTAAGCTTTTCGGAAAAAGGAGATAAAACATTTTTATACATAGTTTTTATGGGGTTTTTGGCGGCTGCATTACTTTACAGGGGAATGGATAGTGATTTGGATAAGCTTTGGGCAAAGCGAAAGAAGGAGCTGTTGTTTTCTTATCCGGAATTTATCGGAAAGCTGGCTCTTTTAACAGGAGCAGGCATGAATGCTACCGGTGCGATCAAAAGGATTTACCATAACGGAAAGAACGGCAAAATGAATCCTCTTTACCAGGAACTTGGAATATTTGTAAGAGGTCTGGATAACGGAATGCTGGAAGAGCAGGCTTTAGAGGGGCTGGGAAAACGATGCGGACTGCCTCAATACAGAAAATTTTGTTCTCTTTTATCGGTAAATTTAAAAAAAGGTTCCATTAATTTAAAAAAATTATTAGAACAGGAAGCAGAAAACGCTTTTGCGGATCATCAGAATCATATGAAAAAGCTGGGGGAGGAGGCGGGAACAAAGCTGCTGCTGCCCATGATATTAATGCTGGCGGTGGTTTTGGTAATTATTATGGTTCCCGCGTTTTTTACATATCAGATTTCTTAAGAAAGGAGGCGGCCGTCATGAAAGGATTACAAAGATTTATACGCGATGAAAGAGGAATCGGAACCGTTGAAATGATTTTGATTCTTGTGGTTTTAATTGCTCTTGTTCTGATTTTTAAAGATCAGATGACAAATTTGGTCAATAGTATCTTTGAAAAAATTACCAAACAGAGCGGTAAGGTTTAGTACGGCAGGATAAAACCTTAAAGAGGAAAGGAGGCGTTTATGAAAGAAAGAAATCAGACAGAAGGTTCCATTAGCGTGTATTTGGCCTTGACCTTTACTATCATGCTCTCTCTTATTTTACTTATTGTGGAAGGAGCCAGGGAGAATGCCGTTCGCATGAAGCTAGAGTGTGCAATGGATCTTTCGTTAAGTTCCGTGTTTGCAGAATATAACAGACCCTTGCTGGAGCAATATGATCTGTTTTTTATAGACACCTCCTATGGCCTGGCTGGAGCGTCCATAGACAGGTTGGAAGGGCATTTGGAAAGCTATTTAAATGATAATTTTGCCGTGAATGAAGAACTGGGAATTATGAAAAATCTGCTGGAACTCTATACGGAGGAAGTAACCGTGACAGATTATTCCCTGGCATCGGACGAAGAGGGGCTTTTAATCAAGAGACAAGCGGTTTCCTATATGAAGGATTTGTATGGAACCACATATTTGGAAGAATTAAACAGGCAGTTGGACGTCGTTCAAGAGGAGGGACTGTTTATGAGGGATGTAACTGCAGAGCGCCTTGCCAATCAAAGCGCCATTGACAGTGTTGAAATTCCCCCCAAACAAATTAATGAGGATGAATGGGAGGAAGTAGAGTTAAATAATCCGGCAGACGCCGTAAACAGCAGCCGGGGGATTTTATCCCTGGTTATTGACGGGGAACAGGAATTATCTTTATCGGGTGTCAACCTGTCAAATTATATTTTTGCAAGAAACTGTAATCAGGGAAGCGGGCTTTTGGGAAGGGAAAGGATAAAAGCTGCGGAGGAACTGATTTTCAATGAGTATCTGCTAAAAAAGTGCGGCTGTTATACAAGTCCTAAGGAAACTGGCGCCTTGGAATATCAGGTTGAATACATATTGGAAGGAAAAAACAGCGACATAGAAAATTTAAAGGCTGTTGTAAACAAGCTGCTCTTAATAAGAGAAACGGCGAATGTTGTTTATCTGTTTTCCGATTCGGCCAAGATGGCGGAAGCGGAGGCGTTGGCCATAGCTGTTACATCGGCGGTTGCGGTACCGGAGCTGGCGGAACTGGTAAAGATTTCATTAATTTTTGCATGGGCTTATGCAGAAAGCGTTTATGATGTCAGAAGTCTTTTGCAGGGTGGCAGAATCCCTTTATTAAAAAGTGAGGAAACATGGCACTACAGCCTGTCGGGGATGTTAGATTTTGCCTCGGATACCCGGATAGAAGGAGAGGGAACAGAAGGAGCAGGATTGAGCTATGGGGATTACTTAAGAGTTTTTCTGGCGACAAAGGAAGTAAGGGAAAAAACCTACAGGGCAATGGATATTATGGAAATGGATGTACGCAAATGCCCGGGGAACAGCTGTTTCCGCCTGGATACATGCGTGGATTATGTTGAGGCAAAGGTTTATGCGGGAAGCAAATATGGTTTCAGCCATGAAATAACCAGGACTTACTATTACTATTAAAAATAAAAGTGCTGAATCGTCAAAAAAATAAAAAGCTGAAAGGAGGTGGCAGAGGATGTCCTTTTTGGAGCAAATCAAGCAATTAATCATAAGTGCATTTTCTCTCCAGACACAAATCAAAAAACACACTGACAAACTTCATTTGATTTTCCCCAGAATCAAAAAAAGAAGAAAAAGAAACTATAAACCTTTTGTTCCAAAGAGGATATCCTCTGTCATCTCAATCACTCATGAGGGCGGTCTGACTATAGAGGCTGCCCTTATCATACCCATATTCCTTTTTGCCATAGCAGCTGTTTTGTCATTTACGGATATTTTAAGACTTCAGATGAAGATCGACAGCGCCATGGCACAGTGTGCAAAGGAGCTGGCTGTATATGGGTATGCAGAAGAAAGTATTTTAGGGGAAACAGTAGATGATGTCCCCTTTCTGGCAGAAACGTTTTTTTCGGAAACCTATGTGAGAAACCGGGTTATTTCAGAGCTGGGAGAAGACTATCTTTTAGGAACTCCCGCAGAAGGCGGCAGAGCAATTCATTTTGCAGGCAGCAGGATCATGGAAAATGACCGGATTGAGTTACGCTCTGCTTACTATGTAACTCCTTTTTTCGCATTATCCCCTAAATCCGGATTTTTAACGGGAACCCGTGCTGTAGCAAGAGCTTTTACGGGATATGATAATTTATCGGCAGTCAGTGACGGGGATAAAGAAGAGTTTGTTTATATAACGCCGGAAGGAACGGCATATCACAAAAGCAGAAGCTGTCATTATCTGGATCTGTCTATAGAAAGGGTTTTCATGGAGGATATATCCGGAATCCGGAATAAAGACGGCGCTATATATTATGCCTGTCCCTTGTGTAAGGGATCCGGTAATGGAACGACGGTGTTTGTTACCAGTTACGGAAGCAGGTATCACAAGGATGTTTTATGCAGCGGATTAAAAAGAACTGTGGAGATGGTGCCCATATCCGAAACAGGAGGCAGACATCCCTGTTCTAAATGTTGTAATTGAAAGGAAAACAAATGAAATGGATTGAATGGTCCCTGTGTTTATTGTTGGGTGCATTGGCAATCACAGATTCTAAAAACAAGGAAATACCTATCTGGTCCATAGTGCCGGTATTGTGCATAGGAATATTAAACCTGCACCTGCAACATTACAGGGATTGGAAAAGCATATTGGGAGGAATAAGCGTGGGAGTTACTCTCTGCTTACTTTCAAAAGCTACGAACAGCAGGATTGGAATGGGAGACGGATTTGTAATTGCAGAAATCGGAATGTTTATGGGAGCAAAGCTTACATTTTTTTGCATGAGCGCAGCCTTCTTTCTGGCTTCGTTTGCCGCATTGTTTCTGCTTTGCAGGAAAAAGGTGGGGAAAAATTATAAAATGCCCTTTATTCCTTATATTTTTGCGGCATATACCATAATAATCTGTATGTAAAGAGGAGGAAAAGGATGAAAAAGACAGAGAAAAATATACAGAAAAAAAGCCCCGGGAGAAAGAATATTGAAAAGAAGGGACACCATAAAAAATTTAATTGGAAAAGAAGTAACCGGATAAACAACAATTTGAAAAATAACAATTGGATAAACAGTGATCCAAAAATGAATGATTGCGGCAGTTTTACGATAGAGGCGGCTGTGATCATTTCTTTTCTGGTAATTGTGATCAATATTATTTTAGTTCTGACCTTTTTCCTATATAACAGATGTTCTTTAGAAAGAGCGGCGGCTATGGGAGCTTTAAGAGGAAGTCAGGCGGTATGGGAGGATAATTCTTATCGCAGCCGAAAGGCGGATGAAGGGGTGGATGAAATTTTAAGTTATAATCTTTTGGGAACAGACGGGGTGGAAAAGAAGATAACAGTAAAAGGAAACCGGATATCGGTAGCTTTAGATATGCATATCCGAAAGTGGAATTTTCATACGGAGGTTGAAAAGAAAAGCATTAATCCGGTCTTATTTATCAGAAATTGCCGAAAACTGGAGAGTCTTGGAAAGGAGCAGCAATGAATACAGAATACAAAAGAGAGAACCATAAAAGTTATCTTGTAGTAAAAAATCAGGAGGAAGATAAGGAGAATTACGATTTAAAAATGCTTTGCAGTAACCCCATAAAAGGCCTGCTTCCCATATCCTTCCATGTTTTTAACGGAGAGGAAGAATTATATTATGACATCAGTACAAAGCAGCCTCTTAGCATTTTATATGAAAAAAGAGAAATGGGAAAAGAGGATTTGGAAAAACTCTTTATAGGTATGAAAAATGCAGTAAACAATTTGGAGGAATATCTTTTGGATGTGGAAGGCTTTCTTCCGGAGCCGAACCATATTTATTCCGGCGGAGGGGGTGAGCAGCTTTACCTGTTGTATTATCCTTATGAAAAAGCAGATTTTCAGAAGAAAATATATGAATTTGCGGAATATATCTTAACCAGAGTATGTAATGAGGATGAAAAGGCTGTAGTATATGCATATAGCTTTTACCGCTATATAAAAGAAGAAAACGGGGACCTGCAGGAAGCTCTTGTAAGACTGGAATTGGATGAAAAAAACCGGACGGAGCCGGAGAAAGATACAGCTATAATAAAAGAACAGTGGGAGAATAGGAATTTTATCGGAGAAGACGGAGATATGGGATTGTATATTGAGGAAGAAACGGTATGCCCTGTAGATGAACCTAAGGAGCAGGAAGGACAGAGCTGCTATAAGGGATTTATTGGAATTGTCTTTTTTATTGTGTCAGGTCTTTTAGGAATGGGAATTATAATTTATAGTACATGGAAATACAATTTGACATGGCAGAGTTTATTTTCCCAAACGGAAGCTGTTGCAGGAGCGGGAGTCTGTATCATGTCCATAGCAGGGATGATCCTGTTCAAAGGAATGGAGTATTTCAGAAACAGGAAAAGAACGAAAGTGTTTGAAAAACAAGAGGAACTAATTCAGGAGGAAATTACCGACAGCTATTGCGAAGATGTTTGCGAACCGGTATTTGGAAAACCGGATGCGGACAGGGCAAAGGAGGACGCGGAAAAAGGAATGGAAAAAGAAAGAGAAAAAGATTTTGAGACGGTCTTATTACAGGAGAATTGTTATCATGAGCAAAGGGTATTACGGGGCCGGGTTAAAGGCAGAAAAAAGGAAATTGATTTGTCAACATTTCCCTTTATCATAGGGAAAAACAGAGAGCAGGTGGACTATGTATTGGAGGATAATTCCATCAGCAGGATACACGCCCGATTTACCTTAAGGGATGATGTGGTTTATTTGACGGATCTAAACAGCACCAACGGAACTTTAAAAAACGGAATCCGCTTAGAACCTAATGAGCTGACTATGTTAGAAGCGGATGATGAAATAACCTTTGGAAGGCTTACCTTTACTTATCATTAAACCTGTCTGTCATTGACAGGATTTTCGGAAAATGATACCCTTTCTAATATAGGTTAGAAAAGGGTAACAGATTATGAAGAATCGTATTTCTTATTATTTAGGGCAAAACGGTTATTTAAAAATGATGACCAATTTGTCTGAGTTTACTATCTACTTCAAAAAAGAAAACGGCTTTGTCAGTATGATAGAAGTAGTGGACATGAAAGAGAACCCTTACATTACGGAAGATATGCTCCATAATGTCATACAGAAAGCCCAGTGGAGATTCAGGGATCAGGGGATTGAAGAGATTCATTATCTGGTTCTGGTTCTTGGAGAGAATATGGAAAGAGCCGCGGCATTGGGAGAAAGGGAATACTTTTTCTTTATGATTGACAGTGAGGCGAAGGAGCTTTACATACCGGAGGGGAAAGCGGAAGACTTTTACGGTATGAAAGGGCAGATAGAGGAATGGTTGAAGGCGGATTTTGACAGTGCGGCCCTGACAGGGGAAGTCTCTTATGGTGCAGACGGGCACAGGATTCAAAAAATCAGAGAGCAGCCGTTAGTAAATCACGGAATATTTTTAATAAATGTGATAGTTTTTACTCTCTGTACATTATCAGGGGATTTGTTGTATACTTATGGAAGGTTAGGACTGCCGGAGGTACAAAGCGGCCAATGGTACAGAATGATAACATGCATGTTTCTTCACGGAGATATGTCTCATCTGGCCGGAAATATGATTATGTTGTTTTTTCTGGGTAATATTGTGGAAAAAGAACTTGGTCATATAAAATATTTTATCATGTATTTCCTGTCAGGACTTGCAGGAGGCTTTGCCTCGCTTCTTGTGCAGAGTGCAAGAATGCGTATGGGAATGGAGCTTGTAGGTTCAATTGGCGCCAGCGGTGCAATTTTTGGAATGCTGGGAGGCCTTTTATGGCTTTTAATACGAAATAAGGGTAAATTAGCGGAATTGTCCTTTGCGAGAGTTTTGTTTTTGGTATGTTATACTTTGTATGGAGGTTTGACCAGTACAAATGTAGATAATGCAGCACATTTTGGGGGACTTGCAGCAGGATTTTTCCTGGCGATAATTTTATACCGCAAGAAAAAGCGGCACAAAGAAAAGGAAGGGACTCTATGAAAATTAATATTTATTATGGCGGGCGTGGATTATTAGACGACCCTTCACTGTTTGTAGTGAACAAAATGCAGGAAGTTCTGGAAGAACTGAATGTTACGGTAGAGCGTTTTATGCTGGTTGAAATGAAAAGCAATATTACTATGCTGCCCCAGACATTAAAGGATGCGGACGGTATTATTCTGGCCACAACGGTGGAGTGGTACGGAATAGGCGGATATCTGCAGATGTTTCTGGATTCCTGCTGGCTCTACGGCGATAAGGAAAAAATCAGCAGTATTTATATGTGTCCTATCGTTATGAGCACCACGTATGGAGAAAGAGACGCTAAGCTGAATCTGTCCGTAGCCTGGGAAATTCTTGGAGGAAAGCCCTGCAGCGGTATGTGCGGTTATATTCCCGATACTTCAATGTTGGAAACCAATAAAAAATATCTGGAAATAATTGAGAAAAAGGCAGAAAATGTATACCGCACCATCAACCAGAAAGTAGTCTGTCTGCCGGCGAGCAATCAGGAAGTGAATCAAAAGGTAGCCGTTAATAAAAATATTAATCTGACCCCTCAGGAATCGGAGCAGCTATCCCAGTATGTCTCCGATGAGTCTTATGTGCAGACGCAGAAAGAAGATATCAAAGAGCTGGCAAGTTATTTTAAAGGACAGCTGGATCGGAACGGGGATGAAGATGAAAAGCTGGCGGAAACCTTCCGTAAGCACTTCAAGCCTCAAAACGGCTGTAAAGTAACTTATAAAATTGTAATGGAAGGTAAAAAGCAGCCATTAATCCTTCGCATCAATTATACGGAATTGGAATGCACTTTTGCAGATGACCAGGAAGGCGATGTTTTGATCAGTACGGATATGGATACCATAACGGAGATCATCCATGGAAGAATGACCTTCCAGAGGGCCTTTATGAGTGTGGGAACCATGAAGGTCAAAGGAGACTTTAAGTTGTTAAGGATGTTGGATCAGCTATTTGTTTTTATGGAGGGATAAAGAATGAAAGATAGTAATTGTATTTTCTGTAAAATTGCAAACGGAGAAATTCCGTCTACTTCTGTTTATGAAGACGATACCTTTAAGGTAATCTTGGATTTAGGACCGGCTACAAGGGGGCATGCATTAATTCTGCCCAAAGACCATGCGGCTGATTTGTTTGAACTGCCTGAGGATACAGCAGAAAAAGCCATAGTCTTAGCAAAAAAGCTGGGCAGGCAGATGGTAGAAAATTTAAAGGCCGACGGATTAAATCTGGTACAGAATAACGGAGAGGCGGCAGGCCAGACCGTCCGGCATTTTCATTTGCATCTGATTCCCAGATATAAAGACGACGGTCAGCATATTTTGTGGAACCCGGGAGAGGTTTCCAAAGAGGAAATGGAAGAAATCAAAAATACCATACAGCAGAAATAAAGGGGAGAAACTTAAGATGCAGGAATCAGGAGAAAACTATTTAAAGACGATATACTTATTACAAGATGAGGGCGACGCCGTTCATTCTGTTGATGTGGCCAGGGCTTTAAATTTTTCCAAGCCCAGTGTAAGCCGGGCTATGGGACTTTTAAAGAATAAAAAATACATAGAGATTGCCCAAAATGGAGAAATAACCCTGACTGTAACCGGCAGAAAGAAGGCAAAAGATATTGTAGATAAACAGGAAGCGCTTATGAGATTTTTCATGATGACAGCTGATGTGCCGGAGGAAGTGGCGGTACAGGAGGCTTGTAAAATGGAGCATTTCGTTCAGGATGAAACCTATAGGGGAATTTGCAATTTTATGAGACAGGTGGATGAATATCAGGAATAAACAAAATAACTGGTATGGAGTGATAAAATGAACACAAAAACCGATATTGACAGACTTCTGATGGATAGTTTTAAAAAGCTTGTGCTGAAAGTACCGGTAGAAAAAATAACAATTAAGGAAATAACTGACGAGGCAGGAGTCATCAGACCTACTTTTTATAATCATTTTCAGGATAAATATGAGGTTATCGAAAGAATTGTAAAAGAGGAAATTTTGATGCCGGTAAAGCCGTTATTAGACAATGGTATGGTTCGGGAAGCTATTTTTCTGATTTTTACCAATGTTTTAAAGGAAAAGGATTTTTACTGCCATCTTTCCGGTATGGAGGGTCAGAATTCCTTTGCATCGATTGTTAAAAACAGCGTTCAGCAGTTGATTTTGGAATTCATAACGGAAAAGGTCGGAAACAAAAGATTCAAAAATGCCTGGCTGACTCCTCAAAGAGTTGCGGATTACTATTCCCAGTCCATGAGCTTTGTGGTATTGGAATGGATTGCTTCGGGAATGCCGATATCCCCTGTAGAAGTATCAGAAATATATCACTATGTTATGACCCGATCCATGGAGGATATTTTACAGGAACTGGAAGAGGCATAAATCATCCTATTCTTTCGTAATGCATTTTTTCAGTACATATTTTCCGGTGCATTCAAGATTTTAACTGAATTGTCAATTTTATAAAGATAATTTTTTCCATTTGTTTTTTTAAAATATACAAATTGATTCTTTTGTATTTTTAAGTTTGACAACAAAAAGAGATTGGATATTCAAATATCCGGTCTCTTTTTTTATACTTTCAATCAGAAAAGAAAAAGAAAAGAGTTGAGGACTATGAAAAAAATCGGAGAATGGATTGTAAAGTACAGAGTGTTTATTTTTATTGCGTCACTTTTACTTTTAATTCCTTCCGCAATCGGGTACTTCAATACCCGGGTTAATTATGACATTTTATCCTATCTGCCCAAAGACATTGAAACGATGGAAGGACAGGATATTCTGGAAGAGGAATTCGGAACAGGAGCCTTTTCCATGGTGGTGGTAGAGGGGATGTCCTATAAGGAGGTGGCTGCCCTCAAAGAAAAAATGGAGGGAGTAGAACATGTCAAAAAGATTATCTGGTATGATTCAGTGGCGGATTTATCCGTTCCCGTAGAGCTGCTTCCAAATGAGCTTTCAGAGGTTTTTAACCGCGAAGATGCTACGATGATGGCTGTTTTGTTTGATACTACCATGTCGGCGGATGAAACCATGGACGCCATAGAGGAGCTTCGAAATGTAACCGGAGAAAGTTGTTTTATCAGCGGGATGTCGGCAGTGGTAACGGATACAAAAAATCTGTCAAATAAGGAAACCCCTATTTATGTACTGATTGCGGTAATCCTTTCGGCAGTTGTTCTTTCCCTTACCATGGATTCCTACATTATTCCCCTATTCTTCCTGCTAAGTATTGGCATGGCTATTGTATACAATCTGGGAACGAATGTGTTTTTGGGGAAAATATCCTATGTAACCCAGGCATTGGCTGCGGTTTTGCAATTGGGCGTTACCATGGATTATTCCATATTCCTGTGGCACAGCTATCAGGAGAATCAAAAGAATTGTCCGGATAAAAATAAAGCCATGGCGGAGGCCATCACATCAACATTTTCATCGGTTGTGGGAAGTTCCATTACAACAATAGCTGGATTTATTGCTTTGTGCTTTATGAGTTTTACATTGGGACTTGATTTGGGAATTGTAATGGCAAAGGGTGTGGTATTCGGCGTAATAGGATGCATTACCATCCTTCCTTCCATGATCATGATCTTTGACAAGGCCATTGAAAAAACGAAACATAAACCGGTTATTCCACAGCTTCGGATTTCAAAGTTTGTGGTAAAGCACTACATGATCATTCTCATTGCTTTCGCACTGCTATGGATACCGGCAGTCATTGGATACCGCGGAACGGATGTTTATTATAACTTAGATTCCACACTGCCGGAAGAATTGCCCAGCATTACGGCAAATAATAAGCTGAATGACAAATTCAATATGAATACGACACATATTGTTTTGGCGGACAGTTCATTAAGCGCAAAGGAATTAAAGGCGATGACGGATGAAATTAAAGCCGTTAACGGAGTGAAATCCGTATTGGGCAAAGCGACTGTTTTGGGACCTGCCTTTCCGGAAGATATGATACCGGAGGAATATCTGGAAACCATTGAAGATGAAAACTGGCAAATGATGATGATAACTTCGGAATACAAGGTGGCTTCGGATGAGGTCAACAAGCAGTGTAATGAATTAAATACCATTATAAAAAAATATGACCCGAAAGGGATGCTGATAGGAGAAGCTCCTTGTACAAAGGATTTAATTACTATAACAAATAAAGATTTCAATGTAGTAAGCGTAGTTTCCATCGGAGTAATATTTGTCATTATTCTCCTTGTTTTTAAATCGATTTCGCTGCCGATTCTGCTGGTTTTGACCATCGAATTTGCGATTTTTGTAAATATGGGCATTCCCTATTACACAGGAACAGTCATTCCGTTTATCGCCTCTATTGTAATCGGGACTATTCAATTGGGTTCTACTGTAGATTATGCAATTTTGATGACGACCCGCTACAAGAGAGAACGGGCGGCAGGAGCGGAAAAAAAGGATGCGGTATTTATTGCCCATCAGGCAAGCGTTCAATCGGTAATTGTCAGTGCGTTAAGCTTTTTTGCCGCAACCTTCGGCGTAGGAATGTATTCAGATATTGATATGATCAGCTCCTTGTGCAATCTGATGGCAAGAGGTGCATTGATCAGCATGGTTACCGTATTATTGGTGCTTCCGTCGCTGTTTATGGTATTTGATAAAGTAATCTGCGTTACCAGTTATCATTTTCTGGAACGTAAAAATAAAGAGTTAATGGAGGAATTAGTATGAAAAAACCTGAATTTATAAAAGTGCTTCATATAAACAAAGACACAAAAAGAGACAAATTGATCAACAGTAAAAACATAAGAAGAACTGTCTGTCTGGGACTGGCACTGGCAGTATTTGTTACTACGGCAAATGCCTATACGGTTTTGGCAACGGCTGAAGAGGAATATGCGGAATCCGAGGAAAATCTTTTGACAGAGGTTGTTATGAATGAAACAGGGGATAGGGCTAAGGAAGCCGATAAAGAGGAAACCGTATATCTGATTACGGATGCTTCCGGCAATGTGGAAGAAACCATTGTAAGCGACTGGCTGAAAAACAGAGACGGATCATCCACCATAAAGGATGCCACAGACCTTACAAATATTGAAAATGTAAAAGGCGAAGAGGGCTATACCCAGGGAAATAACGGAGCCCTTACATGGGATGCGGCAGGCTCGGATATCTATTATCAGGGAATGACCGGGAAAAAGGCTCCCGTTGACGTAAAAATCACTTATTATCTCAACGGACAGGAAATTTCCCCGGAAAGCCTGGCAGGAAAAAGCGGTAAGGTAACCATTCGGATGGATTATGAAAACCGATTAAAGGAAACCATAACGGTAAATGGAGAGGAGGAACAGGTTTATGTGCCGTTTACAGTAATCAGCGGAATGATTCTTCCGGTAGACAGATTTACCAACATTGAAGTCACTAACGGAAAAATGGTTTCTGACGGAAATCATAACATTGTAGTAGGTGTCGCAATGCCCGGCTTAAAGGAAAGCATCGACCCTGAAGGAAAGCTTGAAGAGAAGGAAAGCAGTCTGGAAATTCCGGAATATGTTGAAGTGACGGCGGATGTGGAAGACTTTGAACTGGATATGACATTATCTGTTGCCATGCCTGATATTTTGTCGGATTTTAAATTTTCTGATACCGTCGATTTAACAAAGCTGGAAGATTCCATGGATGAATTGGACGATGCGGCAACCCGGCTGGTAGACGGAACAGGAAGCTTAAAAGACGGAACCTCTGCACTGGAAAAGGGTACAGGAGATTTGCAAAACGGAATGAATTCTTTAAACAGTGGAATCTCGCAATATGCGGCAGGAGTATCGCAGCTCGCCGGAGGTCTGGGACAGCTGAAAGCAGGATCTTCCCAACTTGCAAGCGGTGCGGCTCAAGTCAGCGACGGAGTGAATACTCTGGCGGCAGGATTAAATAATCTGACCTCTGCACTGGAAGCCAATATTTCAGAACAGGCGGCAAACCAGGCAGCGTATCAGGCGGCAGTGGAAGCCGATAAGGCTGCGGTAGCCAATGAACTGACCGCATATACGGGAAATGTGGCTAACGCGTCGGCAAATGCAGCGGCAAATGCGGCAGCTCAGACGGTTATGCAGGAAATGATGGCGGCAGCAGCTGCGGGACAACAGCCTGACCAGGCGGCGATTATGGCAGCGGTACAGGCAGCAGTAGCAAATTCGGTTCCGGCAGCAGTTGCAACGGTTTCGCCGGAAGGTGTACAGAACGCCATTGGAACACTGGCTGCTGACAGCGGAAACCTGGGCGGCGCCACAGGAGCTTTAACAACCTTAACGACCATCAGCGGTCAGGCGGATTTAAGCAGAGTTCCCGAGCTGGTTCAAGGAGCACAGGATGTTGCAAACGGCGCAGCCGCTTTGGATTCAGGGCTTCAAACCGCCTTAGACGGGGTAAATGCATTAAACGGTTCTTCCCAGGCGCTAATGGACGGAAGCAGTAAACTGGTTGCAGGAACCGGAGAACTGGCAAAAGGTGTTAACGCACTTTCAGAAGGGGCCGGGGAATTAAACAAAGGTATGATCCAGTTTGACGAAGATGGCATCAGTAAGCTGACCGGCGCCTTAGACGGGGAAGTTTCCGCTGTTGTGGACAGAATAGACGCAGTATTCGACGTAGGAGAAAATTATTCCACATTTACAAAGCTGGCAGAAGGACAGGAAGGACGGGTTAAATTCATAATCCGTACAGGTAGTGTAAAGTAGGTGAAATTATGGTGCTTTTCATAATAGGTATTGGCCTTGGAGTATACTTATACGGAACAGCAGTTTGCAAGGGAGCTCTTTTGGGAAATATGGACAAAAAGCAGATTGCCCTTTCCCTGGGGATTTCCGCACTCTGGCAGGTTGTAGTACTGACATTGGGAAATCTGGCGGCCATAGAGCTGAATACTTTGAAACTTATCAAAAGCGACTATCCTGTTAATGCCTTTGCCTGCCTTATGATATTTGGCATCATTGCCCTTCGTATGCTTATAAACGCCTTAAAAAATGATCCGGTTGAAGAAAAAAGGGTTGAGACAAAGGGATTTTACAAGCTGATTTTCGGGATTTGTTTCAGCCTGGGATTTTACACTTTTCTTAGTGGCTTTGCATTAGGGCTTTTGCAAATTCCCCTGTTACAGGAACTGCTTTTTTTGGTAGGATTGTCTGTAATAGCAGTTTTCGGCGGCTTATATGCCGGTTACAGGCTGGGGTACGGACAGAGAAATACTGCTTATATTTGCGGCGGCATATGTTTGCTTGCAGGAGATTTATTATTGTTTTTTCAGTATTTTATATCTTGACAAAGAAAGAGATATTATTTACAATTTGTATGATTTCAATTATATGTTTATAGAAAGGCTATGACAGGAACAAGTAAGATACAGGGAAACGCACAGAAAGCAGCCGGCTGATGAGAGGCGCGCGGGAAGCTCTATCCGAATACATCCTACAGCTGCACACCGAATATTCCGGAGGAGAATGAGTAGGCTGTGACGGAAGATAACCGTTAGCGTATCGGCGTATCCCGCAAGGGTGTACGTAATGAGGCAGGAAGCGCGAGCTTTTTGTGAAGACAGGTGGTAACACGGGATTTTACCCGTCCTTTCAAATTATGAGAGGACGGGTTTTTTATATTTATGGCATAAACCTATGGGATAAATGTAAAACAATAAAAAAGTACCCCGTAATCTGCGGATATGGAAAATAGGAAAAGGAGAAGAAAAATGACAGTATTTGACGAATTGAAGGCGAGAGGCCTTTTGGCACAGTTGACGGATGAAAAAGAAATCAAGGAGCTGGTAAATAACGGAAAGGCGGTCTTCTATATCGGTTTTGACCCTACGGCGGACAGCCTCCATGTAGGGCATTTTATGGCTCTTTGTCTGATGAAGAGACTGCAGATGGCAGGAAATAAGCCCATTGCGTTGATCGGCGGAGGAACCGCTATGATCGGGGATCCTTCCGGTAGAAGCGATATGCGGAATATGATGACTACGGAAACCATTGACCACAACTGCGAATGCTTTAAAAAACAGATGAGCAAATTTATTGATTTTTCCGATGGCAAAGCGCTGATGGTAAATAATGCGGAATGGCTCAGGGATTTAAATTACATTGAATTTATCAGGGATATCGGAGCGCACTTTTCCGTAAACCGTATGCTGACGGCGGAATGCTACAAGCAGAGAATGGAAAAGGGCTTAAGTTTCCTGGAATTTAACTACATGATCATGCAAAGCTACGATTTTCTTTCTCTCTACGAAAGATACGGATGTAATATGCAGTTTGGGGGAGACGACCAGTGGAGCAATATGCTTGGCGGCACGGAGCTGATTCGCCGGAAATTGGGAAAAGACGCTTATGCCATGACCATTACCCTGTTACTGAATTCCGAGGGAAAGAAAATGGGAAAAACCCAGAAAGGCGCAGTATGGCTTGATCCTGAAAAGACCTCTCCCTTTGAGTTTTACCAGTACTGGAGAAACGTGGGGGATGCGGACGTTTTGAAATGCATCCGTATGCTTACTTTCCTCCCTATGGAAGAAATCGAGAAAATGGATGCATGGGAAGGCAGCCAGTTAAATACTGCAAAAGAAATACTGGCATTTGAACTGACTAAAATGATTCACGGCGAAGAAGAAGCGGTAAGAGCACAGGAATCCGCAAGAGCATTATTTACAAGCGGTAATGCGGCGGATATGCCTACGGCTGTTTTAAGTGCGGAGGATTTTAAAGAGGATTCCATAGATATTTTATCAATTCTTGTAAAATCCGGTCTTGTTCCTACCAGAAATGAGGGAAGAAGAGCCGTAGAGCAGGGCGGCGTCAGCGTCGACGGAGAAAAAGTAGGGGATATTAAAGCTGCCTTTACAAAAGAACAGTTAAGGGGCGACGGTCTTGTGGTAAAACGCGGCAAGAAAAATTTCCGCAAGGTTGTTGTGGAATAGGAAGTGATTTTATGGCGCTTTCGCCGGTTATGAGAATGCAGCTTATAAACGGGGTGGAAAGAGTGCTTCATGCACCCGGTAATCCGACTCATGAATTGAAGGAAATGACTCTTGTATTGGATTACCATATGGATAAAGAGGAAATAGGAACGTTGGCAGGCGATGTGGCAGGGGCTTTAAAGGCCCATAGCCGCATCTTTGCCAATGTGCGGTGTAATCTGGTTCATTGGAAAAAGGATGACGTGATACAAAATGAAGCCTGCCCCCTGGCAATGATACAATTAAGGCGGTTTTTGGAAAATTATGAGCAAACCGGAGAGGCGAAAAAGGTTGAAATTCTCTGCGAGTATCTGAAACGGTTTCATGCCAGGAGCAAACTGATTCTGGTGCTCAGTGATTTTGCTTATTGCATTGAAAACAGAGAGCAGCTAAAAAGTGCCCTTACCCCTTTTTTACAGTACAAGCTCTTATTTGCCGGTCAAAATACTGTCAATAAGCTGGCGGAGACGAGGACGCCATAGAAAGCAGGTTTTCCTGCTGGCTGCGGCTGATCTGGATTTTTCCCTGGCAGAGATTTATCAGGCCCCGGTTTTTCAGATTTTCAATAATACGGTTTATTGTCCGAAGGGAACAGCCTGCCTTTGCTGCTAATTCCTCCCGCTTTACGGGAAGACGGATTTGTCCGTTTACGGCTTTATGGCAGCGACATTCCGTAAGCAGAAGATGAAGGCAGCGGGTTTCATAATCCATGTATAGAAAACGGCGCTCAAAACTAACCTGTTTGGAAAGCTGCTTCATAAGCATCTGGGTACGGAGAAAAAGGGCATGGGCATCCGAGCTGATCCATGTGCGGTAAATGCCTGCAGGCAGAGAGAGGCAGATACAGTCCGTACATGCTATAACCGTTGAAATACTGTATTCTCCCTTGGAAAACATTTCATAATCTCCTACAATTTCAAAAGGAGAAGCCTCAAAAAGGCAAAGAGGAAATTCCGTGGCATCCTCGTCAAAAATCTGTAGTCTTCCCTTTAACAAAAAATAAACGGTATGCGGGGGCGTATTGCAGTGGATCAATATTTTTCCTTTTGAAATCCGGTTCATGTTCAGACAATCCTGCACCCGGGCGGGGCATTGCTTAAAAAAGTCCACAATCTTATGCGATACTTCCTGTGAGGAACAATAAGTTAAACAGTCTTTTATTTTCATAAACTACCTCAAAACATGACAAATGGCATTTTATTTTTGTTTGACCTATCATATCCTAAAAATATGGAATTGACAACTGGTAAATTGCAACAATAAGGAGGAGAAAATGCCGACACCACATAACGAAGCAAAACAGGGGGAAATCGCAAAAACCGTATTAATGCCGGGGGATCCGTTACGGGCCAAATTTATAGCAAATAACTGGCTTGAAAATTTTAAGCTTGTAAATCAGGTAAGAAATATGTATGCCTATACGGGAACTTATAAGGGAAAAGAGCTTACGGTAATGGCAAGCGGGATGGGGATGCCCAGTATGGGTATCTATTCCTATGAATTGTATAAGGAATATGATGTGGATAAGATTATACGGATTGGAAGCGCAGGGAGCTATACGCAGTCGTTGAAGCTGTTTGATATTGTTCTGGCAGAAAAAGTATGGAGCCAGTCCGCATATGCAAAAACGCAAAGCGGGTTTGAGGGAAAGTTTCTGTTTCCGGAAAAGCGGTTAAATGATACAATTAAAAAAATGAGTGAAATGCTGGAAATTCCCGTTGTCCGGGCATGCATTCATTCAACAGACGCTTTTTATCAGGAGCCGGGAGTGGATAATTATAGAAAAATCAGGGATATCTACGGCTGCCAGTGTGTAGAGATGGAAAGCTTTGCTTTATTCCACAATGCAAATGTATTGGGAAAACAAGCGGCATGTATTTTGACTGTATCCGATTCCTTTGAAACAGAAGAAAAGGCTACCGCGAAGGAACGGCAGCTATCCTTTGAAAAAATGATCATATTGGCTTTAGAATCGGCGGTTAAATAAAAAAGGAGGAATGGTATATGCGGTATAAAAGAATATTTTTGATTGTGCTGGATTCCCTTGGAATCGGGGCCATGCCGGATGCGGCAGAATATGGAGACGAAGGAACAAATACATTTGTTCATATCTGGGAACGGATGCAGGGCCTTACGATTCCCAATTTACGGAAACTGGGAATGGGAAACCTGTGCCGTGTGACAGAGGACGAAGAAACCCTCGGTTATAGGATGCGCTTAAAAGAGGCCAGTACCGGAAAAGACACAATGACCGGTCATTGGGAAATGATGGGTATTCTGACAACAAAACCTTTCCGTACATTTACGGAAACGGGATTTCCCGATGAATTGATCAAGGAACTGGAAGAAAGATGCCAAAGGAAAATCATAGGAAATAAGGCTGCCAGCGGAACGGAAATACTGGAAGAGCTTGCGGAGCGGGAAATACAGAACGGGGAATTGATTGTGTATACGTCCGCAGATTCCGTATTGCAGATTTGCGGAAATGAAGAAACCATGGGAGTGGAAACTCTTTACCGTTATTGTGAAATCGCAAGAGAACTGACCATGAAGGAAGAGTGGAGAGTGGGACGGGTCATTGCACGCCCCTATACAGGGCTGAAAAAAGGAGAATTTCGCCGCACTCCTAACAGAAGAGATTATGCCCTTGCCCCGGAGGAGAAAACGGTTTTGGATTTCCTGAAAGAAAGCGGGATTCCGGTAGTGGGAATCGGCAAAATAGAAGATATTTTTGCAGGTCAGGGAATTACGGAAAGCGAGCATTCCAAAAGCAGCGTTCACGGAATGGAGCAGACCATCCAAAAAGCGAAGGAATTAAAAGAAGGTCTTGTGTTCACAAATCTGGTTGATTTTGACGCTTTGTGGGGACATAGGAGAGATCCTGTAGGCTATGGCAAAGAAATAGAAGCATTTGATGTGAAGCTGGGAGAGCTCCTTTCAGTTTTGGGAGAGGATGACCTTGTCATGCTGACCGCTGACCATGGAAATGACCCCACCCATACGGGAACGGACCATACAAGAGAGACAGTTCCCTTACTAATGTATGCAAAGTCCATGTCCGGTCAGGCAAAGCTGGAAGATTCGGATACCTTTGGAGTTATCGGGGCAACCGTTGCAAAGAACTTTGCCGTGGATTTGCCGGACAGCCTGATTGGAGAGTCCATATTGGAAAAGCTGGTGTAAATAGAACATATGCAGACGGTTACTTGACCCGTCTGCATATTTTTATTTTGGACCGATGTTCTGATTGCTGATCACAAAATTTAAATGATAATACTCCGGAATAAAATAAAATTTATTTCTTGCAAAAGGACGCTCCGTTTTATCCAGATGTAAAGCCTCGATCAAAATTAGAGGAGTGTCTAAAGGAATCTTTAAAAATTCGATTTCCATGGCATTTGCATGAATCAGCTTGATATTCATGTCCATCTTTTTGGAATAGTGAAACAACGTTTCTAAGATCAATTCTTTAATAGACCCCGTATCTGACGTATTTAACTTCAATTCATCGAAAAACATAGCCGGAATCTGGGTAAATGAATACCCTAAAACAGTCTTCTCCGATTGAAAAACACAATTGCATGCCAAAACCAGGTCGCTGGCTCCTAAAGATAAACGGTCTCTTGCAATATCCGTTGGAGCTCCGTAATTGTAGGTTATGGCAGTTTCCGTAATAGGGAGCTTATTCATGGAAAGAAGAGGGTGGATGATTTGTTCCTTTGAAGAATGCTTGACGCTGGGCGCTATCAGCGTACCCTTTCCCTGGGATTTAATGATCATGCCGTCCTCGTGGAGAATGGCAAGAGCCTGCCTTAAAGTATTGCGGCTGACGCCGTATTTTTGTGAAAGGGCGGTTTCTCCGGGAAGTGTTTCATTTGGAAGATAAATGCCGTCGGTAATGTCTTTATATAGAGAATTGTATACCCCGATATAAGCAGGTATGTTTTCCGGGTGTAATTTTGTATTCAATAAAACATCTCCTTTAAACTTGATGAACAAGTTGATGATATCACAGGCACAAGTGTCTGCAGTCGTCCTTTTGCAGTGGCGGATATTGTAAAAATACTATTTGCATTAATGCACATTGTATCATAATAATCAGATATTGACAAGAAGAGCGGACTATGTTAGACTTTAATCATGTTGAACATGTTGAACAAGTAGAACGGAAAATAAATAGAAAGGAGAAGCAGGGAGAAGGCGGATGATTCGGATATGTAATGACAAAGATGAAGAAATATTGCTCCGGTTTTTAAAAAGGGATTCCATGCTTCATACATATATCATTGCCGATATTGAGCGATACAGATTTGATAAGCCCTATCAGACAATCTATATGATGGAGAATGAGAATTTTTGTGAAGGCGTTTTTCTGGAATATTATAATAACCTGATATTTTCAAGGGTTAGGGGCAGTATTGAACCGGAAGAAATCAGCAAATATATTTTGCCGGAAATTACGAATATAATGGGCGAACTGGAAGTCGTGAAAAAGGTTGCAAATTATTTGGGATTATCAGACAGCATGAAGGCTAATAATTTATATGCGCAAAAAAAATTCGTAAAGCACTTTAGCGGCAATTTGCCGGGAATACGGATAGCCGGGATGCGTGATGTGGATGTCATTTATGACTTTTTAATGAGCTTTCCCGAATTTAGAGAAATATACGCCAAAAAGGAAATGATTGAAAACCGGATAGAAAAGGGAGAGGGCATTCATGTTCTGCTGGAAAAAGACGGAAAATTAGTGGCACACGGAAATAGTGCCGTATCCACAGATGAAACCTGTTTTTTGGGAGGAATCTGCGTTGTGCCCGGCGAACGCGGGAAAGGGTATGCAATGGCTGTTGTGCAGATGATATGTAACGAAATACACAAGCAGAACAGAATACCATGTGTGTTTGCTCCGGAAGAACAAGAATATACCATTTTTCGAAGAATGGGCTTTGAAAAATACGGAAAATGGGGAACAATTCAAATGAAAGGAGATAACAGATGAATAAAAACAAACTAAAAGTCAGTGAAATTTTAGGATACGCCGTGGGAGGCATCGGAGATGCAACCTCTTACAATTTTGTTATTGCGCTGTTTTCGTTTTTTATGACGACAATTGCCGGTATCAGTCCGGCTGTAGCGGGCATGATCATATCTGCAGGCGTTGTCTGGGATGCTGTTACCGATCCTATTGTAGGATATTTGATTGATAATACAAAGGGAAAATACGGAAAAAGAAGGCCCTGGATGCTGGGTTCGGCAATTCCGTTGGGAGCGGCTATGCTCTTAATGTTTTTAAAGGTGGACCTTACCCAGACGCAGAAGATTGCTTACTATCTCATAATGGTATTTGTGTTTTGGCTGTCCTATACGGCATTTAACATCGCATATTATTCTTTCGGTTCTGTGATTACGGAAGATGACAGCGAAAGAGTAAAGGTACAGGCATACCGGAATGTACTAAGCTATGTGGGCCTCTTCTGTGCCAGCTCGGTTCCTACCTTTGGCGTGGCAAAGCTGGTGGAAAAAGGATTCACAGATGGAGACGCATGGTCCATTATGGCGGCGGTGGCAGCGGTTATATCCGTTGTATCCATTGTTTTGATGTGGAGGTTTACAAGAGGAAAGGAATCGGCGGAAGAAGTAAGCAATAACCAGGAAAAAATGAATGTGGGCGGTTTTTTTAAGGACATTGTGTGTCTGATGAAAATGAAGCCGTATCTGCTTATCATTGCCTGTGCGCTGTTGGCAAATGTTTACATGACGCTCTTTAATTCCAGCCTGTTGTATTATGTCTGCTACAACATGGGATTAAGCGAAGCTCAGGCTTCCATGATGTTTACCACCAGCAACATTGTAGCCATTTTGTTCAGCCCTGTTATCGCAAAGCTGGTAGAAAAGTTCAATAAAACCAATGTTTTTGTGGGGACAATGGTTTTCAGCGGTCTGGTAATGATTATAGCAAAATTCACAGGCATTCCCAATATAGGCGTAGGCTGTGTGTACGTAGCGCTTACCGGCCTCGGAACCTGCGCATACTGGCTGTGTATATTTAACTTCTTGTTTGATGTGGTGGATTACAACGAGTTTAAAACGGGAACCCGCCGGGACGGAATCATCATGTCATACTATTCCTTCCTGTTAAAATTAGGCGGAGCTGCAGCAGCGGCAATCCAGGGTATCCTTTTAGAAAAAAGCGGATTTAATGTGGAACTGGAAGTACAGAATGAATCTGCATTGGGTATGATCGGAACGATGTTTACCATCCTGCCCGGCATTATTATGATCGGTTCCGGACTTGTAATGCTTTTAACGCCATTAAAGGATAAGGAAATGAATCTGCTTAGAGTCGAACTGGATAAAAAGCGTGCCGGCGAGGAATATTCTACGGAAAAATTTGCCTCTATCATGAAATAATTCATAGAATAAGGCGGCGGACAGGACAAGATGGTGAAATAAAGAAGCAAAACCGTTAAATATAATAAAGCGGAATAAACACATTAAAAAATAAAATGAATTGCTGGATTTAAATAAGACAGTAATGATAGATGAAATTTTAGGACAAGGAGGAATTATAATGAAGCAGAAAAAAGCAGCAGTCGTTATGCAGACAGATTTCGGAAAAGGAATCGCTGTCTGTACCATGCAAGGAGTTTGCATGATGGTGGACAAGAAATTGAAAATATTTGATTGTTCCCATGATATCAATAATTTTGACACATACCAGGCTTCCATTTCCCTGGATTATATTGTGGATTTCTGGCCCGCGGGAACCGTATTTATTTCCGTTGTAGACCCGGGCGTAGGGACAAGCCGCCGCGCCAGCGTGGCAAAACTGAAAAACGGAAGTTATGTGGTAACGCCCGATAACGGCACACTGACACATTTAAAAGAACGAATCGGTATTGAGGAAGTCCGTGTCATAGATGAAAAAATCAACCGTTTGAAAAATACGGAGAAATGCAATATTTTCCATGGAAGAGATTTGTTTGCATATTGCGGGGCCAGACTGGCGTCAGGAATCATTACCTTTGAGGAGGTTGGACCTGCTTATGATATAAACGAAATTGTAACCCATGAGCTGATTCCTTATAAGGTGGAAAAATCCGTAATCACAGGTATGATCGCCAATGCGGATTATCATTTCGGCTTAATTTGTTCCAACATACCGGCGGAGGTTTTTGAAAAAGAAAATATTCAATATGGAGATTATGTTCATGTGACAATCAGGAAGAAAGGACAGGATGCTCCTGCATTTGAGGGAGAAGTTCCTTTTTGCCAGTCTTTCGGCTTTGTGGAAGAAGGAAAACCTCTGCTGATGGTAAGTGAATCATTGCACATCCAGGCGGCGCTTAATTGCGAAAATATGGCGGAAAAATATGATTTACATGCAGGAAGCGACTGGACGATGAAAATAGAAAAACGCTAAGGAGGATGGATATGAAACCTGTTATTGTAATGCAGTCAGACTTTGGAACGGATTCGGGGCTGGTATCGTGTATGCATGGAATCTGCAAAATAGTTGATCCCCAGCTGCAGATATTTGATATTACACATATATTACCCGCTTTTGATATTGAAGCTGCTTCTTTCTGCCTTCAGTATACGGTTCCGTGTTGGCCGGAAGGAACTGTATTTGTTTCGGTAGTAGACCCCGGAGTCGGAACTGACAGGCGTGCCAGTGTGGCAAAACTGAAGAACGGAAGCTATGTGGTAACACCGGACAACGGAACCCTTACTTATTTACATCAGATGATCGGTATAGAAGAAATAAGGGAAATAGACGAGGCCGTAAACCGTTATCCCAAAACTATGGAAATCAGTGTTTTTCACGGTCGGGACCTGTTTTCCTACTGTGCGGCTAAGCTTGCGTCGGGGCTGATTACTTTTGAAGAGGTGGGACCCCAATACCCCTTGGAAGAAATCGTATTGCATAAAACCTATGCATCCTGCAAAAAAGATAATGGCGTGGAAGGAAGCATATTATGGTTTGATCCCTTTGGCAGCGCGGGTACCTCTATTAAAAATGCCGACCTTGCACAGTGCGGTTTTAAAGTCGGAGATAAAACAACCGTGAAAATATTTGACGAATCCACATTGTTGTTTGAAGGAATCATTCCCTATGAAAAATCCTTTGGATATGTTGAAAAGGGAAAAGAAGTGCTTTTTAACGGACTTACGTCATTTGCAACAATCGCCGTAAATGAAGGCAGCTTTGCAAAGCAGTATGATCTAAAGCAGGATAAGATTTATAAAATTGTGATAGAAAAAGTGTAACGGCAAAAAGAGAATAGTCATTGTAATGCAAAATAATGAACTGATTTAAAAAGGCGCTCCGGGCAGCAGAAAGAATGACTGTCCGAAGCGTTTTGCCTTGTAATCATTACTGAGAATACATCCCATAAGAGGAAAGAGCGCATTAGGTTTTAGAGAAAGAATTCAGATTTTTCTTTAATGCTTCAATTTCTTCTTTTAGCTGTTCTAACGGAATATCCTTCTCCGCCAGCTGAAGCCTATTCTCCTCCAGCTTAATAGTACTCTCCTCCAGCGAAAATACATAATAAATCGATTGCATATTTTCAAATTTATGTAATAATCAAAGAGATAAGACTTAATGACTAAAAATATTTGAACATTTTGAGATGAAAGGATATTTCGGATAGCTTAAAATTTTAGAATTGCATTATAAAAAATCATTGATAGGAGAACAGGAAAATGGTTGGAGTTTACGTACTTGAAGGAGTAGGAATGCTGTTTTTTGTATTAGGCGTTATTTTTATTATGGTAGGAAAAGCAAAATTTAAATGCACAGCGGAAACTGAGGGAAGAATTATTGATATGTGCATTAATGCCTATGATTATAATAACGGCGGTTCAGGGCATACAGCAATCGGCATCTATATGGGCAGCTCTGAACCGGGAATGTATTGTCCTATTTTTACTTACCGTGTTAACGGCATGGAATATACAAGAGCCAGCAACATTTCCTGGAATCAGGGGCAAATCAAGCGGAAAATGAATAAACCCCGGACAATTTACTATAATCCTGAAAAGCCGGAACAGGCATCTTTAACAAAGCAGAGTTCTTTTGCCATAATGGGAAGCATATTTATTTTGACGGGTGCGATTTCGATCGCAACAGGTGTATTGCTGGGCTTTATCTTCTAAAACCGATTGTGATATTCCTGCATGCAATACCCCAAAGAATTGACAGGCCGGCTATAACCGAAAGGATAAAACAGCATTTATTCAATGGATTTAAGGTTATAAATACAAAATATAAGACCGTTTTATAGGACACCTCCTTTGCTAAACTAAAACAAGTAACAGGAACATTTTAGCTTAGCAAAGGAGGTTCTATTTATGAAAGGATATGTAGTGACAGACGGATATATGGGATTTACGGGAAGCGGATATATGCTTTTTGCAAGTGAAGAAGATTACAGGGAATATATGGAAGAGGCGGCTTAAAATAAAATATATTACAAAAATTGTCAAAAAATTTCTTTTTTGATTTTACTAAAAATAAGCTCCGTCGGCTTCTGATATTAAAAAATCCTCTTGACAGAAAGAATATTCATGCTATTATATAGATAACCGATATATAGATTGTCTATATAATAGCGCGCAATTAGTATTTATCAACATAATAAATGACAGGAGGAATAGAAATGCCTATAGACAAAAGCTTACTTTCAGGAAGCACCACCATGCTGCTTTTAAAATTATTATCGGAAAAAGACATGTATGGTTATGAAATGATTGAAACCCTGCAAAAGCGTTCCCAAAATGTCTTTATTCTGAAAGCCGGGACTTTGTATCCCCTGCTGCATTCTTTGGAAGAAAAAGGATATTTGACGGTTTATGAAAGAGAAGCATCAGGAAAAGTCAGAAAATATTACAGCATTACAAAAGAAGGGAAAAGCTTTTTAAAAACTAAACAGGAGGAATGGAAAGAGTATTCCGGTGCGGTTACCGGTGTGTTGGGAGGTGCCGTTTATGGAATTGCATGAATATCTTGATACGCTTTCGGAACAGATACGCTGTAAAAAAGCTCGTCCCATGGTTGTAGAGGAAATAGAAAACCATATTAACGATCAGGCTGAGGCCTACATAAAGAATGGAATGGAAAAGGATGAAGCGGTAAATAGGGCTGTTTTGGAAATGGGCGATCCTGTAGAAACGGGAGTGGCGTTAGACCGGGTTCACAGACCCAGAATGCAGTGGGAGCTTATTATATTAGCTGCCCTGCTAAGCATGATAGGCTTAATAATGCAAATTACTATTTTTAAAACAGGATGCCTTTCTAACGATACCAACGCAACGACTATCAGGGATAGTCTTATCGGTAATGCAGTTTTGAATACACTAATAGGCTTTGCGGTAATAGCGGTCACATGCGCCATTGATTATACTTTTTTGGGAAAACATCCGGTAATAATCTGGTGGTCGGCTTGCATCTGCATTCTGGCATATCATTTTATGCAAAATTATCTGCCGAATTCTTTACGCTTTACTTTCGGATATTGTATTGCTACATTAATGACGCCCTTATTTGCGGCAATGGTTTTTTGCTTTAGGGGAAAAGGAATGAGGGGGCTGCTGATATGCATGGCTCACTATGTTGCAGCGAGGTTTAGTATCATTCCCAGCCTGTCAACTGCAGGTGGAATAATAGAATTGTCCATAGCTGTGCTGTTCATTTTGACCATTTCCATTTTAAAAGGATGGTTTGGAGAAAAAAAGGTGGGAAAGCTTGCGCTTATATGGACTCCTGCCATAGCTTTTCCGGGTATTTTGATAGTTTCTGCGTTCCATACGGAAAGCGGCCTGCTGCTTAGAGAATATCAGGCGGCAAGAATCAGGTCGTTATTTGCCCAGTCAGAGGAATCCTACTATATAAAAGTAATACGGGAAGAACTGAATCATATCAGTCTTTTTGGAAATAAAGAACTGCCTCTTGAGTCTCTGCCCGCTATTCAGAATGATTATATGGTAACATCTATGCTGATGTACTTTGGTGTGGTATTTACTGTGGCGGTTTTAGGAATCGTTGCTTTCTTTTTGTGGAAGGCATTCCGGTTAAGCTTTAAGCAAAAAAACCAGTTGGGGTCTGTTATCAGCCTTAGCTGCGTATGCCTGCTGTTTGTAAAAAGCATTTTCTACCTTCTTTCCAACATAGCGGTTTTCAATGTTTTTGCCCAGATGAGCATGCCGTTTTTATCCTATGGACTGGGAAATGCTGTTGTCAATGGAGTGCTGACGGGACTATTGCTGAGCGTATACCGCAATACAGATATTGTTTCTGAAAAGAATATAAAATCCCGCTATATTTTCCGGTCTCCTATTCAAAGAGTTTAGTAAAATTCTAAAATTATATATTTTACCACAGAAAAAACGAAAAGTGCCATAGAACTGCTTAAAAAATCACAAAAAGCAGATCGTATGGCTTTTTTCGTTGAAATTGAAAATAAAAATTTATATAATATGAAGAGTGTGTTAATATTATTTTCATAATAAATGCAAAAGAAGGAAAAATAGATATAAGGAATCGCGGAAAGGATAATTCAATGAGAACCATACAAATTTCAGAAGTGACGCAAAATATCAAGGAAATGTGCATTGAAGCAAATCATTTTCTTACAAAAGATATGAAAACCGCCCTGGAGGATGCCTGTGAAAAAGAAAAAGCGCCCTTAGGGAAACAGATTTTGTGCCAGCTTCAGGAAAACCTGAATATTGCCGGAGAGGATATGATTCCCATTTGCCAGGATACCGGAATGGCGGTTATTTTTATGGAAGTGGGGCAGGATGTTCACTTTGAAGGAGGTTCTCTGGAAGACGCCATTCAAGAAGGTGTCAGGAAAGGTTATGTGGAAGGATTTCTTCGGAAATCAGTAGTAAAGGATCCTCTGATCAGGGAAAATACAAAAGATAATACGCCGGCAGTCATTCACTATGAGATCGTTCCCGGGGACGAGCTTAAAATAACCGTTGCGCCTAAGGGATTTGGCAGTGAAAATATGAGCCGTGTATTTATGCTGAAGCCGGCTGACGGCATCGAAGGCGTAAAGAACGCCATATTAACAGCTGTTAAAGATGCAGGTCCTAATGCCTGTCCTCCTATGGTAGTCGGAGTGGGAGTGGGAGGCACTTTTGAAAAATGTGCTTTGCTGGCAAAAAAAGCCCTGACCAGACCGGTAGATGAACATTCTCCTATTCCATATGTAAAAGAAATGGAAGAAGAGCTTTTGACCAGAATAAATAAAACCGGCATCGGGCCGGGAGGGCTGGGGGGTACCACAACTGCTCTGGCAGTGAACATCAATACTTATCCTACCCATATTGCGGGACTCCCTGTGGCGGTTAACATTTGCTGTCATGTCAACAGGCACAGTGTCAGAGTACTGTAACAAAGTGGAAAATATATAGAAAGATTTACGAGGAAAGAAAAATGGACCAATATATCAATGCCCCATTATCCCGAGAAGATGCTGCAAAACTAAAATCCGGAGATTATGTTTATATAACCGGTACAATATATACTGCAAGGGATGCTGCTCATAAAAGAATGTATGAAGCACTGCAGAATAACCAGTCTTTACCCATAAATATGGAGAACAATATTATTTATTATATGGGACCCTCGCCGGCCAGAGAAGGAAGACCTATCGGCTCTGCGGGACCTACTACAGCCAGCCGTATGGATAAATACGCCCCTGAGCTCTTAGACTTAGGGCTGCGTGGAATGATTGGAAAAGGAAAAAGAACCGAGGCGGTCAGGGACGCCATTGTAAGGAATGGCGCCGTATATTTTGCGGCAGTAGGAGGGGCAGGCGCACTTTTATCCAAATCTATTTTATCATCGGAAGTAGTTGCTTATGATGATTTGGGAACGGAAGCAATCCGCAAATTGGAGGTAAAGGATTTTCCGGTCATCGTGGTTATAGACAAGGACGGAAACAATTTGTATGAAACAGCCGTCAAAGCCTATGAGCAGGAATAAGACAAATTGGTTTTTGCATAATACATAAAAATATAAAATTTGTCTGGAATGGGTAAAATGAGTTTTTACCTATATATATGTAGATTGATTCCTGTGAAATACCAGATATTGAATTTAATTAGAAAGAGGTTTCTATGCGTATTGCATTAATGGTTATTCGAAAATTGTTCCTGGTTCCTTTTATGTTTTTTAAACTGTGGAAAGCGGGTAAAAATTATAATGGAGATTATATGCCGGGATTTCTGATTGCAAAGAACATTGCTACCCATGGGATTCGTGCCGGTAATATTACGATAGAAGTACATGGACAGGAGAATATTCCGAAAGAGGATGGATTTATTTTTTACCCCAATCATCAGGGGCTGTTTGATGTTTTGACATTTTTGTATTCCTGCCCCAGACCCTTTGCCTTTGTCATTAAAAAAGAAGCAAAGGATGTTATTTTGTTGAAACAGACAATTGAGGCTACGGGTTCTCTTGCCATGGACAGGGAAGATCTGCGCCAGTCTATGCAGATTATTAACCAGGTTGCAAAAGAAGTAAAAGAAGGGCGCAATTACATCATTTTTGCGGAAGGACACAGGAGTAGAAACGGAAATAAGCTTTTGGAATTTAAAGGAGGCAGCTTTAAAGCTGCCCAGAAAGCAAAATGCCCTATCGTGCCCTGTGCGCTGATTAATGCCTTCGTTCCTTTTGATGAAAATTCCATACGCCCGGTAACCGTAAAGCTGATTTATTTAAAACCGATGTATTCTGAAGAATATCAGCATATGAAATCCAATGAAATCGCAGAAGAGGTAAAAAGGCGGATCGAAGAAGCCATTGCCCGCTATGAATAACTGTCGGAAAAAGTGCAACAATCATGGCATATAAAAACTAATGGTGAAATGAAGAGGTAACTTCCACCTTGTAAGGGTAAATTCTACCAGAGATAAATTTTTATGCTCAAAAAAGGTTTATCTCTGGTATTTTTATGTTATGATGAGGGTAAAACCACCAAAAACACCTGATTTTTGGGCGCAAAACAGCGTGGGTACAATTTAACCATTTTTTTGAAATATTAAATTCCACCCTCATTTCAGCTGTTATGTACTTGGGAACCCAGTGTGCTGCTGGTATTTTTGGTTTTTGTTTATTTTAGAAGTTCTGGGCGCAGCGTGATATCATTTGGGGAAATGAGATGTGCGCCCAGGAGGTCTAAAATCTCCTGTCCATAAAACATCCGGAACACTTCATATGGGCTGTAGTCCCCAAGGCTCGCCCGTGAATAAGAGTTGATATGATCCATCATAAGGCTCACGTCCGTTTGTGAAAGATTATCAAAGCTTGTTCCCTTTGGAAGAACTCTCCGAATGAATTCATGATTATTTTCCGCAGCGCCTTTCTGGTAAGGTGCAGACGGGTCACAATAGAATACCCGTGTACGGTGATTAAATTCCGCATCAATCTCCAAAGCAACAGGATTTGAGAATTCACTTCCGTTATCTCCCAAAAGAACCGGGAAAAGCTTCATGAACCTGTCCGGGCGCAGTTCCCAGTAAAGCCGTTCGATGACATCAAATACGGAAGCGGCGGTGTTCCTGTCCCTGAGGAAGGCAAGCATGAACTCACATTTGACAAAATGCAGGGTCAGCAGGACTTTCCCGCCCTTACGTCCTTCGACGGAATCCATCTGAACAATGGGGCAGTCGGGCCAGCCTTCTAAAAAAGAGAGGAAATCGGAATAAGTACGGCCGACGCGGCAAGCCTTATCTACTTTGAAAGAGTCATGGGAGGAAGCCCTGGGCTTATAAGAGACCTTTCTTGGAAGATCCAGGTTTCTGGCAGAAAAGATGCCGGCATCCACATAATTATAGATGGTCTTTTCAGAGAACATGATCTCGTCGGGATTGTTAGAACAGATATGGTGGATGGACTGGCCTTTGCGGATCAAGGGGGAGATAAAGGAGTCAAGCTGAAGAGCTTCGGCTTCAGAAATGCAGATGCCGGAACGGGCTTCAGAGCGAAGGGTTTCATACTCCTCCTGTGCAAAGCGAGGGGAGTAGACATGTTTTTCGAGAGTACAGCTTTTTCTTTTAGTGCAGCCATTGCAGACATAGGGAGGCCGGGATAAATCGGGACAGAATTCCTTGAAATAATCCCGACAATAAAGATGGCACTTGGAACAAAGGCTGCACTTTGTAAAACGGCAATCGGGATCGGAACAGAGGCCGGAGACAGGACAGTTACGGCGATTGGCGCAGTCATTGAAAGGGCGTCCAAAGCAGCCGGTCTTCTGGAAAAGCAGGTGGTTACGGACTTCTTTGGAAATGGTGGTACAGTCGCGGCCGAGGGCTCTGCCGATTTCTTTAAAGGAAGCAGAGTTATCCAGGAAGGTTTTGATAGTAAAACGTTCTTCAAGGGATAAATGTTTATGTTTGTTCATAGTGGTATCCTCCTTCATACCAGCAGCACAAGAGAATGATACACTAAAAAATGTAAGATTAAAATCCACCCTATTCTTTGTAAGGATAACTTCCATGGTCAGGAGAAGAAGGGGTGGAATTTAGTTTTGCAAATCACCTATAAAAACTAATCTTGAAAAGATAGATAAAATCAATTGACAAATAAAAACTACTTATGTATAATCCTGTCTTTGACAGTTTACCGAAGATAAAATCGCTGTAAGTCCAGCAAACATGGACACTACAGCGATTCTTTTCTCTGTTACGGACTATAGTATTTTATTCTTTGACTTTGCTCTTTTTCTGAATGGTTTTCATCTGACTTTTTGTTATAAACTGATAGTCGGTACGGAAACCACAGGCTTCGTGCAGATCATCAGTGATTTTTAACCGTTTATATAATGGGACAAAGCCCTGCTCCTGTATCCCCGCAAAATTCATTCCTCTTAAAGTATCCAGTATCTCTTCACAGGTATACTGATAATCCAGCTCCTTTTCTAAAGCGCGATAGGATAACAGCGCCAGAAAGCAGATGAGAAAGTGGGCTTTGATCCTGTTCCCATCCTGCAGGTAGACAGGTCTTGCTGAAAAATCTGTTTTCATGATGCGAAAACATTCTTCAATCTGCCATCTTCCTTCACTGACCTTAAGTATGCCGCTTACATCATCATCCAGCAGGTCCGTGCATACAGCATACAGGCCATCGTACATTGCTTCGCCTGCGATTTTATTCTCGTCAAGAAAGGTATGGACTTTAGCCGCTTCTCCATCTTCTGTGACAGCGATCGTACCAATAAATCTCCCCGGATCGTTTGGATTTTTACGCTGTTTTTTTGTATTTCCGGAAGCGATCATTTTTTCGGCACGTTCCACCTGTTTTTCACGTATTGCCTTCTGATAACGGGCATACTTTGGTGAATAAGTGATTATCAGCCGTTGATGNAGCTTCTTAGGGGTATAGGGTTCCTCCTTGTAGTACAGGCTGGTATCATCATCGGGAAGCGCTGTGATATCTACCGGCATGTCATCGGCAACTCTTTTGAAACCGCTTTTGTTTAAGGCCCATGTTTTGTCCTCAGCAGGGAGTTTTTTAATAGACTGGGTCACGATAAAAGCTCTTTCGCCCAAGTGGTTGTATGTACGGATGTCTTCAGAAGCCAGACCGGCATCACTGCAATAGATAAACTTCTGGCAGCCAAAATCCCCGATCACTTTCTGCTCTAAAGGCTTCAGGGATTTCTGTTCATTTGTATTCCCCGGGAAAAGAGAGAATGCAAGGGGGATTCCATCGCCATCCATAAATAATCCCATCTGAATGATCGGATTGGGTCTGTGTTCTTTGGACTTTCCGTATTTTTTATCCCCATCTTCCTGCTCGATTTCAAAGTAATAGTTGGTGCAGTCATAGTAAAGTATCTGGTCATTTCTTTTGCCGATGAAATGACTGTTCTTGTATACTTCGGACTGGATAAAATCACATTCGTTTCCAAGAACGTCCAAAGCACGGTACACATCATGGAGTTCATAAGCAGGTTTCTCCATAAATTCAGATGCTGTTTTAAAAGAAGAACGTTTGCTTGCCGGTTCCAGCACTCTGGCATAAATGAGATCAGATAAAATGGCATTGATATCATATTTGAATTTATATTTTGCCTTTAATTTCCGACAGGTTTTATTCATCTGAAAGCCGTAATAAATGGACTGCAGGAAAAGATATCCGCCGCGATAAAAGGTCTGCTTATCATAATCTAACTGTCTGTCGGCATGAAAAGGGATCAATACAGTTTTTGCTTCTTTTTCTTTTTTATATCTTTCGGTCTCAAGTTTTACTTCATTTTTTGCCCATGCAAGAACATCATCTCTGGTCGGTCCGTGTTCAACGATAAGCTGGTTTAAAGTGCCAAGCTTTCGGACAATGGCAGATGATGTGCTGCCGTTGGCTTTAACATAAGATTTTGCAATATAAAATGATTCGGCATTTTTTGATTTCGTTATGTGAAGATTCATAAACATCCCTCCTAATGCTTATTATACCACACAATAACATAAAATAACATATATAAAAACCAAAAATTTGACACAAAAAAAGCAGGTTTTACAAGACCTGCAGGTATTTTTTCTGATATTCAACTGTCAAACTCCCG
>CAJTCE010000018.1:14028-70372 GCA_910574745.1 Lachnospiraceae bacterium | reverse complement strand
AATGCAGAATCCTTTTCCAATCCAATCCCTCCTACTACAATATATTTATGGTTAATACCCCTTACAGCCAGTAAGGAATTATCCATCTTGTTGCTTAAGCTGTTAGAATGAGTGATGCAGATGGTCTGGCAGATCCCTCCTGGAACTTTACGTCCGTACGGAAGTCAGCCAACCAGCCCTCATTCGCAGCATTCGTTTTACGCAGGTTGAACCTTTAGGCGTTCGTGTGATACCCAGTAGATTGAACAGGCAATGAGTAAATCTGGTATTGACCATTGCTACTACATGGTAAAGGAGTATCTGTTATGAACGCTGTTGGTATTGATGTTTCTAAAGGTAAGAGTACCGTCACAATCCGGAGGCCGGGTGATATTGTCCTGATGTCTCCCCGGGACATTCCGCATACACAGTCCTCAATTAATGAGTTAATTGAGATTATCAGAAGCCTTGACGGGGAAACGAAAGTCTGCATGGAACACACTGGAAGGTACTATGAACCGGTTGCCACATGGCTTTCCGATGCCGGTATTTTTGTCAGTGCTGTAAATCCCGTCCTGATCAAAGACTTCGGGGACGATTCCCTGCGCGCGCCAAAAACTGATAAGGCTGATTCCAAAAAAATCGCACGTTATACCCTTGACCGATGGGCAAAACTGAAGCAATATGGAAACACGGATAAAACACGTAGCCAGCTAAAGACCATGAACCGGCAGTTCGGCTTTTATATGTCTCAGAAGACTGCCATGAAGAACAACCTCATTGCCCTACTCGACCAGACTTATCCGGGTGCGAACGGTTTCTTTGACAGTCCTGCACGCAGCGATGGCAGCCAGAAATGGGTAGATTTCGTCTATACCTACTGGCATGTGGACTGTGTACGCTCCAAGTCCCTGGATGCTTTTACACAACACTATCAGAACTGGTGTAAACGCAAAGGTTATAACTTCAGTGCTGATAAAGCAGAGAAGATATATCAGCTCTCCTCTGACCTAATCGCCGTATTCCCGAAGGATGACAGCACGAAGCTGCTGATACGGCAGGCTGTGGCAATGCTGAATACCGCTTCTGAAACGGTGGAATCCCTTCGTCTGAAAATGGACGAAACTGCTTCCACACTGCCGGAATACCCTGTTGTCATGGCAATGAACGGTGTCGGACCGACTCTTGGCTCACAACTCATGGCTGAGATAGGGGATGTGACACGTTTCACACACCGCGGAGCTTTGACTGCTTTCGCTGGTGTTGATCCCGGAAAGAACGATTCCGGGCAGCACATCCAGAAAAGTGTGCCTACAACCAAGAAGGGGTCGCCAAGCCTGCGCAAGACTCTCTTCCAGATCATGGATGGGCTTATCAGGCGTTCTCCTGTTGACGATGCCGTTTATGCTTTTATGGATAAAAAGCGAACGCAAGGCAAGCCTTACTATGTATACATGACTGCAGGTGCAAACAAGTTCCTCCGCATTTATTACGGGCGGATTAAAGAATATCTTTCCACGCTTTCAGGAACCGAAGAATCATAAACAAATGTCTTCTTTTTTTATCAGACCGGCGCTTTGCGGTGGTCTTTTTGTAATACTCATTTTTCAACCTGTATAAATTTTCAAAGTTCTCTAATTTCTGCTTGACTTTTTATTTGCAGACTTCCGTGGTGTCGTAGCTTACCTCTGTTTTGGCGGGATTGCAAGCGGAAAAATAAAAAAGCCGGAAAACCGCTTGTAGCGTCCGACTTTTTGGCTAATTGTTTTTCTTTTCTATAAATTTATCATGCATCTGTTCAAGCAATGTAAAATCAACCGTGCTTTTCAGATATCCGATGGCAGGATTGTTTTCCTTTTTCTGTTTGTACAGAATTTTTGCATTCTGGACGATTTTGTTTTTGTTTTTACGGATAAAAAGCATTTCCTTATGTATGAGAGCCTTATAAAATAAATCTTGTTCATGCTCCACGTCATATAGGGTTAATTCCGATGCAGGAACAGGAATCATATTGCTCAGTTTCAAAGTTCCCTTTAATTCCAGTTCCCCGGATGAGGATTGGGATGTAATGCGGATGATGGGGACAATGCTTCCGCGGATTTTCTGTACTCCATTTTCCATTCGGTAATCAGAATTTTTAGGCGAGGAAAGGGGGATGTAATAGTTATACCCGTTAATGCTGTATACAATGCCCAGATACTTCCGTGTATGGTTCCGATCATTTTCCTTTGAGGAAAAAACATTTTTTTCAACGGTACTGATATATGAGATGTATTCCTCAGATATTTCATATAGTTTTAGTTCGCTCATTGGTATCTCCTGCAAAGAAAAGGGCGATCATAGCGATCACCCTTTGATTTTAAAGTTTCCCACTGTCTGGCAGGGAATCTCCTGATTAATAAAGTTTTCCACTATCTGGCAGGAACTCTCCTGAATATAAAGTTTTCCACTGTCTGGCAGGAACTCTCCTGACGATGGTTTCCCATCTCTGATATTATTATACGTTTTTGCGGGAAATATGTCAATAAAAATGAAAAATTCCGCTGAAATCATTTTATAGCGTATTCCGCATAAAAGCAAGGGGATTTTGTCGAATCCCGTTTGTCGAATGTCGAATTGGGTGGGGTAAATGGGGTAAAGAGGGGTAAAAGTCATCAAAGTATAACAGCGGCACAGGCGGCTATTTCCAATTGATGCCATAGGATTTTTGGTACTCGCAGGCGAAAGTATTGAAGAATGGCTTAAAATCAAGGGTTTTAAGGTTTGGTGGGGTTCATCACGGCGGGTGGTGGGCCCCTATTTTTTTGTTTTTTGATGCCGCTGATAGGATGGCGATTGGGGAAAAATCGTACTATCAGGCAAAAGTATACTATCACGCAAAAGTCAGGGGTTTCCGTGATAGTATAAAGCGGAAAGGTAAAAAGGGGTAGGATATTGTTGGTTTTTGCGGAAAAAGGTATCAGTCTGACGGAAAATGCTGTCGGAAAACGGGGTATATGATACAAACACGGAAACCGCTCGGAGTTTTCGTGTTTGTATATGAGTTTCCGTGATAGTATGGGGTTTTACCTGTTAGTATACAGAAAAATTGAAAAATGTTAGCAGGAGGGCAAGGACTGTCAATGGCTCTTTTTTGCTTTCCACTCCCGAAAAATAGTCGTTTCGTGACATTGGGTGAAAAACAGAAAATATTTATGGTATAATTCAGTGGATGCTTTTGCTTTAGCGGGAACGGTTTTCTGTCGAAGTAATAGGAAACGGAAAGGGGCATCGTCTATGAAAATGAGGACAGAATATACCTGCCCTTTGGAACTGGTGCATGACATGATCAAAGGGAAATGGAAACCGATCATCTTATGGCGGCTGCGTTTAGGGGCAACATCCCTGGCGAAGCTGGAGCGGGATATAGACGGCATTACACAGAAAATGTTGTTGGAGCAGTTAAAGGAACTGATGGATTACGGATTTGTGGAAAAAAAGTCCTATGAGGGGTACCCGCTCCATGTGGAATATTCCTTAACGGATGGTATGGGAAGGGAGATACTGGAGGCATTAAGGATCATGCAGCATATAGGGATTGATTATCTGAAAGCAAACGGCATGGGGCATATTCTGGAGGAAAAGGGAGTAGTTCCGGATTAGTACCCACGAAAAAGTGGGTAATTTACTGTCCGGAAACCGCCGCTTAAAATATCATCATAAATCGAATTGGAGGATATCAAAGATGAATGTTACAAGCAGCGGCATTATAAACGGAGTAATCCAGCCCCAATATGGCGGGCATGGGACGCAGTTCAATGAAAATGGCATCCCTACTTATTCTTTGCCCTTTAAGGTGGAAGATACGCCGCAGGGAACGGTGTCGATTGCCATTGTCCTGGAGGACAAGGACGCATACCCGGTGACAGGGGGATTCGCATGGATACACTGGCTGGCGGCAAATATTACCCGTTTTGAGATCAAAGAGAATGAGAGCCAGACGGCGGATGACTTTGTGCAGGGAAGGAATAGCTGGACGAGCATACAGGGCGGAGAGCAGTCCACGGAGCTTTCCTGTTATTACGGCGGGATGACGCCGCCCGATAAGCCGCACGTATATGAACTTCATGTGTATGCCTTGGATAAGATGCTGGAGTTGGAAAAGGGATTTCTGCTGAATGAACTTCACCGGGAAATGGACGGGCATATCTTAGACCAGTTTACGCTGAAAGGGATATATGAAAATTAAATAGCTGGCACATTAAGGGCGAGAGCGTAAAAATGAAAAGGGAGCAGTACTGGCTCCCTTTTCATTTTGTACTTCTTATTTTTGGAGAATAGTAGTTCCATGCCATCTATTGCTGTTTTAAGGGAAGAAATATTTTGAAAGTGCATCCTCCTCCAGGCGTATCAAACAGTTTAATTTTTCCTTCCAGTTTATGGACTAAATCATTTGCGATGCTAAGTCCGAGTCCAAAATGCTCCCTTTGGGTACGGGATTTGTCACTTTGATAGAAACGATCAAAGATAAATGGTTTCTCTTTTTCGCTGATTCCGATTCCATGATCTATGATGGTAAATATCAATTCATTTTTTCTTACAGATGCGTTTAATGAAATTTCAGATTCGGGCGGTGAGTATGAAACCGCATTATCAAGAAAAATACTGATAATCTGGTCTAACCGGTCTGCATCGGAATAAAGCGGCGGACAGCATTCATCTGGTATATTAAGCTGTAATTGTATATCCTTTTTTCTACAGATACGTTCAAATTTTGTATATAGGTTTATCAATAACGTGTCAACATTGACCTCATCCATGTGGAAAGACCAGTTTCCGGCATCAATGGATGAGAGCAGGAGCAGATCACGGATAAGCCGGGACATTCGTGATACCTCTGCATCAATCACCCGTACATGATCCGTAACAGTATCTGGAATATTCGGTACAGATTCAATCATTTCAGCGGAGGAAAGGATCGCTGCCAATGGGGCTTTGCATTCATGGGAAACGGCAGCGATAAAGTCTTTCTGGCTCTGCATGGCTTTTTCGGTGGGTTTTACAGCCTTTCTGATCAGTATTTTGGAAAGGCAGATAATAGAAACGAGGACGCCGCACCATATACAGAAATAATATCCGGATTTCGGTTTTAACAATGTGGCAAAGCTGGATTTTTCTTTTATTGCGGTAACTGTATATATGCTGCCATAATCTGTGACAACCAGACAGTTTACACAATAATATTTTTTTCCGTTTAACGCTTCGATGGTATAAGCTCCGCTCTGCCTGCTGTAATAATTGTCTTTCAGGCTGGATGGACTAAAGGTAAAGTCGCCCTCCGTACCAAGCAATGTAGTTAAAAAGGTATCAATAATATCAGTGTTGTCTCCTAAATATTCACTTTGGTAAAGAGAACGCCCGGTATCAGAAGAAAGCTGAAAATACATATCACGCCTTTCTTCATAAAGGTTTAAACATGTTTGATAATCAGATTCATGCTCTAATTGTAGGACAAGGGTGGTTGTCATCCTGTTAAAGTAAGCCAGTTCCGAATTCCTCTTTGCCTTCATATTTTCATGGACCATCAGGCAGAATACGATAGAAAAGATGGACATGAGGGAGCCAACCATCAAAAAATAAAGATTTCTTTTAAGGCTTTGTACCATGCTTTACCTCCAATATAAATCCGAAGCCGTAGACAGAGGACAGGACACATTCGCTTCCGACAGTGCGGAGCCGCTTGCGTAAAAAATAGATATAGTTATCCAGATTCTTTGATTCCACGTCTGCATCCGTTTCCCAAACCTTTTGTATAAGCTGCTCCCTCGTAAGCACAATCTCCGGCTTTTCAAGAAAGATACCCATTAAATGGAACTCTGTCGGTGTCAGTACCAAATGATTGTTTCCGCATCCAAGCTGTCTTTTTGAAATGTCAAGGGAAAGATCATGGTAAGTAAGATAGTTTTGCCTGGCCATAATAGCCGGCCTGCGGGTCAATGCCCTGATCCGTGCAGATAATTCGCTGATGTGAAAGGGTTTTGTAAGGTAATCATCAGCACCATTGTCTAACCCTTCAATTTTATCCTGTAATTCGGACATCCCGGTAATGATAATAACGGGAATCTGTATTTTCTTATTCCGCATTGCTTTTATGATGGCAAGGCCGTCTATAACGGGGAGCATACGGTCAATAACAGCCAGGTCATAACTGTTTCCCTGGTCTAAGGCAAGTAGAAAACCTTCCTCTCCGTCATTGCAGGCATCCACGATATATCCCTCTTTTGTAAGCTGCTGTTTTATATTGCCACACAGGTATTTGTCATCTTCTAATAATAGAATTTTCATAGCGGCCTCCAATCCGTCAGATTCCTATACTAAGTATAGCAAAACAATTCCTAAAAATCTTCTAAAAAATACTTAATATTGGGTGATGAAATAGGAGATTTTTAGGATGGCCGGATGTTATTCTTTGAATATGTTCAATGAAACATAGAACAGGCAAAAAGCCAAATAAAAAGAAAAGAGGTATGGAAGATGAGAAAAAAGATGTTGAAAGCTGCAGGAGTTCTTTGTTTGTCCGTGGTTTTGTGTATGGGCATGGCGGGATGTGCAGGAAAAGAAAATGAGCAGCCGGAGCCGTCAGATGTGCATATGACAAATGAGAGCGGCTATAACGAGGAAATTGCGGCGGATGGAAAAAACAGCAGCAATGAGGCAGAGGGCGGTCAGGAAGATATGAATAACACTGATGCGAAAAACAGCGGCGAGATTGCAGATAATCACGAAGAAGGTGTATTTTATGACGGGGCAAATCTAAGCGGGCGAGTTGTTGATTTTACGGATACAGGTTTCACCATAACTCCCCGGACATTGATTATAAATGAGGATGGCTCAATGGAAGGAGGTATTGCAGCTCCCGGTTATGAATCGGATGAAACGAATATAAACATAACCTATGCGGAGGATGTTATTTTTCAAATCATAAATTTCAGCATGGGATCGCAGACAGAAATTTCGAGAGAGGACACTGACAAAAACAGTATCAAGAAAGAAACGGATGTGAATATATTCGGCACCAGTCAGGATGATAAACAATGGATTGCTGACAAAGTTGTTATCACAAGGTGGCAGTAGGAGGTCAGGATGGGTTGTTTGGAACGAGCGCTCTGCTATATCCGGAGAAAAAAGATGAAGTCCGTATTATTGCTGTTGCTGTTTCTGGTCATTAACAGCATGGTTTTAGGCACATTGGGAATACGGAAAGTATCTTTAGGGCTGGCAGAAGAACTTCGGAAGAATGCAGAGAGCAAAATAATATTGGAGAGCATGGAGGCGGATTACCCTTTTGAAGAAACAGATATGCAGGCAATTGAAGAGGAACCCAATGTAAACTGGCTCAACCGGATATCGGAGATGCAGGTTGGTTCTACAACCTGTATCCCGGTTGCAGGCAGTGAAGGTTCTGAAAATACATTTACCGTTCACGGGTACGATGAACTGGAGAAAGACAGCCCATTTGCGGATAAAGTTTATCGGATTACAGAGGGGAATTATCCACAGGGAAGTGAAGATATTGTAGTGAATCAGTTTCTGGCAGAAGATAATGGAATTCAGTTAGGCGATAAAATTGTGTTTGAAACGGTGGATGGAAGGGAGCAGGAAGCGGTCGTTGCCGGATTGTTCCTGTCGGGGATGGAACGGAGCCAGACCGAAAATGTGCGGACAGTGAACCGCATTGAAAACCAGATTTATGGAACGGCAGATTTTGTGAACAGGCTGTCCGGCAGGACTTGCTTTTTAAATGTGGCAGTGTATGTAAATGATCCTGAGCAGCTCACGGATACAAAGGAAGTGCTGGAAAGAATGTATCAGGACAGGGCTGCGATTGGGATAACAGATAATACATTCCAAAAATTAAAAATGATGATCGGACAGACAGGCAGAATTACGTTTTTGATTTTCGCCCTGACGGTAACTTCCGGCAGTTTGATAACAGGTCTTTTGCTTGCCATGTGGATGCGCAGCCGGAAAACGGAGATTGCTGTTCTGATCAGTCTGGGTATAGCAAAAGGAAATATATTATCTCAAATGATTTTGGAAGAGATGATATTGTATTTTGTCGCATTCGTGGGAGCGGGAATTGCAACAAAGCTCTTATTACCACGGATTAGCAATAGTCTTGCCATCATGCAGGGGAACAGCATAGCATTGGAATTATCATTTAGCTGGCAGTCAGGAGTTTTATGTATCGGACTGGCTGGTGTTGTAATATTGACTGGAATTGCCATTTTTCCATATATGAAAAAGCCTGTGAAAGAAACCTTGTCGGAAATGGAGGGATAACATGAACATCTTAGAGTTAAGTATACGCTGTCTGGTTCGGAAACGGGCAAAGACAATTCTTCTTTTAAGCATTGTTTTTGTAACAGCCTGCTTTATCTATGCCGGGTGGGCGTGCAAATCCGCAAATGTACAGACGCAGACGGAAGGTAAACAGGCGCTTGGGGCATCTTTCAGGATGGAAGAAAATGAAGCGGACAGGCATGACAGGACGGCAGAGGCAATAGAAAAATTAGGCGGGCAGAACGGGAGCGTGGATGGATCGCATATAGAGCAGCTTGAATCAGGGGATTGGATGATATGGCATGATAACTCTTTTGAAACCCTGCAGATGGAGGATATTGAAACACTTGCAGGGCAGGAAGGGATTGCGGAATATAATGTCACCACGGCGAACATAGTGGTCAATCCTGTAAATTTTGTACGGATTGAAGACCCGGATGTAGACCAGCATTCAGACCTGTTGGGTGTGTCATTGCGGGGAAATATGGAAATGCGGCTGGATTTCGATGTGCAGAATGGGAATATAGAAGTAAATGAGGGACGTATGATCACAGCAGAGGATAAAGATGTATGCGTCATATCAAGGGAGCTGGCAGAATTAAATGGATTGACGGTTGGGGATAAACTGGAATTTAATGACCGGAAAGAGCGTGAAACATCTAAGGTTTACAGTGCGGAGATCGTCGGGATTTATGATACAGTCCATAAAATCACACCCATCATGTACGGGGACAGCTACCGGAGTGAGAACATCATCATGACAGACCTGCGTTTCCCGGAAAAGCCGCAGGGATGCGAGGGAGATCCGCTATATCAATATGCGACATTCTGGGTAGAGAATGTAGATGAGTATGAAACGGTAAAGGAGAGGATCAGGAAAGCTGACATTGACTGGAAACGCTATGATTTCCTTGACAATACCGGGATGAGCGATACGATGGCAGCGAATTTCGGAGATCTGGATGAAATGAGTACCATAATACTGATCTTAGTTGCCGTTTCGGGCGCAGTCATTATTTTTCTTGTATTCCTGTTCTGGCTGAAAGGCAGGGTGCATGAAATAGGTATATTTTTGGCAATCGGGAAAGGCAAGGCTGCCATTATAGCACAGATGATACTGGAAGGAATCCTGATAGGATGTGTTTCTTTTACGCTGGCAACTGTATGTGCACCTTCATTGCTACATTGTAAAATGAAATGCGACAAGAGTTATTAAAACTCTATCGCATTTCTTTTTTTATACAATTTTGTAAGGGAATGTGTCAAGAGTTTACGGACTTTGGCACATTCCTTTTTTATTTTTGAACGGTAGGAGGTGTAAAGAACGTGAGAAAAGGCAATAGGCGGTTGAATTATGAGGACCGGAAGAAAATTGAAAAAATGGCAGAGCAGGGGGCAAGGGTAATTGTGATTGCTGATACAATCGGTTTCCACAGGGCAACTATATACAATGAGTTGAAACGTGGAGGCACACCCTACCGGGCAGATGTGGCACAAAGGACGGTGTAAGTATGGCGTATACAATAGAGGAACTACAGGAAAAGGCTAGGGAGTTGGCTGACATGGTAGGAAATGAGATTGTAGACGGATATTTACCGCTTGAATTGTTGGAAATGACGGCGGACGCATTAAAAGAGGATTACAGGCAGATTGTACAGGCAGCAGAGGACATAAGAGAAGAGGAAAAGGCGATAGAAAAATTAAGGTAGGCAGCGGGAAAGGAGCGTAGGCATGGCAGGAAGCCGGACAGAAAAATACACCGTAGTTTACAGGAATGTAAAGCGGTGTGAGTTTCACAATATAGGGCAATACATAATTGCAACCAGTGTTATAGGCGGTACAACCTTTTGTGCGTTCTTTGATACAGGCATACATACCGAGGAAAGCATAAAAAGGCGTGGAAGCATAAAGTTACATTCAATCTATTCTAAGAAATAAGGAGGACAAGCAAGAATGAGTAAAGCAACCGAACACAACAACGTAGTAATTTTTGACGATAGGGGGATACCGTCTATTATGTGCCGTTTTGAGCGTCCGAAAGACGCAGCGGAAACTCCGGCAATCTTTAAGATTGGGGAATACATGGCAGACGCTATTTATATTTCAAAGTATCCAAACGTGATTATCAAGGGCAGGGCGTATAGCTTGCCAATGCTTGACCCGGCAGTAAATGTAACCTTTGACGGGGCGGTAGCTGCCTGTATCGCAAAGGGCGAGGGTTGGCACTTAATGACTGCAGTAGAGTGGGAATATTTATTGAATCAGAGCCGGGAAAAGGATACTATGCCACACGGCAACACGGATTACGGCACGGACTATTACCACAAAGAGGAAAAGGCAGATTGTGACGGTTGCGGATACGGACGCTCCAAAACAGGAAGCGGACCGGCAACATGGAATCACGACAACACTATATACGGCGTATCAGACCTTAACGGCAATGTATGGGAATGGTTGGCAGGGTTACGCTTGTTAGACGGCACAATAGAGTATATCCCGAACAATGACGCAGCATTAACAGGGTGGCTAAGGGATAGCGCGGTATGGCAGCAGTCGAGGACGGCAAGGGGACCGGTACGGGTAGAGGTTGAATCCGGGGAAATCACGATAACCGACAGGGCAGCAGCAGAGGACTACACGCCGGATTATGACGGTACAAGGATAGCTGATTTAAAGATAGATTTACAGGAAGTGCCACAGGCATTAAAAGATTTGGGGATTGTGCCGGACAAGCGGGCAGAATCAGAACTTAAAACCTATGTGTATTTTGACGCAACGGAGGGGGAATGGTTGCCTTTCCGGGGGTCGGCGTTCCGCGATACCTCTAATTCGGGTGCGTCCGCTCTTTACTTGATTAACCCCCGCTCCATCTCCCACGTCTACTTTGGTTTCCGCTCCGCTTTTTATGAGATAAACGGCAAACTGATTACTGAATAACTGTTTAGGGGTGCGGTAGCACCCCACTAAAAAATGAGAGGTAAAGCTATATGCAGATTATAGTTAAATGCAAAAAATTATCAGAATGTGCAAGCTACAATACGGACAAGTGCGGAAAATGCAGACACAACACAATGAGAAACTATATAAAAGATTACTTTGAAAATGCACATGATAAACCAGTGCCGGAAAAATGCCCACCATTGGATTATACAGGACCGGCAGAACAGACGGAGGGGTATTGCTGCCCTGTATGCGGTGGATTTACTAACCCGTATCAGTTGGTAGATGAAAATTGTTGTTCGCATTGCGGATACAGGTTGAACATAAGGGGGTAGCAGATGAACGGCAACGGGTTTACTTTGTTTGGAATGAGAAAAAAAGGCAAGCCAATAATCAAGTGCGATAAGTGCAATCGGATAATCAATAAAGCGAAGCCGAAATGGAAAAAGGTAGGCGATATTGAGTATTACTATCTGAAATGCCAACATTGTAAGGCGGTGTATACAATATCGGCAACGGATACGGCATTAAGGCAGGATATAAAGCGGTTTGAGGAAATGACGGCAAAAGCACAGGCACAGGGCAGAAAGCCAACGGAAAAAGAGGTACAGGAAGCACAGGAAATATTACGGGCGAATGTGGCACGAAACAGGGAAATAAAGGCACAATATCCGCTTGAAATCAAATTGTAAGGAGGCAGCAGATGAAATACAGAGGTTTGACTTTTGACAGGGAAAAAATGGAGTACAAGTGGGTTTTCGGTATGCCCTCATACGGATACGACACAGAGGAAATAGCGGAAATAGGAACGCCGGACGGCGAATTTTACAACATTAACCCTACAACGCTTGGGGAAGAAACGGAATACACAGACAAACACGGCAAGCGGATGTACACAGGGGATATTACAATCCTGTTAGTTGACGGCGAGGTAAGGGAGTTTGTTGTTGACCGTGCAACGGTAGACAGGGAATACAACACATTGCCGGGATTCGAGGGGGAAACAGTAAAAGTAAGGTTGGCAGGTGTGGTTGTTTTCCGTTGGATTGACCCGGACGGAATCATACATCAGCTTTTGCCGTGCGTTGACCCTATGGGGGTAGATGATACTTTGCAAATGGAAATCATAGGCACAGTTGCGGAAAGGGCGGTGCGTGAGAGTGAAAGCGAGGGCAAAAAGCAGTAACACGCCTTGCCCTATATGGGTACAGGGCGATTACATCACAGAACCGCCGATTAGACCAGTGGACGGGGCGAAACGCCCCGCAGGTCATTACATAGACAAGGGCGGTTATCCGGGTGCAAATGTGTATGAGATAAGCATAGAAACGCTATGCAGGGATACAGGGGCCGTAGACTGCCGGAAACGTGGGATTTTTGAAAGTGATATTTTGCTTTATGAAACAGAACAGGAAATAGGCTATTTCATCATACAGGACACGGAAACGGCGGTAGACATAATAAACGGCGAAATATTAGAAATCAAGGAACTACAGACACAGGATATAAAGGTAATCGGCAATATGATAGATTTTCCCGATTTTGTAGAGGGCATAAGGCATTGTGTTGATACGGAAAGGGAAGTACCGTATCTGCCCGCACTGGACGTAATGGAAACGCCGTATCCGTTCCTAAAAATGACCTGTATTAAATGCGGTCATGTAACGCTTGGGTGCAGATACACGGCAAAACATAAGGACTGCGAGGGATACTTCACAGCGGATTTTGCAACAAAGATATACAGGAAAGGAGAGCAAAAAGAAAAGGCGTTTGCATAGTGGCTGACGCAAACACCTTTTCATTACTGCCTTATAGCAATAATTACACCTATTCAAATTATACTATAGGGCGTGTTGAAAGTCAATAAGCAAGCCAAAAGAAACGTGCTAAAAGGCTGAAAAAGTTGCACGTTTCGGACCTTGTATGGGGTATTAACATCACAGGCATAACTTATAATATATACTTACATAAGTATATTGTGTGTATGTATAGTTGCATAAGTATATGTTTTAGTTTGTGTACCTTATGCAAGGGATAGTATAAGGAGAATGATGGCATGAGGAAAAGTTTTGTAAGAGAGAAAAAAATATATTGCGGAGAGGAATATTTAGAGGTTGATATAGTCCATGTAACCAATAAGCCGGAAGCGGGGAAAGAGAAAAAGGGGAAGAGCAGCGCACAGCAGAAAAATTTGAATGATAAGAGAAGCAAAAGGCGGTTTGTGCAGATAGCCAATACTAATTTTGGGGCAGATGATTTACATATATCGGCAACATACAATGAAGAGCATTTGCCTATTACCCTAGAGGAAGCGGAAAGGAACGTACACAACTATCTTGACAGGGTAAAAAGGAAGATGAAGAGGGAAACGGGGCAGGACTTAAAATATATGCTTGTGACAGAGTACACCCCGGAAGATGAAGAGGGGCAGCAGTTGACCTTAGAGGGGATAGAGGATAAAGGCACTAAGGCGGTAAGGATACACCACCACATTATCATAAATGGCGGTTTAAGCCGTGATGATTTGGAGTTGATGTGGAGTAAGACCCGGATTAACTGGAAAAAGGCAAAAGACCCGGAATACAGGAAAAACGTAGATTACTTGGGGTTTGTGAATTGCGACAGGCTACAGCCTAATGAGAACGGCATAGAGGGGTTAGTAAATTACATAAACAAGCGTAAAAAGGGGTGCAAGAAGTGGAGTACCTCTATGAATCTGAAAAAACCAAAGGTAAGGAAAAACGACAGCAAATACAGTTACAGAAAGGTTTGCACATTGGCAAAGACCCCGGAAGATAAAGAATACTGGAGAAAGGTATATAAGGGGTATGAGCCTACAAAGATAGATTTTCAATACAACGATTATACAGGGTGGAGCGTGTATCTGAAAATGCGGAAAGTGAGGGATAGGGCAAAGTGATTATAGGATTGCATGACAGCGAAAAAGAACACTTTAAAAAGGCTAAGACGTTCCCGAACTATGCCCTTATGAAAATATCAGCTTACCATAAGGCAAAAGGGGATACGGTGGAATGGTGGGACCCTGTAAAGACCTATGACCGTGTTTATTCCTCAAAGATATTTGACTTTACAGAAGAAAACAAGGATTTACCGCCGGATACCATAAAGGGCGGTACAGGGTACGACATAGAAAGCAAGCTACCACAGGAGATAGATGATATATACCCGGATTATTCCATATATCCCGATTGTGATTATGCAATAGGGTACATTACAAGGGGTTGCCCTAGAAAATGCCCGTGGTGCTATGTGCCACAGAAAGAGGGAAACATAAAGCCGTACAGGAAATGGACGCAGCTAGTTAGATTCGATACGCCTAATTTAATACTTATGGATAATAACATATTGGCTTGCAGATACGGCATAGAGCAGCTAAAGGACATGATAGGCAAAGGGTGGAAGATAGACCTTAATCAAGGCATGGACGCAAGATTAGTTACAGAAGAGGTAGCGGACATATTGGCGGGGTTGGACTGGATAAAGTGGATTCGGTTTTCATGCGACACGATAGGGCAGATAGAAAGCATTGACAGGGTAGCGAAACTGTTAGGCAGCAGAGGTATAAAGCCGTACAGGTTATTTATATATGTGTTGGTGCGGAAAGACCTAGACGAAGCGGACTACAGGGTACAGAGGTTGAAACGTCATAAGGGCATACACCTTTACGCACAGGCAGAAAGAAACGAGGGTTTAGGAATCAGACCGAACAAAGCACAGCTTGAATTTACCAACCGTTACATATACGGCAATCTGTACAGGAAAGAAACGTGGAAAGAGTATTTAGATAAAAGACCGTGGATAAGGCAGAGATTGGAGCGTGATACAGATTGTACGAATTAAACAAAATTCATAATGTGGATTGCATGGTAGGCATGAAACAGTTTCCCGACAAGTTTTTTGAATTGGCAATAGTAGATGTGCCGTATGGAATCGGGGAAGCCGGGCAGAAAAACAAATACAGGGGCGGTTTAGCAATCCCACAGGACTATAAACCGTATGAGGGGAAAGACAAGGAAGCACCGGGGCCGGCATACTTTGAAGAACTGTTTAGAATAAGCAAGAATCAAATTATATTCGGTGCGAACCATTTTATAAGCCGGATACCGATAGATAGCAGTTGTTGGATTGTATGGGATAAGCAGAATGAGTATACAGATTTTGCAGATTGTGAATTAGCATGGACCAGTTTTGACACGGCGGTAAGGAAATTTTCTTTTCGTTGGAATGGTATGTTACAAGGGGATATGAAAAACAAAGAAATACGCATACACCCGAACCAAAAACCCGCAAGACTGTATGAAATGATTATCAGACGTTACGCCAACATAGGGGATAAGATTATAGACACACACGCCGGAAGCGGTAGTTGTCTGATAGCAGCACACAGGACAGGACACGACTTTATAGGGTTTGAGATTGACCCGTATTATTGCGGACTGGCAGAGGAACGGCTAGAAACAGAGAAAAAGCTGACAAGCATTAAAGACAGGATAAAACAGAGAATGAGGAAAGGAGAAGTACAGGCATGATAGCGGTAATTGATTTTGAAACAACAGGATTAAAGGCGGGGATTGATGAAGTACTGCAGGTATCTATCATTGATGAAAATTACAATACGCTTTTCAACACATATTGTAAACCGCTTAGGCACAAAACATGGGATACGGCACAGAAGATAAACGGAATTGCGCCACAAATGGTTATAAGTAAACCGCCGTTTTTGCTATGTAGGGAAAAGGTAAAGGAGATATTGACGGCAGCAGATGAAGTTATAGCTTACAATGTGGATTTTGAAAACAGCTTTTTAAAGGCTTATGGAATTTACATAGACCCCGGAAAATGGGTTGACCCTATGATAATGTTTGCAAGGATATACGGCGAATACGACAGCTTACACGATTCTTATAAATGGCAGAGCCTTACAAAATGTGCAGAATATTACGGATACAAATTTAAGGCACATGATTCTTTAGAGGACGTAAAAGCAACCCTGTACTGCTACAAAAAGATGATAGAGGGGAGGGCAAACAATGCTGACACTTCCAACAATGGGTAAATGGTTTTATATGATTCTGTCCGGGGAAAAGAAAGAGGAATACAGAGAGATAAAGCCGTATTATACAAGCCGTTTCAAGAAAATATTTGAGATGTACCCGTATTCTAATATACCCAGTGGGGGCGATAAAAGGGAAATCAGATTTAGGAACGGATACGGCAGCAGTAGACCGGAATTTATCGCACTATGCACACTGGATATAAAGACAGGGCGGGAAGAGTGGGGAGCAGAGCCGGGGAAAGAATACTATACATTGAAAATCCATGAGATAACGGAAAGGAGGGGTTGCTGACATGCAGCAGTCGGCATTTATAGCACATTCCCCTTATGAGATAGGGGATAAAGTCAATATAACATTTCATGGCGCTATCGGAATAGTTGGCGGGCCGGTTACGGCAAGGTCCGCAGAGGTAACAATAACGGATATTTTGGCGGTACATTCGTGCAAAAGGCAGCAAGTAAATTTCATGTATGAGATTAACGAAACTAAGGTACTACAGTTAGTGGAATGGGAGGCGGTAAAGAATGAGAAATAACGGATTTGTGACCGATTCGGACACAGAAAGAGAGTTAAGGGCATGGCAGACGGAAAGGGAAACGCCAATAGACGAAGAGAAGCTAAGGCAGCAGTATAAAAACAGGCAGAACAACGCACAGGGGCAGCACTTTGAAAGGGAAATTTTAGCCGGGTGTAGAATGTATCAGCAGCACGGCATAGCAGCAATAGATAAAACGCCCGAACCGTTCCGAGTATCAAAGAAAAGTCAAAACGGAATATTTACAGGACGTTTTAGCACCCCGGCACAACCCGATTTTCAAGGGACCTTACACGGTGGGCGGTCAATCGTATTTGAAGCGAAAAGAACAAGTAAAGACAGGATAAATAGGAATGTGCTGACAGATACGCAAATGGACGTATTGGAAAAACACAACCGATTAGGGGCATTGTGCGGGGTATGCGTCAATATTAAAGATGATTTTTTCTTTATACCGTGGAATGTATGGCGGGATATGAAAGAAATGTACGGCAGACAGTACCTAAAGGCAGAGGATATAGGGAAATACAAGGTAAGGTTTGACGGTGCGGTACATTTTCTTGATAAGCTGATAAAGGAAATTATATACAGGAAAACAGCAAATATAGGCAAGTCTGATAGGATATTAGACAACATAGAGGGGGCAACATTCTATGAAAATATACATTAGCGGAAAGATAACAGGCGATAGCGGATACATAGAAAAGTTTAAGGAAGCGGAAAAGAAAATTAGGCAGCAGTACAAAGGGTGCGAGGTAATCAATCCGGCAGTAATCTTACAGACAATGCCGGAAAGTACGACACACGAAGAATACATGATGATAAGCCTTTGCCTACTGGATATGTGCGATTCTATATATCTGCTGCCCGATTGGAAAGAAAGCAAGGGGGCAAAGTTTGAATTTTGTTGGGCAAGCAACAGAGGGTATAAGCTAATGGGGTGCTTTTTATGAACATAAACGGATTAGTCGGGGCAGGGATACCGTATCTAAACATGATGAAAAAGGCAATGCCAAAGGAAGAACCGAAGAAAAAGAAAGTCAAGAGCCACAGGCTGACAGAGATTGACCCGAAAACCAAAAAGCCACGCCTTAAAAAAGGCGTAAGCACGGATAGGGCGGTTGAAGTCCTGTTTATGTTTGAAAATGCGGATGTAACGCCTAATCAGATTGAGGATATGAGGCAGACTATAGAAAACCTTAGAAACAGAGTAAGGAAATTAGAAGATTGGGAGGAATAATATGCTGAAATGGTTAAAAAGAATAATTGAACGAGCGAAAGAGAAAAAGCGAGTAAAAAGAATAGCAAAATTATTCGGAATAAATACACGAAGAAAAACAGCGAAGAAAATAAAAAAAGATACGATTGAAAAATTAAAACAACCTTGTACGTGTTCTAAAAATGAACTAAGAGAAATGATACGAAACATGACAGGTTTACAGGAACAGGAAATAAAAATAGAAAACGACATTAGAGAGATAACAATAATTACAAGCAAAGAAATAAAAGAAGAGGTAAAAGAAGAGATAGAAATAAGGATACCAATTTATAAAGAAATAAAGTATGTAGTAGCGGATAAAAAATAAGAGGAAAGGGGCGGTAATATTGCAAGAATTGACACTAGGAAGCCTATTTGACGGTATCGGCGGGTTTTGCTATGCAGCATACCTTACAGGGCGTATAAAGCCGATTTGGGCCGCTGAAATAGAACAAAACTGCATAGACATAACAAGGTATCGTTTCCCGGAAGTAATGCACGTTGGAAGCGTAACAGAATTAAAGGGAGATGAAATACAACCCGTGGATATAATCACTTTTGGGAGTCCGTGTCAAGATTTGAGTATTGCCGGACAGCGGAAAGGATTAAAGGGCAACCGTTCCGGGTTGTTCATGGAAGCAATTAGAATTATTGAGGAAATGAGGTTAGCAACAAATGGTAAATATCCAACTTTCATTATTTGGGAGAATGTACCCGGTGCTTTTTCATCAGCCAACGGAGCAGATTTTAGAGCCGTGCTTGAAAAAATCACAAAAACCAGTATTCCAATGCCTACAAGTGGCGAATGGGCAACCGCAGGAATGGTTAGAGGGGCAGCAGTTGACACAGCTTGGAGAGTGCTTGACGCTCAATTTTGGGGAGTACCCCAACGTAGAAAGAGAATCTACCTTATCGGAGATTTTGGAGGACAACGTGCCGGGGAAATACTCTTTAAGTCCGAAAGCGTGCTTGGGTATACTCCGAAGAGCAAAGAACAAAAACAGGAAATTGCCGGACAATTTGCGGATAGCGTTAGAACAGAAAATAGCAGAGCAGGGGGGGAGATAATCGGGTTAGACTTTGCACACGCTGACAGCGTTGTAAGGACATTTACCGATAAGGCCCCGACACTTGTACAAAATATGGGTCGTGGTGGCGGTCAAACGCCTTGTGTAATGTATGAGGAAACAAGCAAGGCATACGGAATAAATGCAAAAAGCATTATCGTAGACGAAGAAAGCACAGGCACATTATCTACATATTGCGGAAATTCAACAAACAGGAACGTAGTAGCCATTGAAAAGAAAAACGTTATCCCTTTGCGTGATGAAGTGACAAGGAATAAGGCAAGCAACGGTTTAGGCGTGGGGAAAGTCGGGGGACCATGCCCGACACTTACAACGGCAGACGTACACAGCGTTTTCTATGAAGCATATCAGCATAACGGATACAGGGAAAGCGAAATAAGCGGAACGCTGACAGCAGACCAAAACAGCACAATAAGAGGGGATACCCCTTTAGTGGTGCGGACGGATAGAAAGACATTTGAACTCAATCAGCATGGCGGGTACAGGGAAGCGGAAGTAAACGGCACTTTGAGGGCAGCAGGGGGGGATTACGGCGGAGGGTCGGAAACAATCGTAACAGAGAAGTACAGGACAAAGGAGAATATCCCTAGCAAGCCAAAGAGCATAAAAGACATTCTGAAAAGGGCGGTGCAGAAAGTTACATACATCATACGCCGATTAACACCCGTTGAATGTGAACGGCTACAGGGATACCCGGATAACTGGACAAAATACGGTGCTGACGGCACGGAAATAGCCGACACAGCACGTTATAGGGCGATAGGTAATAGTATATGCGTCTATTGCGCCGAAAGGGTGTATTTGGGCATTTTAGACGCACTGGAAGAGGAGGCAGACAATGAACGCATGGAATAAAAGAAAAGAACGGGAAAGGGATAGGAAATTAGATTGCATATTAAAAAATCAAATTGTGATAATGGAGGGATTGGCGAAATCGCTTTACACATATGAGCATACATCAAGGCACGGCAGGGATTATATAGGACCATTGGAAGAGAGGGCAGAAAGGACGGCTAAACAGTATGGAAGAGGATAAAAGAAAACGGTATCAGATAATTTGTCCTTATTGCGGTAAGGTACAGTACGCCTGTAAAAGTATGCTGCATGAAACGGGATACAACGAAGCGGGCCACGGTACTTGTATAGAGTGTAAAGGGTTTATGAAGCTGATATACAACCCGGAATCCGACACAATGACCGCCAAAGAATGGGAAACGGTAAAAGCTGATAGAAAGGGTGGGTTATTTGGTTAAGTGCAGTATATGCGGAAAAGAGGGGTTAAGGGTTGTTTGTGTCTGCCCGGATTGTTTGAAAAAGGCAGCAGTTGACCCCAGACAGATACAGAAGCTAAAGCAGATAAACAGCATACTAAACATTACGGCAGACACGGACGGAAACATAAAAGAATGTGTACAAAGTCTGACAGAGATATTAGAGGACTTGGAAAGGGGCAATCATGGCAAGGAAGAAAGGAAAAGTAACACCATTCAGACAGGAAACAAAGATAACTTATAACAAGTACAAGCCGAACAGGAAAGCAAGGCGGTTAGGCATCAAGCCGGAAGAACCGCCAAAGAGGGAAGAAAAGAAAGTATCAAAGGCAGCAGTATTAAGGGAAAGCATACAGAGGGCAAGGGAAATACAAAGGCAGATTGTACCGCCGGGTATGACCTATGGGGAATACATGGAATATCTGAAAGGCAGACGGCAGCAGTTGGAAGAGAAGAAACAGGGGGTACATAATGGCAAGGTATGAGGTTGAATACGCATTATTTAGAAAGTGCGTCATAGAAGCGGATTCTTTAGAAGAAGCAAACGACAAGGCGCACACGATAGAAGATGAAGAGATAGAAAAGACGGAAACAGAGAATACAGGGTATGTTGTTTGGAATGAACCTACAGAAATTAGATAATACTTGCACAAGTATACAAACTGCACAAAAACACTATATACTTGCATAAGTATTTTTGTTGAATACTCCGGGTTGTAAATATACTTATGCAAGTATATAATAGAATCATCAAAGGAAAGCAAAACGGAGGTAAGAAACAATGAGAACTTTTGAAACAGGAAAGAGATACGGAGAACACGCAGTAATATTTGAAATAGTAAAGAGAACAGCAAAAACAATAACATATGCACCAATTCATCACGCAAATAGATTTAATGAGTGCAGAAAAGAAGAAAAGACGGTAAAAATCAGAGATTGGGGCGATAGAGAAGTATTTTTTACACCGAGCGGAGAAACGGTAGAAGCGTAAAGAGCCGAAACGGAAGAGGGGGCAACCCCTCAACCGTCAAGACAGGTCGGCAACCTGTTTTCTGACGAGGGCAAGCCAATAGCCGTAGCAGGGATAGAGTGAAAAAATGGTAGCGGGTACACCATGCTAGAGAGTGTACGGACGGTCAACAGGTTTTTCGTAATTTTTTAATGTGAAAAATTGCAACGCCTATCACAAATGCCGGGAAAGGGTGGCGGTGTCAATGGTAAGAGGTCCGCCCCGAAAAAATGATTGCACACTTTATAGAGCGTCCAAAGGTTGGGGGTTGTATAGAGTGTGCAAGGCAAGGAGAGTTTAACGTGGTAAAAATGACACAGGAGGACAGGGATTATTTTAAGAATGGGGTAAAAACCCTATGCGGTACAGAATTAGTATTTGCTATCAGAGTTATTGAGGATAAGGACTTTATAAAGATAGTTGACAGCAAGGATTTAGAGTTTATGAAGCATGAGTTAGGCAGACAAGCCGGGGCGATATGGGCGAAACTACTTAGGGCATTAAAGAAGCATGATTTTAAGGAAGCTGAAAAAATATTAACAGGAGGTACAGGCGAATGAAAACTATTGCAATTATCAACATGAAAGGCGGTTGTGCCAAAACAACAACGGCGGTAAATATGGCGTACATATTGGCTAAAGAGTATGACAAAAAGGTGCTGCTTATCGACAATGACAAACAGGGCAATCTTTCAAAGGCTTGCGGGGTATGGAGTTATGAAAATTCTAGCCTTGCGGATATGCTGACAGGACAGGAAGAAATAGGCGGTGTGATACAGGTTGTTGAGAAAATGCCTAATATGGCGGTTATTCCGGCGAATATGCACTTATTGACAGCCAACCTTGCAGTAATCAAGGACGAAGAGAGAGAACAGGCAACAATCATTTCTAAGGAACTGGAAAAGGTAAAAGAAATCTTTGATTACTGTATCATTGATTGCCCGCCGGATATTAACGTATCTGTCATAAATGCACTTGTGGCAGCAGACGAAGTCATTATACCGATTAAAATTGACGGTTACGCCTTTGACGGCATGGACGAACTGGAAGAGCAGATAAACAACGCAAAGGCATTAAACCCGAAATTGAAATTTAGGGGTTGCCTTGTGACTATGTATTATAACCGTGATGTATGCAGACAGGGGGAGGCATGGTTGCAGAATCAGCGTTACCCGGTATTCAAAACGCATATCAGACGGACGGAAAAGGCAGACGAAGTAACTTTTACAAATGAAAGCCTTATGGAATATTCCCCACGTTCCGGGGCTGCTAGGGATTATAAAACATTCGTAAAAGAATACTTGGAGGGATAGTATGACATACAGGAATAACGAGGGATACCGTGACCCAACGGCGGGGGAAGCCGTGGGAACGGTTGCCAAAGAGGAAAAGAAACGAAATGAAGCGGTAACAAGCCTTATCACAATGTTAAAGCAGATTATAAGCCTTGCGGGGTTTGAGTTGGTGGGGCGTATCGTATTAAAGGACAAGGAAACAGGAAAGGAGTACAGGTAATGAAAGATGTTGTATTGAAAGCGGTTATGCAGAAGCAGACGGAAAACCTCAAAGAACTTTTTAGGCTGATAGAGAAACGCCCGGATTTGCCGATTGTGGCAATGGTAGATAGTGATGTTGTGGCAGATGATGGCGGTTTTTGGTTGGGCGAATGGGGCAGGTGTGAGATTGATAAGTATATAGTGCATGAGGATTACGGCGTAATCTTTTACGAACAGGGCAGACCAGACACGGTAGATATTTTTGAAAAGTATTTTGATTATGCGGAATGTGGCATAGATGAAGAATTGCCGGACGAAAAGGCATTACCGCTTATGAAAGAAAAGATTGATACGTTAGACTGGACGGAGGCAATTATCGTATACATTGGTTTGCCGGAAACGATTTTAAGGGAGGTATAGCATGGGAAACAGACCGATTATTTTTGTAAACACAGATAATTACCCTATGTTTTGCGATAATAGATGTGCAAATACAGAGTGCAGCAGACACATATCAAAATTGTATCAGCATAGCGGAGGGGCAAAGATAAGCAAGCTAAGGGATACCGAGGATTGCGAGGGCTACATATCGAAGCGAAAAAAGACTATGCAGGAAATAAAGCAGATTGAAAAGGAAATGGAGGCAGCGGGAATTGAAAAATAATGATAATGCGGAAACGCTGAAAACAGGGGAAGCAGTAGTATTAAAGGGTTGGAATCAGCAGATAAAAGCATTTCCAACGGTGGAAATACCTTTAGACGAATACAAGGCATTTATCGAATTTAAGGTAAAGGGACCGACAACGGAAATTCCGTTGGAGCAGTATAAGGAACTGACAGAAAACAATATGCGTATGCAGGGCAAAATATGGGATTTGGAAAATCAGATTAGAGATTTGGAATACCAGTTAGAGAGGGAAAGGGAACGACAAGGGGAAACGGACGCACACACAGATATTGTTACAAAAATGGTAGCGGACGAAATCACAGAAAAGGTAATGAAAGATTTACTGCAGTTATCAGAAGAGCAGAAAAAAGAACTTAGGGCGAAATGGCGAAATGTGACCGATTCGGACACGAAACATAAGGAAAGCGAGGTAATCAGAAATGGCAGATAAGAAGAAAGGATTTGACCTTAACAGTTTGCTTAATACAAAATCAAAAGGGGCAGCAGTACAGGCAACGGGACCGGCACAGGAAGAGGAAAACGCCTTTAGTGTGGTTATGCTTGATGTGGAGGACTTAATGCCGAGTAAGGATAATTTCTATTCCACAGAAAATATTGACGAATTGGCAGCAGCTATTGAGTTGTCCGGGTGTATCGAACAGAATTTAGTTGTTAAGCCGGAAGCACATGGAAAGTATGAGGTAATAGCTGGACACCGTAGACGGTTGGCAGCTTTAAAGTTGGTGGAAGAGGGCAAGGAAGAATATAGAAAAGTGCCGTGCCGTATCAAGAAAGAATCGGACGAAATAAGGGACCGTTTAAGCCTTATCTTTACCAATGCAACGGCAAGGCAGCTTACGGATTGGGAAAAGGTAAAACAGGCAGAGGAATTAAAAGAAGTGCTGACAGAGTACAAAAAGGCTTTACAGGAAGAAAATAAGGATAAGCCAAAGGAAGAACGGGAAAGAATCGGGCGTATCCGTGAAATCGTGGCACAAATGCTTAATACGTCCACTACACAGGTTGGACGCATGGAGGCGATAAGTAATAATCTGTCACAGGAATTTAAAGGGGAACTTGAAAAAGGCAATATCAATATTTCAACCGCACATGAATTAAGTCGGCTTGATGAAGAGGGGCAGAAAAAAGCCTATGAACAGTACGAAGAAAAAGGCGAACTGCATATAAAAGATGTAAAGTCGGAAGAAAAGGAAGAAATCACGGACGAACAGGCAGAAAAGGCACAGGAAGCAATAAAAGACGCTATCAAGGGGGAAGTAAACAGGGCAGTATTCAAGGTAAAGGATAATGTGGCAGCAGTAGAAAGGGCGTTAAGGAAGCATTTCAGCAAGTCTTTTCAAGGGAAAAAGTTTGACGGTGGAAAATACATATATCGTTTTCAGCCGGACGGCATGACAATCATTGATACTACGGAATGGGGCAATTTCTTAATCAGCTATTCAGACCTTGCGGAAATTATAGTGTTTATGATTGAGGATAACCAGTTATCCTATGACGATACCCCGGAAGAGGTACAGGAAGAGGAAACAGGGGAAGAAACAGAAGAGGAAACAGCCGGGGAGGTGGATGCGCCACAGGAAGCAGAACCCGAAGCACAGGAAGAGGAAAACGAACCTTTACCGGGGCAGCAGGATATGAGCGATTACCCGGAATATGTACCCGAACCACAGGAAAAGGGATTAGACTTTACAAAGTGGATAAAAGAAAAATACGGAATGGCACAATATACGCTTATCGGAAAAGAGGTTAGGGCGGTTATAGCGTCCGAACTGGAAGCGAACAAAGGAAAGCCGTTGTGTCCGGCTGAATGGGAAAACAGAATAACAAACGCCTTATCTGTATGGGTTATGAGAAAAACGGCAGAATATCAGAAGTATTTACAGGGTTAGGCGGTGCATTATGGGCCAGTTTGAGTATAAGGAGGGTATTTTATTTGTAGGTGGGCAGGTGGCAGCAGATAGTACAAGGGCGGTTATAGCTGCCCTGTCTGCCTGTACTGGAATGGATATAAAAACAACGTGCGATTCATTGAATCAGCTATTGCAATCCTTTGATATGTTAGTGGATAGCTTGCAGGACGTTTTACAGGCGTTGGGGCAAGCGTTCACAGAGGTATCACAAGATATTTGCGAACCCTGTAGGAACAGGGGGACCCGGCACGGCAGCAGTATTAAACGGATAACGCAAAAACAGGCAAAAGCAAATATCAAATGGCAGGAAAAATACAGACCGCCATAATAGGAGGATTGCATACTATGAAAAATTCGGAAGTGGAAGCAATATTAAAGTTTTACAAGTGGATTGACTTGGATATTAAAGTAGCGGGCGAGTGGCTAGAGCAGTACGAAGCTGGATATAATCCGTTAGGGGCGGTTGAATATGACGGTATGCCACACGGCAACAAATTAGGCGATAGTACGGCTTTGCTTGCTATGAAATTGGCAGAAACGGACACAAGGGAACGTGTAGAAGCCTTAAAAAGCCGGATTGAGGAATTAAAGAAACTTAGGACACAGATTTTCAAGGAAATTTCCTCATTATCGGCACTTCACAAAGTAATCATATGTGGATTATACCTACAGGGGAAGAAATGGGACCAGATAGGGGAAGAAATAGGCTACAGTGTGCGCCACGCCAAAAATATAAGGTGCGAAGCCTTAAAAGTCTTGGGCGAAAAATTAGCAAGGAATAGGATTGTATCACGAAGCAAAATTATTAAAGAGAATTTACAGTAAAGATTGCCCACCATTGCCCGATTTTTTATGGTATGATAGTAACGTGAAAAGGAATGAAAGGGCAGCAGGATTATTGATAAAATCCCGCTGCCTTTTCGCACTGTATTTTTGAAATTCTGCAAAAATGCGGTAATTCCGGGGGAATGGAACTCCGGGAAATGGAAAAACAAACAAAGGAGGGATACCATGCCACGGAAAAAGGACGAAAAGAGGGAAAAGGCAAAGCAGATATTTTTAGATTCTGACGGATTGGCAAAAAACCCCGAAATAGCGGAGGCGTTGGGCGTTGATTCAGCAAAGATAGCAAAATGGAAATGTATGGATAAGTGGAAAGAAGCACTTGAAAACAAGCCGAAAAAACAGGGGGCGCAGAAAGGCAACCAAAACGCCAAAGGACACGGCGCACCCCCACGCAATAAGAACGCACAGACACACGGCGCATATAGCACGGTGTATTTTGACGAACTGACAGAAGAGGAAAAGAAGCTGATAGAATCGGTTACGCTTGATACAACGGAAAATATGCTAAGGGAATTGCAGACGCTTATAGCAAAGGAAAATGACCTAAAGAAACGGATAGCAGAACTTAACAGCAACGACACAGGGGAATTATTCGTTGACAGGGTTGTAGAAATGCGTACACCGAAAAAGGCGGAGGATAATGACCCATACGGCACATACACAGGGGAAAATACAGAGGGCAGCAGTAAACCGCCGTTAGATGTGGCTATGGAAACAACCATTAAATCATCAGCATTTGAAAGGGCAATGAAGCTAGAAGCAGAACTAAACAAGATACACGGACGCATAATAAAGCTACTGGATTCTATCAAGTCGTATGAGTTAGAGCAAAGAAGAATAAGCCTAGAGGAAAGACGCTACACACTGATGAAACAAAAGGCAAGCGGTGTGTATGACGTTGACCCGGATACAGGCGAGATAGACGATACATACAAGGACAACGAAGAGCATGAGGGCATGGAAGAGTGACAAAGAGAGGGCGAACACCACGGCATGAGGGCAAGCGGTCAAAGGTACTGTAAGCCGTCTGAACGGCTTGCGGGTGCCGTGACCCCAAAACTTGCCTAGCCTCCGGGGGAAAAATCGACTTCCAAAATGCCGGAAATTTTTTTAAGGGGGTAGGATTTTTGAAACTATATGATAAAAATGCGGTTGCAAAATTTCTTGATATGACCCCTAAGAATGTTGAACGGCTGACAAGCAAGGGGGTGTTGCAGACCGTAGGCGAAACAAAATTGTATTCGCTGACAGAAGCCAACCACGCCTATATAAGATATTTGAGGGACCGAAACCCGGAAACGGAGGAGGCGGTAGACCTAAACGAAGAGAGGGCAAAGCTGACAAAGGCAAAGCGTCTTAATGAGGAGTTGGATTTGGCGTTGAAGCGTGGGGAACTGCACAAGGCAGAGGATGTAAAAAAAATAATGTCTGCCACGCTGATAAATTTTAAGAGCCGTCTAAGCGCAATTCCGGCAGAGGAGGCAGACAAACTAGCAACCATGACGGATAAGGCAAAGATTTTTTTATACCTCAATACAAAGATAAAAGAAGCGTTGGCAGAGTTATCTAATTTTGAGGAAATTTTTAAGGAGGAAATACAGGAAGATGAAGAGGGAAACGATTAACCTTTTCAAAGATATATTCAAGGTATTAGAACCGCCCCCAGACCTTACATTATCACAATGGGCAGATAAATACCGCCGTCTTTCCTCTGAATCGGGAAGCAAGGGAGGGCGTTGGCATACGGATAAAGCACCGTGGCAGCGGGAAATAATGGACGCTATAACCGATATATCCGTTGAAAAAGTCGTGGTAATGTCTGCTGCACAAATGGGAAAAACAGACGCTTTTTTATTAAATACAATCGGTTATTATATGCACTATGACCCCTGTACAATGTTGTGTATGCAGCCGACATTGAGCCTTGCGGAAACCCTAAGCAAAGATAGGCTAATGCCAATGGTAAGGGATACCCCGGCATTAAAAGATAAAATCAATGAGAAGAGCCGGACAAGCGGAAACACGATTTTTAAAAAGTCTTTTCCGGGCGGTCGTATCACAATGACAGGGGCAAACTCCCCGACAGAACTTAGAAGCCGTCCAATCCGTGTATTGTTGGCAGATGAAATAGACGCATACCCGCCAACGGCAGGGGCAGAGGGGGACCCGCTTATTTTAGCCGGAAAGCGTTTAACTACATACTGGAATCGCAAAGAAGTAGACACAAGCACACCGACAATAAAAGGGGCAAGCCGTATAGAAATGGAGTACGAACATTCAACAATGGAAGAATGGAACGTACCGTGTCCGAGTTGCGGAGAGCTTCAGCCGTTGGAATGGGGCAACCTTACTTACAAGGTTGACGCTGACGGGGAAGTAGAAAGCGTTACTTATGCTTGTGCAAAATGTGGGGTTATCCATTCGGAGGTAGAATGGAAAGACCATTTTAACGAGGGCAGATATATAGCGAAATACCCGAAAAGAAAAGTAAGGGGTTTTCATTTCAATTCTTTAGCGTCAACTTTTTTTGGTTGGGATAAAATCGTAAAGGGATTTATCGAAGCTGACGCAGCGGTTAAAAAAGGCAATGTTGAATTGATGAAATCATGGGTAAATACCGAGTTAGGGCAGACATGGGAAGAGGACGGCGAAAAGGCAAGTAAGGACGATTTATTAAAACGGCGTGAGAAATACCGTTGTGAAGTGCCGGACGAAGTAATAGCACTGACAGCCGGGATAGATACGCAAGATGATAGATTTGAAATTGAGGTTGTAGGTTGGGGCGTAGGGCATGAATCCTATGGAATCGTTTACAAACGGATTTACGGCGATTTGAAACAGCCGGAAGTATGGAAACGGTTAGATGAATTTCTGCTACAGAAATTTAAAAAGGCAGACGGTACGGAAATGAGGATACTGCGGGCCTGTATGGATACACAGGGGCATTTCTTTAATCAAGTATGTAAATTCTGTAAGGCACGGACGGCAAGGGGCGTATACGCAATAAGGGGAGGCAATGAGGGTACTGCAAAACCGTATATACCGAAGCCGACAAAAAACAACAGAGAACAGGCGTATTTGTTTACGTTGGGCGTGGATACAGGGAAGAGCCTGTTATTACAGAGATTGCAGATTGAAGAGGAGGGACCCGGATACTGTCATTTTCCAAAAGATGAAAACGGATACATAAGGGGGTATGATGAAGATTATTTCAAAGGACTGACAGCGGAAAAACAGGTACTAAAGTATAAAAAAGGCAGACCGTATTTTGTATGGGAACTGACAGGCGAAACAAAGAGGAATGAGCCGTTAGACTGTAGAAATTACGCACAGGCAGCTATAGAACTGACAGGCTTGACCCTCAAAGAACCGCCAAAGAAAGAAACAGGAACACAGACACCCCCGAAAAAGACAAGAAAACGCAGGGGAAGCAGAAGCGGAGGTATATTATAATGGCAGCAATAACATTAGAAACAGCAAAAAAACACTTGGAAATGTGGCTAGAAGCCGAAAGCGAGGTTGCAATCAATCAATCCTACACGATTGGCGGTAAGTCGTTTACAAGGGCAAATTTGGGCGAAATACGCAAGCAGATAGAGTATTGGAGCAATAAGGTACAGGCATTAGAGAATATAGCCAAAAGAAAGGGCAGAAACAGGGTTTACAGGGTTGTGCCGAGGGATTTATAAATTTTTTGAAAGATTGCCCACCATTGCCCGCTTTTTTATGTTATTATATAAAATAGCAGAAGCACCAAAGGAAATACGTTGTATTTTCCGAGGGTGCTATTTTTATGCAGTCGGAAAGGAGGTTAGGGCGGTTTGAATCCGATAGACAGGGTAATAATGGCAGTTTCCCCGGAAAAGGCATTGAAAAGGGAAGTTGCAAGGAAAAGGCTAAGCATGGTAAACAGCGGATACGGCAACTATGGGGCAAATTCGGTCAAGAAATCGGTTATAGGTTGGACGCATGGGGGCGGTAGCCACAGGGAAGATATAGAGGACAATATAGACGCTTTACGCCAACGGTCAAGGGATTTGTACTATGGAGGGTCAAACATTGCTACAGGGGCAATAAAACGGCTTAGGACAAACACGGTAGGTACAGGGTTACGGCTGAAAAGTACAATCAATGAGGAAATATTGAACATAACGCCGGACGAAGCAAGGAAATTAGAGGAAACAATAGAAAGGGAGTTTGCACATTGGGCGAACTCTACAAATTGCGACTTGGAAAGACTGGATAATTTTTATCAGTTGCAACAGTTGGCTTTGCTTAATGCCTTGCTTAGTGGGGATTCGTTCGCACTGATGAAAACAACGAAGAGGACCGGCAGTATATACGATTTGAGGGTAGAACTTATCGAAGCTGACAGGGTAAGCACCCCGGACAAAGAAACGGTAAACCCTTTATTTTGTGAGGGCGTGGAAAAAAGCGAAGCCGGGGAAGTGGTGGCGTATCATATTTCAAAATTCCACCCCCTGTCATTTACGGACAGGAAGCCTAGAGAATGGGCAAGGGTGGAAGCATACGGCAGCAGGACAGGAAGAAAGAACATATTGCATATTATGAATCGGGAGCGTATCGGGCAAGTCCGGGGCGTTCCTTTTTTATCCCCTGTAATTGAAACGATAAAGCAGTTGGGGCGGTACACGGAAGCGGAAGTTGTGGCAGCAGTAGTAAGCGGACTTGTCACGGTGTTTATCGAAAAGGAAAGTGCAAGTGATGATACGGCATTTGGAGAAGTCGTGCCGGAAGAAATGCAAGTTGACGCAGAGGACGAAAACAGTATAGAACTTGCACCGGGGGCGGTTTTTGATTTGGGCGAGGGGGAAAAAGCAAACATGACAACCCCCGGCAGACCCAACGCCAATTTTGACCCTTTTGTTATGGCGGTTATAAAGCAGATAGGCGCAGCGTTAGAAATTCCATACGAAATACTTATCATGGCGTTTACAAACAATTATTCAGCGTCAAGGGCCGCTATTTTGGAGTTTTTCAAAGTCATTAAGATGTACCGGGAATGGTTTATAGCTGATTTTTGCCAACCGATTTATGAGGAGTGGCTATGTGAAGCGGTGGCAAAAGGCAGGATACAGGCACCCGGTTTTTTCAATGACCCGATTATCAAAGACGCATATTGCTCCGCTGAATGGAATGGACCGAGTGCAGGGCAGCTTGACCCGGTAAAAGAGGTTGAAGCAGCAGAATTAAGGGTACAGGGCGGTTATTCCACAAGGGAAAAAGAAGCAACGGAACTTACAGGCACAGACTTTTACAAGAATGTGAAACAGCGGAAACGAGAGGAAAAACTGCTAAAGGAGGTAACAGGAAGTGCAAAGAAAGAATTTAATGCCGGGGATACTGGAGGTAAGGAATCAGACACAGACCCAGACAAAGAAGCTGACGGACAGGACAGGGGAGAAGAGGAAAAAACCGAGGAATAAAAACGAGGTAAACAGGTTTTGGAATTTCACGGCAAACGAAGAGGAAAACACGGCAGAACTTTTATTGTATGGGGAAATATCGGAGTATTCATGGTATGAGGACGATATAACCCCGAAAGAGTTTAACAAAGACCTTAAAGCAATGGGCGAGGTTGAACAAATAACCGTGCGTATCAATTCGGGCGGTGGAGATGTGTTCGCAGCGGTAGCGATATATACAAGGCTGAAAGAACACAAGGCAAATATAGCCGTGAAAATAGACGGTTGGTGTGCGAGCGCTGCCACAATTATAGCAATGGCAGGGGATTCTATCGAAATATCGGTAGGCGGTATCTTTATGATACATGACCCGGCAGCGGGGATTTTAGGATATTACAAGGCAGACGAATTAAAGAAGATTGCGGACGAACTGGAAACAATCAAGCAATCTATTGTTAATTGCTACATGACCGTAACGGACAAGTCAGAGGACGAAATAAAAAGCCTTATGACAGATGAAACATGGTACACAGGGGAGGAAGCCGTGGAAGCCGGATTTTGTACTGCAGTCATGCTTACAGAGGTTGAAACGGAAGTTGAGGACGCAGAAAAAATTATTGTAAATTCTGTACCAATCAATTTAAACACATTCCATACAGTGCCAAAAGGATTATTAGGCTATGCCAATAGCCATAATAATAAACCCAATGTAAAAAACGATAAGGAGGACGAAACAATGACATTGGAAGAGTTTAAGACTAAGCACCCGGAAGTTGCTGACGCTTACAAAAATGAGATTATGGCAACGGCAAAGACAGGGGAAACAGACCACACGGCAGCAGTAGACGCAGAGAGGGCAAGGATAAAGGCGATTGATGAAATTACTTTGCCGGGTTATGAGGATTTGGCAGACAAGGCAAAGTATGAAAATCCTGTAAGTGCGGAGGTGTTTGCTATGCAGATGGTGGCAGCACAGAAAAAGGCGGGCAGCAAATTTTTAAATGACCGTGAAGCGGATTTGAAAGACTCCGGCGTTGATGATGTACCGCCCGTATCGAACAAAGGCGGGGCGGGGGAAGATGACCCGTTCGGAAATATCATTGATGAATTATATCCAAAGGCGAAATAAGGAGGTAAGGAAACATGGCAGCAGGAAAAGAGTTGTTAGGAAGCTACACCCCGAAAATGATTCATGCCGGGGATTATCCCGTTGTGACCGATTCGGGCACAGTTGCAGACAATAACACGGTTTTAGAACTTATGCCCGTGACACTTGGAACGGACGGAAAATTATCAGCCGTAACCGCTGATACCGTAGCAAATGTATACGGACTTGCAGCAGAATCAGCGGAAGCCGGGGAAGAGGTAGTTATCTATCTGACGGGGCAGTTTTTCGGGGAAGCGTTGGAAGTGCCGACAGGAACAACCGCAGCGGATTTTAAAGCACCGTTTAGAAAGTTGGGCATTTTCTTAGTGGATACAGAAAATGCAGTAGCAACGACAGCAAGCAAGGGCGAACAGGGCAGCGAAACAGAATAATAACAGAAAAGGAGAGGTTAAATCATGGCTATCAGCATTTATGACCCTAGAACAATGGGCAAGTTAGTAGAGCGTATGCCGAAAGTGCATACTTTTATCAAAGATACATTTTTCCGTAATGTTGAAACATTCGTTACGGAAAAAGTGGACGTTGATTTTAAGAAAGGGAATAGGGCGTTAGCACCATTTGTACACAAGAAAATAGGCGGTGCGACAGTTGAAAACGAGGGTTATCAGACCAATACATACGAACCGCCCCTTATCGCACCGAACACAATTACAACGATTGACGATATTTTGAAGCGCACACCGGGGGAAAGCCTGTATAACGGAAAATCTCCGAACCAAAGGGCAGTTGAAAAAATGCAGCGTGATTTTAGCAAGCTGGACCAGATGATTACACGCCGGGAGGAGTGGATGTGCTGCATGGCCCTGTTTACGGGAAAGATACCGATTTTGGACAGCAAAGGAAAAGCGATACAGGATATTATTGATTTTCAGTTTACAAACAAAGTAACACTAAAAGAAGCTGAAAAATGGACTAAGACAACAGGCGGTAAACTGGAGCAGTTGGAAGCATGGCGGGATAAGGTACAGGAAACCGGGTTTGTGAATTGCGATATATGCCTTATGGGGCAGGACGCATTAAACGCATTTCTGAAAGATGATGAAGTAAAAGAATTGTTTGACAACAGGCGGTATGACCTTGCAGCAATCAAACCGAGGGAACTCCCGAACGGTGCTACATATGTTGGAACGATTCACAGCTTAGGTATGGATATTTATAAATACAAGGAAATGTATTTAGATAACTGGACGAACAGGGCGAAGCCGGAAAACAAGTATTTATTGCCGTCAAATGTTGTTGCGTTATTGGCAACGGAGGCAGCATATTCCATGTATTATGGGGCAGTCGGCATTGTAGACGAAACAGGAAAGACAATCAGCGTAGAAGAGGGCGCAAGGATACCCGAACAGTGGGTAGAAAGACGCCCGGCAAGACGTTTCTTGCAGTTATCCTCCGCCCCTATCCCTGTACCGCATGAGGTTGATTCTTGGTTTGTTGCCACTGTATGCTAAGGTAAGCAGCCTATGAAGAATTTTAAAGAAATGCTTGATAAGGACTTAGACAGCACATTTTACAACTTAGAAGAATTTGCACAGCTTAAAAGGGTTGAGTGTGACGGTATAGACAAAAAAATACCTGTCATACTTGACTCCGAAGAAACAAAGGAACGTCAGAACCTTGTTTCGGGAGATAATGCGGAGGGATTCTATGGGAAATATATTGTTGTCAGGGTAAGACTAAGCGACATGGGCAAAGAACCCGCAAGCGGTATGAGGTTTTGGATTGACGGCAACCTCTTTATGATAACTGATGTACGGAATGAGTATAACGAACTGATTATAGGATTGGAGAGGTATGACGAATGATAGAGGTATCAGAACAGACCATAGACCGGATACACACGATACTTGCAGGGGTGGAAAAAGCAGACGAAAAAGTATTGAAACCCGCACTTGCAAGGGGATTAATGGCGGGGAAAACAGCAGCGGGAAAAATGGTAAGGCAGACTTATCATATATCGGCGGGGGATTTTAACAGCCGTGGTTACATGAGGTACAACAGCGTAACTAAAAACGGGGACGGAATCATAGGGAGTATTGAATATTCGGGCGGTGTAATACCGCTTATGAAATTCAAAGTTTCCCCCAGTGCGCCAAAGAAAAAGACAACGCCGAGTGCAGCAGTATTAAAGGCAAGCAGCCTTGTAAAATTCAACAGGCAGAAAAATGTATTCGTGGCACAAATGAAATCGGGGCATATAGGCATTATGGAGCGTCAGAAAGGCACGGTATCCACGGCAACAGGAAAAGAAAAGCTGAAAGAATTGTTATCCCCGGCAGTACCGCAAATGGTAGGCAATGAAAAGGTTATGCAGAACGTGGAAGAACGGGTAAACGAGGTTATCAATCAGCGAATAGAACACGAAATAGAAAGGTTGTTAAGTAAAAACGGAGGCTGATAATGACACCATTAGACCTATTGGAAGCCTTAAAAGCATATTGCGAGGAAATAACAAAGGATATGCGGTTGCTTACAAGAGTGCCTAAAAACGGCACACAGGCAGCAGAACGCCCTCCGGCGGTATTTGTTGGCAATCTGCCAGACAAGGAATCAGAAAAGAAAGCAGCACCCTACATACTTTTAAAGTTATTGACTGGAAAAGATGATAACGAAGAGAGTATATGCAGGGTGCGTATTATTTGCGTGACATTTTCCGAGGATAAACAGGAAAATTACATACAATGCCTAAACTTGCTAACAAGGATTAAGACTAAGTTACTGGAGGACGTTGTAGTAGATAGCCGTTTTTCCTGTCAGAAACCTATAGAATTTATCGTTTATGATGATGATTTGGAAGTGTATCAGATAGGCGAGATAATGACGATTTGGGAAATGCAGCAGGTGGAAAGAGATGTAAGGAAATATTTAACATAAGGAGGCATGGCAATATGGCAGCAAAGAAAGTTACAGGCGCACAGACGGCAGCAGAAAGCACCACAGAAGCCGAAAACAGCGTTAAAAAGGAACAGGCGGTAAATTCTGCACCTAAAGAGGAAAAACGGCAGGAAACGGCAAATACGGAAGCCACAGAGGGGGCAGGGAACGCCGGAGAGGAAACATTTATTTATATCGGACCGACAACCAAAGGACTAATCGAAAATACGATTGTCAAAGGCACAAGGGAAAGCGTGGAGGAATATCTGAAAGACGTAATAGCGGAAATACCACAGGTAAAAATGCTTATCGTGCCGACAGAAAGCCTTGCGACTAACAGGGCAAAGGTAAAACAGGCGGGGACATTGATAAACAAGTATTACAATGACGTTTTAAGCCTGTCAAGAAAGGCAAAGGAGGTTTAAAAAATGGCTTATTTTCATGGAGCAAGAGCAAGTAAGCGGGGTACGAGCATTTCAACGCCAGTAACCGCAGACAGTTGCATACACCTTATTGTAGGAACGGCCCCGGCGCACATGGTAAACGGCAAAGTAAACGAGCCTGTATATGTATCCTCATATGCGGAAGCCGTGGAAGCTATGGGATATAGTGACGATTGGAAAAAGTATGATATTTGCGAGGAAATCTATACAAGTTTCAAACTGTATCAGAATGGACCGATTGTAATTATCAATGTGTTAGACCCGGCAAAGCATTTGACAGAGGAAACGGACGCAGCGGACATGAGATTATCCGGGGGCGTTTTGGATTTGCCGTTAGAAGCATTGGCAGATAAGGTAGTAGTAAAAGGGTACAGTGCGGAGGATACGCTTACAGATGAATACAAAAGGGGCGTTGACTATGAATTGCTGTATACTGATGAAGTGTTAAGACTGGAACGTATCGAGGGCGGGGCGATTGCGTCCGATAATGCAACGCTTAACATTAAGTACAATGCGGTTGACCCGTCAAAAGTAACAAAAAAGGACATTATCGGGGGATACGATATTAACACAAAGAAATCAAGCGGTTTTGAATTGGTTGATTTTATTTTCCCGAAATTCCGGGTTATACCAACCGTTTTCCTTGCACCGAACTTTTCGCACGATAGCGAGGTTGCTGCAATCATGGCAGCGAAAGCGGAAAGTATCAACGGACTTTTTAAGGGCGTGGCGATTATTGATGTTGACACGACAGAAGCAACGACATATACGGAAGCGGTGGAATGGAAAAACAAAAAGAATATCGTGCAGCCGTCCGAACTGTTAGTATGGCCCATGCTGACATTAGGGGGCAGGGTATTCCACTATTCCACGCAGTTAGCCGGACTTATGGCAAAGACGGACGCAGACGAGGACATGGGAAAGGAAACGCCGTGTGAATCAGCAAGCAATAAAGTGTTGCAGATTGACGGCATGGTATTAGCAGACGGAACGGAGGTACTACTTGACCTCACGAAAGCGAACTATCTTAACTCACAGGGGATTATCACAGGGTTAAACTTTATCGGTGGGTTTGTATCGTGGGGGAATGAAACAGCCTGTTATCCGTCAAATACGGACGTTACAGACTATTTCTATTGCGTGAACCGTATGTTTTCGTGGGTTGGAAATTCGGTTATCCTGTCAATGTGGAGCAAGGTTGACAGGGGATTAAAACCACGCTTGGTAGAATCGGTTGTACAGAGCCTTAATATTTGGCTTAACGGACTGACAGCAGATGAAGTAATTTTAGGTGGACGAATTGAGTTTTTGGAAGAGGAAAACCCGGAAACGGATTTAATGGCAGGCATTGCACATTTTCATATATACCTTACCCCGCCTAGTCCGGCAAAGGAACTTGATTTTGTCTTAGAGTATGACGTAAGTTATCTTGAAACTCTATTTGCAGCATAGGAGGTAGGAAAATGGCAAAAGTTGATGAAACAGTAATAGGATTTGCGGTTTATGAGGACGCAACGGAGTATTACGGCATGTCAGAAGTTACATTGCCGGAAATATCGAATTTGACCGAAGAAATCAGCGGGGCCGGAATGGGTGGCAAGGTAGAAGCCGTTATATTAGGCGCTATCGAAGCAATGACAACAACACTTAATTTCAGGACGGTTACAAAGAACGCTATCAAACTGCATGAGCCACGGGAACACAAGATTGATTTAAGGGTGGCACAGCAGAACAAAAACACAACAAAGGGCGTTACAGAGGTTGGGCGTGTAAAACATTTGCTGACCCTCACGCCTAAGAAGCTGAACCCCGGAAAAGTTGCCACGGCAAGTGCAGCGGAGGTAAGCGGGGAATACGCAACAACATATTTTGCCACATACATAGACGGCAAGAAAATGTTAGAGATTGACCCGTTAAATTACATTTATTTTGTAAATGGGAAAGACTGGTTGGCAGATGTAAGAAAAGCACTTGGAAAATAAACAGGCACGGGAAACCGTGTTTTTTCTTTGCAAAAAATAGGAGGCTAAGGCAATGGAAGATATTAAGAAAGAAAACAGACAGGAAGCAGCTACAGAGGAAACAAAGGCAGAAACGGCGGTTGTGACCGATTCGGACACAAAAGAAAAAGTGCCGGAGGGTGCGTATGTGATGAACCTTGCAAGACCTTACACATACGAGGATAAGACCTATAAAAAATTCGTGTTTGATTTTGAAAACCTTATAGGGGAGGATTTGGTAGACATTGAAACGGAAATGACGGCGGTAGGCGAATTTGCATTATCCCCGGAAATTTCAACCTCATTCCTGTACAGGTTGGCAGCAAAGGCAGCAGGGGTAGGAAGTGATGTTATTTTACATCTTCCAATCCGTGAGTTTGGGAAAGTCAAGAATAAGGCACAAAGTTTTTTAGTGTCAACGGGGTACGGCGAGAAAACCCTATAAAATGGTTTAAGCGAAACTGCATATTGCTGTCAAGGGAAACTCATACAAGCATAGAGTTTTGGCTAAAGCAGACGATTAGGGGGTTGGATTCTTGGATTAAGACATACAACTTGGTAATCGAAGAGCAGAAAGGAGCGGGAAATGGCAACGGCTAAACAGTTTGAGTTGCTTTTTCAGCTAACCGCACGACTTGGGCCGAACTTTTCCCAATCCTTTAAAAATGCGTCGCAGACCATGAAATTACTGCAAAATGATTTAAGAAGTGCGGACCAGAAATTAAAGGACGTATCAGCTTATCAGAAGCAGCAGACCGCCGTAGAAAAAAGCAGACAGAGGGTAAGCGAGTTACAGGCAGAGCATGAACGGCTGACAAGGGAAATTGAGGAGGCAGGACAGGCAACGCCGGAACTTACAAGACAGCTACAGGCGAATGAAAGGGCGTTGCAAAAAGCACAGGACGCAACGGCAAGGGAAGAGGAACGGCTAGGGGAATTGAGCAATACTCTCCGTGAAGCCGGGGTAAATACTGACAACTTAGGACGGGATACAAACGAATTAAGGCAGCAGTATGAGAGGTTAGAACAGGCACAAAAGAAAGTACAGGAAATCACGGAAAAACAGGCAGCAAACAAACAGGCTATTTCACAGACAAAGGCACAGTTAGGAGGCTTGGTGGGAACGGTTACGGCGGTAGGTGCTGCCATTTACGCCGGACCGGTAAAGAAAGCAGCGGAATTTCAAGAGCAGATGTCAACCGTAAAATCCATATCAAACGCAAGTGCGGAGGATATGGCGAAACTATCCCAAAAGGCTAAGGAAATGGGCGCAACAACCGCATTTACGGCAGCGGAAGCCGGGGAAGCTATGGAATACATGGCAATGGCGGGTTGGAAAACAGGGGATATGTTGGGCGGTATAGAGGGCATTATGAATCTTGCCAGTGCGTCCGGGGAAGAATTAGGGGCGGTATCGGACATTGTAACGGACGCATTAACAGCGTTTGGGTTATCAGCGTCAGACGCAGGGCATTTTTCGGACGTATTGGCACAAGCCTCCAGTAATGCAAATACCAATGTATCCATGATGGGGTCAACATTCCAAAAGGTGGCCCCGGTTGCGGGTGCGTTGGGGTATAGCGTGGAGGATATGTCATTAGGTATAGGCTTAATGGCGAACGCCAGTATAAAGGCAGAAGTGGCAGGAACAAGCCTAAAGACGGCATTGGCGAACATGGCGAAGCCGACAAAACAACAGGCTGCATACATGGATAAGTACGGAATCAGCCTTACAAAGACAGACGGCACAATGAAAACCTTTGGAGAGGTTGTGGAAAATTTAAGGGGCAGCTTGGGCGGTTTGTCGGAACAGGAACAAATAGCAGCAGCAAGCGCAATATTTGGGAAAGAAAGTTTTGCGGGTATGCTTGCTATTGTCAATGCCTCCGAACAGGATTATAACAAGCTGACCGAAGCGGTATATAATTGTGACGGTGCAGCTAAACGCATGGCAGAAACAAAACTTGACAACCTAAACGGCAGTATCACGCTTGCAAAATCAGCTTTTGACGCTTTACAGGTTGAGTTAGGGGAGTTGCTGCTTCCTACGCTGACAGAGGGCGTAAAGAAATTTACGGACATAATAACCGTTGTAACGACATTTGTTAGGGAAAACCCCGGAGCGGTAAAGGCGATTGCGAAAATTGTAGCCGGATTAGTCGGGTTGAAAGCCGGGGGATTGATTGCCAAACTTGGTTTTTTGGAAGTAAAAGGCGGTATCCTGTCAATACAAAAGGCTTTTACCATGATTAAAGGCTTGGGGATTACGAAATACCTAAGCAGTATGGGCGGTGGATTTGGCGGTATCCTCACAAAGATATTGCCGTTGGTAGGCGTGATTGCAGCGGTAGGCGGTGCAATCTATTATGTGTCAACGCATTTAGAACAGGTACGGGGGTTTATTCAGAAAACCTTTGGAAACGAGGGTTTAGCCGTATTCAATAAGCTATGGAGCGTGATAACACAGGTTGGAACGGCGATAAAGGACGCATTTTTTACAAGCGGGACCGGTGTACTGGATACGCTGAAAAGCATACTTCCAACCCTCATAAACACATTGAAAACCGGGTTGCTGCCAATATTGCCAATGCTTGCGAATATGGTTATACAGATTTTGCCACTCATAGGGCAGCTTGTAACCGCAATTCTGCCAGTATTGGGCGAACTGATAGGGGCGGTAATAACAGTGCTTGCAACGCTGATAGCGGAAATATTGCCAGTGATTGTACAACTCATATCGGCTTTACTGCCTTTGGTTTTACAGGTCGTACAAAGTGTACTGCCCGTGCTTATTCAGCTTATCAATGCAGTAGTGCCTTTGCTGATACAGATAGTACAGGCGGTGTTGCCTGTTATCATTCAGCTTATACAAACAATAGTGCCTTTGCTGACGCAGATTATACAGGCGGTTTTGCCTGTACTCATTCAGTTGGTAAATGCAATCGTGCCAATACTGATAGAGATTATACAATCAGTATTGCCCGTGCTTATTCAGTTGGTAAATGCGATTTTACCGATACTGACACAGATTATACAGGCGGTGTTGCCTGTTATCATTCAGCTTATACAGACGATTTTACCGTTGGTAATGCAGATAGTGGACGCAATTTTACCGATATTTATAAATCTGCTTAATACTTTGCTGCCTATATTCATGGAGATTATTCAAAGTATTCTGCCTGTCATTATTCAGTTGATACAGACGGTGTTGCCGATTGTGCAGCAGATAATTGACACGGTACTACCAATATTTATAAGTCTGCTGAATACGCTTGTACCGATTTTTCAGAATATCATACAGGCGATTTTGCCAGTGCTTACAACGCTTTTACAGGCTTTAATACCTGTTATAGAGTTGGTGGCAAACATCTTTTCAAGCGTGTTAGGGTCGGCATTGCAGAGCATAGCAGCGATTGTACAAAATGTTATGCAGATTTTTCAAGGTTTGATAGACTTTATTACTGGTGTGTTTACCGGGAATTGGTCGCAGGCATGGAACGGAATCAAGAGTATTTTCAGCGGTGCGGTTGGTGGACTTGGGGAAATCATAAAAGCGCCGTTGCGGGCGGTTGTTTCAGCCGTCAATACGGTAATTGGTGGACTTAACAAATTGAAAGTGCCGGATTGGGTGCCGGGTATCGGTGGCAAGGGCATTAACATACCGCAGATACCGGGATTTGTAAACGGTACAGTAAGAACGCCGGACACATTCATAGCAGGAGAGAACGGCCCCGAACTTATCACAGGGGCAGCAAACAGGAGCGTATTTACCGCAGCACAGACAGGGCAGATATTTAACAACATGGCACAGGCACAAGACCTTAACACGGCAAGCAACGTAAACGCCGGGGCGATTGGTGCGGGTACAATTACAATCCATGTTTCAAACAATCCGACAGTGAACGTACAGGGCGGGGAAACGGACGGAATCAAAGAACAGTTGCAGCAGTATGATGAAGAGTTTTTAGAGAAGATACGGCAGATTATCATTACAATTTTAAGAGAGCAGAAAGAACAGGAGGGCAGGGTTGCTTATGCTTGACACTTATACAACCATATCCGGGGATACATGGGATATTGTGGCTTACAAGGCATACGGAAATGAAATGTACATGGATATGCTGATTAAAGCAAACATAGAGCATAAGGATACCTACATATTTCCGGCGGGGGTCAAGCTGACCCTCCCGGAGATTGATTTAGAGGTATCGGAAACATTGCCCCCGTGGAAACAGGGGGTAACAGCAGATGAGTGATAAGACGTTAGCAAGGAGAACGGCGGTAAAACTCTATTTCAAAGGTGCGGATATATCAAAGGACCTGTCAAAATACCTGTTATCCCTGTCATTCACGGACAAGGAAGAGGACGAAACGGACGATATTAGCATATCGCTTGATGATAGAGAGGGGAAATGGATTAAGGATTGGCTTAATACGAACAAAACGGCAGGGAAAACACAGACGGTTACAAAAAAGGGGGAGGTAAAGGTTGGCAATATTGTACAATTCAAAGGCGGACCGGTTTATATATCCTCCTCAGCAGCAGAACCCACGGTAACGAGGGGCGCAAGCAAATGTAAATGTACGATAGCAAACAGCAACGCACACCCCTATCATTTAATTTCACAGGACGGAAAAAAGGTTTATGGTTGGGTAAATGCAGAAGATGTAGAGGGGGAAACGGTAACAGAAAAGAAAACAGCAAGCAAGAAATCAGAAAAAAGGGCGTTCAAAGGCACGGAAATACACGCTATGGTTATACAGAAAAACCCCTACACAGACGGAAAGGACAAAGTATTAGATTGCGGGGTATTCGAGATTGACAGCGTAAATTATATGGGGCCGCCCCAAAAGCTGACAATCAAGGCTACATCAATACCATACAAGGCGAAATTAAGGCAGACGAAGTATAACAGGACATGGGAAAACACAACCCTAAAAAACATGGCACAGAAGATAGCGAAACGGAGCAGCATGAAGCTTATGTACCTGTCAAATTCCAACCCTGTATATAAACGCAGAGAGCAAAGGAACATGACGGACATAGCATTTTTAAAGCGTATGTGCAAACGTGCCGGAATCAGCCTTAAAGTCACGTCAAAAACAATCGTATTGTTTGACGCAGCGGACTTTGAGAAAAAAGCAGAGGTAAAAAAGATAAAGGCGGGCAAAGGCAATATACTTAGTTACAGTTTTTCGACAAAAACGGCTGATACCGCCTATTCATCATGCCACGTTGTATACACAGACCCGGACACAAAAAAGAAGATAGAAGCAACTTACAAGCCGGAAAATGCAAATTCTGACGGGCAGACATTGGAAATAAAACAAAAAGTGTCAAGCGTTGCGGAAGCTAAGGAACTTGCACGGAAATCATTAAGGGCAAGAAATAAAGGGGAAACAACGGCAGAATTTACGCTAATTGGAGATGTGGATTATGTGGCGGGTATCACGGTAAGGGTATACGGATTCGGGGAATTTAACGGAAAATACATAGTCGAACAGGCAACGCACAATATTACAGGCGGTTATAAGGTACAGATAAAATTACGCAGTTGTTTGGAGGGGTATTGATGATAAAGGAATTTGATGATAACGACATAAGGGAACTGCAGGACATAGTAAGGATTGGCATTGTAAGCAGCGTAAACAAAGAGAAAATGACGGCAAGGGTAAAGATAGAAGAACAGGGCATTGTAACGGGGGATTTGCGGATAGTGCAGAATACGCCGTTTATGGTTATGGAATGGAAAGACGCAGGGGTAAAGTGGAATTATGAAGCTGATTACGCACAGTACGACAGGAAATTAGGCATAGGGGACCGGTACAAGGAAGAGTACCCGGATATTCTGCATACATGGAAAGGAACAGCAGACAGGGTTATAAAAGTGTATCCGTGGATACCGTATATAGGGCAATGGGTATTATGTATCTTTAAGCCGGAGGGCGAGGGGGACGGCTTTATTATCGGAGGTATCTAATGGCAAAGATTGGAACATTAGGCGATATTGTGTTTTCTGTATCGAAGAATACAGTAAAAACCTTTGAGGGTTTGAAGATTGACAGCAAGACGAATTACGCAAAACACACACGCCACAATAAAAAACCGTTACTGGAGTTTCAGTACAATGATATTGACACAGCCAGTTTTACTATTTACCTGTCCGCTTTTTTAGGGGTAAATCCACGGACAATGCAGGATAAGATAGATAAATACAGGAAAAAGGGTAAAATACTTACTTTGGTTATCGGCGGTAAGAAGTACGGCACAAAATGGGTAATAACGCAGCACTCAAAAGATTATGAAAGGTTTGACAACAAAGGCAACCTACTGATAGCAAAAAGCAGTATTTCCTTACAGGAATACCCGGAAAGGTAGGGCGGTATGACTTACATAGTAGACACAACAAAGGAAAATGAAATAAACCTTGCACCCGCAACGGTGTATGAAGAGGTTATACAAAACCTTTATTTCCTGTATTCCTCAACGGAATATGACATACCGCTTGACAGGGAATTAGGATTAAACCCGAAATACATAGATAAGCCGATAGAAACGGCTAAAGCATTGGCAACAACGGATATTTACGACAAAACGGAAGAGTACGAACCGAGGGCAGAAATCGTAAACATTGACTTTAAAGCCGATTATGAAAGCGGTGTATTAAAACCAATAGTGGAGGTGGTAATCAATGACGAATACGACAACGAGGAATATACCGAGTAATTTGCCGGAGGTTGAGTTTGTAGATACAGATACAGAAGCACTTGTAAATAAGCTGATAGCCGGATATGAGAGTATCACAAAAAGGAAGCTATACCCGGCTGACCCTGTAAGGGCGTTTATCCTTTGGCTTGCAGATGTGATTATACAGGAAAGAGTTTTGATAAATGAATCGGCAAAACAGAATTTACCACGGTATGCAGAGGGAAAGAACTTGGACTCCCTTAGTGAGATATTCCATAATGTACCGAGATTAGAGCCGGAAGCAGCGAAAACAACGCTTAGGTTTTATCTTACAAAGACGCTGACAGAGGATTTTATAATAACGGACACAATGGAGGTAACGGTAGACGGCACAATAAACTTTGACACGGTAGGGCATATCATATTTAAAGCCGGGGCCGATTATGCGGACGTTCCGGCGGTATGCACCACAGCCGGGGAAATCGGGAATGGGTTTGTACCCGGACAGGTTGACAAACTTGTATCAGATGAATTTCTGTATTTCAATGAGGTAATGAACATTACGGAAACGGCAGGGGGAAGCGAAGCGGAAAAAGACGCAGCCTATTATAACCGCATGAGGGAAAGCGAAGAAAGCTACACAACGGCGGGGTCAAGGGGAAGTTATATATATCATGCTAAAAGCGTGTCCGCACAAATTAGTGACGTATCGGCAGAGAGTCCGCAGCCGGGTGTGGCTGACATAAGGATTATGCTATACAATGGGGAATTGCCGGATAAGGAATTGATAGACAAAGTACGGGATTATCTAAGCGGGGACGAAATTAGACCAATGACGGATACCGTATTAGTGGCAGCACCCGACACGGTAGAATTTGACATAAACATAAAATATTTCATATCAAAGGAAAAGGAACTAAGCACCAACGACATTAAACAGGCGGTGGCGTTGGCGGTGGAAAATTACATATTATGGCAGACCTCAAAAATGGGGCGGGATATTAACCCGTCCTATTTTAATGCTATGCTTATGGAATCGGGGATAAAAAGAGTTGAAATAACCGCCCCTGTATTCACACAGATACCAAAAGGGAGCGTGGCGGTGGTAAAGGAGGAAAGCGTGACCTTTGGGGGTGTGGAAGATGAATAAAATTAAAGACGCTGATTTTATGACAAAATTCCCCCCGGCATTGAAAAAAGATAAATCAATGCTTGCTTTAGGGCAGCTTATAGCAGAGGAATTACATATAACCGCACACGAAACAAAGAAAAATATTATATACGCCAACATAGAAGAGTTATCGGAAACATGGCTTGACGTGTTGGCGTATGACTTGCACGTTGACTGGTACGATTATGATTATCCGATAGAAGCAAAAAGGGCGATTATCCGGGATAGCATAAGAGTACATCAGAAATTAGGAACGACAGGGGCAACCGAAAGGGCGTTAGGTGGCTTGCATCCACAAAGCGAGATAGAAGAGTGGTACGACTATAACGGGCGTCCTTTTCATTTCCGCATAGTGCTTGATACGACAAATTCAAGGGTTGCGGTGGATTATGACGAGATTGTAAGCACCGTTGACATATACAAACGGCTGACCGCCCACTTGGACGGCTTATATTATCAATGCTCCATGTGCATTATCATCATGCCACAGACGGAGTATTTTTTATTCCAAACGCCAATGACAGGGCAGTTAAGGGCAGGAACATACCCGCACAGGAATACAGAGGGGGTTGTATTAAATGCCGTTATTGACATAATGACACAGGCAGCGGGATATATTGCGGAATCCGTGCCGACAGGTACAAGACCTTACAGAAATATCACGTTTGCAACAAAGGATAGTGATATTGTGACCGATTCGGACACAATGGGTTATAAATATATCCGCGGTCGGACAGGAAAACAAAAGACAGGCACAGAACCTTACAGGGATACCGCAGGAGGGGCAGCGGTTGAAACGGTGGTAGCACAGGCAGCAGCGGACGCAGCAAAGTATGATTCTGATTTGACGGGAACGAAGCCGGACAGGAATATAAAGGCTGAATTTAGGGAAGTGGCAGCAGTCGGGGAAACGGATACAGAAGCCTATACATTTGAAAACACTATTGCCGGAACAAAACCAAAAAGAAATATCGTACATGGAAGAGGGGATATAGAAACGGTAGCAGATACAGAGTTTGAGGAGTACAGGTACATAACAGGCACGACAGGAAAGGAAACGACAGGCACAGAACCTTACACAAACACAAAACCCGGAATATCTGATAAGGGAATGGCAACAACGGCAGATACCGAAAGTTACCAATACGAGGTTAAGCGTTGCGGTAGAAATCGGTTATAGCAAATAAAAAAGTAAAGGAGAAAGAAAATGCTGACAGAAAGAGCCTTTGAGAGTTTCAAGGAGTTTATTGAAACGCACATTGCTTATGCTAAGGTCGAGTATGGGGGCGTGTTGCACAAGGCGAAAATTGAAAGCCGGGAACGTCTGAAAGACGGCAGGGTAGCACTTAGTATTTCCATAACCCCGCAAGTGTCGGGGTCCACAACGATTACAAAAATACAGTTGTATGATATTACTAATCAGTTGTGGGCAGAAAAGACCGAAGCAATCAACCTAAAAGGCGTACAACAGGGCGTGTTGTACCGCTTTAGCTTTAATTTTAAGGAGGAATAGCACAGTGGGATTATTCAAGATTTGGAAAGACCATGTAACGCAGTTTTCTAACCGTTACAAAGAGGTAAACAATGCGGACGGAACAATTACGCATGAAGCTGTGGAGGGCGAGGTAATACAAGAGGGTACGCCACAAAATGCGGAAAATTTCAATGATTTGGAACAAAGGGTATTTGCAAGCGGGGAAGTTGCCGGATTAGCCTTGTTAAAAGTTAAAATGGCAGAAAGCCGTATCAAGGGGTTACAGGGGGAAATCATAGAAACAACCTTAACCAACACGAAAGAATACCCGTTTAACAACTCAAAAAAGACGGTAGCACTTAAAACGCCACGGGGCAATTTGGATTATACCGTAAACGTGGAAGCAGACGCAGACGGGGCGGGCGGTGTCGGGGATATAAAGATAACCGATAAGCAGCTAAACGGATTCAAGATTGAATACACCGGGGCCGCTAAAAGTGTATCCGTGAAATGCACAGTACAGGGAGGTTACGCATAATGGCAGCAAATGTAATTATCAAGAGTGACGAAAGAAAGGCACAGACGGCAGCAGTATTAAAGGCTTATGGATTAAATGGGTCGGCAAGTGCCAATCAGAGGGAAGCAGCAGAACACATTGCGGTACGTTCACAGGAAGCATACCGCCAGTTACAGAGAATGGGAGGTAACAGATAATGGCAGCAGCAAAGATTATTGTAGTAGAAAAGAACGAGGGGGAGAAAATCCCTTATGAGGTATCCGGCACAAAGATTGTTTTCGGTGATGATGAACTTATGGTAAATTGCAAAAGCCGGGAGCGTGATTATGAGGTTACGCTTGATGTGTGCAAGGATACGGCAGACGGCTTGACGGTAGGGGTAAATACAGAAGCAAGGGAATATGTGGCACAGGTTACTATCCCGGCTAGAGAGTATAAGTTTGTAGATACAGGAGAAAAAGACGAGAACGACAACTTGATTACAGAACGTGTGCCGTTGCCGTTCGATATGAAGAAATGCACGTTGACATTATGGGCGTTGGTTTAAGAAGCTGATTAAATTTAAGGAGGATAATATACAATGGCAAATTTTGATGATTTACAGGGTGCAGTAGCACAGATGGGCGCAGGAAACAAGGTTATCTATGATGATATAGGTATGCCGTCTATTATGGTGGGCGTTCCTAAAATGACCTATGCGGATATTATCACAGGCGGTACAGATGAAGTGTTGCCGTTTTTTGTTGTGGAGGGGAATGAGAAAAGCACAATTTGGGTATCAAAGTTTCCTAACATTGTAGAAAATGACCGTGCCTATTCTTTAGCTATGAAGCTGCCTAAAAATTATATCACGTTTGACGCAGCATTAGCAGCTTGCAGAAAAAAGGGCAACGGTTGGCATTTGAATCAGACAGGCATTTTTGCGGTGCTTAATTTGTTGTCGCAGAAAATGGGGACCGTACCGCACGGCAATACAAATTACGGCAAGGATTATTACCACGCATACGAACACGGGATACAGCCACAGGGCGAAACACAAAGGACGCTGACAGGCAGCGGAGAACCTACATGGTATCATAACCACGATACATCAGGCATAGCAGACCTTAACGGCAATGTATGGGAATGGACCGGCGGTTTAAGGCTTATGAATGGGGAAATACAGATTATACCTTATGGAAACAGCATGAAAATTGATTGTGATATGTCGGCAGCAAGCACCCTTTGGAAAGCAATCATGCCAAACGGAAATTTGGTAGAGCCGGGAACGGCAGGCACTTTAAAGATTGACCGTACAAGTGCAAGTGACGCAACGCCGAAAATCAGCACGACAGTTACAACACAGACCACGGACAGTAACGACACAAACTGCATATTTAAGAATCTTGCAGCAGCAAGCGGGGTAAGCATACCTAAACTTTTGGTAGCGTTGGGGTTGTTCCCGGATTCGGGGGCAAGTTATGGCAATGACCATTTTTGGGCGAGAAACAACGGCGAAAGGTTGCCTTTCCGGGGGTCGGCGTTCTACAGTACCTCTAATTCGGGTGCGTCCGCTCTTAACTTGAAGCACCCCCGCTCCAGCTCCTTCGTCAGCATTGGTTTCCGCTCCGCTTTTTGCGAACTGTAAACTGATAACTGGATAACTGAAAGGGTGCGCGGTAGCGCACCCTTTGTAGCAAAATGCTAATCGGCAGACAGGGAGAATTATGGAAGAGTTGCAGGAAGCAAAGGGCGTACAGGAGGGAAAGAAAAGTAACGGAAACGACATATTTCAAATAAAAGAAAAAATCTACGAAATGATAATGTATGGAAATCCAAAATTAAAGGATTTTCCGAAAACAGAAAGGTATGTGTTGGCGGGGGATATAAGAAAGACAATGTATACCATGTTGGAAATGGCGGTTAGGCTTGAAAAGAAATACTATAAGAAAACAACCTTACAGGATTTAGATATTGAAGTTGATGTATTAAGAAATCTGCTAAGGCTTGCAAAGGACCCGGACTTATACCAGAAACAAAAGCCTTGTTTAGACTTCCATTCATGGGAAGTATGGATTAGAAAGGTAGATGAAATCGGTCGTATGATTGGCGGTTATATGGCTTGGGTAAACAGCAGGGAGAAGCAGAAATAAAATACATTGGGAAATAATCACTAATTTACGGTGGTTGCCTATCCGGGGGTCGGCGTTCAACAATACCTCTAATTCGGGTGCGTCCGCTCTTAACTTGAATAACCCCCGCTCCAACTCCAACGACAACATTGGTTTCCGCTCCGCTCTACCCCTATGTCAAGAAGCCTTATGATTACGATTGTAAGGACAGTACAAACAGGGTTAAAGGGGTTATTTTCCATTCCTGTACACAGGAAAAATATTGTATTGCCGTAAAGACAGTTAGTAAGCGGTAAGCTGAAAAGAATTATATTTGTCACGTCCGAAAGGGTTAAAAACTTAGTAGGTTTGTACGGCACTTTTTAATGAGGTATCAGAAATGAAGAGCATAAAGAACATTTACGAAAAGATATACGATTTTGAAAATTTATATAAGGCTTGGGAGGAAGCGAGGAAAGGGAAAAGATACCGTGATGATGTATTGATTTTTAACCGCAACTTTGAAGAGCATTTAATAAATATTCAGAATGAATTGATTTATGGAACGTATGCGGTAGGCAAGTACCATACGTTTTATGTTTATGAGCCTAAGAAAAGGCTTATTATGTCGTTGCCATTTAAAGACAGGATTGTACAATGGGCGATATACCGCCAGTTGTTCCCGTTGTATGAGGATACATTTATTTTTGATTCGTATGCCTGTAGGCGTGGTAAAGGAACGCATAAGGCAGCGGACAGACTGCAGTACTGGTTACGGCAGACAGACAGGAAGCCGGAACGCTACTATTATCTGAAAATGGATATATCAAAATATTTCTACAGGGTGGACCACGATATTTTATTAAAAATCTTGGGCAGAAGAATAAAGGATACACGGTTGCTTGATTTGTTAGAGAAAATCATAAATTGTGAATCCATGAATTTTGGATTACCGCCCGGAAAAGAGCCGGACGAAGTAGAAGTAACGGACAGATTATGTAATAAGGGTATGCCGATAGGCAACCTTACATCTCAAATGTTTGCAAATATCTATCTGAATGAGGTAGACCAGTACGCAAAGCACGAGTTAGGACTGCACTATTACATACGGTACATGGACGATATTATTATATTGCACCATGATAAGAAGTATTTAGCAGAGGTTAAGGAACTGCTAAGGGTTTTCTTAGATGATAACCTCCGCTTGGATTTGAACAGCAAAACGGCAATACGTCCATGCAGTACGGGCATTGATTTTGTGGGTTACAGGATATGGGCAACACACAGAAGATTAAAGAAGAAAACGGCGGTAAAAATCAAACGGAATCTGAAAAAGCAGATTGAAAAGGTAAGGGCGGGTGAGGAAAGCAAACAAAGGCTTGACCGTTCCGTAGCTTCCTATCGTGGGATTTTGTCACATTGCGACAGTTACGGTTTACGTCAGAGCCTTAACAAGTTATTCATCAGAAAGGAGCAACAGGAAAATGTACATTGATTCGGCAACAATAATTACTATTGCGGGAGTCCTAAGTGCATTAACGGCGATAGGGGCAGCAGCTTACAGGGTTGTAAAATGGTTTCAGGCACAGGAAAAGCAGACTAAGGATATTGAAAAATTGAGAGAACAGGAAAAGAAAGACATTGAGAATATGCAGGACGAATTATGTTTACTCACTTATGCGGTTTTGGCGTGTCTGAAAGGATTAAAAGAGCAGGGTTGTAACGGACCTGTCACAGAAGCAATAGGGAAAGTGGAAAAGCACATAAACCAAAAAGCACACGGACAGGAGGAATAAGCGGAAATGAAATATATGTTATGTATTGTCGGGGGAATCCTTTTAGGATTCTTTATTTTTTACCTTTTATTCAGAATTGCCAATAAAAGATTGCGGTTTAACAGACAGGACGGAAAGAAAAAAGCAAAGCCTAATTTTACAAAGGCGGTATTAGTTGCCGTCCTGTTTACCTACTTTATCGGGTTGGCTATTGGTATCAAGGTTACGCTGATAGACTTTAGCCAGTTTGGGGTATTGGCAACGTACATAGCAGCACCGACAACAACGGTTATAGCGTTGTATTGTTGGAAAGCAAAAGCGGAAAACTTGGTTAAAATCAAGCAGGGATACCCGGAGGAAACAAAGGATATTTCCGTTGATTTAAACAATATAAACATTTAAGGAGGCAGCACCATGAACATTAAAGAAAGCATTGTGACTAAGAATCCGTGTTACACTTGCGGGAGGACAATCACGGTACAGGGGCTTATGCTACATTCCGTAGGTTGCCCGCAGCCGAAAGCGTCAGTATTTTTCAATAACTGGAATAAGGGCAACGCCAATGTATGCGTACACGCCGTATTACAGGCAGACGGCACGGTATTACAGCTTTTGCCGTGGAATCGCAGGGCGTGGCATTGCGGAAGCGGAAAGAACGGAAGCGGAAACAATACGCACATTGGCGTAGAAATGACAGAGCCGGACACAATCAAGTACACAGGGGGAAGCAGCTTTAAGGACCTTAACCCGACAGCTACAAAGGATTTTGTGAAAAAGACCTACAAAACGGCGGTAGAACTTTTTGCCTACTTGTGCAAGAAATATAACCTTAACCCGGAAAAGGACGGGGTTATTATTTCACATTCGGAGGGGCATAAAAGGGGAATTGCAAGCAATCACGGAGATGTGGAGCATATTTGGAACAAATACGGCTTTACTATGGCACAATTCCGCAAAGACGTTAAAAAAGCTATGAGCGGAAGCACGGCGGGAACGACAGAACAGGCAGGGGGAAAGAAACAGGAAGCAACGACAGGCACAAGCGGTTATTTGGTAAAGATTACCGCAGATGTTTTGAACGTCCGAAAAGGTCCGGGTACAAATTACCCTGTATCTACACAGGTACACGCCGGGGAAGTTTATACCATTGTCGGAGAGAAAATGAACGGCAGCACAAAATGGGGCAAATTAAAAAGCGGTGCGGGGTACATCAGCTTGAGTTACACAAAAAAAGTATAGGAGGGATACAATGGCAGTAACGACAGCACAAATAAAAAAGGTTGTCAGTGTTGCAAGCGGTATCATCTATTCACAGGAGGGCAACTATGGCAGCGTGAACAGAAACGACAACAGCCACGGCATGAGCGTAGGAAAATGCCAGTGGAACGCATACTGGGGCCGTGCGTTACCACTTTTGCAATCCATTGTAAAAAAGGATACCGAACAGGCAAAAAAGATTTTAGGCGAAAGCCTGTATAATGAGATTGCCGGAAGCAGTACGGACGCATGGAACAAACAGGAAAGGGCAGCAACCGAAGAGGAGGCGAAGGCAATTTCCGAACTGCTGAAAACGCCACAGGGGAAAGAAGCGCAGGACGATTTAGCAGAAAAGGACATAACAGCCTATGTAAAGAATGGTGTAAAATCCGGGTTGGTATCCCAAAAAGCACTTGCCTACTATGCGGATTTGGAGAATCAAGGGGGCAGCGGTGCAAGCAAAAGGATAGCCACAACCGCCGGAAATGACGCAGGGGGCGTTGAAAAGGTCGGACTTGATAAAATACACGCCTATGCACTGAAAGATAGCGTAATGGGGCAATATGAAAGCCGTAGGGCAAAGGTGTATAAGGCGGTAAAAGAAAGCAAGCTGACAGACGTACAGGAAGAAAAGAAACAGGATACCACACAGACAACGCAGAACGCCCCAAAATCGCTTGAAATTGGTATCAGCGTAACTTTTATAGGCGGTGGGGTTTTCGTGTCCTCTATGGCGAAATCAGCAAGCAAGACAAAGGACACAGTAAGCAGGTGCAGAGTAACGGCAGCTACTCCCGGAAGCAAGCACCCGTACCATTTAATTTCACAGGACGGAAAAGGCGTTTACGGTTGGGTTGATATGGAATCAATCAAGGAATTAGCAACAACCGCAGACAATGACCCTAAAACGGTATCTTGCGGGGACCGGCTGACATTTACAGGGGGACCAGTTTACAAGTCATCAACGGCAAAACAGGCAGGCACAACGAAAGACGTTGTAAGCACCTGTAAAGTAACGGCAATCAACGCAAAGGGCGCACACCCTTATCACTGTATTTCACAGGACGGAAAAGGCGTTTACGGTTGGGTTGACAAGGAAAATGTAAAATAGACCGATTCGGACACAAAAAAACGGAGGTAAAATCATGCAGATTGTATCAGAATATTCAGTTGCCATTATTGGTATTTTGGGGGTATTGGCTTTTGCGGTATCACTCATTACGGAACTGTTAAAGGATATGCCGGGAATTAAGAAAATGCCTACAAAGGCGTTTGTTATCCTTGTATCCTTAATCGTGACCGTGACAGCATTATTGATTTACGTTGCATATGCACATATAGTTTTGCTATGGTATTATGTGGCGTTGGCGGTATTTGCAGCTTTTGTTGTGGCGTATATCGCTATGTATGGGTGGGATACATTGAAAGAGTTAAAAGACAGGTTTGTTAAATAGGATACAGGAAGAAACGGCAGACAACCCCCAACGGCTTATATCAGCTTTTGGGGGTTGTTTTTATTTATATTCGGGATATGGCAGCAATTCAAGGGGTGCAATGCCACATTCTTTAAGGGTTAGCCATTTATGGGAAATAGTGCCGTTGTCTTGCCATATCATAAACCCTTGTTTCTTTAAGTTTTCATCATGTTTGGTAAAGACACAGCCACAGCACACGAAGTTATCAGCAACATATTTTTCACATTCGGAAAATTTCTCCGCTATCCGGCGTTCGTTCTCTTTTCTGACTGCTGCCCTTGCATCCATATACTTTTCGTATTTTTCAAAATCCATAATATTTTTACCTCACTTTTAGGATACCGCCGGGGAATCCCCGGCAGCTTTTATATTGGTTATCAGCCTATCTTTTCTACTTGGTCGGCGGTAAACAGAAAGGCTTTTGCTAAGTAATAGTGATTGTTTTCTGTACCCTCTGTATTTTCGTCTGCCTCCTCACTTTTCTTTGCCTTATTCGTGAATTTCCAAAGGCGGGTAGTGATTCTTGCGTGTTCCCCTCTTTTAACAATGTATCCGGCGTCTTTCCATGCCTTAAATGTATGTAACGGTATCATGTGACCGCTTGCGAGGATATTTTCTATTTGTTCCTCTGTATATAATCCGTTTGCCAATGCTTCATTGATAATAATTTCTGTATTTGTCATTTCCTTAGTCCTCCGTTTCTTTTTGTTTTCCTTTGATGATTCTATTATATACTTGAGCAAGTATATTTTCAACCCGGAATAGCGCACAAAAATACTTATGCAAGTATATAAATAAGTTGTGCAGATTGTATACTTGCATAAGTATAAAAAGTATGATACAATCCCTATAAGGCATTTGTTGACATTATCAGATGATACAGGAGGTGGAAGAATGGCGAATACAGAGGACAACAGGGCAAGCCGTACAAAAAGCAAAAATAAGTACAATGAGAAAGCCTATGACAGATTTTCGGTCGTTGTGCCAAAAGGGGAAATGCAGGAAATAGACAGGGCAGCGAAAGAACAGGGATATAAAAGCCGTAATGAATTTGTAATTGCAGCAATCAACGAGAAAAGGGGTGTATAGAAATGCTTGAATTGGCAAGGGGGATATATGATTTTCTGCTAATGTTGAGAATCAAAATTAAAATCATGCCGGAAGCTGAATTTAATTCTTTGCTACTGGATAACTCACTAAGCACGGAACAAAGGATATATCTGCTTTATTTTAGGTATTGTTAAAAACGGAGTTGACATGTAAGAAATATCGTACAATAATAATTTCAAAAAGTGTCGAAAAACTATTGACAATATACTTATGCAAGTATATAATACAATCAGAACGGCAGAAATAGACAAAATAAATAAAGACCGATTCGGACACAAAACCAAAGGAGGCAAATTGCTATGAAGAAAAAGTATCTTATCATTGGTGCGGTCGTTGTGGTGCTTTTGGGGTATGGCTTATTGGCAAACAGCAGCAAGGACGATTCACAGGAAACAGGAAAGGCAACGGAACAGGTGGCACAGAACACCGAAAACGAACAAAAGTTCGGGGGGGGGGA
>CAJTCE010000018.1:0-13949 GCA_910574745.1 Lachnospiraceae bacterium | reverse complement strand
GTGGGGGGGGGGGTACTGCTAATTTAGCAACCCCGGAAACGGAAGAAAAAGACAAAGAAACAGAACAGGCGGGAACGGAAAAACAGACCGAGGAAACAGTAGAACACAGGACAGGGGATAATATAGTAGGCATAAGCGATAAAGACATGACCGAAGTATATTCGACAAAATACGATTCTGTCAGAAATGACGTTACCGAAAAATGGAAATGCTTGGTTATTGCGGAAAACAATTTTGACATTACGGAATATGCCTTATCATGCTATAAAAATTACTTTGATTCTGATGAAACTATTTTAGCGGTTATCAACCTCACGACAAAGACCAGTGCGAGCATTAGCAAGGTTGCCGGGAATCTGTATGTATCACAATATGAGTATGTGGACGGAGAAGAGCATGACGCAAAGATAATGTTTAGCGGTACGCACTTGCTTGATTATATTGTATACATAGATAACGGGGATATAGAAAAAGTGACCGAAGAGGACTAAAAGAAGCAAGGCAGGGCAGCAGGGCATAAAAACCTTGCTGCCTTTTTGTTTGGAGGTGCGACTATGAGGAAATTTAAACAAATGACACATAATGACAGGATAAAAATGGAGGCTTTATTAAATGCCGGACATTCAAAGGCAGAAGTGGCAGAGCAATTACATTTTCACAGAAGCAACATATACAGGGAATACGACAAGGGGAAGTATATACATAGAAATTCGGATTATACGGAAGAGGAACGGTATAGCAGCGATTTAGGGCAGAAAGCACATGATTACGCACAGGAGGGAAAGGGCTGTGCATTAAAGATAGGAAACGACAGGGAATTAGCAGAGTACATAGAAAGTAAAATAGTAGATGATAAATTTAGCCCGGAGGCAGCACTGGCAGAGGTTGAGAGGTCGGGCATTGAGTTTAAGACAACAATCAGCGTAAGGACGCTTTACAGATACATAGACAACGGCATATTTTTAAAGCTGACAAACAAGGATTTACCTATTAAAAGCAAAAAGAAAAAACATAATAAGAAAGTAAAGGTACAGAAAAGGGCAAGTGCAGGGGAAAGTATCGAAAATAGACCAGAAGAGGTAGAGAGCCGGGAAATATTCGGACATTGGGAAATGGATACAGTAAAGGGGCAGCGTGGAGTCACAAAGTCCTGTATGCTTGTACTGACAGAGAGAAAGACCCGTGATGAAATTGTTGTTAAGCTGAAAGACCAAACAGCAGCCTCCGTTGTGGAAGCACTAGACAGACTGGAGAGAAAATGGGGCGATATGTTTTATAGTGTATTCAGAAGCATAACCGTAGATAATGGGGTAGAATTTGCAGACTATGAGGGTATGGAAAAATCTGTATTGAAAGAGGGAAAACGTACATTTGTATTTTACTGTCACCCGTACAGCAGTTGGGAACGTGGCACAAATGAAAATAATAACAGGCTTATCCGTAGGCATATACCAAAAGGGGTAGATTTTGACGATAGGACAGATGAAGAGATAGCATTTATTGAAGAATGGATAAACAATTATCCGAGGGGGATTTTTGAATACAAGACATCAGCAGAGTTGTTTGAAGAGGAAATACAGAAATTGGCATAAATTTTTTTTAAAAAAGTTGTCGCAAAACTATTGACAAAATATAATGTGCACCTTCATTATCTAAAAGTGTTGCAGATTATCTGGTGGGTTATCAGGTTCAGCAACAGGAGGAACAGAGGAAAGCGGAAGAAGGCATGACAGGAGGTGCAGGAGTGGCAGAATATGAAACAAAGGTAATGGGTGTTAAAACTGAAGTGACAGGAAAAATAGTCCTGCTGTCTGCCTGTTCTGTATTGGGTGTGATTTTGGCTGCGGTTTCATCATCCTGCATATTTGTGGTAATACAGAAACCAAAAGAAATTTTAAGCAAGATGGGCTAAAGGAGGCTGTATGTTAGAGTTAAAGGATGTTTCATATTATTATAAATCACAGAAAGATAAGACGATTCTGAATCATGTAACTTACCAATTTAAGAAGGGTGTTATGTATGCCATTTTAGGTTCCAGCGGTTCAGGAAAAACAACGCTTTTATCTTTGCTGGCGGGGCTGGATGTGCCGGTTGAGGGGACTGTCTGCGTTGCAGGAGAGGATATTCTGCAAAGGGGATTAAATGCACATCGAAAGGATCATGTTTCACTGGTCTTTCAAAATTATAATCTGATCGACTATTTAACGCCGGTTGAAAATGTAAAGTTAGGTGGGAAAGCCGATGCGGAAGAATTGCTGGCGCAGATGGGCATTGATGAGGCGCAGCGGAAAAGAAATGTGATGCAGTTGTCCGGAGGCCAACAGCAGAGGGTAGCCATTGCAAGGGCATTGGCAAGCAAGGCGCCCATCCTGTTAGCGGATGAACCGACAGGAAATTTGGACGAGGATACTGCGAATGAGATTATATCTATTTTTCAGAAACTGGCTCATGAACAGGAAAAATGTGTGGTTGTTGTTACTCACAGCAGGGAACTGGCAGAGCAGGCGGATATCGTCCTGCGGTTAAAGAAAGGGAAAATCGCAGACGACACAGACAGCGGAGAAAATTAGATACGATTGTGAGGAACATGGATGGTAGCAGGTGGCAGAAATGTCAGGATGAACAGGCAGCAGATGGAGAGCAGAAGAAAAAAACAACAGATAAGGTGGAAATCATTATTAGTCAGAGTTTCAATTTTGGCTGTGATTGTGTTCCATATCAGAAATATCTATACCCGTCTGGAAGAGATGCAGATGGAATTAGAGCGGCTGGAGATACAGCAATATGGGATGGTACAAACCAGTGCAGATGTACAGCCGCCGGATAAATTGAATGATGCAGATTATGCCGGCAGTCTTGGCACATGGGAAGTTGGCAAGCCTATAGAACGAACGGAAGCGGAAGTCCTGCAAAGGTTGGGTGAGCTGGGGCAGGCCAGTTCCTTAATAGAAGGGATCTATCAAGATCATTCCCAATATCCGAAGGAGCTGCTTGCAGCGTTGGCAAATAATCCGGAAATGGCAGATTTTGTCTCCGGGTATCCTGACCGGGACGGAATGACAGGGGGAATTACTGCATCCGAAAAAGAGCAGGAATTTCCACTGTTCCTCCAATGGGACAGGCGCTGGGGGTATGAGTCCTATGGGGATAGCTGCATCGGGCTGGCAGGCTGCGGTCCAACGTGTCTGTCTATGGTATTGTTCTATCTGACCAGGGATGAAACACATACCCCGGACAGTATCGCCGCCTACAGTGCGGAAAATGGATATTATGTAGAGGGAACTGGTACATCATGGGCTTTGATGGAGGATGTACCAAAGCTGTATGGCATTAAAGTCTTATCCGTAAGCTCCACTGCAAATAATATGAGGGCAGTACTTGATAATGGTGGAATTATCATATGTGCTATGGGGAAAGGGGATTTCACAATATCCGGTCACTATGTTGTCATATATGGGTATGATAACGAGGGATTTATGGTAAACGATCCTAATTGCGTAGCAAGGAGCAGTAGGAGATGGGCATTCAGTGAAATTGAAAATCAGATTAAAAGTATTTGGGTATATGACAAAGAGAAATAAACCCTACAAAAGACAAACCGCCGCACGATGGCCATCATCCGCCATATGCGGCGGTCTGCTTTTTTCCCAGGCAGGCCGGGCGGCCTGATAACGGAAATCACTTGGAAAGCGGGGGAATAAGAGGTAATATGCTTACACGGCAGACTTTGCAGGGCAGCCGCCCCTTTTTGTGGGGATATTGAGAGCGACAGAGGGGATATTAAGGATAAAAAATCTCAATCCAGTTACGCTGTCAAATCGTCTATTCACGCTATCGGAGTTAAAAATATTCTTATTTTTCCGATACACGAAGTAAAGCATTTTTAGGGACAAATGCTGAAAGAAGGAGGTGGAGGCAATCAAAATAGCGGTCTGTGATGATGAAAAAAATATAAGAGACTACATCTGCTCGCTTGTCCGGAAACAGGGAGTGGAGTGTGAGATTACGGAATATGCCACGGCGGAGGACTATCTTTTAGCGGGGGCTGAACATGACTTGCTGTTTCTTGATGTTGAACTGAAAGGCCCGGATTCATCATTGGATGGCATGGAAATGGCAAAACGGATCAGGGGCATGGAAGATATCAGGCAGCCCATCATCATATTTGTCACGGGCTATGAAAAATATGTGTATGATGCCTTTGACGTGGGGGCTTTCCAGTACCTGCTGAAACCCATTGACGAAGGGCGGTTTGCCGAGATTTTCCAAAGGGCGGCGCAGCAGACCGGGCAGGGTAAAAGAGTGCTGATGATCCAGTATGGGAATACGGGAAAAACAATACCGTTAGGCGACATTTATTACATGGAAAGCCAGAACCATAAGATAGCCGTCCATATGAAGGACGGGGTTTTGGAGTATTATGCAAAAATGAGCGATCTGGAAGAAGAACTGCAGGGGCAGTTCTGCCGTGTCCACAAAGGCTATCTGGTAAACCTGTCCTATGTGGATGAATACAACAAAACAGAGGTAACGCTGACAAATGGGGATAAGCTCCTGATTTCAAAATATAAGTATGAAGATTTTGTAAAAGCGTACCTGCGGTTTATGAAATAGGAGGGCTGCCATTGAGTGAAGCAAGTTTTACGCTGTTCCAAAATACAGTGATAGGGATTGAAATCATTCTATATGCCTGCTGTCTGACAGCTTTTTTCTATCCGTATATTGCAGGGCGGAAAAGGGGGCATCTGGCAGATATCATAAAGATGCTGGCTGTGTTTACGTCTTATTCTGTCATATATTTTTTTAATATGGCGGCCGGTATGGGGGCGCTGGTCTGCATGGCTTCCGTAATAATCCTGCTGACGCTGGCGGCAAAGTATTTAGGGGTGGAAAAGAAATCCGCACTGTTCATGGGGGTGGTGTTCTTCTGCATCAGGAACCTGAGTTCGTTGGCGGTGGCAAGCGTGAATTTCTACACGGGCAGGCATCTTGTGAAAGGGGAGGAAGGAGTAGAGCGGGTACTTCGGAATGCAGCCCTGAATTTCTGTCTGGTGGAACTGCTGCAGCTTGTGCTTTTTTCCGCACTGCTGTATATGGTGGCACGCCAGATCAGGAAATGCAGGATGGAACTGCACATAAGGGAATTGTGCTATCTGCTGCTGACGCCCGTGACGGGCATCCTGTTTGTCAATATTTTATTCCGGATTCTGATCGTGACCACGGGGGAGCTGTCCATACAGCTTTATGAGCAGTACCCGGTGCTGATAGGGATCGTGCCTGTGGCCGCCGCACTGTTTTATGCCGGTATTCTGGTGACCATAATATCTTATCAGAAAATGGTGGGACTCCAGAAGGAAAAGGAAAGGTATTTTGTGGAACAGCAGCAGGTCCATGCAATACAGGAGCGGATGGCGGAGGTGGATCAGTTCTATGACGGCATCCGCCGGATGAAGCATGAGATGAAAAACCATCTGACCAATATCAAGGGGCTGCTTGAAAGCGGGGACTATGGCAGCATGGGGCAGTACATTTCCAGAATGGATGAGAGCATGGATGCCTTTGAATTTTCCATAAAGACAGGGAATGCCGTTACTGACGTGATCGTGAACGACAGGCAGAAAGCAGCGGAAAAGCAGGGCATACGGTTCCGGTCAGAATTTACCTACCCGGAATCGGAAAGGTATGATGCCTATGACATCGGCATCATTGTAAACAACCTGCTGCAGAACGCCCTGGAAGCCTGCGGGAAGATGCGGCAAGGCGACAGGTACATTTTCATTTCCAGCAGGCAGAAGAGAAAGTTCTTCCTGATCGAGGTCAGAAACCCGTTTGAAGGGGAGATCATCATGGATGCGGATACGAACCTCCCAATCTCCACAAAGGAAAAGGAGCCTTTCGGAAGGCAGGGTTCCATGCATGGGATCGGGCTTTCCAATGTAAAGAGGGAAGCGGAGAAATATATGGGGGATGTGGATATCAGGGTAAAGAAAAATGAGTTCAGTGTAACGGTGATGTTACAGGAAAGGAGACAGGTATGAGTATCAGTAATGTAAGCGGCGCAGGAGTAAACCCCTATGCCTACACAAACAGAAGCCAAAAGGCGGCAGGAACCGGGAATTTTGCGGAGGAGGTGCAGAAAGCCGCGGAAGGAAAGAATGCGGCGGAAAAATCCGGCTCATCAGCATGGGCGGGGGACATGGTAATTAATTATCCGCCGAATTTAGCTAAAGTTTCAAATAGTTCAGTTGGTGGAAAATCCAAAGATGAAATGACGTTGGATGAGTATAAGCAATGGGTTATGAATGAAATATCCCAAATGCCCGTTAGCGGGTGGGCTCGTTCTACATACTCATCGGGAGCAATTATAATTAAAGAAGAAGCTTTTGAAAGAATGAAAATTGATCCAGAGTATGAGGAATATGTTTTGAATCGGGTACGTTCAGCATGTTCGGTTCAAGGTATAACCGGATGTTCAAACTATGTTGGTTATGATGTTATCGGGGCATCCCCGGAAGAATGCTACGGTTATGCGGGACCGGTGGGAGGCAGCGGCTCTAATTTTGCCGGAAATGAAAAATCATGGTGGGAAAAACGCCATGAGAGGATGGAAGAACTGATGGAGGAACAGGAGAAGGAGGCGGTCAAAAAAGCACAGGCAAGGAAGGCGGCGGCACAGGAGAACTACCTGAAAAGTCAGATGGCAAGCAGGCAGAGGTTACAGGCATTTCTTGCAGGGGGAATGCAAAGCGGTGACGATGCGGCGGCATTCCAGACCGCAGGAGTAAGCGCACTTGCGGCAACTGCCTATGAGGAAAACATAAGCACATTCAGCAAAAGCGTGGTTGGAAATCAGAAAATATAAGCATTCCGGGCATTTTGAAGTAAGGAAGATCATGCCCGGACTTACCGCAAGGGGGCATAGGCGGCCCTGAATGACAGAGGGGCCGCAGGTAAGATTTTTTGAAGGAGGATGATTATTATGGCAATTTCAGGAGTAACGGATTACACGAACACTTATGCAGCAGACAGGGCAAATGGGAGCAGTTCCCTCAATGGGGATTCGCAGGCTTATCTGAATAGTCTGAAAGAGAAATACCCGGATGTGAACATAACGGTGGCGGATTTCAAAAACGGAAAACAGGAAGATGCCTATATGCTTGGGAGCAGGGGTTATAACAACATAGCGGTTTCTTCCAGTATTGTGGAGAAGATGGCGAAAGACCCGGCAGCAGCGGCGAAGTATGAGAAAGTCTTTGCAGAAATGTCCGGCAATTCGGAGCGGATTGAGAAGTTCGCAAGGGAGAGCAATGACGAGATACTCAGCGCAGGCGCCCTTATTGACAAGAATGGGAAAGTTTCTTACTGGATGGTCGGCAGGAGCAAGGACACGATGGAGAACCCCGGCACGGTCTATAAGGAAAAGGTACAGAAGCAGATAGCGGAAAAACGTGCGAAGAAGAAAGAGGAAGAAGCCTTAAAGGAGAAGAAGCTGGCAAAGGCTGAATCCGTGGAAAAACTGATGGAACAGATAAAGGTGGGAACAAGCCAGCCTGTAAAAGTGCAGGAAGAAGGCAAGGGCGCACAGTTGGATTTGACCATATAGAAGGAGGGATTTTATCATGCGTATAGGAAATAACAGCCAGGGAATCTGGCAGCTTTTATCAAGGATGAACGGCGGCAAAGCAAACACGAATATGCCTTTCGCCGGGGCAAGGCGTTCCAGTGCGGGCGGGAAGAATACGCTGGAAGACCAGCTTACCGGACATAGGAAAAATTCTTATGGTGTGGAAGGGATGTGCGTTACCAACAATCCCAATGCGAGGAAGATTATCAAGGTATCTGATGAGATGAAGCAGCGCGTTTTTAACAGCGTGAAGGATGCGTATTATAAATACAATGGAATGTCCGGTGACAATGAGGCAGAGTGGGAAGAAATGGCCCAGGCAAAAAACAATTATTATAAGACATTAAAGAAGGAAGACCGGGTAGCTGCGGCATGGACTTTAGGGCAGTTGGAAATAAGCATTGGGAGGAAGGTAGCCAATGCCGTGAAAGAAAAGGTACCCGGCTGGACGCATGGCAAACCGATTCCGTCTGATGTGCTGGATGAAATCTTTGCGGATGAGAGCATCACGTCAATGGTATCTGGGAAATCTGGCATGGTGGAAGGGCTGGATATACAGGTATAATCTATACACCTTATTCCGCAGAGGCGCATAATGCTTTGCCTCTGCGGTCTGCCTGGAGGCGAGGGCGCGGCTCTGAATGGGAAAGCAGCGAAGGGAGGGGTGGCAGGGGAAGTTAGGCAGTATATTTATCCCCAGCGTTCCTACAGATTAAGTGTTGTTTTGGAGGAACCTAAATGAATATGCTTTATGAAAAATATAAAAATTTGAAGATAGACGGTAGTTGGATTGGTTTAGAACTTGGAGGAGGAATGCCGTGTTTTTGCATACCTATTGGAGCTGAAATTATTGGTTGGGATAATGGCATACACTACTGCTTTATTGAAGGTTTTGGAGATATGGTTTTCTGTGTTAATCCAGAAACTTGTTGCGATTACTTTGTCTATCCCATTGCCCGTAATTTTTGCGATTTCTTAGGGCTGATACTCGCCACTGGTGGTACAAATACTCTGCAACAGATTATTTGGTGGGACAAGAAAATGTTTGATGATTTTGTTAATTGTCCAGAAGAACAGGAATATAAAGCTCGGCCCGAAGTAAAAAGCGTTTTGGATACAATTCGCAAAGGGATGGATGTAGCATTGATAGATACCCCGTTTGAGTATATCAAAGATTTGCAAAGCAAATTCCCTTATGAGCAAATTTCATTTACAAATGAGTATTATGATATTTTAGGAATTGAGTGCCCTAATGGAACAGTGCCAGAAGATTGAGAGAGTAACAAGATTTGGAATATATTTTCCAATAAGGTCACAGCCCGACAAGGCAGGTATCCCCTATGTTCTGACAGATTGGGGAATTAAAAACAGATTTTGGAAGAGGTATCATATGAAAAAGAACATTATTTTATGGATGGCGGCTTCGGCGGTAGTTATGCTGGCGTTTCCGTGGCTTGCGGTTACTTTCGTAAAAGGCGATGCAGGAATGGCGGTATGCTTTCTTCTGTTTTTTGCAGTCAATCCATTATATTCCGTGCTGATCGGAACATTTGTGGGAAAGGACATCCGGCACTTATGGAGCCTTCCGGTTATTTCGGCTATGCTGTTCCTTATAGGTACATGGATATTCTTTGACATGGGGGAAACGGCATTTATCCTGTATGCGGCAGTTTATCTTGCCTTGGGGATAGCGACCATGCTGATTTCCATGCTAATCAGAAAGAAAACGCAGAAGTAACCTGACAAGGTAGGGCGGGCATCCCGGTGTTCTTGCAGACTGAAAATAGGATGGTTTCATGTTTTAAGAGAGAAGGTGACATTATAAAAAAGGCAATAAGAAAGATAAAATATCTTATTATGTTGGTTGGGGTATAGCTTATGGAACATTTGCTGGAGGAATATTTAGTGTTTTGCTTCCTGAGCATTTGTTAGTTGTACTCTGCTTGGGAATTGCTTTCGGCGCAGTGGCAGGTGTGGTTTTCGGGAAAAGAAAACTTAGTATGTAGGACCCCCCAGCCTCACATTCCAAATAGGCAAGAGAGGGCGGGCAGGCATCCCCGGTTTTCCGGCAGATTGGGGGAATCAGGGAGCAGGAAGAGGATGTATCTATGAAAGAATGTATAAAGAACCGGGTACATGAATTGTACTGGAGAGATGATATAAATTGTGCGAGGACAGCAATCATCTGTTTGGGTGAATTATTTGAAACAGCTATTGAACAGCAAACACTGTGGTCTGCGGTTGGATTGCATGGTGCTGGAGGTTATAGGGCGCAATGCGGCTTAGTTGAAGGCGCACTTATGTTCATAGGGATTTATCTTCATGTGATGGGGAAAACAGAAGATGAAATTGTATCTGCCTGTTATAACTTTGCGTCTGCTTTTGAAAAAACATTTGGTTCATTAAGATGTTTTGAACTACGCCCTACGGGATTTTCAGAAAATGATCCGCCACATATGTGTGAAAATTTGACTTGTAAAGGGATTGAATTTGCGTACCAGTATATTTTGAAGGTCACAAAGAAGTATCCCCAATAAGCCACAGCCCGGCAAGGCAGGGCAGGCATCCCCGGCTTTCCGGCAAAACAGAGAGAGGTGATTGAAATGAATATAACAGGAATAGCAAAGAGCCATCAAACAGGCATCCCCAAAGCGTCATCCCGGAAAGAATGGAAGCTGTCCGATTCCCTCCGGGAGCAGATAGCCGGATACGTCAGGGAGGATGCGGCGCAGGGCGTCTATATGGGGGATAAGTTCCTTGCCCTGCGGAAAAGCAAGGTCGCCAAAGTCGCGCCGGACAGGGCAGGCATCCCCGGTGTTTCGGCAGATAAGGGGGAATAGGAAGAAAGTATGGACAGGTTAGATAAGGAAATAGGAGAGGTACTATAAATGAAAAAGGCTGTGACTTGGGGATTAGCTATATCATATATTATTCTTTTCATTGCCATGGGTGTCATGGGAATAAAAATATTTGATGGAAATTATGACATTGTGGCAGAAGGTTGCGTAGCACTTATTTTTCTTTTGATTAGTTGCGTATGCAATATTTATCGGGCATTTAGCAATAGGTGTCCGCATTGTGGAAAAATACGATTGTCAAATGGCAAATACTGCTCTCATTGTGGAAAGGAGATTTGAATCCAAGTTCCAGTCCGAGGGGACGGGCTCCGCCGTCCATGTGTATGACGGGAACGGTGACGAGGTACTGACCTACACGGCGGGCGTGGGCTGGCATGAGAAGGAGTCGAAGGCGGAGACGCAGGTACACGGGGCTTTGAAGGCCGCCTACTATGATGCGTTCCGGGCGGCAAGGCAGGAGATAAATGACGGGGCTGTGGAAATGCAGGGCGGCTTTGACGCGAGGGCGTGAGGAGGCAAATGTGAAAAAGAAACTTATTATTGTTTTTGCAGTGATAGCAGTGGTTCTGTTACTGATTCCGGTCAGAAAGGTTTATGAAGATGGCGGGACGCAGACCTACACATCCCTGACCTATAAGGTCATTGTGTGGAAACAGATAGATGGGAAATCGGGGACGGAGTTTTACCTTTTTCCGAATAACTTCCACCAGTTAGATTATTACGAATGAGAAATAGTGGCAGTGCGGCATGAAGGGAGAGGCGTTTATTGGGAGATACCAATATGCGCCTCCGCATTTTTAGGAGAGGAGGTGGTAGGTATCCGGAGGATGAGATGCTCGAACAGTTTATGTAAGAAACGTGTCTGCGACATTTGGGAGAACCGTTTCGGGGTGATTGTGATAGAGCTGAAATGCCCGCACTGCGGCGAGGTGGTACGGGTGTATTGGAAACCGAGGCTGAAAGGTAAATATACATAGATGAAAAGAACGGCGGGAGGATTCCTGCTGTTTTTGCTTTTACGGATTAAAGCGTTCCTTTTATGGGCATACTTATGCTATCAATGGAAAAATATGGAAATTTCCATTGTACGCAAAACTGAATAAAAAGTACCGAGCGAGTGGGACCGCATTGCGTCGAGTCACGAATGGCCGGAGTAAAGCTAGTGGGTTTTAATGTGTGTAGTTTTTAGATAGCTTTCCCTGGCCATTCTCTGCCATTTTTTCAAAGCCAGTCCCACATCTAAATTTAAAGCGTTCCTAACTTTACGAAGCCGTAAAGGAAGGAACGCTTTATGTCTTTTAGGAAAATCACAATCAAGTCAGGAAATGAAGAATTCACACTGGAAGTTACGGAAGAAGAATACCTGAAATATTACCGCCCGTGGTGGCAGCAGAAAAAGCATGAGCAGAGGAACCGGGAGGCTATGGAGCAGAACGGCTATACGGAAGAATCCTACGAGGCGTGGCGGGATAATGCTTCGGAGGAAGTGGGCATCCCGGACATGGAGCTACCGGGTGTGGACGAGCTGGTGGAGAAAAAGCTGCTGCTCGGAGTGCTTGCGGATGCGATGGATTCCCTCCTGCCGGAAGAGAGGGAGCTTGCCATGAAGGTGTTCGGGGAGGAAATGAGCGTTTATGAGTATGCGCGGGTGACGGGCGGCAACAGGCGGACGCTTGATTTCCGCAAGAATAAAGTCATGGAGAAACTGCGCTATTTTTTCCGGGAACATGGATTTGACGTGTGATTCTCTCCATATTCGACAGGAAAAGATACGTTTGTCGAACGGTTTTCAAAAAAGTTCCATTTTTCATTGCCTGTTTTCAAAAAAGTGTCATTACGAAAGGTAGGAGGGTATATTTCGGAACCTTCCAAAACGGCAGGAAAGGAGGGAACGGAGCCTATGGAAAAATCACAGGAGCTTATCGGTATCCTGCAGGCAATCAGCATCGTGGCGAAAAGTCTCGCCGCCAAGCTGATGCAGATCGAAAAGGAAGTGGAAGCCTATGAAGCCGCAAAGGCGGCGGCACAGGAAAGGAAAGCGAAGAAAGGATGGAGGCGCTGATGCGTAAGAAGGTTTTTATCTGCAGCCCCTTCCGCGGCGACATGGAAGGGAATGCAAGACGGGCGGCAGCCTACAGCCGCATGGCGTGTGAGGAAGGGCATCTCCCCATTGCGCCGCATCTCTTATTCCCACAGTTCTTAAATGAGGGCATCGAGGAAGAGCGGCGGCTCGGCATCGCTATGGGGATGGAGCTGCTCGCCCTGTGTGACGAGGTGTGGGTGTTCGAGGAAGCCACTGAAGGGATGGCGGCGGAGATCGCCTATGCTACAGAACAGGGAAAAGAAATCATTTTTAAGGAAACGGAGGGAATGTAAATGGGAAGTGAATTAATGAGGATCGCGGAAGGTTTCTCCATCGTTGCGGAAGGTCTGCGCGGCCTTGCCAAAGCGGAGGGAGGCAGTAAAACGGCAGAGAAAACACAGAAAGCACAGCCGTCAGCCACGGAAAAAGCACAGAAAGCGGAAAAGCCGGAAACTGTGGCAGAAGCACAGCAGGAATCCCCCGCCACGCTGGAGGGCATCCGTGCGCTGATGGCGCAGAAGACCCAGGAGGGGAAGTCGAAGGAAATAAAGGAACTTTTGCAGAAGTACGGCGCGGCGAAGCTCTCGGCGGTGAAGCCGGAGGACTACCCGGCGCTGATGCAGGAAGCGCAGGTGCTGTGATGGGGAAACACGCATTGCTTTCTGCATCCTCGTCAAAGCGGTGGCTCTCCTGCACGCCTTCCGCACGATTGGAGGAGCAGTTTAGGGATGAACCGGGCGGAAGCGTCTATGCCGAGGAAGGCACCGCCGCCCACGCCCTTGCGGAGCATAAGCTGAAAAAGGCATTAAAGCGGAGGTCAAAGCGCCCGGTGTCGGATTACCACTGTGACGAGATGGAGGAATGCACGGACGGGTATGTGGCCTTTGCGATGGAGCAGGTGGAGCTTGCAAAGCAGGAATGCAGCGACCCGGTCGTGCTGGTTGAGCAGCGGCTGGACTACTCCGCCTATGTGCCGGAGGGGTTCGGCACCGGGGATTTGCTGATAGTCGCGGATAAGGTGCTGACCGTCATCGACCTAAAGTATGGGAAGGGTGTGGCGGTGGATGCGGAATGGAACCCGCAGATGATGTTATATGGTTTGGGGGCGCTGGAACTGTTCGATGCCCTCTATGACATTGAAACCATCCGCATGATTATCTATCAGCCGCGTCTGGAATCCGTCAGCACGTGGGAGATTTCCGTAAAGGATTTGATGGAATGGGTGGAGATGGAGTTAAAGCCAAAGGCCGTGCTTGCCATCAATGAATATTATCCCCCTTGGGAGCCACCAGTTTCCCGCTTCAGAGCCACCAGGAAATGGTATTTTCTACCTTCAGAGCCACCACAACATATTGTGGCAGCACACATATTTGATTTCACTATA
>CAJTCE010000017.1 GCA_910574745.1 Lachnospiraceae bacterium | reverse complement strand
AGGCATCTAAGCGTGAAGCCCCCCTCAAGATGAGATATCCCAATGAGTAAGACCCCTTAGAGAGAATGAGGTAGATAGGCTTAAGGTGGAAGTGCAGTAATGTATGGAGCTGATAAGTACTAATCGGTCGAGGGCTTGACCAAAGGAGAGGAAGCATAGGCGGAAAGCGTATGTGGAGGGCATGGATGTAAGAGAGAGTGACCGGGAGGAAGATCCCGGGGAGAAGTCATTGTTCGGTTTTGAGGGTACTCCAAAGAGATGAGGAAACCTCATGATCCTCGATAGCTCAATGGTAGAGCACTCGGCTGTTAACCGAGTTGTTGCAGGTTCGAGCCCTGCTCGGGGAGCTGATTACTTAATGGACTTGAGCAGATTAAGTGAAGAGCTTGGCAGGAAGTGCGAAGCGAGAAATAAGGCTCCGTGGTCAAGCGGTTAAGACATCGCCCTTTCACGGCGGTAACACGGGTTCGATTCCCGTCGGAGTCATTTTTACGATAATGATTCATATAATTAAATATGGCGCAGTAGCCAAGTGGTAAGGCAATGGTCTGCAACACCAGTATCCACCGGTTCAAATCCGGTCTGCGCCTCTAAAAACCTTAGAAAACATTAGTTTTTTGAGGTTTTTTTCATAACTATTTAAATGAGTAGCTCTTTCCACTTCTAATCGGAGCTGAGATTGTAATTTCTATTATAAAGGCTGACATCTATTTCCCAACAAAATGACAATGAAAAAATGTCTTTACCCAATTTGTAAGGATATAAAGCAGTATACAAAAAGGTAAAAGTCTAATAAATATATTAACAAAGATTAATGATTAACGATGATTGACCGATATATAATTTAACAGAATAAACGAAAAGGAAAGCAGAGCTATGGCGAAAGAAGAAATTACACAGAGTGAATGGCAGATTATGGAGGTAGTTTGGGCGGATGGAGCGCCACTGACATCCTCTGAGGTTTATAAAAGGATGCAGGGGAATGCGGATATGTCCCAGAGGATGGTACGGGTTCTGATGAATCGTCTGAACCAGAAAAACATTCTAGGCTATATGGTAGATGAACGGGATTCAAGAGTTTATCATTATTATGCCTTAAAGTCAAAGGAGGAATGTGTGGAGGAAAAAACACGGAAGTTTGTAGAGAGCTATTTTAAAGGCAGCCAAAAAAATGCAATGGCGGCGCTGCTGCAAAGTGCAGAACTTACGAAGGAACAACTCCGGGAATTAGAAGAAATCTTAGAACAGTGCAAAAAAAAGGATTGTGACAGCCAATGACGGTACAGGAATTTTGGAATAGTGCAATCAGCTTTTTGAATTTATGCGGTGTCTATTATGTCACACAGCTTCTAAAGTGTGTTCAGATCTCTTTTCCGGTATTTGCATTCGTGTTTCTTCTGCGGAAAACCTTGTTGAAAAACAGGGTGTTTCTAAAGGGTGTCTTATGGAGTTTCTTTATTCCGGTCTTATTTGTGGGAAAGATGAAATTTTTTTATGAAAACAGGGTAGGTGCCATAGTGTTTTCATGGTGGACTGAAATCTGCAAAACCCATGTATGGATAAATTGGATGTATTTTTGTGCCATGCTTGCATATGCGGCCCGGCTGTTTTGTAAAAAAAGAAAGTTGAATAAATTGGTTGCAGGCATGGAAAAAAGAATCGTGGAAGACACGGTTATTTATGTTACGGAAATCCCTGTTACACCGTCGGTTGTAGGAGTGTTCAGGCCCAGGATTGTGATGCCGGAAATCATATTGAAGGAATATGACAAAACGGAGCTGCAAACTATTTTACTTCATGAAAAGACTCATATCCGGTTAGGGCATTTAGTGTTTTATTTTTTGTGGGACGTATTGAGGGTGCTGCTATGGCTAAATCCGCTGCTTGCCATAGGTACAAACGCTTTCCGGGAGGATATGGAAGAAATCTGTGACATCGTTACAATTCAAAGAAGTGAAGGAAAAGCATATGATTACGGACAGCTGTTGTTAAAGAGTGTGAGGGTACTGCAGGCAGAAAGTGAAGGCTTTAATATGTCGGCTGCCTTTGCAGGGGATAAGGAATACAAAAATATCCGGCAGAGAGTGATAAGAATTGTCCGGTATAGGCCATATAAGCGGATTGTAGCAGTCATAACACCGGCGGCTGCCATATGGTGTATCATGACAGCTATTGTATGGATACATTGTGTTTCCTATGACAGATATAATGAAAATGATGTTATATTAGCTTATGGTTATGATGGCAAAGAGGTTACTTTCTTTGATGCGGGTAATGCTTTGCATCAAATGATTTCTTATGATGAAACTTACGTTTATGTGGATAGGGAGGCATTTGAAAACTATTTACAGGAAAACAATGCGGCGGGGGATATTTTTATTGTTTTTGGAGGTTTTTACAAACTTCCGGGAATTGGAGGCGCCGGATGTTCCTGTTATTATGAGTCCGGTTCGAAGGAACGGACAGTTAAAATTCCATATACAAACCCATCGGATGACTGGAGGAGAAAATTGATTAAAATGCTATAAATGTAAAACGGAAACGGATTTCAAGGAAATTATTTATCAAGGAGGAAAAATTATGGCAATGGAAATCAACAGGAATTACAGCAGCTATGGGGCGCAGGGGATAAGAGAAAGCGGCGCAGCAGGCAATGTAAAGAAACAGGAAACAGAAAATATTATAAAAAAGGCAGGAAGCGGTAAAGCAGAAACCGACAAGTCAGAGAGTACTACAGACTATGCCGGAAAACTTGCGAAGCTGGTTCCAAGCGTGGAATTTAAAGTGGGAAATACTTTTTCATCAGCCGGGACAGGAAAAACGTTGACTGTGAATCCAAAGCTTTTGGAAAAAATGCAGAATGACCCCGAGAAAGAAAAGGAAATGAAGGAACTGATCAAAGGCGTCGAGACAATGACAAAGCTGATGAGCAGTATTAATGCTGCCAGTGGCTGGACCGTTGTATATAAACATTGTTATATAGATGAAAATGGAAAATTTTCTTCTATCGCATATCTCAGAAATGATTTTATGCTGAACATGAGCGACGAACTCCGGGAAGAAAGACGGGAAAATGAAGAGCGATTGCTTGAGAAAACCAAGGAAAAAGCGGCAGAAAAGAAAGAAGAAATAGAGGAACTGCTACAGGAAAAGAGAGAAGAAACAGGGAAAAAATCTGCTGTTGATGAAGCGAAACAGCTTTTGTTAGAGAAAGCCTCCGAATCCGGGGATGGCATCATTTATCTGGATCATGAAGATATACAGACGATTCTTAAAGCTGCAAAAGATGGCAACAGAGGTATAGAAGATAAAAAGGAAAAGCCCGTTATCGGCGGAAATCTGGACTTACAGGTATAAAGAAAAGGCTTTATACCTGTAAGAGATTATTAAGAGGTATTTTAGAAACTTCTGGCAAACCGTTTGACAATATAAGTATTGGCAGTATGTTCCAGGGAGTCAGGCAGTGCTGTCAGCCTGATATTTCCGCCGTATTTCCGGGTCAAAGCCTTTTGAAGGAGATAATCACATATTTCCGGATTTTTCGGAAGAAGGGGGCCGTGGAGATAGGTGCCGATGATATTTTTGTAGGTTACTCCTTCATAGCCGGATTTTCCGGTATTTCCCAGGCCGAAAAGAACTTTCCCAAAGGGGGTGTAATTTCCGATATAGGTTCGCCCACCGTGATTTTCAAATCCTACAATAGGATTGAGGAAGAAAGGATTTTTAAGGATAATATTTTGTACCAGGCGCTTTTTTGACCACTCTGTATAGATATCCAGAATCCCCAGCCCTTCAATGGTTTTTGAAGAAGTTTTATAATAGTTTCCGAGGAGCTGATAGCCGCCGCAGACAGCCAGAACAACGCCGTCCTCTTCTACATAATCCTTAAAATCCTTTCGGACCTTCTTCAGATATTGGCAGACAAGCTCCTGTTCCCTGTCGGAACCGCCGCCTAATAGTACAATGTCAAATCTTTCAAAATCAATTCTGCTTCCTGAAGGGCAGGAAACGATGTCCACATCTATACCGCGCCATTGGAGCCGCTTTATAAAGCATTGAATGTTTCCGCGGTCGCCGTATAAATTGAGTAGATCAGGATATAAATGTCCAATGGTAAGTTTCATGTCAGGCCTCCCTTTTCTTGGCTTTGCAGTTCTTCTAACAAAGCGTTTGTCTGATAAAGTCCGGAATAATTAACAATGATATACAGGTTTTTAGTGCCGCTTATGGTAAGCCTTTCTATTGCACTGCGCATATCCGAAGCGGAATTGCAGGGAATATCTTCATATTTTAAACGAAGCTCCATATCATAACGACGGCTTCCGATTGTAAGAAGCGTCACGATTTTGGCTTTTAAAAGGTACTGAAAATCCACATCCCAGAGCCAGGAAATATCTTTGCCGTCCAGAGCGGTATCATTAATTAAAATAATTAAATCCTTGGGGCGTGAATCATTTACAATAAGAGATATTTTCTGTTGAAATCCTATGGGATTTTTTGCTAAATGCAACTGTACGGAAGCATCATTTATCATAAAAGTATTTTCGCGCCGATTGCCATAATCAAAGGACTCTATGGCGGACTTAAAGTCAGTTCCAAGCGCATTTAAAGAGCAAAGGGCTGCGCAGGCGGAAAGCGTATTATATATGTTATAGGCAGTGTGCGCATTGGAATGAATATAGGAGCCGTTTATATAAAAGGAATACAATCCGTCATAATGGGTAATATTTTCAGCGGTATAATCCGGTGTGGGACGGGAAAATCCGCATCCGCGGCAATGATAAATGCCTAACTGTCCATAATGAAAAAAAGAAAACTCCAGTTTTTTTCCGCAGAAACGGCAGAAAATACTTTCTCTGGTTTCCGATCGGGAAGCGCCGTCAAAAATTTGCTGGCTGATGCCGTAAGTAATTACCGGGTTTGGGCATTTTGAGGCCAGTGAATAGGAAAGGACATCATCACAGTTAAGGATCAGCTTTGCTGCAGGTACGGCGGAAACGGCCTTTTGAATCATATTGCAGATACTGTCTGTCTCCCCAAAGCGGTCTAATTGATCCCTGAAAATATTGGTCAGAATGACACAGTGGGGATTTAACAGGGGGAGAATATGCACGGATGCCGCTTCATCTGCTTCAATGCAGGCATAATCCACATCCAGAAAGCCATGTCTGCCGGTGGCGAGAACAAATGCGGAAACAATGCCGTTTACCATATTGGCGCCGGTTTCATTGATCAGAACTGCTTTGCCGTCAGATTTCAGCATATGGCATAAAATGCTGTTTGTTGTTGTTTTGCCGTTGGTGCCTGTAGTAACTATGATTTTCTCCCGTACCATGCCCGCAAGTATGGAAAGAATATGGGGTTCGATAAGCCGCGCTACATATCCAGGCAGCGTCAGCCCGTTTCCCTTTTTTAACTTTTGTATAAAGACGCTTACTGCCTTTGCACAGTAAATGGCCAGTTTTATCCGTAAATTTTTCATATATTTTCATTGTTTGTCCTCTATGGCACAGGACTTGCATGTGCATTTATCGAATCATTTTATAATGAGCCGATTTTAAAAAGTTAAATTAAGAATAACACGGGTGTATCTAAAAATTCTCTAAATCCGGAAATCGGGCAGCTGCAAGAGTGTACAAGGATTAATTATAATAGAACGAAAATAGAAAAGAAAAGCCGTTGCATTCCGGATGCTTCAATGCTATAATCAATCCGTGATAGACTGTATGAAGCTTTTACAAAGCATTGGGAATGAGGTTTTCTGGTGCTTTTTTCATGCATATTAAGGAGCGAAAATTATGAATACATTTATAGTCATCCAGCAAATGCTTGTGCTGTTTGCCTTGATGGTAGTGGGATATGCCTGTTATAAAGCATCGTGGCTGGATAAAAATGCATACGGCAAGCTTTCTAAAATTGCTGTGAATGTGATGAATCCCATGTTGATCATTAACGGAGTTCTGAATAAAGATACAGGGAACGATTATCAGAAGGTGCTGGTAAATCTTGCTCTTGTGGGCATCTATTTTCTACTTTTAATCGCATTAAGCTTTCTCATTGTGAAGCTTTTAAAAATCAGGAAGCCTTTAGAAAGTCTCTACAGGCTTATGCTGATCTTTTCGAATGTGGGATTTATAGCTATTCCGGTAATAAGCAGCGTCTACGGAGACGGAGTGGTATTATATATTGCATTTTACATCTTAGGATACAATTTCCTTTTATACACTTACGGGCTGCATCTGGTGGAGGTTAGCGTGAATGGAAATGAGAAGAAGGAAAAGGGAAACTCTTTTAAAAAGATAATGAATTCAGGGGTTATTGCATGCCTTGTTGCTATTCTTATTTTTGCAACGGGTATCAGGGTGCCTTCATCCGTAGAGGCTTTTGTTGCTTATCTGGGAGAACCGGTTATACCTTTATCTATGATTTTGATCGGGGCATCTATGGCACAGCAGGATTTAAGGCAGCTTTTTACAGATATTAAGATATATCTGTTTTTATTGATCAGACTTTTGATCATACCGGTTACGGCCGCTTTGATAATAAAAGGATTTCATCTGGACGCCCGGATAGCCGGAACGTTTATCCTGATGCTGGCTATGCCTGTGGGAAGCATTGTGGTGCTGCTGGCGGCGGATCAGGGAGCGGATGAGACTTGCTGTATCAAGGGAAGTATTTTGAGCACGATCTTCAGTGTGATTACGATACCTATAGTTTCTCTCCTGCTTTAATTTCTAAAGCTTTCGTTACTTAAAGAGAGAATTACAAAAAAGGGAAACTCAAGTTCAGTTTTGCTTGAAACAAAAGGAAGAAAGGTGTATAATATCCATGTTTAGCTTTCGGAAAATTGAATAGAAATCATCGAAAGCAATCCATGATATATTTAAAAAATTTAGTACGAAGGAAGTATGGGTTTATGGGAGAGAATGCAAAAAAAACAGGTGGATGGCGCACGAATAAATGGGTTCGGGCAGCGATTCCCGCATTATTACTGCACTGCAGTATCGGAACTGTGTATTGCTGGTCGATTTTCAGCCAGGAAATTGCGGACTATATAGGATTTTCAAAGGGCGCAACCGAATGGGCATTCAGCTTTGCAATCTTTTTCCTGGGTATGTCGGCGGCATTCTTGGGAAATGTAGTTGAGAAGGATATACATAAATCTTCTCTGATTGCTACAATCTGTTTTGCGGCAGGTATGGCAGGTACAGGATTTTTTATTTACTATGGCGGTCTGCATAAAGGAAGCGCACTGGCGCTGGTTGGCATCTATCTGTGTTACGGATTTATTATGGGTATCGGACTGGGTACAGGCTATCTGTCTCCTGTTAAGACATTGATGCTCTGGTTCGAGGACAGGAAAGGTCTTGCCACAGGTCTTGCTGTTGCAGGTTTCGGTGCGGCAAAGGCTATTGCAAGCCCGATTATGCAGTCTATGTTAGATAATTTGGGAGAGGGCGGCATTTATAAAATGTTCCTGATTCTGGCAGTTGTTTACTTTGTTATGATGTTTGTGGGACATTTATTGTTAAAGAAGCCGGAAGGCTGGCACGAGCCTCAGAAGAAGGAAAAAGGCCAGAGCATGATGGCGGTTATCAAGTCCAAACCTATTGCCAATTATATCGGAATCTGGCTGATGTTCTATATTAATATTACATGTGGTCTTGCCTTGATTTCACAGGAAAAGATGATTGTAAAATGTATCGGACTTGCAGGAGCTGCAGGAATTATTTCTACCGTGTCGGCTATTTTTAATGCAGGCGGACGTCTTGGTTTTTCCGCATGGGCAGATACCATGAAGGACAGAAATACAATCTATAAGCTGATATTTATTCTGTCTATTGCATTTACCGGAATTGTACTCTTGACAAGCGGAATCAAAAACGGGGAAGGAAATACCATGCTGATTATCCTTGTACTGGGATTGATCTTTATTGTCAATGCCGGATACGGCGGAGGATTCTCCAACGTGCCCACGTTGTTGTCCGACCACTACGGTATGGGCAATATCAGTGCAATCCACGGGCTTACTTTATCCGCATGGGCATTTGCAGGACTGACCGGCAACCAGATGGCTACTTGGATCGTTAACACGTTTGGAACTCCCGTTGATATTGAGCATGCTCTGGCTGACGGTTCGGTTGAGATTCTTACGGTAAATCCTACGGGTTATCAGTATGTGTTGTATGCAACCATTGTACTTTATGTTATTGCATTGCTTGTATGCTTCCTTCTGGTAAGGCCCACGGATAAGGCATTGGAAGCGAAGAAAGCAAAGGCAAAATAATAGTTTTCATATAACTTACAAAAATCGGAAGAGAGTGGTATTTTTTATAGAAGAAATACCGCTCTTTTTGCTATATAAGATTCTGCCGGCGAAAGAGTCCGGCAAGATAGCGAAAGGGCTAAATCATTCGGGTTATGCTTGCAAAGAAAAAGATAGTCATATATAATATGAATAATAGGGCAATTTTAAATGCTTTTAAGAACTGGTACTAATTTCCTACAGTGGGGTGTGGAAATGAGCGAGAAAAGACTGAATATAGGTTTGTTAATAAGTGAATATTGTGATATTTTTGCCAGAGAGGTTTGCAATGGAGCGATGTATGCGGCTGAGGAAATGGACGCAAATCTCTTTATTCTGGCCGGCGGTTACTTTGATGCGCCTTACATGGAGCGGAATAAAAGTAAATATGAATATCAGAATAATTACATATTTAATTTTGTAACAAAGAAAAATATTGATATATTGGTGGTACTGTTAGGCACTATCGCCAGCAATGTGGACGAAAGCGTCCAGAAGAAGTTTCTTGAGCGGTATTCTGGGATCCCTGTCATTACCATTGCCAATAAGGTCGAAGGATACGCCAATATTTCTTTTGACAACAAAGCGGGCTTTGCAAAAGAGATAGAATATCTGATCCGTTGCTTAGGCAGAAGGAAAATAGGTATTGTCTGCGGACCGGCTACCAATGAAGATTCCATAGAGAGACTTTCTGCTTACAAAGAAGTTTTGCAAAAAAATGGAATAGAGATAGAAGAAAAGAAAATTGTATACGGAAATTTTACCGAATACAGCGATGACGTGGTGGAGGAGCTTCTTGCCAACAATGATTCGGATCTGGATGCCATTGTTTTTTCCAATGATCATATGGCAATCGGCGGTTACCGTGTGTTGGAGAAGCACGGAATAAAAATAGGAAAAGATGTTTCGGTGGTGGGGTTTGACGACTCTCCTTTTTCCGCCTTGATGGAGCCTAGTCTTACCACTACAAGGGCGGAGTCCACGGAGCTGGGTTATCGTGCCATTAGGGAGGCATGTAAGTTAAAGAGCGGAGAGTATAAAGATCTGCGTATTGAAACAGCTTTTATTGTAAGGGAGTCCTGCGGCGGAAGGGATAAAGATTCTGTTGCAAGGATCGAGAAAAAGTTTAAGTTTGATCCGGATAAGGATGATATAAATGTTTTGGTACAGCAAATCAGCGAGGTGCTGTTTGATGCGCATGCGCAAGAAGATGCAGTATCCATGGTTGAAAGGGAACTGGAAAAATTTACGGCATGGATGCTTGAAAATGTTTATGGTAAGAGCATCAGTGACGGGTTGTACGGAGAGATTTCCGATCATTTTTTCAGACTCAATGCGGAAATTTTTGCAAAAACGGATAATATCAGCCGCGTATATGAAGTGGGAGAATATTTGATGCTGCTCTTTGCCAAGTCTGTAGCATCTGATAAAGACAGGATTAAGCTTTATGTTGCTTTAGCACAGTGCTACAAGAATATGCTGGTTTTAAATGAAAGGCACAAAAACCAGAATTCCAGGGAAAGGGATATGCTGAATCAGGTTTCCATGGCTATTACCAGGGATATGATCAGCGACGATAATACGGAAAACTATGATACCCTGTTGGCTAGGATGTATCAGCTGAATTTTGCGAAGAGCTATCTTCTGATGTTTCCGGAGGTTATCAAATGCAGGAAAAACGGTAAATGGCAGCGCCCGGATAAGCTTTATATCAAAGCGTATCAAAAGGGAAGGAACAGTTATGTGCCTTCCGTCAACGAACAGGAATTATCCGTTGATGATATGTTTCATAATCCTTTTTTGGAGGACGGCAGACGGAAAACCTATGCGGTATCTTTTCTGTTTTCCAAGGATGAGCAATACGGATTGTATGTAATGGAGCCCACAAGAGATAACCTAATAGCGACGGAGCCGGTATCTTTTCAGATTTCCTCTGCGATTCAGACCATTCGTCTGCTTAGGAGCAAGGAAGCGGTCAGCGCCCAGCTGGAGGAAAGCCTGGAGCAGTTAAAGGAAACCAATGCCTTTTTGGATGAGGTATCCAAGTCTGATGAATTGACGCAGATATACAATAGAAGGGGATTTCTGGTTACGGTTCGCAAGACCATGAGATTGGCGGAAAATCAAAATAAATGTGCGGTCATTATTTATGCGGATATGAACAATCTGAAGCTGATTAATGACAAATTCGGTCATGAGGAAGGAGATTATGCCTTAAAGGCCGTTGCGCAGATTTTAAAGGACGCGTTGGGAGAAGAAAGAATTATAGGCCGATTTGGCGGAGATGAATTTGCCGCGTTCCTTTTTACAGAGGACAAAAATTATGAAAAGCTTTTGCGGGATAAAATAACGGATGCTACGGTTTTGCTCAATGACAGCAACGACAAGCCTTACTATATCAGCATGAGTGTGGGCATGAGTTCTTTCATTAACGAGGAAGAGGCGGTTTTAAATGATGCCATGGTCCGGGCCGATGTGGATTTGTATCTGCAAAAAAAGCATAAGAGAAACAAAATATTAAAGTAAAATTTACTGGTCCGGACCGGCTGGCCCGGACCTGAATTATTAGAATCGGGATAAAAAGATGGCTAAAAGAAAAAAGAAAAAGAATACAGGAAATAAAGAAGAACATAAGAAGTCCGGACTTATATACAAAATCTGGATATTTTTGGGGATTCTCTGCCTTGTTTATTTTACCGGTCTGGTTACTTATGCAGGATTGGCTAATGCATTTTATCTCATTTGGTTTATAGGCGGCATTTTCTTTTTTGCTTTTGCATGGATGGCAAAAGTGCATTTTGTCAAACGGTTTCTACCTGGGTGGTTTAAAGTGATTTTGATCATTTTGTTCTGTATAGGGCTTGGCATTTTTATTACGGTAGAGGGATTTATTTTGTCCGGATTTTACAAAACACCGTCCACGGAAGTGGATTATGTCATAGTATTAGGGGCTCATGTAAGGGATGGCAGACCCAGCAGAGTGCTGGCAAAAAGGCTGGATGAAGCCTATGACTATGCCCAATCCCACGAGAATGTAATGGTTGTGGTTTCGGGAGGAAAAGGAAAGGACGAGACAACCACAGAGGCATTTGCTATGGCGGCATATTTAAAGGAAAAAGGTCTTGATGGGGAAAGAATCCTTTTGGAGGATAAGTCTACAAATACAAAAGAAAATCTGGCATTTTCCAGAGAACTAATAGGAGAAGGGAAACGAATCGTGGTTGTAAGCAATGACTTTCATATTTTCAGGGCCGTACATCTGGCTGCGCATCAGGGATTTGAAGAACCTCAGGCTTTGGCGGCGAGAGATGATATCGTTACAATGCCGGCAAATCTGGTCAGGGAATTTTTTGGTGTGGTAAAGGATTTTGTCTGCGGGAATATGAGCCTGTTTCCTTTGTGGTAAAAGCATTCGTAAATGATGCTGGTTTATTGATGCGGGGGGAATATCTGTTACCCGCGGTGTCATTCGATTTCATTTCAGAATAAAGGAGGATGTTTATGAATGAGGTTGAAAAGCTTCAAAAGATGATTGATGAAAGCAGTTCCATTGTGTTTTTCGGGGGAGCAGGTGTATCTACGGAAAGCGGCATTCCGGATTTTAGAAGTGTGGACGGATTATATCATCAAAAATATGATTATCCGCCGGAGACGATCTTAAGCCATACATTTTACCGGAACAGGCCGGAGGAATTTTATAAATTTTACAGAGATAAAATGTTGTATCTGGATGCAAAGCCCAATGCGGCCCACTTGAAGCTTGCCGAGCTGGAAGCGGTGGGGAAGCTTAGGGCTGTTATTACTCAGAATATAGACGGGCTGCATCAGGCGGCGGGAAGCAAATGCGTATATGAGCTACATGGCAGTGTTTTGCGGAATTATTGCGAGGAGTGCGGAAATTTTTATGGCGCGGAGTATATTCTGACCTCGGAGGGAGTGCCCAAATGCAGCTGTGGCGGACCCCTTAAGCCGGATGTGGTTTTGTATGAGGAAGGTCTGGACAACAAGGTTTTAAGTGGTGCAATTAAGGCGATCAGCCAGGCGGATATGTTGATTATCGGTGGAACATCCCTGGTGGTTTATCCGGCGGCGGGGCTCATTGACTATTACAGTGGTTCCAGGCTGGTTCTGATAAACAAAGCGCCTACCTCCAGGGATAATACGGCGGATTTGGTCATCAGCGGGTCTATTGGGGAAATACTTTCAAAGATAAAGGTCCATGCCTAGTGTTTCGGGTTATAATCGGCTAAACAGCGGTACAATTCACTGTACGGGAATAAAAGGTAAACTTGGAAAGGAGTTTTAAGATGGATTATCAGGTAGGCGACCTTGTAACGCTGAAAAAACCCCATCCTTGCGGCAGCAGGCAATGGGAGGTTCTGCGGGTGGGCGCGGACTTCCGTTTAAAGTGCTGCGGCTGCGGGCACCAGATCATGATTGCCAGGAAGCTGGTGGAGAAAAACACAAAAGAAATACAGAAAAAAGCTTGAAAAATGTGGAAAACCATGCTATCATATCCTTCTGTGATATATTTTATCCTTGCTCCTTACATGGATAAGGGGCCAGAGACCAAAAGGAGGTAACGAAGCATGAACAAATATGAATTAGCCGTTGTTGTCAGTGCTAAAATCGAAGACGATGAAAGAGCTGCTACTATCGAAAAAGTAAAAGCTTATATCGAGAGATTCGGTGGAACAGTTACAAACGTTGATGAATGGGGCAAGAAGAGACTTGCTTATGACATTCAGAAAATGAAAGAAGCTTTCTACTACTTCATCCAGTTCGATGCTGAGGCATCTGTTCCTTACGAAGTTGAAAACAGCATTCGTATCATGGAAAATGTCATCAGATATTTATGCGTAAGACAAGACGAGGCATAATAGAAAGTAGGAAATAAAGATGAATAAAGTAATTCTAATGGGACGCTTAACAAGAGATCCGGAAGTAAGATATTCACAGGGCGAGACTCCTCTTGCCATTGCAAGATATTCCCTGGCGGTTGACCGCAGACAGAACCGCAATAACCCCGACGGACAGACAGCAGACTTTATTAACTGCGTTGCTTTTGGCAGACAGGGCGAATTTGCTGAGAAGTATTTCCATAAGGGGATTAAGATTGCTGTTACAGGCCGCATCCAGACCGGCAGCTATACCAACAAGGATGGCGTAAAGGTTTATACGACGGAAGTGGTTGTGGAAGAACAGGAATTTGCAGAGAGCAAGGCCAGCCAGCAGGGCGGCGATAACGGTGGTTATGTACCGATGCAGAATGCGGCTCCCGTTGCGGCAGGCGAAGGTTTTATGAATATTCCCGATGGAATCGAAGAATTGCCGTTCAATTAGAAACTGATTAAGAATGGAGGCAATGACATGGCTTTTAATAAGACAGAGAAATCCGATTCTCCCATGAAGAGAAGAGGCGGAATCCGTAGAAGAAAAAAAGTATGTGTATTCTGTGGAAAAGATAATGTTATCGATTACAAAGATGCTGCTAAATTAAAAAGATATGTATCTGAAAGAGGAAAAATCCTTCCCAGAAGAATCACAGGAAACTGTGCAAAACATCAGAGAGCTTTGACGGTAGCTATCAAGCGTGCGCGTCATATCGCACTGATGCCTTATGTACAGGATTAAGCTTTAGCCCGCAGACTTGGATTTGCGGTTGAAGTGGCAGATTAGTTAAATAATATCATAAGTCAGAGACCGGCTATTTGAAAGAGTAGCCGGTTTTTTTGCTTTTTGCAGCATTAATCTTTTGTGTTTTTTATAAGAGTGGGAGAAGAATTTATTCTTCCAGAATATTTTCGATGGCAAAGGAAATTGACTGCACAATAAATTCATTACGGCTGCTGTTGTTTTGGGACGTCAGTCGGTCAACTTGTTGCAAAAGGCTTTTATCAATACGGATAGAAATCAATTCTTTTTTTGATTTTTGCGGTTTAAAAGGCTGTGTACAGCCAGCCTGCCTGGTCTCTGTGCGGATATGATGCAGTTTTCTGCCGTCATGACAGACATAATGCGTTTTTATGCTTTTCTAAAATCGGGATCAGCGTGTCATAATCTGTCCGGTCATGCTGTTCCTGCCTTTTCCCATGATCTCAAAGCACTCTTTGTATCCCATAAGACGTTCGCTGCAGACCTCTAATTCTTCATAAAGCTGCTGGATATCCGGTTTTCCTTTTTTGTAAACAAACGCAATCTGTTCCTTCTGCGCGATCTGTTTCAGATTTTTCTGAAGCTTCAGGATTTCCAATGGGGAACGTCATGTTTTACGCCATACTCATTTTCATCAATCAATTCGTTATATTTCTGGTACAACGAATCAATCGTATCCAATAATCCTGCAAGACGATAATTGACTGTTCCTCTCCATACAAAGGGATAGCGGTTTGCATTGGCTTCTATTTTAGTTCCGTCAATAAAGAGTTCTTTCGATGTGATCAGATTTTCTTTTTGCAGGCGGCGGAGAAACTGATCATTCAATTTATCCAATACATCTGCCGTCAGCCTTTTGTTTTTGAGCTCATAAAAGGCATCCCTTTTGTGTGTTATGGGTCCCGTTCACATTTGACGATTTTATAATGGTAAAAATGTTACTTTAATGTTATAATAAGCCATATATAGATTTTTTACCTTTTTAATATTTTAAGTGAATAAAGAGGAAATCGGATATATGAAAAACAATTTGAAATTTAAGGGAAGGCTGCGGCTGTATTTTCAGATGCCGGTGTGGTTTGGTATTCTGTTGGCAGCGACGAATGTGGCCATATATACTGTGAATGTGAAGGCGGGGATTATTTTATCCTGCTTTACCTTGTTATACCTGATTTCTTTTTTGCTTCTGGAGCATTTTAACCGCCCGATTATTATGACGGAGCTGGTCAGTTTCGCGACGCAATACGGGCAGATTCAAAAAAGGCTGCTTCGGGATTTGGAACTGCCCAATACGCTGCTTGATGAAAGCGGACATATTATATGGGCGAATAAGGCGTTTATGCAGATTATAGGAAAGGAAAAGCCGGAAAATAAAATGATTACCAGCTTTTTCCCTACTATAACCGTAGATAAGCTGCCCACGGGAGATGTGGATGAAACAGAGGTGGAGTTTCAGCAGGGCGATAGGGACTACCATGCAAAGCTGAAAAGGATTCCTTTGGCTGAGATGGTGGAAAACAGTGATATTTTTGAGTCGGACGGAGTATACGAGGGCTGTCTTATTTCTATTTATCTTTTTGATGAGACCGCGCTTAAAATAGCGCTTCGTGAAAATGACAACCAGAGCCTGGCGGTGGGTCTGTTATATATTGACAATTACGAAGAGGCTTTAGACAGTGTGGAAGAGGTCAGACGGTCTTTGCTGACCGCGTTGATAGAAAGAAAAGTAAATAAATATTTTGCTTCTATTGATGGCATTGTGCGCAAAATGGAAAAAGATAAATTTTTCTTCATTTTGAGAAAACAGTCCTTAAATGCTCTGCTTGAAAACCGCTTTGATTTACTGGAAGACGTAAAGACGGTCAATATCGGAAATGAAATGTCAGTTACTTTAAGTATTGGCGTGGGTGTAGGCGGGCTGACCTATGGACAGAATTACGAATATGCCAGAACCTCTATTGATTTGGCCCTGGGGCGCGGCGGAGATCAGGCGGTGGTAAAGACGCAGGAGGGCGTCAGCTATTATGGAGGCAAGAGCCAGAGAGTTGAGAAAAATACTCGTGTAAAGGCTCGTGTAAAGGCTCATGCCTTAAAGGAAATCATTACGTCCAAGGACAGAGTGATCGTAATGGGACACCGGATGACGGATGCAGACAGCTTCGGAGCGGCGGTGGGAATATACAGGATTGCCAAAGCCCTGGGAAGAAGCGCCTTTATTGTTTTAAATAATGTTTCCATGTCTATTAAACCTATGGTAGACCATTTTATCAGCCATGAGGACGAAGAAGAACTGATTCTTTTGAACAGCAGTCAGGCCATGGAGTATGCCGGCGCCAATACCTGTCTGGTAGTTGTGGATGTAAATAAGCCAAGCCTTACGGAATGTCCGGAGCTTTTAAAGCAATGCCGTTCTATCGTTGTGCTGGATCATCACAGGCAGAGTGAAGAGGTCATTGAAAATGCCACCCTTTCCTATATTGAATCCTATGCATCCAGCGCCTGTGAAATGGTCACGGAAGTCATTCAGTATGTGGAAAGCGGTCTGAAATTAAAAAGCGCAGAGGCTGATTGCCTCTATGGCGGAATCGTCATTGATACCAACAACTTTATCAGCAAGGCAGGCGTAAGAACCTTTGAGGCGGCTGCATATTTGAGACGGAACGGAGCGGATGTTACCAGAGTGCGTAAGATGTTCCGGGATGATGCTTATGATTACCGGGCAAAGGCCGATGCAATCAGCAGGGCTTCTGTTTTCAGGGAAGTATTTGCCATATCTGCTGGCAGAGCGGGAGAAGCCCATAATCCTACGATTGTGGGAGCCCAGGCGGCGAATGAACTCTTGAATATTACGGGAATAAAAGCAAGCTTTGTGCTTACAGATTATAATCAGGTTATTTATATCAGCGCACGAAGCATAGATGAGATAAATGTCCAGATTATTATGGAAAAATTAGGCGGTGGCGGTCATTTAAACGTGGCGGCGGCCCAGTTAAGAGATGTGTCCCTTGAAGAGGCTACAGAGCGGTTGAAGGATACTTTGACCACAATGCAGGAGGAAGGAGAAATCTGATTATGAAGGTTATTTTATTAGAGGATGTGAAATCATTAGGGAAAAAGGGAGAGCTGGTCAATGTCAATGACGGATATGCCAGAAATTTTATTCTTCCCAAAAAGCTGGGAATGGAAGCAACTCCCAAGAATCTCAATGATCTGAAGTTGAAGAAGGCAAATGATGATAAGGTGGCGGCGCAGTTATTGCAGGAAGCCAAGGATTTTGCGGCGGAAATGGAACAACAGAGCGTTAGCGTTAAGATGAAGGCCGGGGAAGGCGGAAAAGCCTTCGGTTCTATTTCCACCAAGGAGATTGCCGCAGCTTATAAGGAACAATACAAAAAGGAAATTGACAAGAAAAAGATTGTACTGCCGGAGGCAATTAAGAATTTTGGCGCCTATGAGGTAAAGGTAAAGCTTCATCCCAAGGTAAGCGGAGTATTAAGAGTGAAAGTGGAAGAGGCATAGGAAATCTTTAGGCGGAAGCAAGAGCTATGGTCGGAAGAGATGCATGCAGAAGATATTCCGGCGAGAAGAGGGCCGGATGCGGAATCGGATAAAGTACTGGAAAGAGTTAGATTTTTATGGCAGCAGAAGAACAGGTAATGAAAAGAATAATGCCCCATAGCGTGGAGGCGGAACAGTCTGTCATCGGCTCCATGATGATAGACAGAGATGCTATCGTTACGGCGTCGGAAATGCTGTTGCCTGATGATTTTTACGGGAAACAGTTCGGAACGCTTTTTGAGGCCATTGTAGAGCTTCAGGAAAGCGATGGAGTGGTGGATGTTGTAACTCTTCAGGACAAGCTCAGTGAAAAAGGCGTTCCTATGGAAATCAACAATATGGAATATCTGGGAAATCTGGTTGCCGCTGTACCCACGTCGGCGAACATAAAGCAATACTGCCAGATTGTGTCGGAAAAGGCCCTGCTTCGTAAGATGATCCGGTTAAACGAGGATATTGCCAATGCCTGCTATGCAGGCAGGGAAGAAACGGATGTGATTCTGGAAGAGACGGAGAAAAAAATCTTTTCTCTGGTGCAAAAGCGCAATTCCGGAGATTATATACCCATCAGAGATATTGTTATGGAGGCCATGAACAAAATTGAAAAGGCTTCCCAGACAAGCGGGGCGGTTACGGGAATTCCTACAGGCTTTTTGGATTTAGACTATAAGCTTGCGGGCTTGCAGCCTTCCGATTTAATTCTGGTAGCGGCCAGACCTTCCATGGGGAAAACCGCTTTTGTATTGAATATTGCCCAGTATGTGGCGTTTAAGCAGAATTTTACGGTTGCTATATTCAGCTTGGAAATGTCGGAGGTTCAGTTGGTAAACCGTCTGTTTTCCCTGGAATCCAATGTGAATTCGGGAAATATCAGGACCGGTAATCTCTCCGATGACGATTGGGATAAGCTGATTGAAACAGCCGGTGTGGTAGGTAATTCCAACCTGATCATTGATGCCACTCCCGGTATTAGTATTTCAGAGCTGCGCAGCAAGTGCAGAAAGTACAAAATGGAAAAGGATTTAAAGCTGATTATTATCGACTATCTGCAGCTGATGAGCGGCAGCGGCCGTTCGGCATCGGAGTCCAGACAGCAGGAGATTTCCGAGATTTCCCGTTCTTTAAAGGCATTGGCAAGGGAATTAAATGTACCCGTTGTTGCATTATCCCAGCTTAGCCGTGCAGTAGAACAAAGGCCGGACAAACGGCCTATGCTTTCAGATTTAAGGGAATCCGGCGCTATAGAGCAGGATGCGGATGTAGTTATGTTTATATACAGGGATGATTATTACAATAAAGATACCCAGGAAATGGGAGTTGCAGAAATTAATATCGCAAAGCAGAGAAATGGCCCAATTGGCGTGGTAAAGCTGGCATGGCTGCCTGATTATACCAAGTTTGCGAATTTGGAGCGGCAGAGCGGGTATCATAATGAGGGTTAAAGTTATTCTCCGTTTCTCCATTTTGGGTAGGTAAAGATTAACTGCAGGATTAGAGTAATTGCTAATACAAAGATGGCGGCTACTGCATATGCCGTCCGTAGAAAGACAGGAGCGAGGATACATGCAATAATGACAAATGGCGTTATAGCAAGGGTTCTTATGAATTTTTCTTTATAGTTTAGTTCGTTCCATGGTTTCATGAGGAAAATACTCCTTTGTAAAAGATTTTAATAAAAAAGCCGTATACCAGAAAGAGAACTTTCTGATATACGGCTTTCATATTAGTTGATTATTCTGCTGCAATAGCACCGGTAGGGCACTGTCCTGCACAAGTACCACAGTCGATACATTTGTCGGGATCAATCTCAAATTTGCCGTCTCCCATGCTGATTGCGCCTACAGGACAGCAGCTTTCGCATGCACCGCAAGCTACGCAAGCGTCTCCGATTTTAAATGCCATAATCATATCCTCCTTAGAATTATAGATCTTAATAAATAATTATAATCCACAATGTTATTCTAATACAAATATATGCAGAAAACAAGTAGCAAATATTAGAAAAGTACCTGTTGATTTGCAGATATTATAAAATGAATAGGGCGGGCTTTGGAATTAAAGCATTAGTTGTGATGGGTAATGCCAAGCTCTTCACGACGTTTTCTGATACCGTTTAAAATGAACTCCTTTTTCCCGGGAATCAGATTCTTATCCATGGGCGGAACGTCCTGCAGCTTATAATCCATGTTTAATTCCTTGTACTTTTTCTTCGCCATATCGTGATAGGGCAAGACGTCTAAGGCCTTTAAATTAGTAAACTGTCCGATAAAATATCCCAGTTTATAAAGGGATTCCTCATCGTCGGTAATGCCCGGCACGACTACATGTCTTATCCACATATCCACTTTTTTCTCGTTGAGATATGCGGCAAAGGCCAGAATGCCGTCGTTGGGCTGTGCTGTCAATTCCTTGTGCTTGTCAGGGTCAATATGCTTAATATCCAGCATAACCAGATCCGTCAGCTCCATCAATGCATCCAGTTTTTTGTTATATTCCGTATTGTCCGGCTTGTAGGCGATTCCCGAGGAATCAATGCAAGTGTGGATGTCACGCTCTTTACACAGGGTAAAAAGCTCAATTAGAAAATCAATCTGCATTAAAGGCTCACCGCCGGTAACGGTAAGGCCGCCTCCATTTGCATAAAAGGGTTTGTTTCTCTCGTATTGCTCAATAATTTCTGAAGCTTCCATAACAGTGCCGCCGGTCATAGGCCAGGTGTCGGGATTGTGGCAATAAGCACATCTCATGGGGCATCCCTGCACAAAAACGACAAAACGTGTGCCCGGTCCGTCTACAGTGCCGAAGCTTTCTAAAGAATGAATTCTTCCGCTCATAAAAAACTTCCTTTCTAAATTCCTGCTAAAGCTATATGCCCTGCCGTTTCAGATTATGGCCGGGCTTAGCCGCTATTGATATTTTATCATACTCCGGGGGAAAGAAAAAGCCTTTCGGAAAAGTCCAAAAGGCTTTCAAATCTTTATAAGCTATATTAAATATTCTCGTGGAATGTTCTGCTGATAACGTCTGCCTGCTGTTCAGGTGTTAATTTGATAAAGTTAACAGCATAACCTGAAACACGGATTGTTAACTGAGGATACTTTTCAGGGTTTTTCTGAGCATCAAGTAAAGTGTCTCTGTTTAATACGTTAACATTTAAATGATGTCCGCCCTTTGTAGCGTAGCCGTCTAATAAGTTTACTAAGTTATCAACCTGAGCTGTATTTTCTGCCATGATAATTACCTCCTGTTATGATTGGGGGAATGCACGGGGCACTCCCCCCTGAATTGTCTGAATCTGCTTATTCGTCTCCGTCTAAGCCTTCGTGAAGAGTAGGAACGCTGCATGCAAGCGGATTTTTGGAACATTCTGCACATCCCATGGTTTCCACGTTTTTGGAACTTTGCGCCTTTTCATCCACTTCAACATTAATATGGCCTACATTGCCTGCCATACCTTTATCCAACTGTTTGATCAGGTCTTCAATCATTGCATTTTCGTCCATGACTTTCACCTTTCTTTACTGAATGAATTATTTGTTTAAATCAAGTTCAATGTCTCCGGCAAATACCTGGTCTTCTTTTCCGAGAGCTCCGGGGATAATGGTAAAGGTATTGGAGATACCATCCTGAGCGTCATTGAAAGGAAGCTTGGATACAGAAGATAAGGAAGCAACAGCACCATGGGTGTCGCGTCCGTGCATCGGGTTAGCGCCGGGAGCGAAAGGCTGACCTTTTCTACGTCCGTCAGGTGTGTTACCTGTTGCCTTACCGTATGTTACGTTGGAAGTAATGGTAAGGATGGATGTTGTAGGAACACCGTTTCTGTAGGTGTGGTGTCTTCTGATTGCCGTCATAAATTTGTGTACGATATCCTGAGCGATTTCGTCTACGCGGTCATCGTCATTGCCGTATTTAGGGAAGTCGCCTGTTGTCTTAAAGTCAACAATAATGCCGTCTTCATCGCGAACAACTTCAACTTTGGCATATTTGATAGCGGACAGGGAGTCAGCTACGATGGAAAGACCTGCAACACCCGTTGCGAAGTAACGCTTAACATCTCTGTCATGTAAAGCCATCTGAGCTCTTTCATAGCAGTATTTGTCGTGCATATAGTGGATGATGTTTAATGTATTAACATATACATCTGCCTGCCACTCCATCATATCGATGAATTTATCCATTACGTCGTCATAATCAAGAACGTCGCCGACAACAGGACGGTATTTAGGTCCAACCTGTTTCTTGGTAACTTCATCTACACCGCCGTTTAAAGCGTACAGTAAACATTTTGCCAGGTTAGCACGAGCGCCGAAGAACTGCATCTCTTTACCGATAACCATGGAGGATACGCAGCATGCGATACCATAGTCATCGCCGTGTGTTACTCTCATTAAGTCGTCATTCTCGTACTGGATGGAAGAAGTCTTAATGGACATCTTAGCACAGAATTTCTTCCAGCCTTCCGGTAATCTGGTGGACCAGAGAACTGTTAAGTTAGGCTCGGGAGAAGGTCCTAAGTTATTTAATGTATTTAAGTAACGGAAGGACATCTTTGTAACCATGTGACGTCCGTCAACGCCAACACCGCCAAGGGACTCTGTAACCCATACAGGATCGCCTGCGAAAATCTGGTTGTACTCAGGGGTACGAGCAAATTTGATGCAGCGCAACTTCATGATGAAGTGGTCAACAAATTCCTGAATCTGCTCTTCGGTAAATGTACCGTTCTTTAAGTCTCTCTGGGCATATACATCAAGGAATGTGGAAGTACGTCCGAGGGACATTGCAGCACCGTTCTGCTCTTTAACTGCTGATAAGTAACCGAAGTATACTGCCTGAATAGCTTCCTGTACGTTCTGAGCAGGTCTGGAGATATCGCATCCGTAAGAAGCAGCCATCTCTTTCATCATCTTTAATGCTACCATCTGCTCGGAAATCTCTTCACGAAGACGGATAACATCGTCTGTCATAACACGTCCTGTGGAAGCTTTCTGTGTTTCTTTATCCTCGATCAGTCTGTCAATACCATATAAAGCAATACGTCTGTAGTCGCCGATGATACGTCCGCGTCCGTAAGCATCCGGAAGACCTGTGATGATATGAGCGGAACGGCATGCCCTGATTTCAGGATTGTAAGCGTCGAAACATCCTGCATTGTGTGTTTTTCTGTGTGTGGAGAAGAACTCGGAGATTTCGGGATCTACTGTGTAGCCGTTATCTGTACAAGCTTTCTCTGCCATACGGATACCGCCGTAAGGCTGCATGGAACGTTTGAAAGGTTTGTCGGTCTGGAAACCTACGATAGTCTCTTTACTTTTATCAAGATATCCGGGACCGTGGGAAGTAATAGTGGAAACAACCTTGGTGTCCATATCGAGTACACCGCCTGCTTCACGCTCCTTTTTCTGTAAATCCAGTACCATGTTCCATAAATCCTGGGTGTTCTGTGTAGGTCCTGCGAGGAAACTCTCATCTCCGTCATAAGGAGTGTAGTTTCTCTGGATAAAGTCACGTACATTGACTTCTTTATCCCATTTGCCGCCTACAAAATCTGTCCATTCTGGTCTCATTTTGAAATAGCCTCCTATTAAAATTATAATTTTTTGAACGGAATTTATCCGTTAAGTCACGCATAAATAATATGCTCATCCCATGCCTCAATTATAGGTTAAAAGAAGTGGATACGTCAAGGTTAGCGTTGTACTTTTTTACATACAAATTGTGAGAAAATCGAAAGATTTTCATAAAATTTTACTAAAAATTTATAAAGTGTTCTGACAGATTGTAATTGGAATATTGATAAAAACACAAGATAGGGTTATACTAACCAAAAACAATACAAAATAAGGAGGAAAATATACATGACAGGAATTACCAAGGACATGACTATCGGAGATATCATCAGGGCAAACGCGGATGTGATCCCCGTTTTGATTAATGCGGGAATGCATTGCGTAGGATGCCCCTCCGCCCAGGGAGAGACTTTGGAGGAGGCGGCCATGGTGCACGGAATGGATGTGGACGATCTTATGTCGAAGATAGAGGCTTTATAAATTAAGGCGGCAAAGGGCGGACTGAAGGGAAAGGAAACGGAGGAGACTGAGCTTTTATGAGGAAAAAAGAAAGCGGGCACAGAAAGCCGGACAATAGAAAGAAATTAAACCCATTGGCTGTCTTCCTCTGTTTTTTTCTTGTATGTATCAGCTGTGGCGGCAGCAGGACAATGGCAGCAGCCGGGAGATTTTGAGGGCAGCATCCGCGAGGAGGAACTTGAGGCACAGGTCCGGGAATATTATGAAGCGGTTTCAGAAAGGGACGCCCGTAGAGCAGAAATGTTGGCCGGAACGAAAAGCCGGCAGAGGGAAGAAAGAAATGAAGCGCTTTGGACATCGGGACTGGAAACGTTGGATGTTACAGACCTGATCATATATCCTTGCGGGGGATACCGGATTGTGATCGTGTCCTACGATATGAAGATTGAAAACATAGAAACAAAGTTCCCCGGAGCCGAGACGTTTGCGGCGAAGAGAACTGCCGAAGGGGAATTTTTACTGTTATTTTCCGAGAGTATGGAGCAGCTGTCCGAGGACGACCGGGAAATGATATGGCAGAGAACAACGGAAATTATGAACAATCAGGATGTTATGGATTTTTTTGGAGAAATAGACCAAAGATACATAGAAGCGAAAGCGGATTCCGACCTGAGAGAATGGGAAGAAAACTGGCTGGAGAAGCGAAGCCGGGCGGTACAGGAAGAAGAGATAAAACAGGAAAGTGAAATAGAGCAAAAAACAGGCGGGGAAGTCCCCAAGGTGCAGGAAGACGCTGATTTATCCGCAGGGGGTATATGTTGTTTAGGAAGGGGACTGTCTCTGGAATGTGGCAGGAGACATGCTGGGGGACTGCGCAAAATGGAACGTTATATATGAAAAAAACAAAGATGTCATTGGAGAAGACCCCGGTTACATTATGCCGGGAATGAAATTACAGCTCCCGTAGGCGGCTGACGCCCAATACGAAGCTGTTCATTGCAGGCAAATTCTCCGATTTTATCATTTGGGAAATAGAAAAGGGCGTGTCGCATTTGGAAATCTATATCCAAATATGACATGCCCCTTATATTGTTTTTGTAATTATATTTCTGCAAGAGATTGCAATGCGTGCTCCAGGCAGATGGGCTCAAAATGCTCCTTCAGGTAGGAATTGGCGCCGGAAGAACTCTTGAGACAAGTGCCGTATTCCGAAAAAATATTGCAGAGCTTGTTGAAGTTTTCCGCACTCATTTTGCCGCAGTTTATGATCAGGCGGTAATCCATTGCCCGGGGGTCTTTGTATAAAGAATTGTTCCCAATGGACATACCGGATACCACATGCGCAAGCCGGATGACATGATTTAAGTCTGAAAAGGAATAAATCTTGGAGGAAACCATTTCCGGCTTCACGGGGGAAGGCTGCTTTGCCGGGGAAGGATGCCGGGACTGGGAGGAGGGCAGCTTGTCGCTGCGGGAAATATCGCTTGCCAGACCGCTATCGGCATTCTGTACCTTCTGAAACAGGTTCATAACCTCGTCGGTAATATCTTCGGCTTCCATTTCCGCCATCATTTCTTCATGGACTGAAGGGGCAAATTTGGAAAAACGGGTATCCAGCTCCTCGGGGTCTTCCACTTTTGTAATCGTCAAGACAATGCATTCCGCACTGATGGGGACCGCTTCAATCATGAGAGGAATGTCATCCGCTTCAAAACCGCATTCATAAGAAGCCATTTCCATCATATCCTTAAAAAGCGTTTTGGCCTTTTCACTTCCGTAAGCCAGTTCGCTTATTTTTAGTTCTCTATCTGCCAAATCAGTTTTGGTCAGTGTACAACGTATTTGGTTTTCGTTAATCTTTTCAATTTTCATATGCTCACATCCTCACTGGCAGCTGAAAAAATAGTCGTTTCATAAAACTTCTTTACTGTAAAATTGTAAAAGTATCTTATACTTATTAATTTATTAAGTCAATAGAGGTAAGTGCCAGTTTTAAAAATTTTAATAAATTTATAATAAACGGCTTGCCAAATTTATAGATATACCCTATAATGAACAGAACGAAATGCTTCCGGGACAATCCGTAAAGGGAAGGAGGCATACAGAGTTAAAATTCTTTAAAGCAAATCAGATTTACAACCAATACCCACAGGGTAGTCTAAAGCTTCGTGCTTGATCATTGATTCTAGAGAATCCTAAAAATTTCCAAACGTTATCATTCAAACTGGTTTTAAATTTTCTATAGGTCAATATATATTATTTTTGGCCACACATCTGTATTTACATGTCCCGATGCGTTTCGCATTTGTCACTCTATTATATTATCGTCATATCAGGAAAAAGTATGTTAACAAATTTTTGGGTTAAAATATATCACAATCCTTTTGGAAAAATCTGAAATTTCTGCTTTTTCCGGACGAAGTCCGCTATTACTCTGACAGGAGGTCTTGCGTGAACAGGATAAAAAACAAAAAGGCACAAAAGAAAATTTCAAAAAAATTGTGCCAAACCATAAAAGAAGGGACGCTTTTGTACATGGATGGAGAGCTTGCGCCGCCGTCTAAAATCAGTAACATGATGCTGCAGGAAAGAGGAAATTATATGGCCGATTATGTTACGGACGATTTGGGCTGCATCAGGGAAATCCATTACAATAAAATCAAAGAAATTTAATAAGGAGGCATGTTTTATAAAAGCCATACGATGCTTAACGGGTAAAATAAAATCAGGTCCTTCTATGCTGATTGACGGAGTGCCGAAAGGTAAAGGGATTAGGGGAGTTTAAGCATTGTATAAGTGTCGAATTTTTGGTATAATCAGAACAAATTGGAGGATATGCGAATGAAGAAAAAAATAATTCCTGCGGCAGTGGCCGTAGGGCTGATTGTAATTGTGGCAGTAATAGGGATTTTGCTGAAGCTTTTGGACAAATACTCTTATTCTCATGAAAAAGCGGATTCTTACGCATATTTCGGTGTTACGGGAGAGGAGGAAACGGCTATTGTCTTAAATGATGAAATTGTTGAGACAAAGGCGGTTTTTAAAGACGGACAATGCTATCTTCCTATAGATTTTGTGAACGAGCAGATGAATAACCACTTCTATTATGATTCCGTGGAAGGACTGGTCATATTTACGACCGATTATGATAAAGCCGTTACACAGGTGGGAAGTACGGATTATACCATGGCTGATACCTTTACCTCGGAAAATTATGTTTTGACTACATTGTCGGGGGATACGGTCTATCTTTCCCTTGATTATCTGAAAAAATTCTGCAATTTTTCATCCGTTTATTTTGCGGAACCCAACAGAATTGTGCTTTCTACCGTCTGGGAAACGGAAAAGCACGCGCAGATCCAAAAGGATACCCAGGTAAGGGTTCTCGGAGGAATCAAAAGTGAGATTTTGACTGAAGTGGCGGCGGGAACCGATGTGAAAATTTTGGAAACAATGGAAAACTGGAGCAAGGTAAAAACCGCCGACGGTTATATCGGTTATGTGGAAAATAAACGTTTAGAAAACGAAGGGGAGATGACGCCTGCGGCAGTTACGGATGTTCCGGTACCGGAGTATGCTTCCATTAAGCGGGACGGCAAAATCTGCCTTGCATGGAATCTGATTACCACCATGACGGCAAACGGGCAGACAGGAGAGCTTCTTGCAAATACTCAGGGAGTAAATGTAATTTCCCCCACATGGTTCATGTTAAGCGACGTGGAAGGTAATTTTGTTTCTCTTGCAGATGCGGCATATGTACAGGAGATGCATGGAAGGGGAATTGAAGTCTGGGCGATGATTTCGGATTTTTCCCACATTAATTATGAGGATAATCTTAGTAAAGAGGAAATTAAAGAAGTACTAAGTATTACATCACGGAGAAATAATTTAATTACCCAGTTAATAGATACAGTGCGTTCTTATGAAATCGATGGAATTAACGTTGACTTTGAGTATATATCTCAGGAGGCGAGTGCAGCCTACATCCAGTTTTTGAGGGAACTTTCCATTGAATGCCGGAAAAACGGCATCGTTTTATCGGTGGATAATGGTTTTTCTGTGAACTATGACAGGGCGAAACAGGCAGAAGTAGTGGATTACGTCATTATCATGGGATATGATGAATTCGTTTCCGCAGAAGACGGAGGCCCCGGCCCCTGTGCATCCATAGATTTTGTAAAGAGGGGCATTGAAAAAACCCTTGCGGTCGTACCAAAAGAAAAGATTATTAATGCGATTCCTTTTTACACCAGGCTTTGGACTGTTACCGGAGATATCGGCAACAGGGCTTACGGCATGCAGGAAATAGAAAATATCCTCGTTGAAAATAATGTTCAGACCGAATGGGATGAAGAAACCTGTCAGTATATTGCGGATTATACCGTTGATGGCGTGGGTTATTCCGTCTGGGTAGAGGATAAAGATTCCATAACCGTAAAGCTGAATGTAATGGCCGGATACCAGCTTGCCGGTGTGGCATGCTGGAGACTGGGGCAGGAAAAGGCCGATGTATGGGAACCCATAGCCCTTTATCTGCAACAGTAGACGGAAAAGAAATAAATAATGAAACTGATTCTGCCTGATTTTTTCTAAGCGTCGGCGTTTGGCAGATACCGGGGCTAAGGATAAAGGGCAGAATCTTTTTGCTTTTTATCCATATAATGTAATAAGGCTTAATCGGAATGTGTTAGATATGGAAAAAAGAGTAGTGGCACTGACTATGACTGTCTTTTTACTGGTGGCAATGTATTTTCTGTCAAAAGAAGCGGCCGTATATACAATGGCACAGAAAACAGAAGAAAAGAGAATTGTGGTTATCGATGTGGGACACGGGGGAAATGACCCGGGCAAGGTAGGCGTTAATCAGGTTTTAGAGAAAGATATCAATTTACAAGTGGCATTGAAGCTGGAAATGTTTTTGCAGCAGTCCGATTTAACGGTTATCCTCACAAGACATGATGACATGGGGCTGTATGATGAGGACGCCAGCAATAAAAAGGTTCAGGATATGAGGAGAAGAGTCGGATTCATTGAAGAGGTTCAGGCGGATTTAGTGGTAAGCATCCATCAGAACAGCTATAGCGATGCATCGGTCAGGGGACCCCAATGCTTCTATTATAAAGGGTCTGAGGAAGGCGGCAGGATTTCGCAGATCTTACAGGAGCAGTTGAATACAGGACTGAAAGTTGAAAGACCCAGGGAAGCGAAGGAGAATGACAGCTATTATCTGTTAAAGAAATCTTCGGTCCCTACGGTCATTGCCGAGTGCGGTTTTTTATCCAATCCGGAAGAAGCGGCTCTTTTAAGCAATGAAGCTTATCAGGAAAAATTGGCCTGGAACCTATATTTGGGAATTTTAAAGTATTTCAATACGAAATGATTTATGGTAAAATAGGGCGAAGCAGGAGAACTGCGGCAGCCTACCGGCGGTAAGTGGAAACGCCTGACAGTTTTGGAGATGAATAGAGTGGATACCAAATGGGAAAAGATTTCCAGAGAACACATAGATGAGGATTTGCTCAGGGAAGCAGGCGAAATCATAAGACGCGGCGGCCTGGTTGCTTTTCCCACGGAAACGGTTTACGGACTGGGTGGAGATGCCCTGAATCCGGAATCCTCCCGGAAGATTTACAGCGCAAAGGGAAGGCCTTCGGATAATCCGCTGATTGTACATATTGCCGATTTGCAGGATTTGGACAAAATTGTTTCCCATATACCAAAAGCGGCAGAAGCCTTGGCAAAGCATTTCTGGCCGGGGCCTCTTACCATGATTTTTTCAAAAAATGAAGCGGTACCTTATGAAACCACAGGCGGGCTTGATACAGTGGCCGTGCGTTTTCCTTCCGATAAAACGGCGCAGGTCTTGATTAAAGCGGCGGGAGGATTTGTGGCAGCGCCCAGCGCCAATGCTTCGGGGCGGCCTTCACCTACCAGCGGAAAGCATGTGTTTGAAGATTTACAGGGTAGAATAGAAATGATCCTGGATAGCGGAAGTTGCGAAATCGGGCTGGAGTCTACGATTGTGGATATGACAGAGGATATTCCCGTTATTTTGCGGCCCGGGTATGTGACGGAGGAAATGCTGGAAGAGGTTTTGTGCAGGGTTGAAGTTGACCGTACTATTTTGAGTAATTTATCGGGAGCAGCGCCCAAGGCGCCGGGGATGAAATACCGGCATTATGCACCAAAGGGAGAACTGGTTATTGTCAGCGGCGAAAGCCGGAGGGTAACGGCGTATGTAAATGACAGAATCAAGGAAGGGGCGGCAGTCGGAAAAAAGGTGGGAATTATTGTAACCGACGAAACCATTGATTCCTATGAGGCGTGTCTGAAAAAAAGCGTGGGAAAGAGAGAGGATGAAGCAGCCGTTGCCAGAAGGCTTTATGAGATACTGCGGGAATTCGATGAAGAGGGAGCTGAAGCTATTTATTCAGAGGCTTTTGATTACGGGGGAATGGGACATGCCATAATGAACAGGCTGTTAAAGGCGGCAGGACACCGGATTATAAAAGTGTAATTGAAGTAAGGGGTTTAAAAGGATATGATATTTTCAGATCATCATTTGACATCATAATCAGGAAAGGCAGGAAAAAAGCATGATAGCAATCGGAAGTGATCATGGAGGATATGATTTAAAGGAACTGGTAATCAGACATTTGGAGGAAAAGGGCGTAGATGTAAACGACATGGGATGCTATGATAAGAACTCATGCGATTATCCCGTATTCGGAAAAGCGGTGGCAAAGGCTGTAGCTGACGGAAGCTGCGATAAAGGAATCGTAATCTGCACTACGGGAATCGGAATTTCCATTGTTGCCAACAAGGTAAAAGGAATTCGCGCTGCTTTATGTGCCGATACCCTTTCGGCGAAGATGACACGTTTACACAATGATGCCAACATACTGGCAATGGGGGCCGGCATTGTAGGTCCGAACCTGGCGCTGGAAATTGTGGATACATTTTTAAATACAGGATTTTCCGAAGAGGAAAAGCATAAACGAAGAGTGGATGCAATAGAAACGGATTGATTATTTTAGGGAGCGGACGGCATGTGAAATGTTTTCCCGATTTACGGAGGAAGAGTATATGAGCAGAGTGATTGTTATGGAGCACCCGCTGATTCAGCACAAAATCGGCTATATCAGAAGGTGTGAAACCGGCACCAAGGATTTTCGGCAGACAATTAGTGAAATTGCCATGTTAATTTGTTATGAAGCAACCAGGGACCTGCCTCTTTCGGAGGTGGAAATTGAAACGCCTATCTGCAAAACAACAGTAAAAGAATTGAAGGGCAAGAAGATGGCGATTGTACCGATTTTAAGGGCGGGACTTGGTATGGTTGACGGAATGCTCAGCATGATTCCCGCGGCAAAAATAGGTCATATCGGTCTTTACAGGGATCCGGTTACTTATAAGCCTGTGGAGTACTACTGCAAGCTTCCGGCGGACTGTGATGAAAGGGAAGTATTTGTGGTAGATCCTATGCTGGCCACAGGAGGGTCTTGTGTGGCGGCAATTGACATGTTAAAGGCAAAGGGCTGTAAAAACATTCATTTCATGTGCATTATTGCTGCTCCGGAGGGAGTAAAGGCCTTGCAGGAGGCTCATCCCGATGTGGATATTTATATTGGCGCTTTGGATGAAAAGCTTAATGACCACAATTATATTGTACCCGGCTTAGGAGATGCGGGAGACAGGATTTTCGGCACCAAATAAAGGGGGAGTTTCTTATGTCCGGTCAGAGAAAAGACTATATTTCATGGGATGAATATTTTATGGGGGTGGCACAGCTTTCGGGGATGCGCTCCAAAGACCCCAATACGCAGGTAGGAGCCTGTATTGTGGGAAATGACAACAGAATTTTGTCTATGGGATATAACGGATTCCCCAACGGCTGCTCCGACGATTTATTTCCGTGGGCAAGAGAAGGCGGGGAAATGGGGACTAAGTACCCTTTTGTGACCCACAGTGAGTTAAACGCCATATTGAACTACCGGGGAGGAAGCCTGGAAGGAACGAAGCTCTATGTTTCCCTGTTTCCCTGCAATGAATGCGCAAAGGCGATTATTCAGGCGGGAATTAAAACGGTAGTATATGCCACGGATAAGTATAAGGATTCCGAGTCGGTTAAGGCGTCCAAAATGATGTTTGATGCCGCGGGAGTTGCTTATTATCAGTATCGGTATTCAGATAAAAAGATTGAATTGGAACTATAATGAAGGATAGAGGTAATGTGATGAAAAAAGCGGCGAGGATTATCCAGGCGTTCATAATGGCAGCAGTGTTGTTTATGACGGCAGCGGCGGATGTTCCGGCCTCCACATACACTCAGCTGCAGGAAGCCCAGGGAGAAAAGGAAGAAGCAGAAAACGGCATTGACAATACCCAGAGCGATTTAAACAGTTTAAACACGGAAAAGGCTGATTTGCAGACTTATCTGAATCAGTTAAACGGGCAGTTAAACCAGGCCAGCGGCGAGTTGGCCAACATAGAAGGGCTCATTAAAGAAAAGGAAATCGAAATTGAAGAAATAAAGGTGGCTTTAGAAAAGGCAAAGGAAAACTCCAAAGAGCAGTATGAGGCCATGAAGGAACGGATTCAGTTTATGTATGAGCGGGGGAACGCCGCATACCTGGAGCTGTTTTTTTCGGCGGAGAGCTTTGGGGATTTTTTGAATAAAACGGAATATGTGGAAAAGCTTACAGAGTATGACAGGCAGATGCTGGAAAATTATGTCAGTCTTCAGGAACAGATCGCAAAGGATGAGCAGGCCTTAATAGATGAAAAAGACGCTTTGGATGTTTTGAGAGAAGAGGCCCTTAAGAAAAAAGAAGAAATTTCGGGAATGGTAAAAGAGACCAGTGCAAGCATGGCGGCTTATGAGGACCAGATTTCCGAAAAAGAAAAAGAACTGCTGGAATATGAGAAACAGCTTAAGGAAAGCGAAAATGATATTGCGACCCTTCAGGCAAAGCTGGAAGAGGAAATGAAATTAAGTCAGCAGGCGGCAGCAGCGGGATTTACAGATTTATCGGATGTTGCCTTTGCGGCAGGAGATATTGATCTGCTGGCGGCAATTATTGAGTGTGAGGCAGGAGGAGAACCCTATACGGGAAAGGTTGCCGTAGGAAATGTGGTTATGAACCGTGTAAAAAGCGCGGTATTTCCCAATACGGTTTTGGAGGTAATCTATCAGAACAGACAATTTTCGCCGGTGGGAAGCGGACGTTTTGCCATTGTTCTTTCCAGAGGCGCTAACGCAGAATGCTACCAGGCGGCTTCGGATGCCATGGCGGGCGCGGCTCCTGTGGGGAACTGTCTGTTTTTCAGAACGCCCATACCGGGGCTGACGGGCATGCAGATTGGCGGGCATATTTTCTATTAGAATTTCTACCGGATTTTTTACCGCTTATGTATTTCGCTGATATTATGTTTTTTATGATTTTGGATTTTCGTATTTTTCCAGATATTCCTGATATTTTTTGAATTCCCCGGAATAAATTAAATTTAAAAGGGTACTCAAGCGGGTCAGGGCGGCCTTTAGCAGTTCTATGCTTAAAGCGCCGGAATTAAGAGCGAGGGTCAGCTCGTCCAAATCTACGATTTTTACAAAACCGTCGGGATAGATGATGACGTCGGCAAGTAAATCGGTTGCGACGAGGCAGTCGCCGGTTTCGTCCAAAGGAATTTCATTTGAAAGCTCTTTTGTGCTGCCGGCAGGTTCAGGGACCGGATAATCCACATGGATAATATCGCAATACCAGTATAAAAGGCTGCCGTCTTTTTGATAGAATTTGCTTACTTTAAACCCCAGGTCATAAAAATAGCAGGAGTAGCCGTGGTGCAGATCTTCCCTTGGCTTCAGGGCATGCCACCGGGTAACGAGAATGTGTTCCTCCGGGGAAAAATAAAGAATTTCGTCATTCTTAAGGCAGATGCATTCGTCAGGGATGATTCTTTTTCGAAACAAAACAGGTGTTTTCATTGGGACTCCTTTCGGCAGAAACGGTGGATATTTTTATAAATACTACACTTTGGAGGGGTAAAAGTCAACGAAAATGCAGTCTGTTGTTTGTATAAATTTTAAGTTGATTTTGCAAGTATTAAGTGGACATAAACCGGAAAAATGAGTATAATAAAAACAGTCCGGCTGGAAGAATAAGCCTTTTAAAGCAGAATCAGGAAGTTTGAAGGGGCCGTATCTATATGAAATATAACAAAAATGTATATCGTGCTCTTGCTATGATAACCCAGTTTGGGCTGAATATGCTGGTTCCCATTTTTGGCTGTGCGTTTTTGGGAAATTTTATTGATAAAAAGCTTGAAACTTCTTTTTGGGTCATTGTTTTCTTTTTCATCGGTGCATTGGCGGGATTCAGAAATGTATTTCTTTTTTCGAAAAAGATATACGAAGATAAGGAGAAGCCGAATGAAAAAACCAGGAGAAATAAATAGTTCATTGCCGGATCTGCTTACGGGCATTTTGATTTTTGGAGCTGTTGCAGAATTCATTCCGGTATGGTTTGTAAATGATAAAGCGGGATATACCATCGGGCTTACGATTGGTATAGTGACCGCTATGTTTGTTGCGTGGCAGATGGCATGGTCTTTAGACAGGGCATTTGGTTATGACGAGGAAACCGCTACAAAGCGCCTGCAGAAAAACAGCGCTTTGCGATATGGCATTCAACTGGTTGTTCTGGGTATTCTGATGATTACGGAAGTGGGGAATCCCCTTTCGGCGTTTTTGGGAATGTGGAGTTTGAAAGTAGCGGCGTATACGGCGCCGTTTACTCATAAATTATTTAGGAGGTGAATGTATGGGGCAGGGAATTTTGTTATCCGGAGGAGCCGATATTGACTTTATGGTTCATGGGATATTCTCCTATGAGATATTCGGTCAGACGGTCTGGATAACAACGACACATGTCTGTGTGCTGATTGTCTTTTTGCTGATCATAGGCTTCTGCTTAGCGGCAAACAGGGCAGTGAAGAAAGCCGACGATGTTCCCAAAGGGTTCCAAAATGTAGTTGAACTGATTGTAGAGATGTTAGACGGCATGGTAAAGTCCACCATGGGTAAAAACGCCACAAAATTTGCCAATTATATTGGCACGATTTTCATTTTTATACTAATCAGCAACATTTCAGGACTGTTTGGTCTGCGTCCACCCACTGCAGATTATGGTGTAACACTGGCATTGGGCGTTATGACTTTTTCTATCATTCATTTTAATAAGTTCAAACATCAGCATATCAGCGGTGTTATTAAAGGACTTTGTGACCCATGGCCGATTTGGGCGCCAATTAACATTATCGGCGATGTGGCTGTGCCGATTTCGTTATCGCTGCGTTTATTTGCAAACGTATTGTCCGGTACGGTTATGATGGCACTGGTCTACGGGCTGCTTTCGTGGATTGCCACGGCTTGGCCTGCTGTTTTGCATGTGTACTTTGATTTGTTCTCGGGAGCAATTCAGACATACGTATTCTGTATGCTGACCATGACCTATGTGACAGATGCAATCGGCGAATCATAAGGTAAGAAAAGCAAAAACATATTTGCATTATTATTTCAAGGAGGAAAAAAACATGGAATTCAATCAAAACTTTATTTTAGGATGTTCAGCAATCGGTGCAGGACTTGCGGTTATCGCAGGTATCGGACCTGGTATCGGTCAGGGTATCGCAGCAGGACATGCGGCGGCAGCAGTTGGTAGAAATCCCGGGGCAAAATCCGACATTACTTCTACCATGTTACTTGGGCAGGCTGTTGCAGAGACAACAGGTCTTTATGGTCTGTTAATTGCCATGTTATTATTATTCGTAAAACCTTTGGTCTAAAAAACCTTTCACAAAAAACAAAGAAAGGAGGCTTAAGGCTTGAATACGTTATTAAATACAGGACTCATCCTGCTTAGTGAGACATCGGTGGCACAGACGGGGATGACGAGGCTGTTTGATTTGGATTTTCAGCTGTTGCATGATGCAGTATTAATGATTATTGCAATCTTTTTCCTGTTCTTAATCGCTTCCAACAAGTTATTTAATCCTGTCCGCAATATGATGCAGAAAAGGCAGGAAAAAATTGCGGATGATATTGAAAGCGCAAAAGAAGACAAGGAAAGCGCCGCTGCATTAAAACTGGAATATGAAGATAAGTTAAAAAACATTGATAAGGAAGCTGAACAGATTTTAAGCGATGCGAGAGCAAAAGCCCTTAGAAACGGAGATCAGATTGTTGAGAAGGCAAAGGAAGAGGCGTCTGCCATCATTGCCCGCGCCAATAAGGAAGCAGAGCTTGAAAAGCAGAAGGTTGCCGATGAAGTAAAGAGAGAAATGATCGTTCTTGCCAGCGTTATGGCGGGCAAAGTGGTAAAGGCTTCTGTGGATATGGCAGTTCAGGATAGCTTAATCGATGAAACATTAAAGGAAATGGGTGAGAGCACATGGCTAAGCTGATTTCAAAAACCTATGGAGATGCTTTATTTGAACTGGCAGTGGAAAAGAAGTGCGAGGACAGCCTGCTTTCCGAAACAGAAGAAGTTTTAGAAGCGCTTTCCCAAAATCCCGATTTCTCAAAACTTATGACCCATCCCAAAATCCTGAAAGAAGAAAAGCTGAAGATTTTGGAAGCGGTTTTTAAGGGGCGTGTTTCCGATGAGCTGACAGGTTTTATGACCATAATCATCAAAAAGGACCGCTTTGTAGAAATGGAAGAAATTTTCCGCTATTTCATTTCCAGAGTAAAAGAGCATAAAGGAATCGGAGTTGCATATGTCACAACGCCTTTTGTATTGGATGAGATGAAAAAAGCGGCAGTCAAGGAAAGACTGCTTGCCACCACTTCTTACCGGAAAATGGAAATTCATTACAATGTGGATGAAGGGCTGATTGGCGGAATGGTAATCCGCATAGGCGACAGGGTTGTGGATAGCAGCGTTCGTACAAAATTAGAAGAGCTGAAACGGCAGCTTTTAAAGGCGCGGCTTTGATGCCCGCATGAACCGTAAATAAAAAGAAAGGTGCGTAAAGATCCATGAATTTAAAACCAGAAGAGATCAGTTCGGTAATTAAGGAACAGATTCAGAGATATGCTTCATCTCTGGAAGTTTCCGATGTGGGAACTGTTATTCAGGTAGCAGATGGTATCGCCCGTGTTCATGGTCTTTCCAATGCTATGCAGGGAGAGCTTTTGGAGTTTCCCGGCGAAGTATACGGTATGGTGCTTAATCTGGAGGAAGACAATGTAGGTGCCGTACTTTTGGGAAGCCAGAAGAATATCAATGAGGGGGATATCGTAAAGACAACGGGTAGAGTGGTTGAGGTTCCGGTTGGCGATGCATTGGTTGGACGTGTAGTCAATGCCTTGGGACAGCCGATTGACGGCAAAGGACCGATTCAGACCGACAAATTCCGTCAGATAGAAAGAGTTGCTTCCGGCGTTATTACCCGTAAGAGCGTTGATACACCCTTACAGACAGGTATTAAGGCAATCGACTCCATGGTTCCTATCGGAAGAGGACAAAGGGAGTTGATTATCGGAGACAGACAGACAGGAAAAACTGCTATCGCAATTGATACGATCATCAATCAAAAGGGACAAGGCGTTAAATGTATTTATGTGGCAATCGGACAGAAGGCTTCTACGGTTGCAAGCATTGTTAAAACATTAGAAGAGGCGGGAGCAATGGCTTATACCACAGTAGTGGCTTCTACAGCCAGCGAGTTGGCGCCTCTGCAGTACATAGCTCCTTATTCGGGATGCGCAATCGGAGAAGAATGGATGGAAAACGGCGAGGATGTGCTCGTAATCTATGACGATTTGAGTAAGCACGCAACCGCTTACCGTACACTTTCCCTGCTGCTTAGAAGACCGCCGGGACGTGAGGCTTATCCCGGAGACGTTTTCTATCTGCATTCCAGACTGTTAGAGCGTGCTGCGAGAATGAGTGAAGAATACGGCGGAGGCTCTTTAACGGCCCTTCCCATTATTGAAACACAGGCGGGCGATGTATCCGCATATATTCCTACTAATGTTATTTCCATTACGGACGGACAGATTTATCTGGAGACCGAAATGTTTAACGCAGGTTTCCGCCCGGCGGTAAATGCGGGCTTATCCGTATCCCGTGTAGGTGGTGCGGCACAGATTAAGGCTATGAAAAAGATTGCGGCGCCTATCCGTGTGGAGCTTGCCCAGTACAGGGAGTTAGCGGCTTTTGCCCAGTTCGGCTCCGAGCTGGATGCAGACACAAAGGAAAAACTGGCACAGGGCGAACGAATCAAGGAAATTTTAAAACAGCCCCAGTACCAGCCTATGCCGGTGCAGTATCAGGTTATCATTATCTATGCGGCGACCAATAAATATCTGTTGGATATTCCCGTAGAGGATATTACAAGATTCGAAAAGGAGTTTTTTGACTTCCTTGATACCAAGTATCCTGAGGTTCCGGAAAACATTGCGAAGGAAAAAGTAATTTCTCCCGAGACAGAGAAAGTGCTTGTTAAGGCAATCGGAGAATTTAAGGCAGATTTTAAGTAGGCGGAAACGAGCAATTAAGAAAGAAAAGGTGATAAACTATGGCTTCCATGAGAAGTATCAAGAGACGTAAGGGGAGTATTCAGAGTACCCAGCAGATCACCAAAGCCATGAAGCTTGTATCTACCGTAAAGCTCCAGCGTGCCAAAGGCCGTGCCGAAAAATCAAAAGCCTATTTTGAGTGTATGTATGCCACCGTAAAAAGTGTGCTGGCAAAAGCAGGATTTATCAATCATCCTTATTTAAAGCCGGGAGAGAGCAGCAAAAAGGCGGTTATCGTCATTACCTCCAACAGAGGTCTTGCGGGAGGCTATAACTCCAACGTCATTAAGCTGATTACCAAAGGCGACTTCAAAAAAGAAGACATAAAAATCTATGCCATAGGAAGAAAGGGTAAGGATGCGTTTACCCGTTACGGATATGACATAGTAAAGGACTATTCGGATGTGATTGAAGAACCGGTTTATGCAGATGCCATGCGCATTGGAAATGACCTTCTGGATGCTTTTGCAAAGGGAGAGATCGGCGAAATTTATCTGGCCTATACCGCATTCAAAAATACAGTCAGCCATATACCCACTCTTTTAAAACTTCTTCCGGTAGAAGCAGGAGCAGAAGTGGAAGAGGCGGATGACGACAAGGCTTTAATGAACTTTGAACAGGATGAAGAAGAGGCGTTGAATCTTCTGATTCCCAAGTATATTACCAGCCTGATCTACGGCGGCATGGTAGAGGCGGTTGCCAGTGAAAACGGAGCCAGAATGCAGGCAATGGATTCGGCAACGAGCAATGCGGAAGAAATGATCGAAAAATTATCCTTACAATACAATAGAGCCCGTCAGGGATCTATTACACAGGAATTAACCGAAATTATAGCGGGTGCGGAAGCAATCAGCTAGAAAAGGAGTGAAAAATAGAAAATGGCAGAAACAGCAATCGGAAAAATCACTCAGATCATCGGTGCCGTACTGGATATTAAGTTCCCGGAGGGCAACCTGCCGGAAATTAATGAAGCAATTAAAATAAACACCAAAGACGGCGGTGTTTTGGTTGTGGAAATAGCGCAGCACCTTGGAGATGATACAGTGAGATGTATCGCCATGGGTCCTACTGATGGTCTTGTAAGGGGAATGGATGCAATTGCAACCGGAGCTCCTATTACAGTACCTGTAGGAGAAAAGACACTGGGACGTATTTTCAATGTCCTTGGCGAAGTAATTGATAATAAACCGGCTCCTACGGAGGTTTCCTATGAGCCGATTCACAGACCTGCTCCCGAATTTGCAGAGCAGTCTACAGAAACAGAATTATTAGAGACCGGTATCAAAGTCGTTGACCTGCTCTGCCCTTACCAGAAGGGTGGTAAAATCGGTCTGTTCGGCGGCGCCGGCGTAGGTAAGACCGTATTGATTCAGGAATTGATCCGTAACATCGCAACAGAGCACGGCGGATATTCCGTATTTACCGGCGTAGGAGAGCGTACAAGGGAAGGAAACGACTTGTACCATGAAATGACGGAATCAGGGGTTATTGATAAGACCACCATGGTATTCGGTCAGATGAACGAGCCTCCGGGAGCCAGAATGAGAGTCGGCCTTACCGGACTTACCATGGCTGAATATTTCCGTGATAAGGGCGGAAAGGACGTATTGTTATTCATTGACAATATCTTCCGTTTTACCCAGGCAGGTTCAGAGGTTTCCGCGCTGTTAGGCCGTATGCCTTCAGCCGTAGGTTACCAGCCTACCTTACAGACGGAAATGGGCGCTTTGCAGGAGCGTATTACATCCACCAAAAACGGTTCCATTACATCCGTACAGGCAGTATACGTGCCCGCCGATGACTTAACTGACCCGGCGCCGGCTACAACCTTTGCCCATCTGGATGCTACAACGGTACTTTCCCGTGCGATTTCAGAGCTGGGTATCTATCCTGCGGTTGATCCTTTGGAGTCAACTTCACGTATCCTTGACCCTCGTATCGTAGGAGAGGAGCACTATCAGGTAGCCCGCGGCGTACAGGAGATTCTTCAGAAATATAAAGAGCTGCAGGATATTATCGCAATTCTTGGTATGGATGAGCTTTCCGAGGACGATAAGCTGGTCGTAAACAGGGCAAGAAAGATTCAGAGATTTTTATCACAGCCCTTCTTCGTAGCAACCCAGTTTACGGGCATGGACGGTAAATATGTACCCATCAGCGAGACGATCCGCGGATTTAAAGAGATTCTCGAGGGCAAGCATGATGATGTTCCTGAAAGCTACTTCTTAAATGCCGGCAGCATCGACGATGTTGTTGCCCGCAAAAATAAGGGGTGATTAAGTGGCAAGCGAAAGTGCATTTGAATTAAAGATTATTACGCCTGACCGCGTTTTCTATGAAGGAATGGTAGAAATGGTGGAGTTTAATACTACAGAAGGGGAAATCGGCGTCTACAAGAGGCACATTCCCATGACTGTGATTGTGAAACCGGGTATTTTAACCATTACTGAAGAGGAAGGAACCAAGGAAGCGGCGCTCCATGCGGGCTTTGCTGAAATTCTTCCCGACAAGATGACGATTATGGCGGAAATTGTGGAATGGCCTGCAGAAATCGACGAGGAAAGAGCGGAGCATGCAAAAGAACGGGCTATGGACAGAATCCATAACAGGACTACGGAGACAGACATAGCAAGGGCTGAAACGGCTTTGCAGAGAGCTATTGCACGTATCGAAGTATTAAAGTAAATCACGATTATGATAAGAAGAGAGATGCCGAAGCGATATGGCATCTCTTTTTTTGGGGGTTTTTCGTTTGGGGGCCTTTTATGGATAAAAGATTCTCTGCATCCGGCTGCCAAAGGGGTACGGGCAGGAATAAAACATAAGAGAAAAGGAACTATCTGCCAAATGGGAACATAACATAATAAAAAACGGAGTCATTTCAAATATGGACCATCGAAAAATTCTCCCCTTTTATATGACCTATCCCCTTCCCTTATATTATGAAGACGAGCATGAACTGATTAAAGATATGGAATATCTTCAGGGACAGCATCCTATAGGAATCAGAACCTTACAGGGGGAAATTGCCCAGACCATGAACCTGATGGACTACAGCGGCAGCATGATTTATGATGAATATCCGGATCGTTTCCTTTTGCAGAAGCACGGAAAAGATATTGCGGACAAAATCAGAAAAAAATACAAGGATGATGTGGAAAATCCTCTTTGTGAAATGTTAAATTGGGACGGGTTTGAAGAAATTGTCATGCTGTTGCTTCATGAAGAAATTTTGAAAAGACGACACAGAAAAAACAGGGGATATCTTAGGTTTTAATGAGCATTTATCTCTCGGGGAAATACGGGCGGAAATCTTTTTATACTTTTTATAGAGAAATTTTAGTTGTGGTTTTAGAGGAAAGGAATTAGAATATAGTCATAGTCATTTTACTATGGCTATATTTTTGCGTAAATCATAAGCCGAAGGCGGGAGCGCCCGTTACATTCGGCAGGACAGGAATGAAGCGGACATAGGATGGATAAACTGGAAGCGGTTCTTTTTAGAATCTTAAACGAAAATTTAACACAGATTACTATAAGCGGTATAAAGAGGGCTGTAATGCCAAAAGAGCATGAAGGAATTCAAAAAATACAGATTCGCCCCATATTGATAAAAGGGCAGTTGATGTTTCAGGCGGCCGGCTATACCGAAAAACAGGTATTTCACAGCAACCTTTCATGGGAAGAGACAATTACCTTCATAAAGGAAAAGATGAATTTCTACAAACAGCTTCAGGCCCATGGAAAGGGAATCAAGGTCAGTGTTTTATCAGGTAAAAAAGGGAACCTGGCTATTAAGAGTGAAATTGAAGAGAAAAACGAAGACCTTGTAAATGAAAAGGAAGATTCCCAAAGGAAGAAGGCGCTTTCCCACAACAGGGAAAAGGATTATATTCTTCCAAAGGATGTGCCGGTTCCCTTTCTCGTGGATTTAGGGGTACAGACAAAGGATGGGAAAATTATAAACGGAAAGTATGGCAAATTCCGTCAGATCAACCGTTTTCTGGAGTTTATCAGGGATATTCTGCCGGCGCTTCCAAAGGAACGCAGGATTTCCGTTGTGGATTTCGGCTGTGGGAAAAGCTATTTGACCTTTGCCATTTACTATTATCTGAAAATAATGAACGGTCTGGATGTGGAAATTACAGGCTTGGATTTAAAAGCGGATGTTATTGAAAAATGCAACAGATTAAAAGAAAAATACGGATATGACGATTTGCGGTTTTTAACAGGGGATATCGGAACCTATGAGGGGAAAAGCCGGGTAGACATGGTAGTGACCCTTCATGCCTGTGATACGGCTACCGATTATGCTCTGGCAAAAGCGGTAAAATGGAATGCGGGTGTTATTTTATCAGTTCCATGCTGCCAGCATGAACTGAATTGGCAGATTCACTGTGAACCGCTTGAGTCCGTTTTTAAGCACGGTCTGTTGAAAGAAAGGATATCGGCCCTTTTGACTGACGGAATCCGGGCGGCGCTGCTGGAAGAAGCGGGCTATGAGGTGCAGGTAATGGAATTTATCAATATGGAGCATACGCCTAAAAACATCTTACTCAGATGTGTAAAAAATACCCGTATGAAACCGAAAGGAAATAAAAATCCGGAAGAGCTGTCGGCATTTTTAAACGTACAGCCTACCCTGCAGAAGCTGCTTAAAAACCAGTGAAAAAATGTTTGAAAAACCAATGAAAGAATGGCAGAAAAAAACGGCCATTAACGTCAGCAAATTTAGGAAAAGAATGCCGGGAGAGAGCAGTTAGAACCGGAGTGGAGAGCAGTTATGAAAAAGGGATTAATTAAAGGAGCGGTCTGCGTTCTGACCTTCTTTTTATCATTATTTACCATAAGCTTTATTATGAACAGGGGAAATACGGATATGACCATGGAGATGAGTCCCGCATCCTTTCCCCTTATTTATATTAACTATGAAGGAGAGCATATAAACTGCCTTCACGGATACAGCAACGAGATGGATATTTCCTTTATGAGAGATACCATAACGCCTTTGGGCGAGGATAGGAAAATATCTTTATATTTGGAAAAATATAACAATGATATAACTTCCCTTTCCTTTGAAGTACGTTCCACTGACGGGGGGAGGCTGATTGAAAATTCGGAAGTTTTTAACTATAAGGAGCAGGAGGAATCCATTTCAACAGATATTGTGATAAAAGACCTGATTGACCCGGATACGGAGTATGAATTTGTAGTGATTGTGGGAACTTCATCAGGAAAAACTTTACGGTATTATACACGTATTATCCAGAGAAGTGAGAACCATGCGGGAGAAGAAATCCGCTTTGTGATGGATTTCCATAACAAGACCTTCGATAAGGAAGCGGCAAGGGATTTGACAAAGTATTTGGAGTCTGACGACACAGGCGATAATACCTCTTTTAGTAATGTGAATATTCACAGCAGCTTTTCCCAGATTACATGGGGAAATCTTGATGTGGAAAAGATTACGGATCCTCATATATACGTTACAGAATTTTTTTCGGAGACTATGCGGGTCAAGGTGGGATACTTTGTAAAAGTGAATACGGAGGAAGGAGAGCGCATTTGCAGAGTAGAGGAGTTTTACCGCCTTCGTTACGGAACACAGAGGATTTACCTTCTGGGTTATGAAAGAACCATGAATCAGGTCTTTGAAATGGATATGAAGGCTTTTACGAATAATAAGCTGGATTTGGGTATCCGGAACGGAGATGTGGAGATCATGGAAAGCGAGGATGGCGGTATTTTTGCTTTTGTATCGGAAAACAGGCTGTTTTGCTATAACTCCACAAGCAACCGCTTTTCCCAGCTCTTTGGATTTTACGGAGAAGATCATGGGGATGAAAGGACTTTTTACAACCAGAATGTTATAAGGATTCTGAATGTGGATGAGACGGGCAATGTGCAGTTCATGGTATACGGCTATATGAACAGAGGCACCCATGAGGGCAATATGGGAATTGCAGTGTATTTTTATAACGGAACGATGAATACCATTGAAGAGGAGGCGTTTATTCCTTATAACAAATCCTTTGCCGTGCTGAAAAGCGATATGGAGCAGTTGACATACTTAAATAGCAACAATGAATTGTTTTTGTATTTAAACGGCAGTATTTTCTGCATAAAGCTGGAAGAGAATTCCTATGAGACGGTGGTGGAAAACCTGCCTCAGGGCAGTTTAAAGGTTTCTGAGTCCAACCGTATGGTAGTTTGGCCTGAAGGGACGGATTTATCACGAAGCGAGAGTCTTGCTTTGATGAATTTAAACAGCAGGACGATTTCGAGGGTAGAGGCGGGAAACGGCAACTTTATCCGTCCGCTGGGCTTTATGGAAGAGGATTTAATATATGGGCTTGTTAAAAAAACGGATATTTATACGGATAATGTGGGAAGCGTCATCATGCCCATGTTCTGTGTAAATATTTGCAACGGTTCCAACAATTCCGTTACCATGAATTACCAAAAGCCCGATACTTATATACTGAATATCAGCATAGAAAGCAATCAGATTAATTTGGAGCGGGTCAGCAAAGGAACGATAAGCGGAAATTATATTCCGGCATCAGATGATCAGATCATGAGTAATGAAATTGAATTATCCGGCGAAAATGCCGTGGAAGTGGTTGTTACGGGTAATCTGGAAAAGCTGGTCCAGATCGCCGTAAAAGGAAACATAAATACGAGGTCTTTAAAATTCCTGACCCCTAAAGAGGTTATGTATGAAGGCGGCCATGAAATACTTTTGCGCTATCCTGAGCAGGATACAAATAAATACTATGTTTATGGCTTTAACGGCATTGACAGGGTATATTCCAATGTGGCGGAGGCTGTGACCTATGCGGAGAGCACTTCGGGAACGGTCATAAATGAAAGTGGTAATTATATATGGGTAAGGGCAAACCGACCGGCAAGAAATCAGATTATGAGAGTGGAAACCGGTACGGCAGACGAGGAAAATTCCTCTTTGGCAGTATGTTTAAACTCCATGCTGGCGGCAGAGGGCATTACCAGAAACAGCCAGTATTTCCTCGACCAGGGAGAAACAGCTCTTTCCATATTGCAGGAACAGCTCCCGGATGCGGAAATATTAGACCTTAGCGGCTGCAGTCTGGATGCCGTGCTCTATTACGTCAGCAGGGATATTCCAGTTATGGCTATTTTAAATGACAGGAATGCCGTAGTCATTGTGGGATACAATGAGTTGAATACCATCATCATGGATCCTCTTACGGGAAATACCGCCCACAAGGGTATGAACGATTCCAAGGAATGGTTTAATCAAAACGGCAATCAGTTTATAGCCTGCTTTATTGAAAAATAATGTGACGGTATTTTTGCAGCAAAAATAGTAAAAGCATACCCAGAATGCCGCAGGAAATCACTTCCCCGATACCCACTGTCAGCATAAAGAAAGGAATGCCGCCGGGAAGGCCGTATGCGAAATGCAGTACGGGAGGAATGATCAGGATATTGGCAATAACAGGCGGAAGAGGAGCCAGCCATTTCTGTCTGCGGAGCATATAGGTTCCTGCTGCACCTAAAAGGGTTGCAAGGCTTCCGAACACAACATCCCAGATAGGAGCCCCTGTTAAGAAATTGCTTAACAGGCATCCTACAAATAAACCGGGGATGGCTGCAGGGGTAAAATAGGGTAAAATAGTGAGGGCTTCGGAAATCCGGACCTGAATGGCGCCGCTTGCCAGATCAAAGGCATTGATGGCCAATGTCAGAACTACGTAGACGGCAGCGATGACGGCTGCCTGAGTGATAAAATAAGCTTTTCTGTTTTTCATGATAGATTTCTCCTTTAGTTTTGTTTTTTCTCTGCTTATACAGATAGGTCAGGAAGGTCTCGAACTGACCGGCTGCTGTGACAGGAACCGTATGAAAAGATTGTCACAACGCATTCAGTATAGCATGGAAGCAGGAAATGTCAAGAAAATTCTGTCCTGATGTGGGATTGTCGATAGAAAGCGATTAAATATTTATAAACGCCTGTGAAAGCAATTGACTTTTCGGGAACCATATTTTACCATATAACATATCATTTATATAGAGTGAAAAGGAGGAAAGACTATGGACTTTTTAAGCAAAGTGTCTGCAAAAGCAGGGGAAACATTTCAGACCATTAAAGATAGCGAAGTGACCAAAAAAGCAAAAAATTATGCGGGAATTCCGGGGCTTCAGGTTCAGGTAGGCAAATGCGAGAGCCAGATTAAAAAGGCTTACGAAAAAATAGGCGAGGAATATTTTAAATCCCATGAGCATGAAGAGGAAAGCGAATATCCGCAGCAGTTTCAGATTATAAAAGAAAATCTGGAAAAGATAGGCCGTTTAAAGGCGGAAATCGAAGAAAAGAAAAAAGGCGGAGAAGCGGTGGTGGATGCCGAAAACAGCACCATCGAAAAGGTCTGTCCCATCTGTGGCAGAAGCGTTGCGGAGGATTCTGCATTCTGCAGTGTCTGCGGGCACCAATTCTGATACATATAGAAAAAGCAGTTTAAGAAGCAAAAAAATAGCTGACATTTTCAAAAAACGTTTTTCGTGTAAAATGTCAGCTTATTTTTTATTAAATTTCGCCGTTTTTGTACTTTTCTACTAGATTCTGAATCCTGTCGCTGGGATTCAGCAAATCGCTGATGGAAGCATCGTGATTTAGAGTATCTATAATGAAAGCAATATATTTGCTCATATCGCAGTCGATATAATAAGGTCTTTCCAAAAGCTCGGCCGGCTGATAAACCAGATTGGTGGTCAAAATATTATCAATAGTGCCTTCTTCGTATGCCAGATCAAATTTGGCGAATCCGTTTGTAAAAAGTCCGAAGGTTGCACAGATAAAAATACGGTTGGCTTTTCTCTTTTTCAATGCAGCAGCCACTTCCAAAACGCTTTCGCCGGAAGAAATCATATCGTCTACGACAATAATGTCCTTGCCCTCTACGCTGGTGCCTAAGAATTCATGGGCTACAATGGGATTCCTGCCGTCCACAATGCGGGTATAATCCCGTCTCTTATAAAACATACCCATATCCAGCCCTAAAACGTTGGCAATATAAATAGCGCGGCTCATACCGCCTTCATCGGGGCTGACAACCATCATATGGTCGGAATCGATCGTAAGGTTCTTAACGTGGGAAAGAAGTCCTTTGATAAACTGATAAGCCGGCTGCACGGTTTCAAATCCGTTTAAAGGGATTGCATTCTGTACTCTGGCATCATGGGCGTCAAAGGTAATGATATTATCTACTCCCATGCCTACCAGCTCCTGGAGGGCGATAGCGCAGTCTAAGGATTCCCTGGAGCTTCTTTTGTGCTGCCTGCTTTCATAAAGAAAAGGCATAATAACCGTAATACGCCGTGCTTTTCCGCCTACGGCAGCAATAATACGCTTTAAATCCTGAAAATGATCATCAGGAGACATATGGTTGGGATGTCCGCATAAGGAATAAGTAAGGGAATGGTTTGCCACATCTACAAGAAGATAAAGGTCGGTTCCCCGGACTGATTCTAAAATGACGCCCTTGGCTTCGCCTGAGCCAAAACGGGGCACCTTGGTCTGAACCAGATAGGAATCTCTCTGATAACCTTTAAATGCAAGACTTTCACTATGGGCATTTTCGCGCTCTGTTCTCCAACCGACCAGATAGTGGTCGACTTTTTCGCCTAAAGCCTTACAGCCTTCTAAGGCGACAATTCCCAAAGAGCCTACGGGAATTGTTTCCAGGTTTCTCATTTCTTCACGTTTGGACATGTGGAAAGAACCTCACTTTCTCTTCTCTTGAAATTTTTTTAGCATTCTGATATCCCGTCCCTCAAATTTACAAAAAGTGAAATGACTGCTGACACGGGAGAAAATCCTTTCGGAATAACGCCTGTTTAATTCATCTAAGGTCAGATTGGTAGAAATCAGGGTAGCTTTCCCGGACAAATCCCGGTTGTTTAAACAGGTAAACAAATCTGCCTTTACCCGTTCGGTAATTGCCTCTGTACCCAAATCGTCTATGATAAGCAAATCACATTGATTCATATCTTCTATGAAGGAAAAATATTCATTTTTATCATCGCCAAAACGCAGATCCACCAAATCCTTAAATAGTTTATCGGCGCTGTAATAGGTAACGGAAAAGCCCATCTCCATCAATTCTTTGGCAATGCAGCAGGATAGAAAAGTTTTACCAGTACCCACATTACCATAAAAAACAAGATTTTGGTAGTCCGTGTTGAAATTTCTTATAAAATTTTTTGCGTTGTTGATTGCATTTGAATAAGAAACGCTTTCTGAATCATTGAAATAATCAAAAGAAAGGGTGTCAAAGTTTTGAATTTGGATTAACTCAAATATGCCGGACTGCTCAAATAAAAGCCTTGTCTGGGCGGCAATAAAACAACTGCATTTCGTGCGGCTTTCGGGAAGAAAACCGGTGTCATGGCATTTGGGACATTGATATATGGGAGAAAGATAGTCAGAAGGATATCCCGCCTCCTTTAAGAGACGGTTCCGCCTGTCTATTAAAAGCTCCTCTTTGGTTTTCAGTTCCGTAAGAGAGGAGATATCCTGATTCAGCCTTGCATGGGTACGCTGCATGCGCAGGGAACGCAGCTCCTCTTCCAGTTCAAAATATCCGGGGATTTTATCGCGGACTTCATTTGCTCTTGCCATCTGCTTTCGGTTGTTTTCCAGCCGGATGCTGTCATATTTTTCCATAATGGAATCAAATTGCCTGTTGCTTAAACCCATAATCTCTGCCTCCATGGGATAATGTGTCAGTTGCTTAAAAGCATTTTTTCAAGAGCGTCATAGTCGTAGGAACGCTGGGAAAAATCATTGAACCCGCCGTCCTTTTTGGAAACGGAGGATTTCTGATAGGAATGATCCAGCGCGTCAATATCCTTTATAGATTTAACATTGGCCTCATGCCATTTTACCAAAATAGCATTGGTATAAGGGAAACGATTGTGATCGGTAGCCAGAACCGCACGTTCGCAGGCCTTTAAAATGATTTCCAGAGAAAAGCCCATTTCGCCGGTCCATTTCTTAATGAAGGCTACTTCGGGTTCGGTAGGAGCAGAGCTCTTACCTAAAGCACGCATAATACTGTATACCTGCTTCTCATATTTGGTAGTGCGGAGCTTTGCCTGTCTTACGGTAGTAATGTGAGCCTGGGCCCAGTCGATAGCCACTTTTTCCATATAAGAAAACTGTTTTTTGCCTCTCTCCACACAATACTGGATCAAGTAGTCAATTAAATCTGTAGAAAAGCCCAGAGTGGTATAAATAAAAAGAAGGATTTCCAAATCATTCCGGGAAAGTATTTTGCCGGTATATTGCTCTGCAATAAAAATAATCTGGGCGGTTTCATTATCATTTTGGAATGTACTTAAATCATCGGCAGAAAAGGCTTCCCTTACAATAGGCGTGTCTTTGGGGGCGGAAGCCTTTGAAAGGGGTCTGGAATTGACCAAAACCGGTTCCGGCATGGCGGAAGGTTTGGGAGTTAAAGGCAAAACTTCACCCTCAGGGGTCAAAGATGGAAAGGGAAGGATATGAACTGCCTTTAAGGAACGTTCGCCGTCATAATCTAAGGAAAGGAGCTTTTGCTTTTCCCAATAACGGAGTGCGCGCAAAACATCCTTTTCCGTATAATTAAATCTGTCTGCAATATCGGAAATGCTAAAAGACAGATTGGCGCTTGTCATACGAACCAGATACAGATAAATTTTTATCTGCGCATCATTAGCAGCCACCATATATTCATCAATAAACTGATTGGATATAATGGTAGCGTTCAAATCCTGATCCTTGTAAACCGTTAAATTTGTCATCTCATCACCTGATTTAATTCATTCTCTAAAGCATATGAAGTATAGCATAAACGGAGAAAAAATGAAATAGGAAATTTTGCTGAAATGCCCGTAAATGCTGGGCTTTCGGATATTTTTGGGAAATGTGGATAATGTGGATTGCAAGTCCACATAACTTAAAATCTTTGTCGATATATCAGAGTGCGCCTTGTTTTTCTCAAGTAAATCAAAAAGCATTATGTAAACTAAAATATCCACAATGAAAAGTGGGTAATTTTAAACAATTCATTGTGGATAATGTGTATAATTATTTTTTCAAAAGGTCTTCTCCAATGTTTACAACGTCTCCGGCCCCCATAGTTATCAACAAATCTCCCGGGGAATAATTTTTCTTTAAAAAATTTTCAATTTCTTCAAAAGAAGGAAAATAATCACAAGCAACGCCCAGCTTTAAAAGCTCATTTTGCAAATCCTTAGAACTGATTCCAAGCAGATTCTTTTCCCTTGCCGCATAGATGTCTGCCAGTACTACATGGTCGGCTGCGGATAAGGACTTGGCAAATTGGGGAAGAAAAGCTTTTGTCCTGGTGTAGGTATGGGGCTGGAACACACACCAGAGCTTTTTGTGGGGGAAATTTGCTGCTGCCGAGAGGGTTGCGGAAATCTCGGTGGGATGATGGGCATAATCGTCAATGATCGTAACGCCGTCGCATTCCCCCTTTAACTGAAACCTTCTGTCAGTGCCGTGGAAACCGGCAAGAGCCCTGCTGACGCTGTCGGTAGAAAGGCCAAGAGCGTCGGCAAGAGCGATTGCCGCCATGGAATTATATACATTGTGTTTCCCTGAAACGCCCAGTGTGAAGGAACGGCGGGTATCTTTGTGGCACAGACGGTAAGTCGGTCTGGCAAATTCGTCATAGGTAATTTCTTCAGGATAATAATCGCAAGAGGAGTTGCTGCCGTAGGTTATGATCCTGCATTTTAAAGAGTCCGTAATCTCCGGTAAATTTTCGATATCCCCGTTTATGATCAGGATGCCGTCCTCGGGAAGCAGGGAAGCAAATTTGCGGAAAGACTCACGTATATCGTGAATATCCTTAAAGAAGTCCATATGGTCTTCTTCTATATTAAGAATCAATCCGATTTTTGGGAAAAAGCTTAAAAAGCTGTTGGTATATTCGCAGGCTTCGGTAACAAACAGAGGAGAATTCCCTACCCTGATGTTGCCGTGGATGGAAGAAAGAATTCCGCCGATAGAAAGTGTAGGGTCTGTATCCGCCGTAAGAAGAATCTCGCTGATCATGGAGGTTGTAGTTGTCTTTCCGTGGGTTCCGCTTACTGCAACGGGAGTATCGTAGTTTAACATGATCTGCCCCAAAAGCTGCGCCCGGGTCAGGCAGGGAATATTTTTTTCTTTGGCGGCGGAAAGCTCGGGATTGTCCTGGCGTATTGCCGCGGTATATACAACAACGTCTATATCTTCTGTAATATTTTCGGCAGACTGACCGTAAATAACGGATGCGCCTTTTTCGGTAAGATGTGCAGTCAGGCCGCTTTCCTTTGCATCTGAACCGGATACGGTAAATTTCCGGTCCAGTAAAATTTCTGCAAGACCACTCATGCTGATACCGCCTATGCCGATAAAATGCACATGGACAGGATTGTTAAAATTAATATGATACATGGGATACACTTCCTATTCTAAAAAGATTTTCAACTTATTATAGCACAAAGCTGCCGACAGGGCGAACAATTATGTTCATTTGGAGACTTTTGCCCCCGGCAGATACTATGCGTTTACTATACCACAGATGGAGAAAAAGCCAACTGTTATTTTATTTGACAGGGGAAAAACACGAAAAATGTGGAATTATACATTTTTTACAATTGCTGGTACTTAAATACTAAAAAAGCAAGAGGGGAAATGTACAAAATAGCCAAAAATAACTGGAATAAAAAAGGGTATTTTGTATATATTTAACACATAGTTTAAAAAATAGGAATAATTTATTTGTAAAAAATATTCACTTTGCATAGATAGTATGCTATAATCTATATTGTCATTTAATAAAAATATTCTTTTCGTAATATTATTTTCAGGATATTGGGAGAGATAGCAAGAGGTGAGGACATGATTAAGAAAGAAATGATTGCCATGCTGTTAGCCGGCGGACAGGGCAGCAGACTTGGAGTGTTGACAGCAAAAGTGGCAAAACCCGCTGTATCCTTTGGTGGCAAATACCGCATCATTGATTTCCCGCTCAGCAACTGTATTAATTCGGGGGTTGATACGGTAGGCGTGCTGACACAGTATCAGCCGCTTAGATTAAATACCCATATCGGTATTGGTATTCCGTGGGATCTGGACAGAAATGTCGGGGGGGTTACGGTTTTACCCCCATATGAAAAGAGTTCAAATACGGAGTGGTATACAGGAACCGCTAATGCCATCTATCAGAATATTGCATATATGGACAGCTTTAACCCGGATTATGTCTTGATTTTATCCGGCGACCATATTTATAAGATGGATTACGAAGTAATGCTTGATTACCATAAGTCAAAGGGAGCAGAGGTTACTCTTGCGGCTATGCCGGTTCCTTTGGAGGAGGCCAAGAGATTTGGCATTCTGATTACGGATGAAGACCGCCGCATCAATGAATTTGAAGAGAAACCCGAAAATCCCAGAAGCAATCTGGCAAGTATGGGTATTTATATTTTTAACTGGAAGACCCTGAAGGAGGCTTTGATTGCCAATGCGCAGCAGCCTTCCCTGGATTTCGGAAAGCATGTCATTCCATACTGCCACCAAAAAGGCGCACCCTGCTATGCTTATGAGTATAACGGCTATTGGAAGGATGTAGGAACTCTTCATTCCTATTGGGAAGCCAACATGGAGTTGATCGACATTGTTCCGGAATTTAATCTTTATGAGGAATACTGGAAGATTTATACCAAGTGTGATAAGCTTCCGCCCCAGTATATATCTGCCAACAGCGAAATCGAGAAATGTATTATCGGCGAAGGCGCCCAGATTTACGGCAAGGTTTATAATTCCGTAATCGGCTGCGGCGTTACCATCGGAGAGGGAACCGTTGTAAGAGATTCTATCATTATGAACGACGCGGAAATCGGTTTCGGTGGAAACATACAAAAAGCTATTATAGCGGAAAGCGCATCAGTTGGAGACAATGTAAAAATCGGCTGCGGCGAGGAAGCGGACAACGATACGGCTCCTCATATTTACAATCACGGTCTGGTGTGTGTGGGTGAAAAATCAGTGGTGCCAAGCGGTGTTACCATAGGAAAGAACGTGGTAATTTCAGGCGTAACCGGCCCGGAGGATTATGAAAACATGCAGCTGGCAAGCGGAAAATCTTTAGTTAAGGCAGGTGATGAGGTATGAGAGCGATAGGAATTATTTTAGCCGGCGGCAACAATCACAGAATGGGTGAGTTATCCAGAAAAAGAGCTATTTCGGCTATGCCCATTGCAGGAAGCTACCGAAGCATTGACTTTGCATTGAGCAATATGACCAACTCCCGTGTTCAGAAGGTAGGAGTATTTACCCAGTATAACGCAAGAAGCTTAAATGAACATTTAAGTTCCTCCAAATGGTGGGATTTCGGTAGAAAGCAGGGAGGCCTGTTTGTATTTACACCTACGGTAACCAGCGAAAACAATTCCTGGTATCGCGGAACGGCGGACGCCATTTACCAGAATCTTTCATTCTTAAAGGAAAGTCATGAGCCTTATGTTGTGATTGCTTCCGGAGACTGTGTATATAAGATGGATTATAATAAGGTGTTGGAATATCACATCGCAAAAAAGGCGGATATTACGGTTGTCTGCAAGGATATGGATGCAAGAGAAAATGTAGACCGCTACGGAACTATCAAGATGAATGAGGATTCCCGGATTGAAGAGTTTGAGGAAAAACCCATTGTGGCAAAATCCAATACAATATCCTGCGGTATCTATGTTATCAGAAGAAGACAGCTGATTGAATTAATTGAAAAATGCGCGGAGGAGGATCTTTATGATTTTGTTAAGGATATTCTGATTCGCTACAAAAACCTGAAGAGAATCTATGGATACAAAATGACGGATTATTGGAAGAATATAGCCACTGTTGAGGATTATTTCAACACCAATATGGACTTCTTAAAACCGGATATCCGTAATTATTTCTTCAGAGAGTATCCGGATATTTACTCCAAGGTAGATGATCTTCCGCCTGCAAAATATAATGTAGGAGCAAAACTCAAAAACTGTCTGATTTCCAGCGGAAGCATTATTAATGGAACGGTAGAAAATTCCGTTATCTTTAAGGATGTATTTGTAGGAAATAATTGTACCATTAAAAATTCCGTTATTCTCAATGATGTATATATCGGAGACAATACCTATATTGAGAATTGTATTGTGGAAAGCCATGATACAATCCGTGCCAATTCGTACCTGAAAGGGGAAGATGGTATTAAGGTTGTAGTGGAGCAAAACGACAGGTTCGTAATCTGATCTGTAAGGAGTTTAAGGGGGGATACGAATGAATATTACAGACGTACATGTACGAAAGATAAATCACGAAGGCAAAATGAAAGCGGTTGTATCCATTACATTGGACGACGTTTTCGTAGTACATGACATCAAGGTAATTGACGGAGAAAAAGGTTTATTTATTGCTATGCCGAGTAAGAAGACTGCTGACGGAGAATACAGGGATATCGCACATCCCATTAATTCGGCCACCAGAGAGTTGATTCAGACGACAATTTTGAAGGCTTATGAGGAGGCGCTGGCGGCGCCGGAGGCTGGCGAATAGAGGTTTGGTTTTTCGAGAAGGAAAATAGAGGTTGCAAAAAGAGGTCTGCGCCGGGGGGCGTGGACTTCTTTTCGTAAAAAATGGTAAAAATCAAAAATTCAAGTTTATAAATGCCCCTCTTTTTGGTATGATATTAGAGCAAGAAGCTGTAGTTTTGAAATCCGGAGGCGGTTTGTTAAGGCGTCAAGTCCGTTTTTCAAAAGGAAGCAGGAAAAGGAAGGAAATGTGAAATGAAAATAGGAATTATCGGTTATGGAAATTTAGGTAGAGGAATCGAATGCGGAATCAGACAGAATGAAGATATGGAACTGGCGGCTGTTTTTACCAGAAGGAATCCCGGAGATGTAAAAATCCGGACGGAGGGTGTTCCTGTATATCCCATAGAGGAGCTTGAAAAAATGCAGGGAAAACTGGATGTTGTAATACTCTGCGGAGGAAGCGCAACGGATTTGCCGAAGCAGACGCCGGAATATGCAAAATACTTCAATGTGGTTGACAGCTTTGATACCCACGCCAAAATACCGGAGCATTTTGCAAAGGTGGATGAGGCGGCAAAGGAGAGCGGTCATGTGGCGCTGATTTCCTGCGGCTGGGATCCGGGCATGTTTTCCTTAAACAGGTTATATGCCAATGCCATCCTGCCGGAAGGAAAGGATTATACTTTCTGGGGAAAGGGAGTCAGCCAGGGGCATTCTGATGCCATCCGCCGCGTGGAAGGCGTAAAGGATGGTAAACAGTATACAATTCCTGTGGAGGACGCATTAAAAGAGGTCAGAAGCGGAAGCAAGCCGGAGCTTACCACAAGACAGAAGCATATCAGAGAGTGCTTTGTCGTGGCAGAGGAAGGCGCTGATAAATCCCAAATTGAAGAGACCATCAAAAATATGCCTAATTATTTTGCCGATTACGATACAACTGTTCATTTTATCAGTGAGGAAGAATTAAAAAGGGACCATAGCGGAATCCCTCACGGCGGTTTTGTGTTCAGAACAGGGGCTACGGGCTTTGAGAAGGAGCACAAGCACATTATAGAGTACAGCTTGAAGCTGGATTCCAATCCGGAATTTACCGCATCGGTTATTCTGGCCTTTGCAAGAGCCGTGAACCGTCTTTATAAGGAAGGCCAGAAGGGCTGTAAGACGGTATTTGATGTGGCGCCGGCATATCTTTCCCCTAAATCAGGAGAAGAGTTGAGAAAAGAATTGTTATAAATGAAAAAGGAAAGATTGAAAGAAAATCTTTTCATCATGAGTCGTGGGAAAATAGGTATGGCAGCATGCCGCATATCCTATGGAGGCAAAAATGTTTATAATTGCAGGACTTGGAAATCCTTCAAAAGAATATGATAAAACAAGACATAATGCAGGCTTTGATACGGTAGATTATCTGGCGGACCGGCATGGCATTTATATGGGAGAAAAAAAGCATAAGGCACTGACGGGAAAAGGCGTTATCGGCGGGGAAAAGGTGCTTTTGCTGAAGCCCCAGACTTTTATGAACTTAAGCGGGGAAAGTGTCCGCAGTGCGTTAGACTATTACAGGGTAGATGAAACGGCAGAGCTGATCGTGATATATGATGATATTTCCCTGCCGCCGGGACAGCTGCGCATCCGTAAAAAAGGAAGCGCAGGCGGGCATAACGGAATTAAAAATATTATTGCCCATTTAGGACATGATACCTTTGTAAGGATTAAGGTAGGCGTAGGAGAAAAGCCTAAGGGCTATGACCTTGCGGATTATGTGTTGGGGCGTTTCTCCAAAGAAGAGCGCGCCATTATGGAGGAAGCTTTTAAAGAAGCGGGAGAAGCCGTAGAGGTTATTATAGAAAAAGGCCCCGACGCGGCAATGAATTTGTTTAATCAAAAAAAGGATTAGTTTAAGAGGGATAGAACGTGAAAGTGTTGCAGGATTGCCTGAAAGGGCTGTCGGATTTTGAAAAAATGCAGAAGGATATGGGAGAGGGCAGGAATATTGCCCTTTCCGGCTGTGTGGATTCCCAGAAAGTACATATGATGTGGGGGCTTTCCGGGGACTTTCCCTATAAGGTAATTGCGACCTATTCCGATAAAAGGGCAAGGGAGCTGTATGAGGATTTTCTTTTTTATACCAAGGAAGTGCTGTATTTCCCGGCAAAGGATTTTATTTTTTTTCAGGCGGATATTCACAGCAATAAGGTTACCAGGGAAAGAATTGCCGTATACCGCAGGATTTTAGAGGCGGAGCCGGTTACCATCATTACCACCTTTGATGCTTTTATGGCGCCCTGTATGCCTTTAGACGTTATGGAGAACCATGTCATAAGGCTTGACGATGACAGCATCGTGGATGAAAGGGCCCTTTCGGAAAAGCTTTCCCGTATGGGCTATGAGCGGGTCCCCCAGGTGGAAACCGGAGGACAGTTTTCCGTCCGGGGCGGCATTGTGGATGTTTTTGATCTGACGGAAGAAAATCCTTATCGTATTGAGCTGTGGGGAGATGAGATTGATTCTATCCGCAGCTTTGATGTCTTAAGCCAGAGATCCATTGAGGAGCTTTCGGAGATAACGGTTTACCCCGCTACGGAGCTGCTTTTAACAAGAGAGCAGCGAGGCGCAGGGCTGGATAAGATAAAAAAAGAAGCCAAGGCGGTGGAAAAAAGCTTTCGGGATGCCCACCGGCCGGAGGCGGCGTCAAGAGTTAAAAACCAGATGGAGACCTTAAAGGAGCAGATGGAAGAGTTTGGGGTCTTAGCCAATTTAGACAGCTATATCCATTACTTTTGCGAAGAGACGGTTTCTTTTCCGCAGCTTATGTCGGAGGAGGAAACGGTATTCTTTATTGACGAACCCCTTCATGTTGCGGAGCATACGGGCGCGATTGAGCTGGAATTTGAAGAAAGCATGAAGAACCGTCTGGAGAAGGGCTATACCCTGCCGGGACAGACGGAAATCCTGTATCCTGCAGGGGAAGTCATGGCAAAGCTTCAGAAGCGGTTTCTGGTCTGCATTTCCACTTTGGACGGGCGCACACCGGGAATCGACATTGACAAAAAGTATTATATTACAACAAAGAGTATACAATCCTTTCACAATAGCTTTGAAGAGCTGTGTAAGGAGCTGAAGCGTTATAAAAAAAGCGGCTATAAGGTTTTGCTGGTTACGCCTTCCCGCACCAGGGCAAAGCGGCTGTCCGATGAGCTTCGTGACATGGAACTGCCCTGCTTCTACAGTGAAAGCGGATTGGAGGAGCCGAAGGAAGGGGAAATTATGTCTGTTTACGGGCAGATTTTAAAGGGCTTTGAATACCCTCATTTAAAATTTGCCGTAATTTCCGAAAGCGATATTTTTAGCAGCAAAACCGTCAGAAAGAAAAAGAAGAAGCGCTATGAAGGGCAGAAAATCAATGACTTTACCGATTTAAAGGTAGGGGATTATGTGGTTCATGAAAGCCATGGCCTGGGAGTTTACCAGGGCATTGAGAAGGTGGAAGTGGATCATGTGGTTAAGGATTATATGAAAATTGCCTACCGGGACGGGGGGATTCTCTATGTCAGGGCCACAGGCTTTGACGTAATCCAGAAATATGCGGCGGCGGATGCCAGAAAGCCCAAGCTCAATAAGCTGGGCACTCAGGAGTGGGAGAAAACGAAGACAAAGGTCAAAACCGCAGTTTCGGAGGTGGCAAAGGAGTTAGTGGAGCTTTATGCCGTCCGTGCCAACAAGGAAGGCCATTCCTATGGGGAGGATACAGTGTGGCAGAGAGAATTTGAAGAGCTTTTCCCTTATGAAGAGACAGAGGACCAGTTGACTGCCATTGAAGCCGCCAAAAGGGATATGGAAAGTCCTAAGATTATGGATAGGCTGATCTGCGGGGACGTAGGCTTCGGCAAAACGGAAATTGCGATCCGTGCCGCATTCAAGGCGGTGCAGGAGGGGAAGCAGGTGGTTTATCTGGTGCCTACTACGATTCTGGCCAAGCAGCACTACGATACCTTTAAACAGCGCATGAAGGATTATCCCGTTACCATAGAAATGCTTTCCAGGTTCCGCACGGCAGCAGAACAGAAACACACGATTGAGGAAATGAAAAAGGGCTTGGTGGATATTGTCATAGGGACCCACCGGGTACTTTCTAAGGACGTAGCCTTTAAGGATTTAGGGCTTTTGATCATTGATGAGGAACAGCGTTTCGGCGTCGGGCACAAGGAGAAAATCAAACAGCTTAAAAACAATGTGGATGTGCTGACGCTGACGGCAACGCCCATTCCAAGGACATTGCACATGAGCCTTGTGGGAATCCGTGATATGAGCGTTCTGGAGGAGGCGCCGGGCGATCGTATGCCCATTCAGACCTATGTTATGGAATATAACGAGGAGATGGTCAGGGAGGCCATTAACAGGGAGCTTGCCAGAAACGGACAGGTCTATTATGTATATAACAGGGTGGATTCTATCGGGGAAATTACAGCTTCGGTCCAGGCTTTGGTGCCTGATGCGTCAGTGGCGTTTGCCCACGGGCAGATGAAGGAATCCGAACTGGAGAAGATTTTATATGAATTTATTAACGGGGAAATTGATGTGCTGGTATCCACTACCATTATTGAAACGGGAATCGATATCCCCAATGTCAATACCATGATTATCCATGATTCCGACAGCCTGGGGCTTTCCCAGCTCTATCAGCTGAGAGGGCGCGTGGGAAGAAGCAACAGGAATGCCTATGCTTTTTTGATGTACCGCCGGAACAAAGTGCTGCGGGAGGTGGCTGAAAAGCGCTTAGAGGCCATTAAGGAATTTACCGATTTGGGAAGCGGCTTTAAAATTGCCATGAAGGATCTGGAAATCAGAGGGGCCGGAAACCTTCTGGGGAAGATGCAGCACGGTCATATGGAAGCTGTTGGTTATGATCTTTACTGTAAGATGCTCAATGAAGCGGTTAAAAAATTAAAAGGTATTGACTTAAAGGAGGACTTCCAGACAACCATTGATCTGGATATCAATGCTTTTGTTCCGGTGGAATACATTTTGAATGAATTTCAAAAGCTGGATATCTATAAGAGAATTGCCGCAATTGAAAATGAAGAAGAGTGCGACGATATGCACTCAGAGCTTTTGGACCGTTTCGGAAGCCTGCCAAAAGAGGTGGAAAACCTGCTGCAGATATCCTTAATCCGGGCAAGGGCGCACAGAATGTATGTGGAGGAAATCAAGGGCAAAAAAGACGGGATTACCATTATTATGAATGTGCGGGCAGATATTAAGGCGGAAAATATACCCTGCGTTCTTGAGGAAATGGAGGGGAAGCTGAAATTTACCTTAAAAAATGTCCCCACCTTTACTTACAGACTTTATCCCACGGGATTTGACAAAAAAGATGAAGAAATGCTCTTGGAAACAGCAGTCAAGATAATTGCCTCCATGGAAAAATATCTGATTTAGTCTGTTAAAGGGGTTGGAAGGTGCAATAATGCCGAAGTAACAGCGGTAGGAACCATATAGCGGATATCCGGGAAATAACAAATGCGGATGTGTAAGCAGAAGAATAAAAGTAATTTAGAAGTCAGGGTACAAAGGAGAGGTTTGCATGTACAGCTATCTGCTGCAGCAATGGCTGCTGTTCTTTTTCATATATTGTTTTCTGGGGTGGTGCTGGGAATCCGCTTATGTTTCGGTAAGAAAAAGACAATGGGTAAACAGAGGTTTTTTAAAAGGGCCCTTCTTGCCCATTTACGGATCGGGCGCACTGGCAGTATTGGTGTCTACACTGCCTGTCAGGGAATGTCCGGCATTGGTTTATATATTCGGGTTAATCGGGGCTACTTTACTGGAACTGGTTACGGGCATCTGCATGGAAAATCTTTTCCATGTACGTTATTGGGACTACAGCAATCAGAAGTTTCATTATAAAGGACATATATGCTTAAGCTCTTCCGTTGCATGGGGATTTTTTTCCCTTGCCATGATATACGGTTTTCATAAGCCCATAGAAAGAATGGTGTTAGGACTTCCTTACCGGTTTACCAATGTCTCATCCTTTATTCTCACAGCGATCGTTGCCGCAGACTTTGCAGTCAGCTTCAAAACGGCCATGGAGCTGCGGGATATTCTGGATGGAATGGAGCGTATTAAGGACGAGATGAAGAAGCTCCAGAGAAGAGCCGAGATTATGGAGGCGTTTATAGCGGACAGTGCGGAAAAACGGAAAGAGGAAACCATGGAAGAGCTGCGCCGGATCCGCGAAAAGCAGCAGATGTATAGGGAACGGATGAAGGCAGGCATCCGACGGAATGTATCTGTAGAACGTCTGTTAAAGAGAAATCCTACCGCGGCATCCCGTAAATATAGTACAGCCTTAAAAGAATACAGGGAACAGCTGCTAAAAGGTATCAGAGAAGAAATTGAAGAGAGAATAAAACGATGAAGATTACACCCTTGATCAAAAACACAGATTGGAATTTCATGACACAGGAGGCTTTGAAGGAGGAATTCGGAAAAGCCGGGAAATTCGGGGAAATCAGAATAGGGGAGAACCATTTATTTTACCGGGGTTTTATCAGGGTCAGGTTTGTGCCCCTTATAGAGTGCGAACGGATTTATTTGCGGGTGGAATTCGGGGAGTATGGGGATGTCCCCCTTCATGAGCATTATATTGTTGTCAGGACGAAACAGGGGAGGGAGTTTCCTTTAAGGCTGGAACGGCCTGATGACGCAAAAGCAGTTATGAGCTGTCTTGAAAACCATTCCTGTAAAGTTGCCTTAGGGAAAGAAAAAGCGGAATGAGAAAGAGAGGTATTCTATGGACGAAAACGAAATGATAGATGAAATACTAAAGCACCTGGATAAAGAAACGGGACAGGGCGTTGTGAGAATGAGCGTACAGATTGATGAGGATTCTAAAGAAGCAAAGCAGATTGATCATGGATGCTGCCATATGTATGGAAGGCGGGCCAGTGAGACAGTAGGTTTATTAGATATGTATACGGATGTCAGTCATGGGGATTCTGACAGATAAAATCACTTTGGCAAAGGAGGGGAAGCCGGATGATTTATACGATTATTAACATATTTCAGATTGCCGGAGTTTTGATGGGATTTCTGACCCTTCTTTTTATTGCCAGAAAAAAAGCATCCGAAACCCAGAAGGTATTGCTGATTGCCTGCTGTTGTGCTTTTGTGAGCATACTGGCATACACGCTGGAAATTCACGCCAGATCTTTGGAAGCAATGGTCATGGCAATTAAATTCGGCTATATAGGAAAATGCTATATTTTGCTGTTCTTTCTGATGTTTATGGCGTATTATTGCAATGTTGACATTCCCAAAATAGTTTTCCGGGTTTTTCTGGTTTTTAATACTGTTATGTTGGCAATTATTATGACCTGTGACAGGCATCAGCTGTATTATAAGAGCATCCGGCTTTCCCATGAGGGCCTGTTTCCCCATGCGGAGCTTGAAAAAGGCGTCTGTTACTGGATGCTGATGACAGTGATGATAGGTTTGATGGCCTGGTACATTTTTCTATGTATGGTAGAAGTAAAAAAGAGAAAGGGGATAGAAAAAAAGCGTCTTATGCTTCTTTCCTTTTCGGGTCTGATTCCGGGTTATATGCTGACTGTATATCTGACCGGCATTATGGATATTCTGGACCCTGTGCCCCTGGGCATTGTACTTTCCTGTATGCTGCTGACCCTGAATGTGACCAAGTACGGCCTTTTGGATACCATGGAACTGGCAAGGGAAAAGATCATCGAAAATACCAAGGACGGACTGATTATTCTGGATGCAAGCTATAACCTTTTGTATGCCAATGATGTTGTAAAGACGCTTTTTCCGGATATCGGCAACAGAAGAATCAGAGAAGAACGGATTGGGGAGATTTTTGAGGAAAATGCCACGGAAGCGGTGGTTAACATAGAGGGAAGGAATTATGAAATCCGTGTTTCCCGTATTGAAGACGATAATTATTCGGAAACGGTCAGAGGGTATCTGGCATGGATCTTTGATATGACCTTTGTCAACAGCTATACGGAAGAAATGATACGGCTGCGGCAGGAGGCGGAAAAGGCCAACCTGGCAAAAACCTCCTTTCTTGCCCATATGTCCCATGAAATCAGAACTCCCATGAATGCAATTATCGGGTTTTCTGATTTATGCCTGAATAACGGGGATGAGGGGGAAATGAAGGAGTATGTACAAAGTATCAGGGAATCTGCCGGAACTCTAATGGTCTTGATCAATGAGGTTTTGGATATTTCCAAGATTGAGTCCGGAAAAATTGTTCTGACCGATGTTGCCTACAGCATGAAGGAGCAGATGAAGGAGGTAATTTCCGCCGTTATTCCCCAGATAAATGCGAAAAACCTGACCTTTCGTTATCTTTTAGAAAAGAATATCCCGATGGTGCTGAAAGGGGATAAAAAAGAAGTGCGGCATATTATGTCCAATCTTTTATCCAACGCCATGAAATATACATCGGAGGGAACCATTCTTTTTAAAGTTAAGGAAATACAGCGAAAGGACGGAAAAATTTTGCTGGAAATTGTTGTAAAGGATACGGGAATCGGTATTAAGGAGGAAGACAGGGGGCAGATTTTTGACCGGTTTGAGCGATTTGATGTGAAAAAGAACTATATGGTGGAAGGAACAGGTCTGGGACTGGCCATTGTAAAAAATCTGGTGGAGTTGATGGACGGTTCCATAGAAGTGGAGAGCGCTTATGGGGAAGGAAGCCTTTTCAGGGCCAGAATATGGCAGGAGATTCTGGATGAGAGACCGGGAGAAGCGTATCGCGGTTCCAATTGCGACGATATAAAATATACGCTTGAGCAGTTAAAAAATGCGGTTTTCGGAAGCAAAGGAAAAAGAAAGCGGCGCTCCATACGCTTTCCGGGTGCGAAGGTACTGGTGGTAGACGACAATCTGGTCAATTTAAAGGTGGCCTCCGGTTTGATGAAATTATATGGTATCGATGCAAAACTGGTGGAATCCGGGGAAGAATGCTTAAAGGCTGTGAAAAAACAGACCTATGACATGATATTTATGGACCAGATGATGCCGGAAATGGATGGAGTGGAAACGCTTTTCCGTTTGAGAGAAACGAGAAAAGGGAATAAAAAAACGCCTGTTATAGCACTGACGGCAAATGCCCTTGTAGGAGTAAGGGAGGAAATGCTGGAAGAGGGATTCGATGATTTTCTGGGCAAGCCCATGGATTTGACGGAATTGGAAAATGTTCTTATAAGATTTTTGAAGGACATGATGGAAGAGGTGCAGGAAGCGGAAAAGGAGGAAACGGGGCTGACGCTGGAAATTGCCCAAAAATACGAAGGCCTTATTCAAAAAGGAGTGGATGTTCAGGCGGGCATTGAGCTTTGCGGGGGAGAGGAAAGTTATCGGGAGGTTTTGAGAGCCTTTTTGAAAAATGCTCAGGCACAGCAAAGAGATTTGTTTTTGACATTAAAACAGCAGGATTACCAGAGATATACGGTTTTGGCCCATGCCTTAAAAAGCGCATCGGCCTCCATAGGAGCTTTAAAGCTGTCAGAGTTTGCAAGAATGCATGATGAGGCAGGAAACAAAAGAAATCTTTCATATATTAACGAGGATTTTGTAAATCTCATGGAGGAATATCGGGAAATCGTAAAAGCAATAGAAACGGGAGATATAAGCAAATAATAAAATTTTGTATAAGGTATAAAATACCTCCATTTACAAATAATAGTATCACGAAATAGGAGAAACAATGATTGATAGATGGAGGAATTTTAATATGAAAGCTACGGGTATAGTCAGAAGAATCGATGATTTGGGACGTATTGTCATTCCCAAGGAAATCAGAAGGACACTGCGTATCAGGGAAAGCGACCCTCTGGAAATTTTTACCGGGAGGGAAGGAGAGATTGTTTTAAAAAAATATTCGCCAATCGGGGAAATGAGCTCCTTTGCCAAGCAATATGCGGAAAGTCTTGCGCAGGTTTCCGGCAAAGTGGCGTTGATTGCCGACAGGGATCAGTTTATCGCTACCGCCGGAGGAGGAAAGGCTTTTAGCGGAAAGGGCTTAAGCAGGCATTTAGAGGATGCTTTGGAAAGACGGGAAACCATTCTGGCGGGAAAAGGCGAGAAGCAATTTTTAGAAATTACGCCGGAAATCCAGGATGCTTATGAACAGGAAATGATTGCGCCTATTATTTGTGAGGGCGATGTGATTGGTGCGGTAATTCTTCTAGAAACCGATGATAAAGGCAAAATGGGAGAAGTGGAAAAGAAGCTTGCGCAGTCTGCCGCTGCATTTTTGGGCAGACAGATGGAGCAGTAATCAGGGATAAATATGAAAAAAACGTGAAAAATGGAGTGGAAGACTCCATTTTTTTCTGTTTTATGATACCATGATTATAATTAGCGGTTTTGTGATAAAATGATTCAAGCAAAATCCGTAAAGAAAGAAGATAACTCGGGGAAATGAGCGGTGCCTGTATGAAAAACTGTATGATAAAAACAACCTTAAGGGAAATTAAAAGCAGCTTTGGACGTTATTTTGCCATTATGTCCATTGTGGCGTTGGGAGTGGGATTTTTTGCGGGTCTGAGGGTAACCACACCTGCTATGGTAAGAGCCGGCGATGCTTATACGAGGGAAAATGCGTTATATGATTACCGGTTACTGAATACCCTGGGTTTTGAAGAGGAAGATGTGGAAGCCTTCTTAAAAAGCGATGTTGTTCTTGCGGCAGAAGGAGCTGTAACGGAGGATTTCGTCTGCGGGACGGATTCGGGAGAAGCATATGTTATTAAGGCTCATTCCTTTACGGAAGAAGTGAATCGTACGGTACTAAGGGAGGGCCGTCTGCCGGAGACTGACGATGAATGTGTGCTGGACAGCCGCGCCCTGGAGCTATCGGGATTGACAAAGCTTTCCTTAGGGGATGAGATTAAATTAGATGACAGCAACACGCAGGATACTTTTGACGCTTTTACATATGATGCCTATAAGGTAGTCGGTATTGTGGATTCCCCCTACTATCTTAACTATGAAAGAGGCACCTCTAATCTGGGAAGCGGAAAAGTAAGCGCTTTTGTGTACATACCCTTAGGTGGATTTACAGCGGAATATTATTCTGAAATATTTGTTTCGCTGAAAGATAAAGAGGGGATTTTTACAGAGGAATATGACGCCCTGATTGAGAAAACGGAAGATGAAATGACTGCTATTTGTGAAGCTCAGGCCATGCGGAGATATGACTCTGTCATGGAGGAAGCCAATGAGGAATTGGATGACGCCCAGAAGGAACTGGACGATGCAAAGAAGGAGCTTTATGATAAAAAAGAGGAAGCCGAGATAGAACTGGCGGATGCTTATGATGAACTGACGGATGGGGAGAAAGAATTAGACGATGCGGAAAGAGAGCTGAATGCAAAAGAACGGGAACTGAACGACCAGGAAAACAATCTTCTTGCCATTCCCGAGCCTTTGAGGCCGGCGGAAGCGGTGGCGGCAATTGAAGGCGGCAGGGCGCAGATTCGAAGCGGACGGGCGAAAATAGCGGATTCCCGCAAGGAAATTGAAGAGGGATGGACGGACTATGAGGAGGCAAAAGCGGAATTTGACGAAGAAATAGCGGATGCCGAGAAAAAACTGGACGACGCCCAGAAGGAACTGGATGATGCAAGAGAAGAGGTAGAGGATATCGAAGAGCCGGACAGCTTTGTGCTGAAGAGGGACAGCAATGTGGGATACGTCTGCTTTGAAAACGATTCCGATATTGTGCGTTCCATTTCCACGGTGTTTCCCCTGTTTTTCTTTCTGGTGGCGGCTTTGGTCTGCATGACTACCATGAACCGTATGGTGGAGGAACAGAGGACGCAGATCGGCGTGTTGAAGGCTTTAGGCTACAGCGGGGCCGGGATCATGGGAAAATATGTCTTTTATGCGGGAAGTGCGGCAATTGTAGGCGGCGTTGCGGGATTTTCTTTTGGCAGTTATCTGTTTCCCGAAGTGATCTGGTCGGTTTATGACTTGATGTACGGATTTGCCCCGGTAGATTATTTGTTTGATGTGCCCTTGTTCATACTCTCCATGGGAGCGGCGATTTTGTGTTCCGTGGGAGCCACCTATTTTACCTGCCGGGTGGAGCTTTTGAGCACGGCGGCGGATTTAATTCGCCCTAAAGCGCCCAAAAAAGGAAAAAGGATTTTTATTGAGCGGATAACTTTTATATGGAACAGGCTGAAATTTTTACAAAAGGTGTCCATCAGGAATTTGTTCCGCTATAAAAGACGTTTCTTTATGATGGTCATAGGAATCGGAGGATGTACTGCCCTTCTAGTGACGGGCTTCGGCATTAAGGACTCCATAGGAGGTACCGTAGATAAGCAGTATGATGAAATACAAACTTATGATTTACTTGTTTCCTTTGACAAAGGCCTGACAGAGGAACAGACGGAAATCTTTGAAGAAGAGACGGAAGAGATATTGGACGGCTTCCTTTGCGTCAGGGAGGAAGCGGTTAATTTACAGAGTGCCAAAGGCGATAAGGAGTGTACGCTGGTCGTTCCCGAAGATACGGAAAACCTGGGAGAGTTTCTGGATTTGCATACTGCCGCAGGCGAAGCAATTCCCTATCCCGAAAAGGGAGAAGCCGTGCTTACCAAAAAGATGGCGGACAAGTGCAATTTAAAAACGGGAGACACCCTTGTTTTTCGGGATGATGATATGAATACCTTTACCTGTAAGGTCAGCGGCATCTGCGAAAATTTTGTATACAATTATGTATATGTCAACAGTGAGACCTATGAAGAGAGCGTGTCGAAGAAGCCGGAATTTGGCCATGCCTTTTTACGGGTCAGGAAAGAAATGGATTTACATGAGGCGGCGGCGCTGGTAACAGAAGCCTCCCATGTCAGCGGCGTATCGGTCAACCAGGACTTCAGGGAGCGGTTTGACAATATGATGAAGAGCTTAAACTATATTGTTTTGCTGATTATCGTATGCGCGGGGGCATTGGCCTTTATCGTCCTTTATAATCTGACCAATATTAATATTACGGAGCGAATCAGGGAAATTGCCACCATAAAGGTTCTGGGCTTTTATCCCGGGGAGACCGCATCCTATGTATTTAAGGAAAATTTTGCTTTGACCGCTATCGGAGCGGGGCTGGGGCTTCTGCTGGGAGTCGCCCTTCACAAATTCGTTATGTTTAATATTGATATCGATGCGGTAGCCTTTGACGAACGCATTACGGCATTCAGTTTTATTTTAAGCTTTTTTATTACATTTCTGTTTACGGCATTTGTGGACGTGGTCATGTACTTTAAGCTGGATAAGATTAATATGGTGGAATCGTTGAAATCCATAGAGTGACGGTAGTGCGCCGGATAAAAAACAAAAAAAGGTAATTTGCTGTAGACAGAAAGTAGGAAATTATAATTTATACTCTCCATGTGAATGCATGGAGGGTATTTTTTATGGGTATTGCTGCTGCCGTTTTTACCTTCTCCACCTATTCAAAATAATAATATAGGTATACGTTAATTACAAGACCTTCCATAAAACCCGGCATAATGAAAAAGCTGTAAAATTTTATTTATAAAAAAATATATAAAGAAGCAAAAGTGAAGAAGCAAAAGTGAAGAAGCAAAAGTGAAAAAGCAGAAATGTAAAAGGCGAAAATTTAAAGATCGTAAATGTAAAAAGAAGAAATATAGAAAGAGATGAAGACGCAAGAAGTGTGAAGGAAAAAGGTAAGGTTTCGGAAACATAGAAAGATGTTACAAAAATGTAAGTAAAAGAACCAAAATGTAAGCCGGATTAATGGAAAGCCCGGGCCGATATTTTTTATAATGATTTTATGATTGATTAAATTGGTAAAACAAAGAAAAGTCGATTTAAAAGGCTGCTGAAGAGGCAGGAATTTGTTCAGATGAAAGAGGAGGATGCATGGAAAAAGAGTATATCATACCAAAGATTATGTGGCTGCCCTTACTTTTCTCAATCAGCGTTAACAGTGCGGTTTATTATGGCGCAAGAGCATTGACGGCAGAACGGGTTCATTATGACTTTACAGGCTTTCCGGATGAACAGATTCCTTTTTTGCCATGGACGATTGTAATATATCTGGGCTGTTATCTCTTTTGGGTCGTAAATTACATTATCGGCTGCAGACAGGATGAAGAAAAAGCATTTCAATTTATCAGTGCCGACCTTCTTGCCAAGCTCATATGCCTGTTGTGCTTCCTTATATGTCCTACCACGAATATCAGGCCGGCTATTACGGGAAATTCTGTATGGGACCGGTTAATGCGGCTGTTGTACTGTATAGATGCGGCGGATAATCTGTTTCCTTCCATACATTGTCTCACAAGCTGGTTCTGCTATATTGCGGTAAGAAAAAATGAAAAGGCGCCAAAATGGTATCGGATATTTTCATTTTTGACGGTTATCAGCATCTGCATATCCACACTTACCACAAAGCAGCATGTCATACCGGATGTGATTGCAGGGGTAGGGCTTGCGGAAATCAGCTACTTTTTAACGAAAAAAAGCGGTTTTTCCCGCCGATATGGGGAAATTATCCGAAAAATGGCCGGCAGAATTTTGAAAAGGAGGAACCGGTGTGAGCAAAAAAATTAAAATATGGGTTATGTTAGGCTTTACTGTAATTGTCCTGCTTTTGCTAAAGCTTTTGTTCGACCGAAGGTTCGATTCCGTAGAATCTTTGCAGAATTATATGAAGGGCTTTGGAATGGCGGCACCTTTAGCGCTTACCGTATTTCAGGCGATGCAGGTGGTGGTCCCGGTGCTTCCGGGATATTTAGGCTGCGCGGCGGGAGCTGTGGCGTTCGGAAGCATGACGGGATTTTGGTGCAATTATATAGGGATCAGTACAGGCTCCGTCATTGCTTATTTTCTGGCTCGCAAATACGGAATGGATATTGTTCTTACCATGTTTCCGAAGAAGCAGTATGAAAAATGGAGCAGGCGGATAGAAAAGAGTAAATCATACGGCTGGTTTCTCTTTATTGCCACACTGCTTCCCCTGTTTCCCGATGATTTTCTCTGTTATTTTTCCGGATTGATAAAAATGAACAGCAGGAAATTCATATGGATTATCATATTGGGAAAACCGTGGTGCATTTTGGCATATAGCATTGCTTTCGGAATGATAAAATAAAGGAGATTGACCATGAAGAGAAAATTATTAGGATATTATGATTATACGGTGGTACTTACTTATTGTGGAATGCTCTGCGCTTTTTGCGGGATACTGCGAATCATCAATGAGGACTACTGGGACGCGGTATTCTGTTTGCTGCTTTCGGGCATCTGCGATATGTTTGACGGAACCATAGCCGCCACAAAAGCAAGGATTGATCATGAGAAAAAATTCGGGATTCAAATAGATTCTTTAAGCGACTTGGTCAGCTTTGGCATCCTGCCTGCACTTTTTGTTTATATGATTTCAGGAAAAAATATATTCGCAGGCCTCATAGGAGCTTTGTTCGTTTTGTGCGCACTGATACGTCTGGCGTATTTTAATGTACAGGAGGAAGAACGGCAGAAAAAGACCGGGGAGAAGCGGAAAAGCTATCTGGGCGTTCCCGTAACCACCATAGCTGTATTTCTGCCCGGCATTTATCTCTTATATGATTACAGAATATGCAAAAATATTGTCTGCTTTCCAATACTCCTTGCTTTAATGGGAGCAGGCTATCTTCTGCCCGTTGAAATAAAAAAGCCGGGGCTTTTAGGAAAAGTCGGTATTATCATACTTGGAGCTTTCGAGGTTGTGGGAATGTTGCTTTTTATGGGGTGGGATACTGTATGAAAGATTCGATTATGTTACGTTTTTTATATGGGACTGTTTGGGGAAGATTGCTGTTAAAGCTTCTTGTACAGCCTCCGGTGTCCAAAATCGCAGGAGTTTTTCTCTCCTCGCATCTGTCTGCAGGGCTGGTACCTTATTATATTAAAAAATGGAAAATCAATATGAAGGATGTAGAAATTCCGGAGGACGGTTTTTCTTCCTTTAATGATTTTTTTACAAGAAGGAAAAAAGTTAAATATGATAATGCAAAAAATGATTGGTTGAAAAGCCCCTGTGAGGGCTGGATGAGTTTTTTAAAAATCAGAAGGAATATTGTTTTTGATATAAAAAATACAAGGTTTTCCCTGGAGGATTTATTAAAGGATTCGAAGCTTGCCGAAAAATTCCGCAATGGCGCCGCCCTTGTGTTCAGACTGACCCCGGCGGATTATCACAGATATTATTACGGAGCCAGCGGCAAAGTGCTTTGCCATAGGAAAATACAAGGGAAACTGCATTGCGTCAGGCCGGTTGCCCTAAGAACGGTTCCTGTATTTGCACAAAATACCAGGGAATATGAAATCATTGCGACGAAAGAATTCGGAACAATCCTTCAGATGGAAATAGGCGCTTTGCTGGTAGGTAAAATTCACAATTACGAACGGTTTTGGGAACCCAATGAGGTGGAGGCGGGCATGGAAAAGGGGTATTTTGAGTTTGGCGGTTCGACGATCATGCTGCTATTTCAAAAGGACGCTGTCCGCCTGCTTGAAAAGCTATACGCAAGGAGTAATGCTGACGGAGAGATTAAAGTGGCGGCAGGAGATGAAATAGCAAGAGCAGGCTGTGGGGAAATGCATAGGGTACCAGTCTTATAGCTCAGTTAAATTCCCGGTTAAATATCTTTACGCTGTCTGGATGTTAAGATATAATACTTGTAAGGTTGGGGACAAGTATGGTTTTTCGGGCCTCTGCCTTATTTTGTTTAAGGGTTACATTTCCATTTTTCAAACTGTGGAATTGAAAGAGAGGGTCAAAATATGTTGGAATGTCAAAAAACAAGAAGCTCGAAATACTATTGCATCGGTTACAGTAAAACTTTGCAAAAATATATTCTTTCTTCCGTTGTCAAATGGATTGCATGGTACAACCGATATTTTGAAATTTCAGAGGAAGAATATAATTACAGCAAGGACAAGCTGGAGCTTTTGGACGAAATTGCCAGGGAATGTTCTAAACAGGGATTGGAATCCGGCAGATATCTGTGTTCTGACAGAGAAGATGAGAATGAAGCAGGGAGCCGGAAAGACATTTATGTTATGCTGAAGAAGGGATTTATACCCTATGACGGGAAAAAGAGCAGTTCTTTGGATTAAAGGAGATCACAATGAGAAGAAAAGACCGGGAAGTAACGGATATTCATGAAATATTTAAAATGATCGACAATTGCCCTGTTATCCACATTGCCATGACGGATAACGGAAAGCCTTACGTTGTGGCGCTGAACTTCGGTTATGAGCGGCAAGGGGACGACTTGATCCTGTATTTCCACAGCGCTTATGAAGGACGTAAAATAGATATTCTGAAAAAGAATCCGGAAGTATATTTCCAGATGGAGTGTTCGGGCAGATTGATTGCGGGAACATCGGAAAATCCGTGTGCATATGCTTACAGCTACGACAGCGTAATGGGCAGTGGAAAGGTGGCATTTATAGAAACCGAAGAAGAAAAGATACACGGGCTTAATTGTCTGATTCAACATATAGGGAAAACGGATGAGAATTTCCGCTTTCCGGAGGCGATGCTTTCAAGAACCTGCGTGTATTGTCTGCGCTCAAGGGATTTTACGGGGAAACGCCATGAGTAGCTTTACAGCTTCAACGCCGGGGCTGCGACATTGGCAGGACTACTTATGAAAAATATGAGCAGGGGCAGCTTAATATCCGCATAAGCGTTCTTATAGAACTCCGAAAAATATATCAGTGTACTTACGACGACTTTTTTGAAGGGTTGGATAAAACAAAGGAGTCGTATTAGGATACTAAGATAAATACATTTTTTGTCAGACAGATAAAAAGGATAAAATAAATTTTAATTTAGATTTTCATAAAAATGAAAAACTGCGGCAACAGGAATTATTCCTCTTTTGCCGCAGTTTTTTTCCATATTGTTAAAATCTTTTATTCCGCCCCCATGCGGTCCAAAAGTTCAATTTTAATATCATACAGCTTCTTGGATAAATCCACATAAACCTTATGGGGATTTACAAGCCTTCTGGTTTCCGGCCACAGGGTTTCAAGCTCCTGTCTGCAATATTCCCTGATATCCATAACCTTGGGAGATTCGTAAACACATTCCCCACCAATAAAAACGGGAACCATCATTTCCCTCATGGTATAAGTGCCGCCCTTTAACTTGGTTTTTTTCCAAGGCTCTAAGGGATCGAAAAGGGATAAATTCTCATTTTCATCAAATTTCTCATCCACCAGACAGATCAGATCCGCTTTTACCTTGCCGGAATCTTTCTCATAAATACGGTAAATGGTTTTGTTGCCCGGATTGGTAACCTTTTCCGAATTTTCGGAAAGCTTGATCTTGGGAATAAACTGTCCGTCGGGGCCTTTTACTGCTGCCAGCTTGTATACGCCGCCAAAGGAAGGGCAGTCCTTTGCGGTAATCAGATGGGTTCCCACGCCCCAGGAAGTAATGGCCGCACCCTGTACCTTTAAGGAATCGATTAAGTATTCGTCCAAATCATTGGAAGCGGATATAATCGCGTCGGGGAAGCCGGCGGCATCTAACATTTTGCGGGCTTTCTTGGAAAGGTACGCCAAATCCCCGCTGTCTAAACGGATGCCGTAATTCTTTAACTCTATTCCCGCATCCCGCATTTCCGTAAAGACGCGGATTGCGTTGGGGATACCAGATTTTAAGGTGTCATAAGTATCCACCAGAAGCAGGCAGGCATTGGGATAAATCTCGGAATAGGCCTTAAATGCGGTATATTCATCAGGGAAACTCATGATCCAGCTGTGGGCGTGAGTTCCTTTGACAGGAACATCAAACAGCTGTCCGGCAAGGACATTAGAAGTGCCGATACAGCCGCCGATGACAGCGGCTCTGGCGCCGTAGATACCTGCATCCGGTCCCTGGGCGCGGCGAAGGCCGAACTCCATGATACCGTCTCCTCTGGCGGCGAAGCAGACTCTGGAAGCCTTTGTAGCAATAAGGCTCTGGTGGTTGACTATGTTCAAGATAGCAGTTTCAATAAGCTGCGCCTGCATAATCGGCGCAATTACTTTTACCATAGGTTCCCTTGGGAACATGATGCTTCCTTCGGGAATGGCGTAAATGTCGCCGGTAAATTTGAAGTCCTTCAGATATTCTAAAAATTCCTTGTCAAAAAGGTTCAGGCTGGCAAGATATGCAATATCTCCCTCTGAAAAATGAAGATTTTTGATTAAATCAATGACCTGAGCAAGTCCTGCGCTGATAGAATATCCGCTTCCCATAGGATTATTGCGGAAAAAGGCGTCGAAAATGACGGTTTCATTCTGATCCTTGTTGCGGAAATATCCCTGCATCATAGTCAGTTCATAAAGGTCTGTCAGTAGTGTAAGATTTTGTCTGTCCATTTACTTTTCCTCCGTATTTTCTGCTTTCATGATTTTTTCCGATTTGCAAAGGAAGCAGAAGCCCATTGCAAATAATATGATTAAGGATAATACACCATATTTGGAACTGTGTAAAAAGAAGGCGCAGGCGGATATGATCAAGGGACCGAAAAAGTCCGCAAATTTGCCGAAAATGTCAAAGAAACCAAAATATTCGCTGGACTCCTTTTTGGGGATCATCTTACCAAACTGGGAGCGGGACAATGCCTGGATACCTCCCTGGCAGATGCCTACGCACAATGCCAGAATCCAAAATTCCAATGCCGTATCCAGATTGTAGCCGAAAGCACAGATACCCATATACAGGATGATGTATACCTTCAAAACCCGGATGGTGCCGAACTTTTTGGCAAATGTGGCGCTGAAGATACTGCAGGGGAAGGCTACGATCTGCGTTAAGAGCAGGGCTAAGATCATCTGGGTGGAATCTATGCCCACCTCGCCGCCATAGGAAGTCGCCATGGAAATTATGGTGTAAACTCCGTCAATATAGAAAAAGTATCCCAGAATATAAAATAACAGCTTCTTATCCCGGCGAAGCTTTAAAAAGGTTACGCCCAAGCGCCTGAAAGAGTGGGAAACCACATTCTTTTTGGGGCGCAGATAATGAGTCTGCTTTACGTTTTTTAACAAAGGCAGGGACAGCACAAACCACCAGATCATAGTAATAAAGAAGGAAATCTTAGTGGCGGTAACGGTATCCAGCCCGAAGGGAGTCAGAAGTATCAAAAGGATTCCGATGACAAAGGGAATACAGCTGCCGATGTAACCGCAGGCAAAGCCCATGGAAGAAATATAGTCCATGCGTTCATCGGTGGTAACATCTATGAGCATGGCGTCGTAGAAAATGTTGCAGGCCGAGTAACCGATTCGTGCAATCACGATGCAGGACAAAAAGGAAATCCAGCCCGATGCAAATATCATTGCCGTGCCGCCTAAGATGCCCAGTGCCAGAAACCAGCTAAATATCCGCTTTTTCATGTTCTGATAATCTGCTAAAGCTCCCAAAATAGGAGAAATACAGGCAAGAAACAGAAGAGCAATGGAGGTGGTTGTCCCCCAGATAGAGGTGGCGTGCTCCGGCGCAACTCCTGCCGCCGTGGATAACGAGCGAAAATATATAGGAATGGTTGCCGTTATGATCATAGTAAAGGCGGAGTTTGCCACATCGTATAAAATCCAGCTGATTTCATGTTTTGACAGTTTGGTTTTTTCCATAAACCCTCTTTCCGGAAAACGTAAAGCTTCCTTACATTTAATGATTTTATGCCTTGCGGGGCGGAGTGTCAATACATATGACAAGACAGCTCAATTTTATATTAAAATGAATATTGGGTTGAAATTTTCCGGCTGTACCTGCTACGCTACCGCGCATACACTGTTTTTAGTATAACATTGGAATGTTGTTTAGACTATAACTAACTCAAACTTCCCACATTAAAAATGGGATTTGCTCCTTGAAAAATCAATACTTTAGCTCACAAAATAGCGCTCAGGCAGCCGCTGAACCGCACTCCAATGCTTTTTGCATGTACTTTGGCAGCCGCTGAATAAAGCTGGCGGTGAATTCCTCCAGCTGCTGTTCTGTGATGTGGAAATATTCCATAACGGTATCCATTAGT
>CAJTCE010000016.1 GCA_910574745.1 Lachnospiraceae bacterium | reverse complement strand
TATGTCCAATGTTTATGTCCATTTTTCTCAAACTTCTTTTCCTGCACGATATTCAGTTGTCAATTTTCGGTTGGAATCTCATTCATTGAGATTCCGAGAAGTTATACTATTTCTTTTCCAGAAGCGCTGCTTCAATCTTCCGGTCCTTATAATAATACTTCCGGTCATGTTCGCCGATTTCCCGCATAACCCGGCATGGATTTCCTACCGCAACCACATTTGCAGGAATATCCTTTGTCACAACGCTTCCTGCGCCGATTACCGTATTGTCCCCGATGGTCACTCCCGGCATAATAATTACCCCTGCGCCAATCCAGCAGTTTCTTCCGATGCGAACAGGCATATTATACTGGTAAAGCTTTTCCCGCAGATTTGGCACAATGGGATGCCCCGCAGGAACGATTAAAACAGCCTTATCAATTTTTTTGGAGCAACACACATCAGTTTAGCTAAAATCCCACCTCCAAAGGAACCTCCTAAACAGGCAATGCTGTCATATCCAATTTTGTCAATTACTTCACTCGCCCATTTCCCATAATCATAGCCTTTATGTGATAGGCATACTTCGTCACTTTTACCGGGGTGTCCGATTGTATCAACTGCATATATATGAAAATCATTTAGCAGGAATTGACACATCAATAGATTATAGGCAGTTGTAGCATTTCCACCATGAAACACCAACAATGGTTTTCCTGTTTTATTACCAATTTCAATCAAATGAGTTTTGCCAAATGATGTTTTTACATAAATATCCGAAAACGGCATATTTAATTTTGAGAGTTGTTTGTCATATAACGCAATTGACTTTTCTTTTCCAGCTTGTGATTTATATATGCTCATAGTAATTCCATTTCCAAACCTTGACTTTTTACAATTCCCGGATAAACACCGACTGATATACTTGATTATAAAATATTTGCCTGCTGCCTGCGATGCAAACGGCGAACTGATTGAGCTTGCCCGGGACAACGGCATTATGGTTAGCGGCAGACAACTCCATGAATGTTTATCCCAAACGCAGCCACGTAATTTTACGGGAACATAGGCACCAGTTCAAGTCCTTCCTCCTCAGGCAGGTCAAACATCAGGTTCATATTCTGCACTGCCTGTCCTGCTGCCCCTTTTACAAGATTATCGATGGCTCCCATCATAATGATGCGGCCCGTCCGTTCATCGATGACAAAATTAATATCCACATAATTGCTGCCCTCCACCCATTTGGTTTCCGGCAGGCTTCCCTTATCCAGAACGCGGACAAACTTTTCATTTCCGTAATATTTGTCATAGACTGCTTTAATCTCCTCATGGGAAGGCAGACTGCCATCCGCTTTTTTCTTTAACAGTGCATATTCCGTGGCAAGAATTCCGCGATTCATGGGCACAAGGTGGGGGGTAAAATTAATCATAATGGGTTCTCCCGCCGCATAGCCTAACTGCTCCTCGATTTCCGGCGTGTGACGATGGGAAGTCACTCCATAGGCCTTCATATTCTCATTCACTTCACAATAGAGATTATTAACCTTTGCTCCCCTGCCTGCTCCCGAAGTACCGGATTTGGCGTCCACAATCAGAGTATGGACGTCTATAAGACCTTCTTTTACAAGAGGGTATGCCGTCAGTATGGAACAGGTGGTATAACAGCCGGGATTTGCCACCAGACGGGCTTTTTTCACAGCCTCTCTGTTGATCTCACAAAGCCCGTAAACAGCTTCTTCTATGTACTGCGGGGATTTATGCTCAATGCCATACCACTTTTCATAGACAGCCACATCCTTAATACGGAAATCAGCGCTTAAATCCACAATTTTTACCTTGCTTAAAATTTCCTCATTAACAAGGGATGCGCAAAGTCCCTGAGGCGTTGCGGTAAAAATCACATCCACCTGCCCGGAGAGCTCCTCCATGTTATCGTCCATGCACTTCGCATCCACAATCTGAAACATATTGCCGTAAACGGAGGAATATTTCTGATCTATATAGCTTCTGGAGCCATACCAGACAACCTCCGCATCCTTATGCTGTGTTAAAAGCCTTACCAGCTCGCCTCCCGCATAGCCCGTAGCTCCTATAATTCCTGCTTTAATCATTGATTCATTCATCCTTTCATCTGTTATCTCTTTTCCATCCTGTACATTTCCATAATCCGAATGTACAGCCATATCATTCTGACAAGGCTTAAATCGTTTTGCACATCCTTCTGTTTTGGCATACATCCATATGTACATGGCTTCTATATCCACATGCTTTATATCTGCACGCTTCCAATCCTGAATCCGCACTTATCATCATACCCAAAACCGCTTCCGAATTCAAGGCATCCGCCCGTCTCATTTCCGATATCTGCATAATTATAAACTATTTTTGCATAATATTCAACTTTTTATTTATTTTATGCATATTTTATTGAATATTTACTATTTTATTCATATTTTTCCTATTGCATTATTTCCTGTTATGATGTATATTGGTAAAAGAGCGGTTTTAAGAAGCCGCAGAACACCTATTATTACATATTAAAATGGAGGCTTTTACAATGAAAGAAAAAGTTATTTTAGCTTATTCCGGCGGTCTGGATACAACAGCCATTATCCCCTGGTTAAAAGAAAATTATGATTACGACGTTATCTGCGTATGTGTTGACTGCGGTCAGGGCAACGAGCTGGACGGCCTGGATGAAAGAGCCAAAGCATCCGGTGCGGAAAAATTATACATTGAAGATTTAACAGATATCTTTTGCGACGAATATATCGTACCCTGCGTACAGGCACACGCCGTTTATGAAAACAAATATCTCTTAGGCACTTCCATGGCGCGCCCCGCTATCGCAAAGAGACTGGTTGAGATTGCCCGTAAGGAAAATGCCACAGCCATCTGCCACGGCGCAACAGGTAAAGGAAACGACCAGATTCGTTTTGAGCTGGGCATCAAGGCTTTAGCTCCCGACCTTCGCATCATCGCAGCGTGGAGAGACCCCAAATGGACTATGAACTCCCGTGAAGAAGAAATCGAATACTGCCGCGCACACGGTATCGACCTTCCTTTCTCTGCTGACAGCTCATACAGCCGCGACCGCAACTTATGGCACATCAGCCATGAAGGCTTAGAATTGGAGGAGCCGGAAAACGAGCCGAACTACGACCATTTACTGGTTCTTGGCACAACTCCCGAAAAAGCTCCCGATGAAGGCGAATACGTGACCATGACCTTTGAAAAAGGCGTTCCCAAATCCGTAAACGGCAAGGAAATGAAGGTTTCCGATATTATCAAGGAATTAAACAGATTAGGCGGCAAGCACGGTATCGGCATTGTGGACATTGTGGAAAACCGTGTAGTAGGCATGAAGTCCCGCGGCGTATACGAAACTCCCGGCGGAACGATTCTCTACGAAGCGCATCAGCAGTTAGAGGAATTGATTTTAGACCGTGAGACAACAGCCGTAAAAATGGATATGGGTAATAAATTTGCCCAGATCGTTTATGAAGGAAAATGGTTTACTCCTCTTCGCGAAGCGGTTCAGGCGTTTATCGAATCCACGCAGGAAAATGTGACCGGCGAGGTCAAATTTAAATTGTACAAGGGCAACATCATCAAGGCAGGCACAACCAGTCCTTATTCCCTTTACAACGAAAGCATCGCTTCCTTCACAACAGGCGATTTATATGACCATCATGATGCGGAAGGTTTTATTAACCTTTTCGGTCTTGCCAGCAAGGTCCGCGCTATGAAGAAGCAGGAACTAGAAAATAAATAATCAGGAGTAAAGGATTTTCTTTTGCTCTTAAGGCTGCCAGACAGAGATTTGTAAGGATTTTTTCCAATACTTTCTCTCTGCTATGGCAGTCTTTCTTTTTTTGTGTTATCTTAAAAGTAGCAACTTACAAAATTTATAAACCAGAAAGGGACAAGCCTGTGGATGTTGTACTTGCCATCGCCGTCTATATCTCCTCTGTCAATCTGTTGGGATTGATTCTTATGGGGATTGATAAATATAAAGCCAAAAAAAGAACCTTCCGTATACCGGAGGCCACTCTGTTTACCGTCGCCATATTCGGCGGAAGCTTAGGAACCACGCTGGGGATGTTTCTCTTCCGCCACAAAACAAGGCACTGGTATTTTTTATACGGTATGCCGTTGATCATGATGATTCAGGCTGCCATCATTTATTTTCTTTACCATTCGCCGATTGAATTTCTTTTTCTGTAAAGAGGAGGGATTTTATGTATATTGGGGTCATCGCAGATAATATTGCTGACAGAAAACAGCTGGAAAGGCTTTTGGGCCGCGCCAATATCGCTCTTTGCAACGAAACGGGCACCCTGTATATCGAAGCCTTTGGGGATTCCAAAAGTCTTTTGTGCGCGCCCATGAAATATGAGCTTTTCATTATTGATATGACCCTCACTAAAGATCGGGGCAAATCCGTTGTAGAGCAATTAAAAGCAGTAAGCGCACCGGGACAGATCGCAGTCTGCCATCCCGAAGGCACGCCCTTTTCCTACCAGGACGCCATCGACGGCCTTCTTACCCTGCAAAAGCCTGTTATGACAGCCCCGCTGCATCAGTTGATCCGGGATGCTCATAAGGCTCATATTCAGGCAAGTGTCCCCACCATTGAAATCCGTGCGGAATCCGAAACTCATTATGTCCCTTTAGAAAAAATTGTATATGCCAAAAGCCGGTCCCATCTGGTTTATGTATATTTAGACGACGGGACAGCGCTCTCCATGCTGGGAGATATTGACGACTTCTACCACTGGGTAAATAACTACCCCGAATTTTTCTTCATAAAAAAGGACACGGTTTTGAACCAAAACCATGTCCTCTCACAAACGAAAAAGGAATATAAGATGGATAACGGAGAGGTTATCAGTCTCTCCCGCTTTAAGGGTATTCTGCCCTTTTAAAACAGCATATCCGCTTTTATTCCTAAATGCATTCCCTGTTTTTATATTCTTTTACACTGCAATAATAACGCCGCCGTCATTTGCATACATGCTGCTGATTCCCGCAGTGTCCAATACTCTGATGGACGAAAACAAACCTGTTTTTTCCAAAATATCCTTTACATAGGCGGCTCTTCCCGGCGCGTTACAATGAGAGATCATAAGGGGTTTTCCCGGTGTCTGCGCCTTCTCTACAATAACGGTTTCCGCCAGTTTGGCAAGAGCCTTTTTCATGCCGATTTTTTGTCCCAGCTGTATAATAACGCCATCGTCAGTTGCACCCATTACCGGTTTAATGTTCAGTGTAGACGCCACAAGAGCTTTTACGCCGGAAAGCCTTCCGTTCTTTCTCAAGGTGTCCAGATTGTCCAATACAAAGTAGGTATTGATGGAAAGCTTATATTCCTCAGCCTTTACCACTACTTCCTCAAACCCCAATCCCGCTTCTGCCAATTCATAAATTTTTAATCCGAGCAATGTCTCGCCTATAGATGCGGAACAGGAATCGAAAATATGAATTTTAGCCGTATCATTGGTTTCATAAAACATATCGACAGCCGTTTTTGCGCTGTTATAGCTTCCGCTCAGATTACCGGATAAAGTTACGATATAAACCTCATCACACCCCTCAAACTGCTTTATATACTGTTCCGGGGAGGGACAGGCAGACTTGGGACAAGCAGGACACTCCGCCACCTTTTTCAAAAATTCAGTCTGGTTAAAGGTGTCATCATCCATTTGATGCCACTCCCCTACCTGAAGCTGCAGGGCGACATGTTCAAATACCGGATTGACTTCCATCTCCTTTGTAAACTCTCCACAACTGTCAATTAGAATTTTATACATTACTTTTCCTCATATATTTTACAATGTAGTTTTCGTTACTACATATAATAGCACAAAAAGTCTTATTTGAAAAGGTATCTATAGGCATTTTCTCGTTTTTATTCAGACTTGCGCTATTTTCGTTTATCAATGTAAGTTGCATCTTACGATTGTAAATAGCGATAGACAAAATGTAAAACAAAACGCTGATCACGATAGCACACATCAAAGTTACCATTGCAGCTGCACTCATATCCCCCATAAAGCATTTTTGTATTTGATTTTTCACTGTTCGCCCTCCTGATAAATAAAAAATTCTTCAATTGATAAGCTAAAGTAATGAGCGAGTTTAATTGCAAGAAAAACATTCGCACTTATAAAAGCAATTCAGACAGTCAATCCGTCAGGTCCGGCTTATAAATGTAAAAAAGCCGGAAAAGCGTTCATTGGTTTTCTTCCAACAAACGCTTTCCCGTCTTAATTCTTAATCCGTTTAAGTATCATACATTTTTTTATTTCATATTTTTAAAAATTTCGTCCATTTACTCTACATGGATTTCCTTTGAAATGACAGCTTTATCTGCAGCACTGCTGTTCATTCCCTCCTGACTCATCAAAGTCCAGTCATCAAAATTGTCAAAAATGAATATATACAATGTTTTTATCTCTTTCCCCTGAACAGCAAATCCGGCTCTGCCTGCCATTTCCATATCCGGATAAAGCATTTCCCCATCCTGATTAAAACAAATTGTCTGGCAGGGTTCATAAGACCACCCAAGAATTTCAAGCATCTCTTCATCCGTCATATCAGGATCATTTGAAAGCAGTTTTTCTCTCCTGTCATCTGTCAGTTCTCTCTGCTCTCCCGGGGTTGTTGCATGGACAATTACCTGATACGGAGATACCACGATATCTTCAAGCGTAATATTCCCCTGTTTTTCACCCACTTCAATTGTTTTGACATCTGTTTCGTTTACCTCAAAGGGAAGAACCATATTCCAGCTGCCATCTGTCCAGTGAGATGCCGATATTTCTTCACGATCAAGCATCCTGTCATCATCATAACCAAGACCGTCTACATTTAAGTTAAGTTCGCCGCTGCCTACACATTTCTCCGCAAGATCTATCTTTAGCATACCTGCAAATGTATGGCTGTCGATTACCTCTCCATCAAACGTATTTTGGAGCCGTTCAGGCGAACTTCCATCTACACTCCACGTTCCGCCTATATAAAATCCGGCGGCTGTCCGGTTATCTGCGACATTCATGCCTGTATAATGCTTGGGAATATGAGTAAAATCTGAATCCTCTGATTCAATATTTACTGTAAGGAATAAGGAATAACCGTCACAGTAGACTTCTGATGCAGTCAGTTTGATTCCTTTATCAGATACGGTATAGTTTGAAGTATCTAAATTTCCCGCATGATCCTCATTTGTCAGGACAGTTTTCTTATCCGTATAATCGCCGGAATAGGTAACGTCCTCCTCAACCTTCTCAAAAATCTTTCCAATCAATGGGATCTTTGATGCAAGCGCCGGATTAATATATCCTAGTCCACCGATTCCAATAGCAGCCACTGCCGCAGCCGCAGCCATTCCTTTTCCTATTTTGCCAAATTTCTTCATTTTATCCTTCCTCCTTCTATATATCCGAATTTCTTTGTCACTTATTTCAGGAGCAAGGGCTTGCTTTAAGATTTGATCCAATTTTTCATCTGTCATATCCTATTGCCTCCAATTTTTCCTTTAACTGTTTCTTTGCTTTCCGCATCCGGCTTTTGATGGTTCCTTCTGGCAGTCCAAGAATCTTAGATAACTCCTTTATCTGCATATCTGCTGAGTAATATAAATAGATTGGTATTCTGTACTTCTCCGGCAGAGTTTTAACTAATCCCTGAATCATATCTACCTCATTTTGCTTTAATGCAATATATTCCGGGGATACTTTGTTATCATGATCAGAAAACTCATATCCCTCATCAGACATCTCATCCATACTGTCAATGGGAACCAGCCTCATCCTGTTAGCATATTTTTTCTTTTTATTTTTCCAAAGATAAATGGAAGTGGATAAAGCGTAACTCTTTGTATTCTGCATAGAGTCCAGTCTTTTCTTTTTCTCCAGCAGCTTGAGCATCGTGTCCTGATACAGTTCGTTCCCATTTTCTGCATCTCCGGCTGTCATCCGGCAAAACCGCAGAATATCTTTTCCAAACTTCAGGACAAACCGCTCGAATTCGTTATCATTCATAGCAGCCATCCTTCTTCTTTCTTCTTTCAAGTCGACTTGCAAAGATTTTCCCTTGCGTATATATATTGTCATGACGGAGAAAAAAGTTTTTAAATCCTCAAAAAAATTTAATCTTTTATAGCCGTATGAAAACCATGACCGGTCTCCTGCCATGATCGGGCAAAACAGGTGCACGGCAGAAACGCACAAAGAACTGATTTTTTGCAAAACAAAAGGAACTGCATCGTATCCGCAATCCCTTTTTTAAAGCCGTATGGTTCAGGCCATCTGATCTTCCTTAAAATCAGCAATGCAATTTCGGCCGTTAAAAGAAATAAAGTATAAACCGTCTGTATCCCATTTGACAGCCGGACTATGTGATCCATAGACCACGCATAGAACCTCGCGTAAATATTCAGAAGAACAAACAACATTACAAAAGCAATCAATGAAGCCGTAGCGATGAGCCCTCGCCCTCTTTCATCTTTTCCCTCTTTCGAAAAATAGAGGAAAACAAAAAAGCCCAAAAACAGGAAACCAAACACGGCATCAGCTCTCATAAAAATTCTGCTGTCAAATAAAGCAGTCAGTCATTCAACCATCTACCGTTCCTCCTTAAAGTCAAATAAATCTTCAATTGTAACTTCAAACACTTTTGCTATGCTGTATGAAAGCAGTATAGAGGGATTGTAACGATTTCGTTCCAGCTGTATAATCGTCTGTCTGGAAACACCCACCAAATCGGCAAGCTCTTGCTGTGTCATTCTTTTTGTGGCCCGATATATGTGAATTTTACTGTCAAATTGATATTTGTTCTTATTAGCCACCGGCGCACCGCCTTTCATTATCACTCATTTCCTGTGCGGTTACAAGTATAACATATTTCTTGCATTTTATCGAATAAAGATTTAAGGCATTTACAAAAATACCAATTAAATAAATATTGTTATCATCGGACAAATGGAATATAATAAATCCAGCGACAAATCGGTATTTAAAGGCAAAATACCGGCGGACACGGCCGTCCGTTAAAAAGGAGATCAGCATGATTGCACTTGAAATAAAAAATATTAAGGAATTTATGAGCCACCTCTTAAACAGCGAGGCCTTTGACAGTTTTTACATGGAAGAGGCTTCCATTACCACCTACAATACCTTTCTCATAGACGGTCATATTGTAGATGCGTTTTATGAAGGCATCGACACTCTTGGTAATGCCTTGGTAAAGCCTGCTGCCTTTTCCACCTGGAAGCAGATGCGTCCCATCTGTTTTTCTTTAATAAAAGGAAACCGCTCTCCTGTGGCATTTAAATTTGTACTCCACGCCGGAGAACGGTATATGGAACGGCTGAAAAATAATTCCGAGGCTGCCTTTCATTTGGAGCAGACGAAGGCACTGACTGTCAACATCCGCTATGAAGGAGGCAGTTTAAAATGCGTTACCGGAACTTCCTATCATACCTTCCTTATGGATAAAACCATTGATAATATATGGGATGGGGACTTTGTTTCTTCCCTGACTGCTTTGGGGATTGGTTTTGAACTGTTATAGTTTAAAAAACCGGTACGTCGCCACCCAATCATCTCGTCATTATATTCGTTTCCAATTTATAACATCAAAAAGGACAATTAAAAAAAAGATAACCCACTGTTCCGGGTTATCCGCAAATTGTTTTCCATAGACAGATTTTTAGCCTGAAAATGGCAGGTTTCTATTTAAATTTCATAATTTTATATCTCTACGCCCTACTTTCTGATTTTAGGCTTCGCAATCAGCGAAATCAAATAAGCAAAGATCAAAGCTCCGCTGCAGCCTGCCGCTCCGGCTTTGAAGCCGCCCAGAAACAGACCTATAAATCCCTCTTTATCCACCGCTTCCTTTACACCCTTCATTAAAGTATTTCCAAATCCGAGAAGCGGAACGCTTGCTCCCGCACCTGCATACTCCTGAAATGGCTCATACCATCCGAAAAAACTGATCACGGCGCCTAAACATACCAGCAGCACCATAATCCTTCCCGGCAGCATTTTTGTCTTTTCCATTAGAATCTGCGCCAAGGCGCAGATCAGTCCGCCTACCCAGAATGCATTGATATAACTCATCATAAATAATTCCCTCTTTTCATGATACGCATAGAATCTTTATCTTCCGACATAACGTCTGCTGATCCACACGGCTTACAAAACACGTTATACCGGAAATCTTTGCTAATTATGATGCACAGAAATGAATTAATTTATGCACAAACTGTTTCTTATTCTATTTTATATGTTGCCAAAGCTTTATTTTCCTGTAAATATCTGTCATGATCAGATATTTTCCCCGACGTTCAAATGCCCCGTCCTAAAGGACAGGGCATTTTGCACGATCGTTATTTTAAATACGCAATCACTTCCACTTCACAAAGCACGTTTTTAGGAAGGGTCTTTACCGCCACGCAGCTTCTTGCCGGCGGTGTATCCGTAAAGTATTTTGCATAAACTTCATTAAAGGCTCCGAAATCGCTCATATCCGCCAAAAAGCAGCCGGTCTTTACCACGTTTTCATAGGAAACGCCTGACGCCTCCAAAAGTGCGCCCACATTTTTCATAACCTGTTCCGCCTGCACTTTAATATCTCCCTCTGCAAGCTCTCCCGTTTCGGGAATAATGGGAATCTGTCCCGATGCAAAGAGAAAATCCCCTGCCATGATTCCCTGTGAATAAGGTCCGATTGCCGCCGGCGCTTTTTCTGTACTGATTTTTTTTAACATATTGTCTTCCTCCTGACTCTATTACTTATATTTTCTCATCCTTCTTCAAAATTGACCGTCACATAATAGCCTCTGTCATTTTCCTGAATATCCACAACGGTTCCTTCCTTTGCCGTCATTCTTTCCCGGAAAGGAATATTCCCCGACATGGCAAGAGCAGGGTCTATAGTGTAGTAGTAACTGCTGGGAAGAACGCCTTCCGTTACCGTGATTCTGTCCCCTACCTTCAGCAGTCCCTCTCTCTCCATCTTAAATTCCATTTCCCGCACTTATGACGCCTCCTTACCTTTCCTTTTCCCGTTCTGCCCGGATTTTGGGAAGCTCCTCTTCCTCTAACATCTTTGTGAAAATCTCCACAATATTGGGGTCAAACTGGGTTCCCGCGCATCTGCGCAGCTCTTTAATGGCGTCTTCTTCCGGCATAGCCTGATGATAGGGACGGTTATGAACCATAACATCGTGAGAATCCACCGCTGAAATAATCCTGGCAAGCAGAGGGATTTCTTCTCCCTTTAAACGGTTGGGATAGCCTGTCCCATCCCATTTTTCATGATGGGATAAAATGCAATCCGCAATATCGCCCAATTCGGGAGAGGACTTGGCGATGCGGTATCCCTTGATGGTATGCTGCTGCATGATTTTAAATTCCTCATCGTTCAGCTTGCCTTTTTTGACCAGAACGTGATGCGGAATCGCAACCTTACCGATGTCATGAAGCACTGCCAAAAGCTCCAGCTTACCGATATCGGAATCCGACAAATTCATCTTCTTGCCGAGCCTTGCGGCCATTTCCCTTGTCCGTTCCACATGTTCTTCTGTCTCATAATCGCTTTCGCTCAAGGTCTGCTTCAAGGAATCCACCAGGGAACTGCTTGCAGAATTATCCCGGAGCATCTTTTTATTCTGCATACTGGTACGGGCATCGGAAAGCACCCGCTCCATAGTAACATCTTCCCGTTCCTTTACCGCAATGCCGTATTCGATATGTACGGAATTTTCCTCGCCGAAAAATTCCTCCATATCCTGTTTTATCCTTTCAAACACATCCGCAGCGTCTTCATGGGTTTTCCCCTCCATAACCACCAGAATGTCTCCGTTATCCACCTTTGCTGCAAAAGTATCGTCTCCGATATGTATCCGGACAAAATGTGCCAGCTGCTTCATGACCATATCGCCGTATGCCGTTCCAAAACGGTCATTAATGCTCCGAAGCCCGTTGACATTACATACTGTCAGAGCCACGGGCCAGTAACGGCTGTCGCTCCACTGGGGTACCTGCGTCACATAACTCTGTTTGTTATACAATCCCGTTAACGCATCGTATAAGGTAGACTGCTCCAGTTCAAAGAAGGTTTTCCGCATAGAAGTAATATCGTTAAAAACAAAAATCTTTCCGATGCTGCGCCCTTTAGAATCCTTCATACACTTAAATTTACACTGGAAGATATGGGCTTCCCCTGAAAGACGGGCGGTCCATTCAAATTCCTGGTCCACCTCTTCATTCCGGAACCCCGGAAACTTTCCTTCCTTAACAAACTCTTCCAGGGTCAGTACCGCAATTTCAAAATGGGTATTAGGCATTACTCTCAATATATCCTTGCTGTAATCAGTCAAACATCCCTCATAATCAAATAAAACAACGGGTTCGCTCAAATAATTCAGTATCATTCTACGGGTCAGATCCAAAGTTACCATCGGCAGATAGCGGAAAGTATTGAAATACATTAACATGCCCACAACACAATACAAGGCCGACGAAATATCCACCGGAACAATATCCGTCATCTTCAAATTAATAAAAGTTAATAGAGCTGCCGCCACGATTCCCGCGATCAAAATATAATACCGCTTCCAATAGATCTTGGGAGTTTCCCTGCACTTTAATAAGAGAAGAAAAACGGAAAGCAGGGCAACTGCCAGAGCATACAGATTGTGAAGAATGAATGGCAGCTTGATAATATAGGTTAATACAAAGTCTTCGCCATAGGCCGTCATCTCATATCCCAGAGCAATTTCATTATAGGGATTTAAAAGCATGAAAACCATATCCACCACTGCACCCGTAAAAATACAGTAGAAAACGCCTCTGGGTATTTTTTCCCTCCAGCCGATGAACTCCAGAATATAATCATAAAACAGAAGCATTATGACATCCATGGTAATAAAATATAAACTAAGGGCCACAGATTTTACCAAAAAAGAAGTCCCGATAATATTAAAAGAGTAGAAAACCACCAGCAAAAAAGTGGCAAGCATGACTTTCCCTATTTTTACGCCGATTATTGTATTTCTTTTATAGGCATTCAGCAAGATCAATGCCGCCGTCAATGCAACCAGATAATACAAGACCAATATCCCCTGCATGGCCGTCCCCTCCCCGATACTTCTTTCTGTAACGCTTTTACTACTCTCTTGTCAGCTCCTCTGCCTTCCTGCTTAGCATTTCAACAACACTGCCAACCTGTTCTACAACACCCACATTTTTCTGGCTGCTTTCAAAGGTTTCGCTGGCATGAGCCGACACCTGTTCGGTAATAGCGGAAATGTTCTGGACGCTCTCTACAATCTCCCCATTTGCCTTTGCTAACATTTTTACGATTTCATTTAATTCTTCTGAGCTGTAAGCAATTGTAGACGCCCTGTCCTCTATCCGGTTGAAGCTGTCAGCCGTATCCTCAGCGTTCTGCGCCTGTTTTTGGTTTGCCGCAACCAAGCCGTTTATGGCATGTACCACATGATCCAGCTTCTCCGCAATATTTTCAATCAGGCTTTCTATATTTTCCGTGGCTTCCTGCGTCTGTCCTGCAAGAGAGGAAATCTCTGACGCCACAACGGCAAAGCCTCTTCCCGCCTCTCCTGCTCTTGCCGCTTCAATGCTGGCATTTAAGGATAACAGGGAAGTCTGTTCCGCAACATTATTAATCATCTCCACAATGGAATGCATCTGCTGTGTATATTCATTGAGATTGGAAAGCTCCTTTGCCACCTGGCTTCCTGACTCTTCAGATGCCTTTGCCTGTTCTAACATGGAACCGATATTGGTATTGCCGCTTCCAATGGCATTTCGCGTGCTGTTGACATTTTCCACAATGCTTGCCGCGGCTTTTTCCACATTTTCTATATGCTTTTGTATTTCTTCCGTCTTAACCAACTGGGTCTGGATTGATTCCGCCGTTTCCACACTTCCGGCGCTTACCTCTTCCATAGCGCTTACTGTTTTGGAAACCGAGTCCCCAAGCTCTTCCATATATCCCTTTACTTCGAAAACGCCTTCTGTAATGCTGCCGGAAAGATTCATGGTACGGTTTAAAAGCTTCGCGGTACGTTCTTTTTCCCCGTTGACGATATCCATTTTTTCGCGGCTTGCCATATTCGCCATACGATTTGCAATGATGGCATATGCTCCTACAAATACGATAATCAGAATCTGGATTTCCGCCGTGGTAATATCCGCTGCCGAAAGTCCTTTTGTGATTCCCCGGTATGCAACCTCTCCCACATTTAGCACCGCAGCCAGAATGCCAAAAGACAAAGACAGCTTAATAGAATTGTACATGGTCAGCGCCAGCATAATAGGCATGATATAGGTAAAGGTCAACTGGTTGGTAGTGGTAAACAACACATACGCATAAAGGATGCCAAATCCTGCTATGTATACAAAATGAAAATACTTCCATTCAGCGTCCCGTTTCAGCGCTGCAAACATGATAACCGCCGGTATGACAATCGTTGCAGCTACGGCAATAAAATACGGCAGGCTTCGGTTCCCCTTCACTACCTCCAGAAAGTAAGCAAGAAATATAACCGTCACTTCTACCAAATAGCAAATATAGACCGCCCGATTGGTACGTTCCAGCTCACTCCATTCCTTTCTCTTAAGTGCTTTTTCCATTTTCCCCATTTTAAATTCCTCCGTAAATTCTGAAGCTTATCACATAAAATTGTATCATATTTCAATATTAATGTCACGAAAAAAGCGGACAAAGAGCAGTTACGGAAAGCAATGATAAATGTCGCGCAAGGACCTGTGCCAAGGAAGTATTTTGAAATATGCCGGGAGAGCAACAGTCTCCCGGCATGAAATAAGGTTTTTGAAAGTCCAAAGCTCATTTACAAGGTTGGATTACAGCCTTCCAAAATGACGGCATGGGCAATCCCCGGTACAGTCTGGCCTTCATTAAAGCTTGTCTTATTCAAAAGCGCTCCTGTGGGCACAAACAATATCCGTTTATATTCTCCCTCCTCCAGCATTTTGAGAATATAAGCCGAAAGAACCGTGGCGGCACATCCGCAGCCGCTGCCTCCTGCCAGAGTGCCCTTTTGCTCCTTGTCAAAAATTTCCATACCGCAGTCCATATGATTTTTGGTAATATCAAAGCCTCTCTGTTCCATCAGGCCAAAAAGGGCTTTTTGTCCCACTTCCCCCAAATCCCCGGTTATGATTTTGTCATAATCTCCCGGTTCTCTTTGAAAATCTCTTAAATTGGCGGCAATGACATCTGCTGCTGCAGGCGCCATGCTGCATCCCATATTAAAGCTGTCCTTAACTCCCATATCCACGATTTTTCCCGTTGTGACGCCTGTAATCAGGGCTTTCGGCTTTGTTCCTTTTTCCGTGGACAAAACAAAGGCGCCTCCGCCCGTTACCGTTCTGGTCGCACAAGGAGGCCGCTGCCCTCCATATTCCATGGGAAAACGGAATTCCTTCTCCGCACTGGCAAAATGACTGGAAGTAACGCACACTACGTTTTTTGCAAAGCCTCCGCCCAAAATCATAGAACCTAAGCTTATGGTCTCCCCGCAGGTGGAGCAGGCGCCGTACAGGCCAAAGAGGGGAATCTCAAATTCCTTTAATCCAAAAGAGGTGGCTATGGTCTGTCCCAGCAGATCTCCCGCCAGAAGATATCTGACATCCTCTTTTGAAATGCCCGCTTTTCCCATGGCAAGGGTTACGGCTTCCTTTTGCAGGGTGCTCTCCGCTTCCTCCCAGTTATTGCAGCCAAACAACTCGTCGTCGCCTACCATATCAAAAAGCTCCCCTAAAGGACCTTTTCCTTCTTTCTCTCCTACAACAGATGCGGATGACCTGATATAAATGGGCATAGGCAGCTTAACACTTTGTTTTCCCACCGCAAATATCGCTTCCTTATTTTCTTCCATAACTTCCTACCGTCCTGTTCGTTTTTCAAATAGTATTTCACTTAAAAATAGACACTATGCATTAAAATACAGGATTTGCAATGAAGAAGCAGAAATTTTTGCAGAATAATCGCCATTTAGGCAGACGATGGGTATTTCCATAAAAAAGACAGCAGCCATATTTATCTTTATATGGTGCTGTCGCTATTCTGACTTTTTCGTTTCATATAATCGTCAATAATTTCTTTTTCAGAAATATTCATTTCCCGGCTCTTTTTAAAATTTCTGACGGTTTCCTTTACTTTTTGATATTCAAGCTGGCGCAGATAAGTGGGATCCTCTTTAATAAAACGCTCATATGCGCTTTGGTATTCAGGGCTTTTCTTATACTCTTCCACAACCCTGATGATTTCTTCCTGCTCATTTTCATAAACAGGCCTGCTCACAACCGATGCATGCTCATTGTTTTCCGCCATTTTTTTGTATATGGTTTCAATTTTGGGCCTTGGATTCCCATGAATCTTAAAATTGCGCACTGCCGCAATAACCTTGGTATACTCCTCGTCACTGGCATTGAGCCATGCGTCGCTTTTGTAGATGGTGTTATAAAGATCGTCCATCGTCTGGAAACGGTCTTCATTATGAATCTCAAGTCCTTTCATAATGGCGTCTTCAATCTGGGATGAAATAGGAATGCCGTATTCACTGGGCCTTTTTAATTCATCTCCAAAAAGACGGTCCGTCACATCTATGGGCTTAATCCCCGTGATACATCTGTAAATGGTTCCACAAAGGGCGTAAACATCTGTCCACGGTCCCTGCTTGCCCTTGGTGCGCAGCTGCTCGGGAGGAGTATAGCCGGACTTTTTGAATACGGATATGGTCTTGTCTTCCTCCGTGCTGTTTGCCCGTGCCGTACCGAAATCAATAAGATAAACCCTGTTGCTCAAATCCGAAATCATAATATTGTCAGGACTGATGTCCCTGTGAATAAAGCCGCTTTCATGAATTTCCTTTAAAGCCAGCATAATAGGTTCAATAATCTTCAAAGCCTCTTCCACGGTAATCCTGCCGCCGGAATAATCCAGAAGCTTGCGCAGGGTCATACCGTTGATATAGGTCATAACAAGATAGGCAGTACCATTGTCCTTAAAGAAATCCAGCACGGACACAACCGCAGGCGTATTGCGGAATTTAGCCAGTCGCTTGGCTTCGTCCAAAAACTTATCCCTCTGTTTATAAAAGAAAACCTCGGCGTCTCCCTCATTGGGAACAACCTGGACACCTGTCCCTCTTGCCCTGCTGGCATAATTTCTGGGAAAAAACTCTTTGATCGCAACCTGGGCATCCAAATTGATGTCATATCCAATATAAGTAATGCCGAAGCCTCCTTCGCCTAAGACCCGGCCCATTAAATATTTATCTCTCAAAAAGCTTCCGACGGGCAGGTAGCTTTCGCTTAATTTGATATCCGAAAACTGTTTCCCACAACAATCACAAATTCCATCCTCGTCTACTTCGCCTTTCATGCAGTTAAAACAAATTTTGCTGATGTCCATGATAAACTCCTAGAGATTTTCTGATTGCATTATCATAAATCCTCAAAGCTTATAAAAGCCATGCGATTCCCTGACAAGTATTCAATGATAATAGCCATTCACGTTTATTATAACATAGGTTAGTACTTTTTCCATAATAAAAAAGAATTTTTTTATTTCCTCCAAATACCTCCGGAAAATCCGCACTTCTGCTCTACTTCAAAAAGCGGCTGCCTTTCGACAGCCGTTTTTCATTCTTCTTGTTTTTTGTGACATATAGATGCCCAGCCACAGTCCCCGCACAAGTCCCGAAACCTCCCTACAGCCATAATCCGGCTTTCCATAAGGTCCTGCAGTTTTCCAAAGTCTATCCTTTCTCCATATGACAAGCCCGTCATATCAATAACATTCCCATCGTATCTTTGAACCTTCCTCTTCTGGCTGCATCCATCCTCCAGATGATTGGGACATTTTTTGCAGATTTCATCCTCTTTATCCACAAGCGCAACACACTGTCCCGGTTTATGAAGTTTTTCGATTACTCCGGCCATATGCTTTGTGAACTCACTGCTGTATCCCTTTCCTTCAAAAAAGCGGATACATAGAGCGTGGTGTGGACGCAGTAAGATCTCATCCATCATCACTTCTCCCGAATGAATCTGGCAAGTCTTTTATCCAAAGCAATTGCCAGTGCGATTTTGCAGCAGTCGGGAATTATATAAGGAAATACACATGCTGTAAGCGCAGCCATTACGCTAATCGCCCCGTTATCCCTGTTATATAAATAGATGAACCATGCCGTCCCGAAGGCATAGAGTACTATCAGCCCCAGAAGCATGGCAACAACCATAACCGGTATCTTTTTACCAAATACCTTCATAATGCCCCCGGTAATCAGCGCCGTGAAAATAAATCCCACTATGTAACCGCCGGTCAATCCCAGAACGACTCCATAGCCACCGCTGAATCCTGCAAAAACCGGAGCTCCCACCGCACCTAAAATAATATAAACCACAACTGCAACCGTTCCTCTGGAAAGCCCCAGCATGGATACCGCAGCAAATATCGCAAAAGTCTGCAATGTAAAGGGCACTGCCATGGGAATATTAATCCAGGAACAGATTGCCATTAAGGCAACAAACAACCCGATATATGCCAGATCCAAAGGTTTCCATTTCTTCTTTTCGTTCATTTCATTATGCTCCTCTCAATTAAGTTCAGCTAATGTTATCACGACGCAAGTTGATTGTCAACCTATTTTTCATAATGGTTTACATTCTATTTTCATTTTTCCGATTTTTAAAATTCGCAGGCCGCCTTTACCGCTTTCCGCCATCCTGCAAGCAGTTTTTCCCTTTCCTCCTGTCCGATGGAAGGAATAAAAGTTCTGTCTACCAGATAGTTGGCCCGCAGCTCCTCCCTGCTTTTCCAGAACCCTGAAGAAAGTCCTGCCAGATATGCAGCCCCCAGCGCCGTTGTCTCGCTGATGATAGGCCTCTCCACGGGCACATTCAGAATATCGCTCTGAAACTGCATAAGCAGGCCGTTTTTTACCGCTCCTCCATCCACTTTAAGCTTTTGCAGTTCAATTCCGCTGTCTAAGGTCATAGCGTCTATGATATCCGCTGACTGATAAGCGAGAGAATCCAGTGTGGCCCTTACAAAATGCGCCCTGGTTGTGCCCCTGGTCAGCCCGAATACGGCCCCCTTTGCATCAGGCTTCCAATAAGGCGCTCCCAATCCTACAAAGGCGGGCACTACATAAACGCCGTCGCTGTCTTTAACCTGCCCTGCCAGTTCTTCGCTCTGAGGCGCATTATCAATCATCTTCAATCCGTCCCGCAGCCACTGAATAGCGCTGCCTGCCACAAATATGCTGCCCTCTAAAGCATATTCCACTTTATCTCCGATTCCCCATGCTATGGTGGTCAACATCCCGTGCTCTGATTTTGAAGGTCTTTCTCCCGTATTCATCAGCATGAAACAGCCTGTCCCATAGGTATTCTTTGCCATTCCCGGCTCAAAACAGGTCTGTCCGAACAAAGCCGCCTGCTGGTCGCCCGCAACACCCATAATAGGAATGGCAGTCTCAAAAAACTTTCCTTCCGTATAGCCGAAGGTTCCGCCGGAAGGGCATACCTTAGGCAGCATGGAAGAAGGGACTCCTAATAACTCAAGCAATTCTTTATCCCACTCCAGATTATGAATATTATAAAGAAGGGTTCTGGAAGCATTGCTGTAATCCGTAGCATGAACCTTTCCGCCCGTCATTTTATAAATCAGCCAGCTGTCCACGGTTCCGAAAAGCAGCTGCCCCTTCTCCGCCTTTTCTCTTGCACCCTCCACATTATCTAAGATCCATTTAATCTTGGTGGCGGAAAAATAGGGATCGATTAACAGTCCTGTCTTTTCCCGGATGAGCTGTTCCTTCCCCCGGGCCTTCAGCTGCCTGCAGATATCCGCCGTCTGCCTGGACTGCCATACAACTGCATGATAAACAGGTTCTCCTGTCTCCTTATCCCATACAACCGCCGTTTCCCGCTGGTTAGTAATACCGATTGCCGCTATTTCCTCCGCCGCAACCTTCCCATGTACCAAAACCTCCATATAAACATTTAAAACGCTGAGCCATATTTCATTGGCGTCCTGTTCCACCCATCCCGCCTTCGGAAAATACTGGGGAAATTCTTTCTGGGCACTTGCCACGATTTTTCCCCGTTTGTTAAATAAAATGGCACGGCTGCTGGTGGTCCCCTGATCTATGGCAAGAATATACTTTTTCATAATATTACCCTCCCGATTTACTGTTTTTTCTTTTCATCTTCTTTATTTCCGCCTTTACTTCCGCTCCTGGTATGAGAGACTCCACAATTTTTTGCAACGCCCGGTTATAAGTATCGTCATCCAGCTTATTGTCCTGCAAAAAAATATATACCGGAGCCGGATAACAGCTAAAGGCCTCCGCAATGGTCCATGCCGCCGCCATGGAGGCATAATAGGCAGGAAATTTCCGGTTTAAGGCCTCTAATATTTCAGGCAGGTACTTTTCCTTCCCTCTGCCTGCCAAACAGTCTTCAAGGGAAATACTTGAGAGCCTCTTAATACTCTTTCCCTTTTCGTCGCATTTGAGCACATGCTGCATCATAATAATAATGCCTGTCCTGGTTTCAAATTCCTTATCCGAATACAAATAAGGCTGTATAAATTCCCATGTTTTTTCCCGGTTCTGCCGAAATACTTCCATCTTGGAAAAAACGCTGTCACAGACTGACCAGTTTTTCACACAGGGAATATAGGCTTCAATATAGGGAATCATGGTGGAAAGGCTTTCCCTCACATAGCTAAGCATCATACCCCGTAGCATGATTTCTTCGAAATAAACATCCTCTGTCTTTAGCTCCTCCCTCCAATTACCCTTCGCTAACTCTTTTGCCTTTTTCCGCAAAACCGGCAGTCGGACGCCTAACATCGTCTCTTCCCCGGGAATCAGGGCTTTGGAAAATTCCCTGTACTTTTCCTCACTGTTTTCCATCAGAAACTGCCTGATTTCTTCCTTCATGTCCAGTTCTCCATTTCTGTCGTAATGTAAAAAGAGCGGTTTCATATCCCGCAGGACTTCCACCGCTCTCACAGAACAGTTTTGTTCCTATTCAGCTGTAGTCGTATCCACAACTACAACACCGGAGTCCCCCTGTCTGGCCTGTTCCAATACTGCTTCGGCAAGCTTTTGAAAGCTTCCGTAAGAAGAAGTTGCACCGCTTAATGCATCCACATCTCCCTCTCCCTGCCCCTCTAGCAGCTGGCCCGCATAAAAGCGGGTATATTCATTCGGATAAGTCCCGTTCGCGTGAAGCATCGTCTGCATATATGCATTATCCCAGCTTTTAATAAAACCACTGGAATTTTCTGCATTATACTCCACGGAGACAATGCTCCCGCCTTTGACCATGATCGTAATATATTCCTTCCAGCCGAAATTATATTCCGAAGCCTGGGCGGTATAGTAACCGTCTTTAAGTCCTTCCTTATTCCCGCAGGCCGTGAAAATCATGACACATAACAAAACCAACACTATATTAAGGATCCGTTTCATTGATTATCGCCCTCCTTCAAAACAAATTTCTTTACATGAGCCTGAAGCGCTTCCGCTTCCCTTGACAGGAATCCGCTGGACTGCTCTGTTTCACCTGCATTTCTCAAATTCCGGTCAGCAATAGAGGAAATGGTCTCAATTCGTCCCTCCATAACAGCCAGCGCATTCTCCTGTCCCTGCACTGCCATTGCCAGCTGATCCGAGATTTCACTGATTTCTTCAGACACGCCGGAAATGGCCTGAAGAGATTCCGCCGTACTGGCATTTAGTTCCACACCTGTCTGAATAACATTCCTGGTATTTGCAACCATATTTACGGCGCTTTGCGCTGCTTCAGCGCTCTTACCTGCCAGCTGTTTCACTTCATCAGCCACAACTGCAAAGCCTTTTCCTGCGCTTCCGGCACGGGCAGCTTCTACAGATGCATTAAGAGCCAGAATACTGGTCTGGAAAGCAATATCCTCAATAGCCTTTGCAATTTTTGTGATCTCCTGGGCATTGGCGCTGATATCGTCCATAGCGCCGGAAAGCGCAGCCATCTGGATATTGGCTTCCTGAACTCTCCGGGTAATTTCCCCGGTCTTTGTTTGCGTCTGACTACTGCTCTTTGTAACACTTGCCAACTGCTCTTTCACATGAGTCACTTCAGAAACTAAAGCCTCCGTTGCCTGGTTTTGCTCCATAGAAGCCTGATGAAGCTGTCCGGACTGACCGCTCAATTCCTCGGCCATACCGGCAAGTCTGCCTGCCGCCGACTTAAAGTCACATATCGTTTCATTCATCGAATGAACAATCGTACTCAAGCTTCCCTTAATCAGAACAAAATCCCCTCTATAATCCACTTTAGGTTCAACTTTAAGATTACCGTCTGCAATCTGAGTCAATACCTGTTGGATGTCTGATATGTATCGATTAACACTGTCTACCGTAGTATCCAGCGTTCTGCTCAGTACCTCCAGCTCATCCTTCGTATGAACATGGACTATCTCTGTATGCAGATCGCCGTCGGAAAGAGATACCATTCGATCTGTTACATTTTTTACCGGCCGGGAAATTGACCGTGCCAGACGCAAAATGAATAAAACCGAAATAAGCAACCCTGCCAGGGTACATACCCCCGCCGTTATCATTGCCCGGTTGATCAAATTGTTATAATCCGACTTGGGCACCTGAATGATCAAAGCCCATTGCGTTCCCCGAATAGGAGAAAAAGCCACCAGCATCCGTTCTCCGTCTATATCAAACTCCGTTGCTCCCGTTTCTCCTGTAGTTACCCGTTTAATGGCTTCCTCATTGCCATTACTGAGCTGAAGAAGCGTATTTTTTGACTTAACAATGGACTGATCCGGATGACCGGTAATGATCCCGTCCCGGTTAACCATATAAGCCATACCGTTTTTACCCATGTTTATATTGCTGATAACGTCATTCAGCATATCATATTTATAAACTCCTACCACATAAAAGGCAGTCTCTCCGTTCTCTTTTACCGGCATGCCCATCATAATGCCTAACTCATCCTGAAAGATAGTTTCTGTATGAATGGTAAGGTTATCCGTTTCCTGTAAAAGCGCAAAAAAACTGCTGTCCAGACTTTCCGGTGCACCGTCTATTCCCTGAACCAGACGACCGTCCATATCGTATAAAGCAATAGTATGAAGCTCATAAATCTCTGCTGCTTCCGATAAAACAGCCTCCCGGCTCTTCTTTATTGCAGCAGCATCAACCTCTCCCCCTGCGGTTTCGCCGCCGCTGACAGAAACTTCATTCATTCTGGAATCTCCGGCAATCATCATCATTCTCTCCGCCAGCATATGGATATTTGCTTCTACCGTCTTTGCCGACTGCCGGGCCGTAGGCTGCAAATTATCGAGCAAAATGCTATTTGCCAAAGATTGCATTGAAACGACCATAATAGCACAGCATAAGGCTACCAATATCAAAATATTAAGCGTTGTACTTCTCAATACCCTTCCGCTGAGACTCTTTCTCCTTTGCCTCTTTGAATAAGAGTCTTTTCGTTTCGTTAACATGTTTCCATCTCTCCTTTTCCTGAATACTTCTTTATACTGCGTTTACGAAACGCCAAATTCCGCATAAATACAGAATTTTTACTTTTATAAATCAAAAATCTCCCAAATGGCTTTGGAAAAAACAAATTTGCAAAAATTATTTTAACCAATTACAAAAAGGAGAATCCTGTTAAACGCAACAAAAGCCACTTGACCCCCGCAAGACTATAAAGCAGTTTACTATACAAACGATCAATGACTTTATAAATTATCCTACCACGAATCACATACAAAATAAAGCACTTTTTTGCTATTCTTCCCGGCTTCATCCCGACAATTTACCCCGGCAAAAAAAGAGCCGCCGCTTTAAAGCGACAGCTCTTTTTTATAAATCTTTTTTAATATTTTCCAAAATCATCTCCAAGAGAAATTACCTGTTCGTTGGCACTTGAAGAGGAGCCGGAAGAATAGGATCCGCCGGAGTATGATGACATACCGGAAACGCTTCCTGAACCTAAGTTGTAAATAGCAAGCATCTCTTTCATCCTTGCTGCCTGGTTGGATAACTCTTCGCTGGCTGCCGCACACTGCTCGCTGGTAGCGGAGTTGGTCTGTACTACCTGGGATACCTGTGTAATTGCCTGCTCGATCTGTGCAACTGCAGTTGCCTGATAATTGGAGGACTCTGCAATACCGTTGATGATTGCTTCGCTTTCCTGTACAACTTTGGAAATCTCTTCCATAGCTTTTGCCGTTTCATCAGCAATCTTGGAACCTGCGTTAACTCTGTCGATAGACTCTTCGATCAATTCAGCAGTTTCGCCGGATGCTGCAGCACTCTTAGCTGCTAAGCTTCTAACTTCTTCTGCAACAACTGCAAAGCCTTTTCCTGCTTCGCCTGCCCTTGCAGCTTCAACAGCCGCATTTAATGCAAGAATGTTGGTCTGAAATGCAATGTCGTCGATGGTCTTAATAATTTTGGAAATGCTTTCAGAGGACTTGTTAATATCCTGCATAGCGGACATCATATCTTTCATCTGTGCATTACCTTTTTGCACGTCGTCAATCGCACGCGCTACCAAACCTGCTGCAGAATTAGCTTCTTCTGCGTTTTCTTTTGTCTTCTCTGCAATTTCATCGATAGATGCCGTAATCTCCTGAATAGCGCTTGCCTGCTCTGTGGAGCCCTGAGCCAATGCCTGGCTTGCGCTTGCAACCTGTGAAGAGCTTACTGTAACCTGGGAACCTGCGTCGCTGATATTGGATAATGCATGGAGGTTATCATCTACTAACTTCTTCAGTGCGCTGGTCAATACATCATCGCTGGATTTCACATTAACCTGAACCGTAAGATTACCATTTGCTACCTCTTCAGCAATACCTGCCTGATATTTCATATTGTTAATTACTTCCATATATTCATCAACCAGTTCGCCAAACTCATCGTTGTGGTATTTTACCATCTCAACGTCCACACGGCCTGCAGCTATCTCACGTGCCGCCCGGGATAATTGCATAACGGACTTATTGATCGCCTTGATCAGGTTTAAGGAAAGAGTAACCGTAATAACAACAGAAACCGCTACCAGAGCAAAACTGAAGATATTGGAATTAAACGCCATTTTTTCGATGCTTTCCAAACTATTGGCCTGCACTCCGGAAATTGCTTCTATCAAAACTTGCGCTTTCTCCTCATCTGCACCGATATCTTTCATCGTCTGTTCAATGTCTACAACTTCTTCCTTCTGCATTTCGGCCACACGATTTCTGATATTGCTGATCGAGCTCATGCCAAGCACCACATTAATAATGATAAATATGGTTGGAATCGCAAAACCTATAATCATTTTTGTTTTCATCTTCATGTCTTTCATAATTATACCTCTCCTTCTTCGTCAACACTCATATCATTTGCCTGCTCCACAACTGATAAATCCTCATCATTTAACAGTTTATCGGGATCCAGCAACAGCTTAACGGCATTTCCTACTTTGCCGATGCCATACACATATTTATTTTGTGCCTTATCCGCGTGCCCGATCTTAGGCGGCGGCAGTATATTGTCTTCCTTGATCTCAACTACCTCTGCGATTTTCTCTACGATCAATCCTACCGTTGCCGTTTTTACATTAATAACAATAATACATGTTCTGTCATTGTACGCTAACGGCTCCTGCTTAAACCGCAGTCTGACATCAATTACGGGAACTACCTTTCCTCTCAAATTAATCAGACCCTTAATATAGTCTTCTGTTTCGGGAATTGCCGTAATCTCCTGCATCTGGATAATTTCATTCACATATTGAATCGCCAGCCCGAAATACTCATTACCGGATTTGAAGGTCATGTATTTGCCTTTTTCATTGGTATCATCCGAATCATACTGCATTGACATTCTCTTCAATTCGTTTGCCTCATCCATATATTTACCGTTCCTTTCTATATTTTTTATTCCATTAATCCAGTAGCATCAAGGATTAAAGCAATGCTTCCATCACCAAGCTGCGTACAGCCTGACAGCCCTTTTACCTTCTTGATGTAAGAAGGAATAGGCTTAACAACGATTTCCTGTTCTCCTATCAGTCTGTCAACCAGGAGACACACATGCTGGTCTTCCACCTCAAGGATCAGCATTACTCCATCTTCTACGGATTCCTGATATTCTTCCAGTCCATACCATCTTCCCAGACGAAGCACCGGATAGCACTCGCCCCGTATCATGATATATTCATCCCCGTTAGGCTCATAAATCATCATTTCTTCCCTTACGCGGACAAATTCTTTAATCACGCCTGTTTCCAAAACAAAGGAGGATTTTCCTGTCTCCATGACAATGCCGTCAATGATGGCAAGGGTCAGTGGAATCTTAAGACTCATGGTACTGCCGAATCCCGGCGTGCTTTCAATATCCAGCGTGCCGCCGATCGCCTGAATGTTTTGGACTACTACATCCATACCCACTCCACGGCCCGAATATTCCGTAACCTCTTCGTTGGTAGAAAAGCCCGGAAGCGTGATCAGCTGGTACACTTCTTTATCTGAATAAGCCTCATCCGGCTTATTGGGATCTAACAGACCCTGCTTTCTGGCTTTGGCAAGTATTTTAGCCCTGTCAAGACCGCTTCCGTCATCCGTAACGCTGATCCATACCTTTCCGGCTTCCGTCTTTGCAGATAAAATAACTTTACCCTTTTCAGACTTACCGCTTTCCATTCGCGTCTGTTTGTCTTCAATTCCGTGATCTACGGAATTTCTTACTATATGCATCAGCGGGTCAGAGATTTTCTCAATAATGTTCTTATCCACCTCTGTCTGTTCGCCGACCATCTCAAACTCAATTTCTTTTCCCAATTTCCTGGATACATCAAATACAATACGATTCATTTTCTGGAATGTATTTGACAAAGAAACCATTCGCATGGACATGATAACATCCTGTAAATCCGTGGAAATCTTTGCCAGCTGGGCTGCCGCCTTATTAAACCGGTCGAGGTTTAATCCCGGCACTTTCAGGTCCGGATTCTGCAGCACAACCGATTCGGAAATAACCAGCTCGCCGATCAGATCCATCAGCTGATCCATCTTTTTAACATTGACGCTGATAAAGGAAGCCTTTTCTCCTTTATTTCTGTCCTTAGCCAGCTTCTTGGCTTTGCCCGGCTCCTTTGATTTAATAACGAAATCGCCAGGCGCCATCTTAGGCTTTGCAGGTTCCTTGGGCGCTTCTTTCGCCTTCTCCACCTCTTTTGCCTCTGCCTTGCTTTCGATTTCTTCCACACTGGACTCTAAATCAATAACCTCTTTTGGCTCATCATCATGTTCGCCAAAATCAAAGCCCTGAAGAAACTCTTCTGCCTTACATTCATAAACATCTACTTTTTCAATGTCATATCCTATGCCGATGGCATTGCGGATTTCTTCCTCCGTGCACTGTGCCTGCAAGAGGATTCTGAAACCATCCTCCAAAATTTTCTGTGCACTGGTCTCATCTGCAATAATGTCCTCAGGGGAATACAGCAGATCCTCCGCCATCTCCTTCAATGCATATACAGTCTTATATGCATGGACGTTTGCCATCTCCGTCTCCGGATAAAAATTGATATAAATTTTGTAGAATCTGCTGGCACTGGTTGCAACGGGAGCTATGTAGAACTGCTTGGGTTCCACATGAACATTTTCAGGGGGCTCCTCGCCTCCTTGCTCACCTCCGTTTTTAATCATTTCCAAGAACTTGTCGAGACCTGCAATTATACCGCTTGAGTCTCCATCTGCCGGACTGCCGTTACGGATTTTTTCCAATTCGCCTGAAATAAAATCCTCTACTTCCAGTACGTGCTCCACCAGCTCCAAGTGCGGCACATTATCAGGTTGGGATTCTCTCAAATAATAAAAGATATCTTCCAGTTTATGTGAAACAGCAGTGATATTGTCAAACATCATGATACCCGAAGAGCCTTTAATGGTATGCATGGTTCTGAATATTTCATTTATGCTTTCTTCGTCAAAACAATCCGCATCCTTTTGGTCCAGAACTCTTTCCTGAAGCTGTTCCAGCAACTGTTCGTTTTCAAACAGGTACATGTCCAGCATGCCGTCTGTGTTAAATTCTTCAGCCATATCCTTCTCCTTTCCTGCGTATTCAACTCCATCTTATGATTAAATCAGATTCAGCTTTTTCAATGCCTGTTCAAACCTGTCCTGATCAATCGGCTTGCCTGAATATATGGTGCATCCCAATTCAAAAGCCATCTTAACGTTGCTCTCTTCATTCAATGCGGTGGTCATAATAACCTTTACCGCCTCTTCCTCTGAAATATTTCTTTCCTTTTCCAGATTCCGAATGCCTACAAGAGCCTGATAGCCATCCATAACCGGCATCATGATGTCAAGACATACCAGGTCATAGGGCTCTTCGTCTTCCAAAGCCATCATGAATGCGTCTACTGCTTCCATTCCATCTACAGTAACGTCGCATTCACCATACTTTGACAGAAAATTTACCATAAATTTTCTTGTTACAAAATCGTCCTCCGCCAATAGAATCTTCATGCTCCTTCTCCTTTACATTTTATTTAACAATGCATATGTTCTTCTTGCAATGTCAGATAGTTTCTCCTGATGCTCCACTGCTCCCAGGTCGTAAGCAACCTTGGGCATCCCGTAAACTACACAGGTGGATTCATCCTGACCAATGGTTCTGGCGCCGGCCTTTCTCATTTGTAAAAGCCCTTTTGCACCGTCGCCTCCCATTCCGGTAAGGATAATTCCTACCGCTTTGGGGCCTGCAACTTTGGCTACGGATTCAAACAGCACATCTACCGACGGGCAGTGGCCGTTTACTCTGGGGCCTCTCTTGATTTCCACCTGATAGACTCCGTTTACTTTTACCAGATGCATGTGCATATCCCCTCCGGGAGCAAGAAGCAGGGTACCCGGCAGTACTCTGTCTCCCGTCTGCGCCTCCTTTGCCCGGATTCTGCATTGGTCATTCAATCTTTTGGCATACATTTTGGTAAATCCCGGCGGCATGTGCTGTACCACCACAATTCCCGGGATATCCGTCCCGTAATTTTTTACAACATCAAAAATCGCTTCGGTTCCGCCGGTTGAAGCGCCGATTGCCACAACCAGATCCTGTCCCTTTACGTTTAGCTGCTGCTGCTCCTGGGCCATAACAGTCTTTTTGATATTGCTGATCTTGGCCGTAGAAGCTATTTTAATTTTAACCAAAAGCTCGTTTCTGATAAAGTCCTCTAACTGCGTGCGGCTGGATACGGCGGGCTTTGCCACGAAATCAACCGCTCCCGCATTCAGGGCGTCGAAAACTTTATCGCTCAGGGAACTGATTACCACCACAGGCAAAGGATACTGGGGCATCAGCTTTCTCAAAAATTCTATGCCGCTCATCCTCGGCAGCTCTACATCCAGCGTCATAACATCGGGCTTGCATGCAAGAATGGCATCCCTTGCTTCAAAAGGATCCTTTGCCGTTCCCACAACCTCAATAGCCGGATCCCTTTTTAAATTTTGAACCAACAATTCCCTGAAAACTATAGAATCTTCAACTATTAAAACTCTAATGGGTCTCATCTTCTATCATTTCCCTTCTTTCTTTCTGAATATGGAGGGCTGAATTATTTGAAAAGGAGTGCTGCTCCTGTCAAGAGTCTCCGTTGTTCCTATAAACAGGTAGCCCCCCGGCTCCATTGCGTCATATACCTTCTGAACCAGCTCCCGTTTTGTCTTCTCATCAAAATATATCATAACATTGCGTAAAAATACAGTGTGCATTTTCTTTTTGAAAGGAAATGGATCCATCAGATTAAACTGTCTGAATATAACTTCGTTTTTTAACTCCTGACTAACCTGATACTGTTCCCCACCCGGCAGCTTCTTAAAAAAATGTCTCTTCCACTGTTCCGGCATTTTATCTAACTGCTCCACATTATAAATACCTGCCATTGCCTTCTGCAAAACCTTTGTGGAAATATCAGTTGCCAGAACCTTTGTATCCCACTGGTCTCTCTCCAGACCGAAGAAATCGGACAGAACCATGGCTATCATATAGGGTTCCTCCCCTGATGATGCGGCACCGCACCAGATACGCAAATCCTTTTTACTTCCTTCTTTCGTCCTAAGCCACGGAAGAACCACACTTCTGAAATAATCAAAGTGTTCAAACTCTCTCATAAAATAGGTATGGTTGGTCGTTAAAAGATTTACCAGCATTTTCTCCTGCTGACCGGTCTTGTCATGCTCAACGGCATCCATCAGATCGCTGACATTTCTCCAACCGCCCCTTTTCATATAATTCTCCAGGCGCCCGTTAACAATAACCTTTTTCTGGCTTAAATCTATCCCGTAACGCTGTTTCATATAAACCGAAATTCTTGAAAGTTCTTCATCCGTAATCAACTGTTATTCCTCCTGTCAAACAAAATAATAATATTATTCCGCTCAGCAAAATTGACGCGATATTTTACAACAGATCTTAAAAATATCCGGATTAAACCTTGTATCTGCTTCCTTGCTCATAATTTCAAGAGCTTCCTCCCTGGTATGGGCATTTTTTTCCGTTAACGCACAATACCGGTCCACTATCGCAACAATCTGAGCCCCAAGGGGAATCCGTTCCCCTTTTAATCCATCAGGATATCCGCTTCCGTCCCAGTTTTCGTGGTGGTAATGTGCAATGTCAATGGCTGCGTTTATAAAATCGTTGTAATCACTATTGACATATATGTCCCTAAGAAGCTTCGCTCCTATTTTCGTATGATTTTGAATAATGGAAGATTCTTCTTCTGTCAATTCCCCCTTCTTCTGCAAAATCTCTTTTGAAATGCCTATATTACCAATATCGCAAAGAGGTGCCGCGATTTCTATGGTATCAATATAAGTATCTGATATTTTATCTTCAAACACAGGGGATAACTGCATCCCCTGCGCAAGAATTCCACAATTATGTCCCAGCCGCTTAACATGTTCCTTCGCATAGTCCGAATTTACGGCGGCTATATTAGCCATGGCATACAGAACGCTTTTCTTTTCTATTTCCATCTGCTTTATCTGCTCATTGACGGAAACCTGAAGGCGTCTGTTCATCTCCTTTAGCTCTCTCCTTGCCACATGGAGCCTTAAATGAACGCCCACCCTGGCCTGCACCACCTCAGGAATAAAGGGCTTGGTTATGTAGTCCTCGCCCCCCAGGGAAAAGCCTTCTATAATGTCCTCCGGGGCATCGAAAGCCGAAATAAAAACAATGGGGATATTTTTTGTTTTTTCGTCATTTTTTAATATCCTGCACAACTCATATCCATCCATTCCCGGCATGGAAATGTCGCTTAAAATCAACTGGGGATCGCACTCTCCGACTTTGACAAGCGCCTCTTCCCCGCTTTTTGCCAAAACAGGGAATCCCCCCATATCCTTTATGATTTCCTCCAGAATGACTCTGTTGGTTTCTATATCGTCAACAATAAGAATGGTTTCCTTATCCGTATCCTTCCCGACCCTTGCCATCTATGTATCCCCTTTCGAAATTACAGGAAATGCTTTAATTCCTCAAAACCCGCAGCCGCCTTCTCGTAATTTTCCTTCTGGATTGCCATCTTTAAACGGAGAACAATCCGTTTTACTTCCGGAGGCGCTTCTTCCGTCAGCTGCTTAATGGTTTCCATAAACATTTCCGCCTTTTCCCAGTTCTCCATTTCCACGCACAAAATCAACTTGGAAAGATTTTTCTTAAGCCCTTCCGTATTTTCCGGCGTGCCGTATTTCCTGATATCTTCCGCTTCCTCCGACGCCTCCGCCCCGGATTTTTCCTTGAAAGCTACGCTCTCTAGCGCCTTACTCACATCATCGAGCTGTCCGGAATTCTTTTCCTCCTCGCAGGTATTGACCCATATGGAAAAAGTAAAGGTGCTTCCTTGGTTTTTCCTGCTTTCGACTTCAATTCTCCCGTTCATGAGCTCTACCAGCTGCTTACAGATATTCAGGCCCAGCCCTGTTCCCCCGTACTTCCTGGAAATCGACGCATCTACCTGTGAGAAGCTTTGGAACAGTTTATCCTTATCGGCTTCATCGATCCCGATTCCCGTATCCGACACAATAAAAAACAATTCCGCTCTGTCATTGACCTGAGCCGTCTTAAATGCCTCTACGGTAATCTTCCCCACGGAAGTAAATTTCTGGGCATTGGATAAAAGATTATTTAAAATCTGCACAATACGCAGTTCGTCGCCTATAACATATTCCGGTATCTGGGGCGACACGGTTACAAAAAAGTCCAGCCCCTTTTCCGTCAGCTTATTCATATGATTGGCTTTTACATAATCCAGCATATTCCTAAAATGGAATTTCCTCGGATCCAAGGTAAACTTACCGGCCTCCAGCTTTGAGAAGTCCAGAATGTTATTGATTATTTTGTTCATGTCGCCGCAGCAACGCTCAATGATGCAAAGAGACTTTTCCGTAGGTCCATCCATTTCCCGCTCAAACATTTCCCTTACATTTCCCAATATGCCGTTTACGGGAGTCCGCAGTTCATGAGTGACATTGGCAACAAATTCTGACTTAACCTTTAAGGCCTCCTCCGCCTCCCGGCGGATTCTGTCCACTTCCCTTGTAAGATATTCCTTCTCCAGTATGTCATTTGCCATACAAAGATAGAAATCACAATCTGCTTCATTGCTTACGATTCTGGCTTCTACAGGAAAACAGGTAAGATTTTTGCGGTACGCCACAAGCTGCTGCGGACTGGTGCCGAAAAGATACTCCGTTTCAAAGCCCTTTTCGGATTTCCTGAATGTGTTTGGAAAAATATCGCTGATATATCCGCCGCATAATTCATCCCCGTATTCCAGCTTCTGTTTTGAGGCGGCGTTTGCATAAGAAATCTTCCCCGTCCGGTCAAACATAAGAATCATTTCCAAAGCATTATCCATTGGAAATATGTATTCTCCGATTTGTTCCATAATACCCCTCCCCGGACACAAGTAAAGGGCAGCAAAAAAACTTCTGATTTTTTGCTGCCTGCTATCCGTTTCATCAAGAAAAATTGAACATTTTAATGACTTCTACAATGTTAAAGAAATCCACTTTGGCAAGCGCGAAGCACTCCAGTACGTCCGGCGAAAACTGTCCGCATTCACCGTTCATGATCATGTCATATGCAATATTATTAGCATATGCGCTTTTATATACTCTCGTACTTACCAAGGCATCATAAACGTCTGCAATGGCAACGATTTGTGCACTGATTGGAATTTCATCTCCCACTAAATGATCGGGATATCCGTTTCCGTCCCACCTCTCATGATGGTAACGGCAGATATCATAACAGTATTGGTAAAACTCTCCTGTCTGATTTTCCTTGAATTTCTCCAATATGTCACATCCGATTGTGGTGTGCGTCTTCATGATTTCAAATTCTTCCTCCGTAAGCTTTCCCGGCTTTAGAAGAATGGTATCTGAGATACCGATTTTGCCTATGTCATGAAGCGCCGAGGCCCTGGCAATCTCATCGACCTGCTCCGGAGTCAGACCATATTTGGGGAAATACTTCATCAGATATTTCAACATAATCCTGGTAAAATATTTGATACGTCTGATATGTTCTCCTGTCTCTAAGCTTCTGAACTCCACTACCGAACTCAGGGCGTCAATCATAAATTCATTATTCTCACGAATTTTCCTCTCCTGAGTAAGAATCGCTTCTTCCTGCTCCTTTAAGCGGTTCTCCATGTATTGCTTATTCTGGTAAAGTTCAATAATGTTCTTAGCCCTGCGCTTTACGATATGGGGATAAAAGGGCTTATGCATAACGTCCGCAACGCCATAGGCATATGCCTGGTCATCGCTGTCCATGATCTTTTCGCCGGTAATCAATATAACAGGAATCTTCTCTAACAAATCGTGCTCCTGCATATACTCGAGCACGCCAAATCCGTCTAAAACAGGCATTACAACATCCAATAAAATCAATACGATGTTTTGGTTATTTTCCAGCGCTACTGTTGCCTCCTGCCCGTTAACGGCTTCAATAATACTGTACTCGCTCTCAAAAACTCCACTGAGTATGGCGCGATTAACTTCTTCATCATCAACGATCAGAATCTGTTGTTTATCCATGATATTTCCTCGTTTTCCTTAATCCGTTCTGCAATTATTTATAACTTCAAAGTACCATTTTTCGCTATAAATGTCAATTGGTTTCTAATCCCTTCCAAATTCTGCCTTTCGCACTTTCCCTATGTTCTACTGCTTATTTTCCATTAAAATTTTCTGGAACCGCCCGTAAGCTTCTTCCAGCTGTTCCCACAGTTCCTTTACCTTACCTGTGTCCACATCCGGTTCCTGCTTTCCCCTTAAAAGTTCACACAGATCCGATGCTGCGGCATTGATGGGATCCAGTCCCAGATTAGCTGTGACCCCTTTTAAAGTGTGCGCGCTCTTAAACACCTCCTCGTAATTGTTTTTTTCCAGATTCTCCTTTATACTCGCGTAACTTTTATCATCAAGAAATTTCATAATGAATTTCATATATATAGCTTCATTGCCCATAAAACGTTTTAATGTCATATCCACATCAGCGCCGTTTTCTTCCAGCTGCTTTCTAAAACCTGCATCCATATCCGTTTCCTCTTTTCCTTAAATTTATATTCATGAAAATACCTAAAATATTCACGCAATCAACATCTTTATATTATCACAAAAGAAAGACAGCCGTCAACTGTGCCGCAATAGTTCAGTAACAAAATACAGTACTTTTGTTAGTACTTTTTTCCCACTTTTTCCATTTTCAACCGCCCACAGCTTCCGACTGTTTTTCTGTTCCGTTCCGTGCCCGTTCTATTTTTCGTCTCTTACCGCTTTCTGTTGCTTTCAATTTCTTGCTCGTTCCGCTTTACCGAAATATTCCCTTATCTTTTTCTTCCCTCCTCGTCAAATTCCCTCTTCAAAGCCCTTTCCGTAGGAAAAATCGCGCCTATGAGAGGAACCAACTGAATGAAGCAGAGAGCACCGCCCACCGTCCCTACCGTATTCTGGTCTTTTCCCAGCACAAATAACATTACCGCCAGGGAAACCGGCAATAAAACAAGACCGCCCCTAAGCCAGATTTTCCCGAAATACCGGTGTGCAAAATTCCATGTATCCTTATTTTTCATGGACCTGCCTGTACGGTATCCGTATATCAGATTTATTTCCTTGGGAGGATTTTTTAAAAATACCTTTCCGAAAACTATCATTATGAGCGGAATCATCAGATCCATCATTACCATAAAAATCCAAAAACCCATCATTCTTCATCCTTTCTTCCACCACTGCCACTTTTTATCATTTTTCATAATGCTTTAATGAATGTATTTAGAAACAACTTTTTTATACCTTTTTCTGAATATGAATATACCGGCGGTACTCTCCAACATTAAAAATACAAAACCGGTCATCACATGTAAAAGAAGAATAAGCCCCGTCACGCAAAAAACAAGAGCACAGCATAAATACACTTTGGACATTTCCTCATTAAACTGTTTTACAGGATGTATCTTTGTTCTCAGCCTACTGTCCTCCGTCCAAAGTCCTATTGGTTCATTGCTGTTTTTGTAATGCCCAATTATGAAGAATGGTATTGCACACATGAGACAAGTGACGAATCCCGCAATTTTAGCTCCCATATTTTTTTACTCCTTACAGCCGACTTTTCCTCTCATCCAGTTCCAGTTTATCAAACATCATTTTTCGCGGTATTTTCCTTCAATGCCTATGGTATAAACCGCCATCATGCCAATACACCATGCCAGGCTCCCGATAATCGTAAAAACAATTCCCGCAGAGTTCTGTCCATCGCACAAAGGCAGTCCCAATACCATAAATAAAAGTCCCGCTGCCACAAACAGCTTGCCCAGCGCACGATTATACGCCTTTACGTCAGAAACAGGAGCCGTATCCGCATTGGCCCAGAAGCCGAAAGGGACCTCTTTTTTTGCAAATACGCAATAAATTCCCCTGGCGACAAAAAACAGTCCGCATAGAAACCAGATGACATACCCTATTACTCTTCCGCTCATAGTCTTTCCTCCTTCAGACGCATTCCCGCCTATTTTACATAAAATGCACAAAGTTTCATCTCTTTATCAAACATAAGGGTATAGGTAATACCTGTATTTTCATAAGTGGCATTGATCTGCACTACCGCATAGCTCTTTCCCATCTGTACGACCTCTCCCAGATAGATATTTCCAAAAGTCACAAATTCTCCCCAATCTTCCCCGAACAGCTTCTTTACTTCTTCCAGCTTTTCCTCTGTCATTGCCTGCTCCATGGACTTTGAAAAGCACATTTCCTGAATCGCTTCATAGTCCCCTTCGTCAAAGTAGGAAATAACCGTTTTGGTTCGCTCTGTTACTTCCTCCTCTGTATAAAGGCCGCTTTTGCCCATAGGGTAGTTTTTGGGAATCATATAAAAGCCCAAAAGGAGGAGGACAACCAATATGCCTATGATAACGCCTGCAATCCCAAGCCCTTTCCGCCTTTTAAAAGCCGTTATCTCTTCTTTTGAAAAATTATCATTAAACTCCCCTGCTAAAGAAGCCGGACTGCCCATCCGCGCCATGATCTCCTCAAGGCTTTCCCCGTTTTCCAAGGCTGCCGCTATATCGGATTCCAGTTCCTTCCTGATTTCCTTTTTCTTACTGCCGCTGCATTTTAATTTTTTTAATACTGCTATCACATATTTTTCCTGATTCATGCCTCTTCCTCCATCATTTTCGATACCTGCGCGGAAAAATCCCTCCAAAGAACAGACAATTCCTTAAGCCCCTTTTTCCCTTCTTCCGTAATCACATAATACTTTCTGGAAACTTCCTTCCCCTGAGGCTGGCTCCACCGGCTTACCACCAGCCCGTCATCCTCAAGCCTGTATAAAATCGGATAAAGGGTCCCCTCTTTCAAGGCGAACAAACCCCCGCTCTTATCCTTCAGCCGGCTGATCAGCTGATACCCGTACCGTTCCTCTTTTTCCAGCTGTTTCAAAACCAGCATCTCCAAAACCCCTTTTTTCATTTGCTGTTCATAACGTCCCTGCAATCCATCACCGCCTATTTAGTAATACTAAATACATACTATTACAATATTTTTGTTCTGTCAATAATTCAAAAAAAAGAGATGGGAAAAACACAAGCTTTTCCTCATCTCCTTTTTCTTTACGTATTTTCTATCCCAAGCACTAATGGGATTTTTTTATAAATGAGGGGCGTCGTAATTCGGACAACGCCATCTCTTCTTTAAAAAAACTTCTCCTTCTCTCCTAAATCCTGTATCAGTTTCTCCATCTCATGCTTAGAAGACACGTTGCGCGCCTTTTGTATAACCTGCGCCCGTTCCTCCTCGCTCATTCTCGCAAAATTATTCATCGCCTTTTCATTTGAAGACATGGAAAAAGTAAATCCCATGGGCATATTCGTATTTCCCATATAACACCATTCCTCCTTACTTATAGTCGGTAACAGTATTTACAATAAATGGGAAAATTATACCTTTTTATGAAAACAGCGTCCTGCCCTCCAGCTCGATTTCCACAATCAGCTGAAGCACCTCCTCATATGCATCCTTTAACCTGTTAATTTCATTTTCTCCCGGCATTATCTTTGCCTTCAGTATATCCGATATGGGTTTCAAAGCCTCATTAAGGGATTTTAACGCCAGATTTGCCGTTACTCCCTTCATGGAATGGGCCACCTTAAAGGCCTCCTCCACTTTTTCTTCTTCCAAAAGTTTAAATAAATCATGAAACCCCTGTTCTCCCGGAAAGCGAAATAAAAACTTTTTGAACAGTTCGTCATTTTTCATAAATCTTTCTGCCGCGTCTTCCAAATCGATGTAATTACTGATTTCCATTTCTCTCTCTCCATTTCTTTTTATTTTTTGTATCTGCCATTTTTACCAAGCTGTTATTTCTGCCTGTCCGCCAGTTCCTCAAAATCCTTACGCACATTTTCAAAGCATTTCATCAGCTTGGGCGAAAATGTGCCGCATTCCCCGTTCTGAATCATCCGGAATGCCTCATCCTTGGAAAAAGCGCTCTTATAAACCCTTTCCGTTACCAGGGCGTCATATACGTCCGCAACAGAAACAAGCTGGGCCGAAATGGGAATTTCGTCCCCTTTCAGTCCGTCAGGGTAACCCCTTCCGTCATGTCTCTCATGATGATGACGGCAGATCTCATAGCTGACCTTTCCGTATTCTTCATCCCATGCACCCTCTATGCTGTCTAAGATTTCGCCTCCCTTTGTTGTGTGGGATTTCATAATATCAAACTCTTCCTTGGTCAATCTGCCCGGTTTCAGCAGGATATTGTCCGGTATGGCAATTTTTCCGATATCATGAAGAGCCGCCGCCGACGATATCATTTCCACATCCGACAGCCCCAATTCATATTCGGGGTATTCCTTCATCATTTCCTCCGCTAAAATCTTCGTAAATCCCTTTACCCTGTTAATATGCTCTCCGCTTTCCATATTGCGGTATTCCACTACAGTACCCAGAATATCAATGATCTTAAATTTATGTTCACGAAGCTCCTCCGCCTGCTTATGTAAAAGCTTGTACTGTTTCCTTAAAACCTCTGTCTGTTCATCAATTTTATCCTCCAGATGATTTTTGTACAAAAACAGTTCTACCACATTTCTTACCCTCTGTCTGACCAGATTATTATCAAAGGGCTTTCTGATAAAGTCGGAAATACCGTAATCAAAGCATCTGGCTTCGGTTTCCACGGAAGATTCCCCGCTGATGATCAAAACCGCCATATTATCCAGCCATTTATTTTTCTTTAATACCTCTAATACCTCATAACCATCCTTCTTCGGCATGATCAAATCCAAAAGAACAACGGCAATATCCTCCTGATTCTGCTCGATTACCTGAAGGGCCTCTTCTCCGTCCCCCGCCTGCATAATCTTATATTCATCCTGCAAAATCTCCTTTAAAATCTCCCTGTTGATTTCCACATCATCCACAATTAAAACTCTATCTCTCATAATTCTCCTTTCAAGGCTTTTACCTTCCGTTTCCTTATTCTATCCGACTGTCCAATAATTTCATCAGCGTTGTACATAAAATCCGGGTATCAATGGGCTTTGCAATATGCGCATTCATACCTGCTTTGGCTGTACGGGAAATATCCTCTGCAAATGTATTTGCCGTTACGGCAATAATCGGAATCCATCTTGCATCCGCCCTGTCAAGCTTTCTGATTGCCTCTGTCGCTTCGCATCCGTCCATTACCGGCATCTGCATATCCATCAATATGGCGTCAAAGAAAAACTCATCGGAAGCCGAAAAAATATCCAACGCCTTTTTTCCATTTTCCGCCTGCACCACCACAGCCTTGCACATCGTTAAAATATCAGTGGCAAGTTCCATATTTAATTCATAATCCTCGGCTAACAGAATCCTCTTGCCTTCCAGCGTAACTTCCTCTTTATCCGGTCCTTGCTCCTCTTCCTGTTCCTGTACGTCCACGGTCTCAAAGGGCAGGGTAACCGTAACCGTTGTTCCTTCTCCCAAAACGCTCTCCACGTCAAGTTCCCCATTCATAAGGGATACGATATTTTTCACATACATTACCCCCAGACCCCGTTCTCCCATGTCCTGGGAACTTAAACTCCCCTCCTGTATACAAGGCTGATACAGCTGTTCCTTTAGCTTCTCGTCCATATACGCTCCGTTATCCGAAACAGCAATCTGGTATCTGGTATATTTCTGATTGTATGTTTCATTTAAAGCCACCGATATACGATCCCCTTCTTTTGTAGATGATAATGCATTGGATAATAAATTATTTACAATTTGATCAAGTCTTGTTATATCGCCGTATACCTCCTCATGCGTCATATTATATGTAAAATGCAGGTTTTTCTTTTCCCTTTTGGCCTGCACCTCAAAATCTTTTACTCTTTTTTCAATTTTTTCCTTAAGATTAAAAGCTTCATTTTTCAGATACATGCCCTGATCCAACCTGGACATTTCCAGGATATGATCGATCAGACCCAAAAGCTGTTTGCTGGAATAATGAATCTTTTGGAGATAATTTTCGACCCTCTCCTTATCCTCAATATGCTTCTTTGCTACCTCCGACATACCGATAATGACATTTAAAGGCGTTCTCATATCATGGCTGATTCCGGAAAAGAACTGCTTCTGAGACTGGTCGCTGGCATGAGCTGCTTTCAGAGAATCCTCCAAAAGAGCCATCTGCCTCAACTGCCGCTGTTTTTCCTCTTCCACCTGTCGAAAGCACAAAACCGCCTCGCCCTTACAAATGGACGGCACATAGAGAATATGTACATTGACCCATTTCCACTGGTTTTCAAAAATCCGTTGGAAATCGCCGCCAAAATCCGTTACGCCGTTCTCAATCTGTTTCCTCACATTCCTGATAGAAAAGCTCTCCAGAAATTCCTCGTAGGCGTCTTCCCTGATCAGCCTTTCAAATATAACCAGAAGATCTTCATATCTGCCCTTAGGCGGCAGAACATCCTTTACATAATCAGCGCCTTTTATCATCTCATAGGTTTCTCTTTTTAGATCGACCCTGTAAAAGGCATAATAGGAATTTCCCAGAATCTGTACTGTTTCATCAATATGCCTTTTGCTGTCCTCGATCTGCTTCTGCCGAAACCACATAAAAATGAGAATCCATAAAACTATGAGAAAAACGCCCAGATACCGGCTTATAACGGTTTCCCATCTCTCCATCAGATAAGAATTGGGAAGTAACAGGACTGACAACCAGCCGTTTAACTCCTCTTTGTAATAGACCGACATGGCATCGCCGCCCGGTGTATCATAGTAATGGTTCCGGCTAAGGAATTCCTCATCCATGATCCGTAAATATAAATCATACAGTCTGTCTTTTGACATATCATTTTGCGAATCCGGGGCAGTCTGCATATATAGTAGATTCCCCTTTGAATCGCACAAAAAATATACGCCGCCTTCCGGAAGAATCTGGGAATTATCATAAATCCGGAAATTTTCCAGAATGATATCAAAAGCAATAACCGTTTCCCCATCCCCACATTCCTTTGCTATGGTAATGACCGATTTATCATAAACATTATCTGTATAAACATCCGTACAGATAATTTCCCCTTCTGCGTCAACAGCCTTTTTATACCATATCAGCTTTTCCGGATCATATTCCTCATATTCCCCAAGACCGGCTGCAAGCATCTTTTTGCCTACTACCGCACAAGGCAAGGCTCTCTCCATACCGGTAACCTCAGTAAGCTTTACCAGATAGTCCTCCAGCCAGACCGCAATTAAATCCTCGTCTGCTCCCCGCTTTACCATGCCTTCCACATATTGGGAGCCTACCGTAAGCAGCGCCCGATATAATTCCATGTTTCGTTCTTCTTCCATTCTGTAGCTGTTTGCGATTTCTTCGCCCGTTTCCTGTGCATTCTCTACCAGAATCCGTCTGGTGGAAAGCAGACTTATGCCTGCAATCGCAGCCACCAGAAGAAGCAGCGCCATATTTCCCCAAAATACAATGGAGTGCTCTTCCATCCTTTTAAAAAGTTTCTTCACTTAAGCTCCTCCAAATGTCAATTTCTTTACATCAAGGACCCTGTCTCTGTCTCAGTATACTCCCATATTATACTAAAATTATATGCAATCACGTTTTTAATGTCAATTTAATGTTACAGAAAAACTTATAGGCGCCCCTTTTTAAGAGCCTATGATACCACTCCAAGCATCATGCCGCACCAGTAAATCACGCCCAACAGCCAGCTCGTGAATATGCCGTAAAGAATAACGGGGCCCGCAATGGTAAAGATCTTTACGCCCACGCCAAAAACCTGTCCCTCCGCCTGAAATTCAATAGCCGGCGCACATACGGAGTTTGCAAATCCGGTAATAGGAACAAGGGCGCCCGCCCCGCCAAAATTTGCGATAGGCTGATAAAGACTCAAGCCCGTTAGGATCACGCTTAGCAAAATCAGCAGCAGAGAGCACCAGGTTCCCGCCATTTCCTTGTCAAGTCCCATGGATTTTGCAGCTTCTAAAATTCCCTGTCCTATTGTGCAGATGATTCCTCCTGTAAGGAACGCTTTACACATCTGCAGCAAAAGACTGTTTTGGGGCGTTACCTGTTTTACCAGTTCATCATATTGCTTCTGTTTCTCCTGCTCTAATTCTTTCTTTGTCATTGTTTCCATCCCTTTCTTAAATTTATTCTATCCCTTGTAAAAAGTACAACAGCGCGCCCGCCATTTTCCCCAATGCCACCATAAAGATCGCTATGCCGATTCCCCATTTTAACCGTACCCTTCTGGCAAAAATGGGAATGGAATCCAGCATTTCCGCAATGGATAAGGCAAGGCACCCTACAAAACACCCTGTAAAAAATCCCATAACGCTTTCCGCCGCATATTCAACAGGTCTCAATACCATACTGCTGTATAAATGAAGCTCTTCAAAGACGCTGAAAAGCATGCCCGTAATCGTCCCAAAAACCACGCAGCTTTCATAGAAAAATATGCGGGACGCCGTATGTGTTTTTCCCGCAAATCTGGGAATCAGCCCTATCGCTACCAAAACCGTAAAAACACCGGCTGCAGCCAATGCGCCAAAGGATGCGCCGGCAACTGCCAGCAATAAATGTTTAAGGAGCATCAATTGTCTTTCCCTCCCTGTCCCATGTTTCCGCCAGGGTATTATTTACGTCATCCTCGTACTTGCGCATAGACACTTCTATAGGCGTCGGGTCATGAGTTATCCTGCGCTTACCGATGTGATTGAAGAATATAATGATTCCTCCCGCAAGCCCCAGGGCATATGCAATCTCTATAGTCAGCATTCCCTTTCCGCTTTCCCCCGTTATAAGGGAAGAAATCTGTTCAAAAACCTCCCGGATTCCGATATCATTATGAAAAGCCATAATGGTAAATCCCGTTCCGAAAAAGCTGACGCAGGCAACAAAAACAACCTTTAAAATCTCCCACGCCTTATTGTGCCTGGGATTGGAGGAATATTCCAAAATGGTTTCCTTTGCTCCCACAGATATGACGGCTGCTGAAGGACAGGCTTTTTCAATACAACTGATGACCTTCAACTGACTGACAATCCGGCGGGTATGGTCTTCCGCAAATTCATAAATCTGGGCTTTTCTCGCCTTTTCCACCACCTCCTGGTTTCTGCCGGTTATTTCAGCCACATCTTCTGCCGTAATGACACTTTTAGTACTTTGCATCTTGGGGCTTAAATTCACATAAATAATATCCACTGTTTTTTCATCTCCAAATTTTTCTTAATAGTTTTCCAAAGATTTCAAATACTATGCAAAATAATCCCTTTATAAAATTTCTCCCAAAAATGAAAAAGGATTTTGAAGTCCCTCTCCTCTATAGGTATCGGGATTCAAAATCCTTTTTTTTGAACTCTTTTTATCAAACCGTCGCTTTGTGGAATCAGTTCAGGTATTTGGCTAATTCATCCATCAGCTTTTTGACATCAATGGGTTTTGAAATATGGGCATTCATTCCGCAATCCAGACTATGCTGTATATCCTCCGAAAAAGCATCGGCAGTCATTGCGATAATCGGCAGATGGGCGTCGGCCCTGTCCAGACCCCGAATTGTTTTTGCCGCATCATAGCCGTTCATAACAGGCATTCGGATATCCATCAAAATCACATCATAGGTTCCCTCTTCAGAAGCCTCAAATTTTTCTACGCAGATCTTTCCGTTTTCTGCATGTTCCAGCTTAAACCCGGCTGTAGAGAGAATTTCGTTGGCAATTTCCCAGTTCAGGTCATTATCCTCCGCAAGGAGAATCTTTCTGCCGGTAAAATCTTTTTCTTCTTCCTCTTTTAAGGCCGACACAGTGCCTTCATCCTCTATAAACTTGCTTAATCCCAGATACAAATTGGATTTAAATAAAGGCTTGGATATAAATCCATGGGCTCCTGCTTCCATTGCTTCATCTTTAATATCGCTCCAGTCATAAGCGGATATGATCAGAATCGGAACCTCTGCCCCTAAACGCTTCCTGATTTCCCTGGTTGTTTCAAGTCCGTCCATCTCCGGCATTTTCCAGTCAATGAGTACAAGCTGATAATCGTCCTGCGCGTCATGACGCTTCTTTACCATTTCAACAGCTTCCTTACCGCTGAGGGCATATTCTGCGTTGATGCCGATTTCTTTAAGGGCGGCGGCCGCGCTATGACACAGGTCTTCGTTATTATCTACCACCAGGGTATTCCATGGCGGCAGTACAACATCCTCTATCCTTTGTTTCGCTCTTTCCAGATCCAGCGTAATGTGGAATTCGCTTCCCTCTCCGGATTTGCTGTGCAGCTCTATGGTTCCCTTCATGGCGTCTACAATGCACTTTGTAATAGCCATGCCGAGCCCCGCGCCTTCCGTCTTATCCACCTGGGTTACTTTCTCTCTTGTAAAGGTATCAAAAATCGTTTTCTGGAATTCCTCGGACATTCCAATGCCGTTATCCTTTACTCTGAAATGACATCGCACGTACTGGCTTCCCAAAGGGGATTCCTCCTGGGAAAGGTAAATATTGATCCGTCCCTTTTCAGGCGTATATTTAATGGCATTGGACAAGAGGTTTATCAGCACCTGGTTCAGACGTACGCTGTCACAATAAATATTCTCCGTCTGGATTTTCTTGATAAAGATATCAAAATGCTGTTTCTTTGCTTTTACCTGAGGCTGTACAATGTTGACGATGCTTTCCATGGCATCCCGCAGGGAAACAATATCCATATTGAGGGTAAGCTTGCCGCTCTCAATCTTGGACATATCCAAAACATCATTAATCAGACCCAGCAGATGCTTACTGGACAAAGTGATTTTACGAAGACAGTCCCTTACCCGTTCCTTATCATCTATATTATTTACCGCAATTGCCGTCATCCCCACAATCCCGTTCATAGGCGTGCGGATATCATGGCTCATATTGGACAAAAACTCGCTCTTTGCCTTATTGGCGTGGTCAGCCTCCAGCTTTGCCTCGTTTAACTCTCTGATCTGCTTTTGAGTCATCTGGTAATACAAAGCAAAAATAGCCAGAATAACCGCCAAAATTATGAGACAATAGATCAGAAGCGTAGAGGTACGCTGATTTCCCAGCTTGTTAATGGCGTCATCCAAGGGGCCGTATGGCATAACGGTTATCAGATACCAGTCGGATTCCGAAAGAGAAGAACAGTAAATATGTCCGTGGATTCCGGACTCCATAATCAGCGTAGTATAATCCGTCTTCGCCGCCATGGCGTCCTTCAATTCCCGAACGTAATCTTCCGGCTTTTTGCCGTCAAATTCCATCAACAGATCCTGCATGCGTTCAAAATAACTTCCCCGGAAACTGTCGCCGTTCCTGATGACGTAGCTTCCGTCTGCACGGATAACATGCGAATAGATCAAAGCCCCCTCTTCTTCCAGAAACAGTGCTTCATTTAAATATTCCATGGGGATTCCCGCCACTAAAGCGACGCTGGTACTACCATCCTTCATTTCATATTCTGCAGCCTGTATCAGCAATAGCACACGTTCTCCGGAAGCGTCTTCGGCGCTGCTTATCTTGATTTCTTCGCTATCCAGTCCTTCTAAAAACTCCTTTTCATCAATAATCCGGAGCGACTCGCCATAGATGGTTTCACAATCTCCGTTCTTTTTATAAAGCCCCAGATATGTAAAATCACGTACGCTGGCGCTGATAGCCAGTTCCTCCAGCATTTCCTCTCCATAGTGAACCGATTCCGGCGGCGTTCTCTTTACAATACCCTCCACCTGTGAGAGGCGCAGTTCAATAACCGTAGTATACTTTTCCTGAAGCTGCCTGTTCATTTCCGACATATATAGCATGCCTACATCGCTGACTGCGTCATTACTTTTTCTACCTATCCGTATGGCTATAGCCATAAAACTCAGAATACATACAACAATTAGAAAGCTGAAACTGATTATCAAAAATTTTCTGGTATTTTTGAACATTCTTTATCACCTATTTCCTCAAAATTATATGTGGCAGTTATTTCTGCCCTTTCATCCAATCATCCATCCGGTCTTCAATAATATAAAAAGGCGCCGGTCCGATTTCGATCATAAATTTGTGAAAATCCTTTAATGTAAAATCTTCCCCCAGTTTTTTTTCCGCTTTATCCCTCAAATTTAAAAATTCCAGATACCCGATAAAATAAGTAAGATAATAAGAAGGCTCTTCTACGATCAACTCATAGATTTCCCCTGCTGCTTCTTCATTGTCAATTCCAAAGTCAGCAAGAAATTCCTCCACATCATCCATGTCCCATCCGTCATAGTGAATGCCCATATCAATGTACGCGGAAATACCCAGATTGACACCGTTTTCCCATGCAAGGATATTTGCAATATCTTCATCAAGACCGCTGATACTATAAGAATACATTTCTACGTAGGTTGCCCACCCTTCGGAATAACCGGAATAGGAAAACAGGTTACGGGCCAAAGGCAGTCCGTGCTCCGAGGTAGATACCGTCTGGTACAAGTGTCCCGGATAGCCTTCATGGGCAATTGTCGTATAGATTTCTTCATCCAAATCCTTTCTGTTGATATAAATAACATTATTCTCTATATCATCAATGGGCGGAGTCAGATAAAAAGCAGGGCTCTCGTGCTCCTCCATGGACGGATGAACATATTTAATGGTGTAATCCACCTCCGGCGGCGCCGGAAAATCCTCTTTTGTCTTTTCCATTAAATCCTGCATGATTTCGTCGGGATCTGTAAGAGGATATTTATATTCATCCAGCTCGTAATACACATCGGGATTTTCTTCCATGCATTCGTACATATTCAGAAAGCAGGATATTATATAGTCCCACGTCCGGTCCTGAAGCTTTTCAACAGAAGCATCGGTACCTACACCGGTACGTATGAGATATTCATAATATTCGATTCCGTCATCATAATAATAAAGCCCCTTTTCATTGACGCCGCTTCCCTTTAAGTCGGTAAGCTCGTCGATCAACATCTGATAGCCGTCCACGACCTCCGTGGTTATCAACGTTTTATTTCTTTCCTTATAATCTTCTTTTTCTTCCTCAGACAGCCCGGAAAAGGCATCGATCTTATCGTTGAAGACTTCTATCATATAGTTGTTCTCCGGGTCTTCAATAAATTGTTCGCATTGCTCAATGGTGCCCTCTATGGCAAAATCAGGCATAAAAAGCCCGGCTTTCGCTTTTTCCTTTTCAAATACCATAATATCCCCGAACATATCGTCAATTTCTTCTAAAAGCGCCAGATAATCCTCAATATCCTTTTCCGTGCGGAAGGTATATTCTGCCAGCAGAACCGGAAGACTGGACTGATATCCTTTTAAGGGACTTAAAAATTCCGCATACAGATACAAATCCACTACCGGAAGCTCCGTATCCACATAATCCATAAAAAGGTCATAGGTCAGCTTCTGATCGTCATTAAGCTTTTCCCTGTTAAAACCCTCAAGCTCCTTTTTCATATTTTCAAGTTCATCTTTGGCGTCCTCAAAGTCTGCCATGGATAACTCCCCAAGAGAAACATCATAATCGGTAATGCCGTAATTTTCAGGATACGCCAATGTATAATGCAGATTTATGGTATTTTGCGCAATCTCTTCCTTAAACATTCCTTCGGTATACTCGTCGAACCGATCCTTTTCCGACTTTCCAAAAGAAATACCCGAACATCCCGTCAAGAACAGGCAGCATGCAAGAAACAGACATAAAATACGCTTTTTCTTAGATTTGCCCTTCATATCAGACCTCCGCTTTCGTATCTTTTTTCAAACAAAATGTGACATAATTATACATGTATAACTATAACATATTATCAATTTACTGAACAGTCCCTTATTTCATATTCTTACGGATATTTCCAGGACTTCCAGAAGAAGTCCTCCTATGACGCCGCACAAATACAGCAGCCCGATGATCTTTAAATTATCCTTTACATCCTCATTTACCCTGCAAAGCACAATAAGGCCCACGCCTGCCCCCACTAAAAGCCCCGCCATCATAGCGCCGAAGCTCATCATACCTTTCAGATAAAGCTCTGTAATGATGACCGAAGCCGCACAATTGGGAATCAGTCCGATAACGGCTGATAAGGCTACGCCTATAAACGGCTTATTCATGATAAATTGTTCAATGCTTCCGCTCCCTATAAAGCCAATACAAAGATTAAACAAAAAGGTAATAAGCAGAATAAACAGAAATATATGTAAGGTATGCTTACAGGCTGATTTCAGAATGCCGTTATCACACCTGCAGTTTTCGTTTTCACAAATCTGGTCAATATGGAATTTTTCATCGGCATGAGGTCTCTCTGCGTAAGCTCTGATTTTCCGGTGCCCCGCCCAGAGCCAGTCTATAAAAAATCCCGCCGCCATACCGATCAAAACCTTAAGGCCCAGAATTTTTACAATTGCCAGAGCCGGCGCCTGTTTGGAAATAAGAATAGGAAGCATCTCATCGGAGGTGGATAAATATATGGCTAACAGCGTTCCCAGCGTAATGATCCTGCCTGCATAGAGATTGGATGCCGCTGCGGAAAAACCGCATTGGGGAAAGGCCCCACAGACAGCCCCCAATAAAGGACCGAACTTTCCCGATCTACGGATGACGTCCTTTGAATGCTCCCCCATCCTGTGTTCCACATATTCCATGACCAAATATGCCAGAAACAAAAAGGGTAATATTTTTATACTGTCCAGGGCTGCGTCCACTGCGCAGTCAAAAAACTGCTCTTTCATAACAAAAAACTCCTCTCAGCTTATACACCTTACAAACAATTAAAGCTTTTGTCAAGAGCCTCATACTGTTCCCGTTGCATAAAGCTAACCTTCTTTCAGCGCCATCGCCCGCAGCTTTACCAAGGTTTTCTTTTCCTGCCTGCATACTTGTACCTGATTCATATTTAAAAGCCCGGCCACCTCTGTCTGGGTCTTATCTTCAAAAAAACGCAGGCGTATAATTTCCTTTTCTTTTCCTTCCAGCCGGTCTATCAGCTGCTTTAACAGCATATGATCAAGAAGCCGCTCCTTTTCCGTATCCGCCGCACCCTTAGAAAGGGTTCCCGTTTCCATCCCCTTTACAATTTTATCCACCAGATAAATTTCGTTTCCGTCCGACTGATAAACGGTTCTGTAAATGGATTCGATTTCCACATTTGCCTCCAGCGCCATGGCAATTTCTTCCTTTTTCAGCCCTGTTGCCTCTTCCAGCTCTTTCATCGTAGGCTCCCTGCCGCATTCCCTGGCAATTTCCTCCGCCGCCTGTTTTATGCGGTAACCGTTTTCTTTTAAGCTGCGGGAAATTTTAATCATGCCGTCGTCACGCAGGAAACGCTTGATTTCTCCTGTGATCAGGGGCACCGCATAGGTTGAAAACTTTACATTGTATTCCGTATCAAACTGGTCTACCGCTTTTACCAACCCGATACACCCGATCTGAAACAGATCCTCCATATCATATCCTCTGTTTTGGAAACGCTTTACAATGAAACGGACCAGACCCAGATTCTTTTCCACAAGTATATCCCTGGCATTTTTATCGCCCTTCTTCGCCTGTATCAACAATTGCGTCGTAGGGTCCATAAGCTACTGCCCGCCTATCTGTTTACTCATGTAAACGACTGTGCCTCTTCCCTGCTTTGATTCTACATGCAGTTCATCCATAAACGCCTCCATAAACGCAAACCCCATCCCCGAACGTTCCAGCTCGGGTTTTGTTGTAAACAGCGGCTCCATGGCCCTGCCTATATCGTCAATTCCCACGCCTCTGTCTTCTATCTTGATATGTATCCGCCTGTGGGTCAGATAAGCTTCTATGATAACCGGCTTATCTCCTCCTTTATTTTCATATCCATGAATAATGCTGTTGGTTACCGCCTCCGAAACCGCAGTCTTTACATCTTCCACTTCCTCTAAGGTCGGGTCTAGCTGGGTCATAAAAGCCGCTACCGCCACCCTTGCAAAGCTTTCATTTTCCGAAAGGGGCATAATCCGCAGTTCCATTCTGTTAGCCGCCTCTTCCTGATTCATCTGCCATCCGTTACTCCATGCTTCTTTCTGCTTTACCATTTTTCTCCTCCTAATCAACTATTTCTATCAGATCCGTCAATCCTGAAAGCATAATGATTTTACGGATTCTGGAATTTGCATGAGCCGCCACCACTTTTCCCCCGTAGCAGGAAACCTTTTTATACCTCCCAGCGATAACGCCGATTCCTGAGCTGTCCATGAATTTGGTATTGGAAAAGTCGAATATGACATGCAAAACCTTTCCGGTCAAGAGATAGTCGTCCGCCCCTTCCCTGATTTCCTCCGCCTTGTGATGGTCCATCTCTTCCGGCATGGTAATGGTCAGCCAGCCATCCTTTACCATAAACATTTTCTCCATCCTTCATTCCTCCCGCTTTCACAAATTTATGGATATCCTTCAATACACAAAAAAGAGAACATAGTCATATTATGTCCTCTTTTGTATGCTTTATGCCAAATCTGTCGTTTTATTTTATATGCTCTTCCCTTTTTCGGCTCTTTACGGATTATTTCCGTTATTGGCGCCGGCCGGAGTATTATTCCCGCCATTTAAGCCGCCGTTGGTCCGGTCGTCATCGCCGCCTGTCTGCCCCGGGTCATTCTCATTGTTTTCTCCGCCGCCTCGGTTTCCTACCGTTGCGGCGTCAGCAATATTCTGCTGTGCCATATCCGCATATTCCGAATCCGGGAAATCTGTAATCAACTGGTTATACAGCTCCAATGCCTTATTCATATTTTCCGATTCCTGATAAGTCTCCGCAAGAACATAGAGAATTTCCGCATCGGTATTTTTGAAATACCATGCTTTCTCTAACAATTCTATGGCATCGGAATAATCTCCCTGGTTTTTCAGGGAATTTCCTTCTTTAAAGCAATCATCCGCAATTTTATCCCCTACCTGGGCAAGCAGCTCATCATAAAGGGCTTTATAGGCCTCCGAAGCGCCGTTTTCCACATAGCCCCGGTCTAACTCATAAAGGTCGTCGGAAACCCCATCCAGTTCTTCGGGATTATGGATATACTTTCTGGCTGTTTCCAAAAGTCCGTCCACAGTCTGCAGCGCGCCGCCTTCTCCCGTATAGGATACAACCTGCTCCTGCAGCTTGGCATTTTCATCCGTAAGAGCTTCCACCCGCTGCTCCAGGTCCGTAATCTGCGCTGTCTTTTCGTCGGAATTTTCACTGATCAGCCGCAGCTGTTCATCAGCCTCCGCCCTTGCCGACTGCACTCTTGCGGGAACAATCAGAAAGTAGCATACGGCAAGACCGATAGCCATACCGATAACGACGTTAAAGATGGTAGACGCCCCCACAATGGGTTCCTTGGGGCTGATTGGCTGGATAATGGTCTCATTTCCGCTCTGATAGGTAACCGCATCCTTGGAAACATTGGATTTTTTCTTTTTTATGCCTGCGGTCTCATCCCCTTCAAGCATAAATTCCACTTCCTTTAAATAGCGGAGCGTCGTGGTATTATTGACGTCTATCTTCAGACTCTTCTTTAAGGTGCGCTGCGCTTTTTCCCATTCCTCGCCGTTCATATACAAAAGGGCCAGAAGCTGGTGCGCCTTTACAAACCTGGGGTTTAAGGAAACCACCTTTTTTAACTGTATAATGGCCAGATCATTACTTTCCGTATAGCAGTAGGAAAGCGCCTGGTTATATTTTTTAACCGTCTGGTTAATGGTTTCCAGCCGGGCAGGGTTAGACTGAACCTCATTAATATAATCGTCCGCAATATTTTTCTGGGAACGGATATTTTTACTGATGACCCATTCGCTCAATGCGGCAACGGTTTCTCCCATCTCAAAGTAGACAAGTCCCAACAGGTTCCTTGCCTCCACATGATTTTTGTTAAATTTTAATGCCTGTCTCAAACTGACTATGGCACCTGATAAATCCCGCACGCCGGCCTTGTTCAACCCGTCATTGTAGAAACGGTTGGCCACATGCATGATTTTTTTATATAATTTCACATCTGCGCCGCAGCCTGTACAGAAATCCTTATCCGACAGTTCACAGCCACATTGAAAGCATTTCATGGCAATCTCCTATCCGTTTCTGTACTAATTCTCCGCATCTTTTGCATCCTTGATCATATTTACAAGTAAATCTGCCATATCTGTTAAATCCTGATTATAAATAGCATCTTCCGCTTCATCTATTTCCAAGCTGGGATGATATTTCTTCAGCTCTTCTTCAAAATTTATCATGGTGTTCCCTCCTTAACACCGACTTTACCAAGCCGACCAAATATAAAGACCCTACAATACAGATTATGTCATTCGGCCCTTTTTCATCCATGCAGCCTTTTAAAGCCGGAGAGACACCTTTGACATATTTAACCTTCCACTTCTCATATTGTGAAAAGCACTTTCTCAATTCCCCCAGACGGACGCCCTTTTCATCCTCCATTTCCACTGCCACCACAATCTCAAAAGCTCCTGATTCATGGAGCATGGAAATCATACGTCCGTATGCTTTATCCTCTACGGCAGAAAAACATAATATTTTTCTGCCTTTACAATTCATTGCCTCTATGGAATCCAGAAAAGCCCTGATTCCGTCTTCGTTGTGCGCCCCGTCAAAATACACGCCGGGAAGCACCTCTTCCATCCGCCCTTCCCAAAAGGAATGGGCAATTGCCCTGCTCATCTTGTCCGCCGACATTTCTGTCAGCTGTTTCCTGCCCAAGAAAACTTCAAAGGCACAAAGAGCCAATGCGGCATTTTCCACCTGATATAACGCATTTGTGGATACACTGAGATTAATATAATTATAATATCGGGATTTATAAGAAAAATCAATGCTTTTATGTTTTATTTTTTCTACAGAATATGCATCCTCTTCCAAAAGATACGGAAAAGCTCCTCTTTCCTTTATGCGCTTTTCCAAGAGTTTTCTCAGGGAAGGTTCCTGGTTTAAAAAAATGACTCTTGCGTCTTTTTTAATGATTCCTGCCTTTTCCTCTTCGATTTCCTCTTTTGTATCTCCTAAATACCTGCAATGGTCCAGACCAATGCGGGTAATAACGCAGACCTCCGTATCCGGAAAGATGTTGGTAGCATCCAGTCTCCCTCCAAGACCTGTTTCCAAGACCAGCACTCCTACCCTTTCTTTTCCGAAAATATACATTCCCATCAAAAACAGGAATTCAAAAAATGTAGGATAGGAAACGCCTTCCAAAAAAGCGTCATCCGATACACTTTTTACACGCAAAAAGGCCTCCATAAAAAGCGCGTCCGACACAGGAAGCCTGTTTATCAGAAACCGTTCATGCATTGTCACTAAATGAGGGGATATAAATCCCCCCGTTTTGTATCCGTATTCTCCTAAAAGGCTTTGCAGATAGGCACAGACACTTCCCTTTCCGTTTGTTCCCGCCACATGAAGCTTCGGAATGTCCCATCCGGGATTTCCCATTCTCTGCAGCAATTCCTTTGTATGGGATAAATCGTTTTTTACCGTAAATCTGGGAAGGGCATAAAGGAACCCCTCTGCCTCTTTATAAGATGTGATTGGCTGTTTCGTTATTTCATAAAACTCATCCATTTTAACATTCTGCCCTTTTCATACTTCCGTCTCTTTCCTGCTTTTAGAGCCTGTAATTCTGATTGTCCGTCATTTCCTTCTGACCTTCTGCCCCTTTTTCGTCTTTTGCCCCTTACGCTTATATCAGCACATTCCCCGCTATCATTCCCGAAATATTCCGGTACTCCATATACATGGTATTACCGGCAACAGGCATTTTGCACTGGTCGATACAGATAATGCTGCCTTTATACAAATTCCCTTCCACTTTTACGGTAGCGCCTTTGGCCTTATCCATATAGGCGTTGACAGCCGTAAGCTCTTCTTTGCATTCGGCCATTTTCTCATCCAGATTCGCTTTTCTTTCTTTCAAAGAATTTAACTGCAGCGCCAAAAGAGGCGTTTTGCCGCCTGTGCTTTTTATTTTTCCCTCAACGTCCATAAAACCTGCAAGGATTTCCTCCATTTCAACCTTTAAGTCCTCTTCTTCCTTCAAGAGCTTTCTCTGCTTTGTCATCACTTCAGGCAGACATCCTGCATGGACAACGGTTTTTACTTCCGCTTCATTTCCAAGCTCCTTGCAGTCAATTCCCTTGGTCCCATGGACATTGCCGCCAATCAGGGTGCCTTTCTTTCCCGTCAGAACAACTTTTCCATCCGCCTCTATATGGGAATTCAAAATGATGTTGGCTTCTACGTTGCCTCTTGCCTGCACTTTGGTATGCTCGATAAAATCGGCGTATACGTCTCCCGCACACACAATCTGGGCCTTCTGGTTTCCCTGAATCCCTCGCTTCAAAATAATATCTCCGCCGGCTGTCAGATCCGCCGCTTCCACAGTACCTTCTATGGTAAGGCTCTTACCCGCGCGGATGACGGTACCCGCCTCTACATTACCGGCAATCAAAACATCCCCGTAAAACTCTATTTTGCCGATCAGCTGGTCCACATCCCCCGTAATGCGGTGCACATTGTTCAGAAAAATCTTACCGCCCCGGTACTCCACCTTTCCCTCATGCTCCGCTAAATACACGTTTTCAGCTTCAGAAGCTGTGATAATTCCTTTTCCCTTTAAGACGGGCAGGTTTTTTACCGGCTTTACAGGAATCTCAACGCCCCTGACATCCATTCCCGGCACGCCGTCCACTGCGGGATGGTATTTTGCCAGAACATCTCCTTCCTGGACGCTGTTAACCATGTTCATGCTCTGGTAATCCACCGAGCCGTCTTCTCTGATCATAGGCTTTTTCTGACCTCTGTTGATGTCGAAAAAGTATTCGTAGAAACCGTCCGTTCCCTCTTTGGGCGCAATATATTCCGCCACCTTGATTTCTCTTTCATAAACCTTTTTCTTTGCCATGGCAATGAGATTATCCTCATTCAGACCGGCTACCACTTTATTTTCTTTTAAAAGCTCTATGAGTTCGTTTTTGGTATAGCGGCTTCCGTCAGTCTTGGGGCACAGATACAGCCATGCCTGTCGGTTATTTTCCGTAATTCTCACATAGGTTTTGGTCTTATCATAAGTATCAAAATGGGAATCCCCGACATCTGCTCCTTGAAAATCTTTTGGTTTGTTTTTATCATCTGTCATAGGGACCCCTCCTTAAAAATGCTGATACCGGTAAGTGAATGTTTTGTGTTTCTTTTCACTTCCCTTTACATATTTCTATTTCTTTTCCGCTTTGATTATTACGTCTTTTTACTTACATCCTTTTTGCTAAGATCCTTCTCTTACAATCCGTAAGAGGCTTTCAGCTGCGCAAACTCCTGGGACTGTGTAAATCCATATACCAGCGTATCCCTGTTTTTCGCTCCTGAACGAAGCTGCGCAAGCCAATAGGAAAGTCCGTCCGCTTCCGCCTCCCTGTTTAAGAAGGTCCGGTACATTCTCTTTATAAACTCTTCATCGGAAAGATTCTGCAGTCTCAGCTCCTCGGAATGCAGGAAGCCGTCCGAAGCGATATCCTCAATGGATTTCTCGCCTGTCAGATAATAGCGGCACCAGTATTCCAGGCCGTCTTCGTCAAAGCCTCTGCCAAGCATCTTTGTATAAAGTCTGGCAATAAATCCCGTAGCGCCCACATTGCGGTCACGGTAGGAAGTAACCTGTACGCTTCCACGGGTTACGTCATATTTGTCGCAAAGGTTTTGGAACTCCTGGGACTCTGCAAAGCCACGGTACACATAAAGCCTGCTCATGCCGTTTTCCAGCTTGTCAAGCCAGTCGCCCATGCCTGACGGGTCTCCTTCCCTGTCAAACATGGTACGGTAGAGGACCTCCACATATTCCTGATTGCTTAAATTTTTCATTTTAAACTCATCGCCGAAGAAAAATCCGTAAGCTACCTGGGCAGCTGTCTCACTATGGCTGTTTAAGCGGGAGACCCAGTCGTTTAAGCCGGATGTATCATAATCCCTTCCGAGGCAGACTGTATAAAGTCTTTTTACAAAGCCGGTCACATCCGGCATTGCAGATTCCGGCAGGGAAACACTCTGCACCCATCCTGCCGATATGTTGCTGCTGCTGCCGATCAACACCTGCAGCCTTCCGTCTCTTTCCCACATGCCGTAAACCTGTCTGCCGTCTGTTGCGCCATAGGTCCACAACACGGATATGCTTCCGTCATCCTCTATCTGATAAATATTTTTGGTATCGTTTAAGTAGGTTCTTTTGCCGGTGCGGACAAGAGAACAATAACCAAAGGTCGAATACGATGTTCCCCATATGATATTGCTGTTAAAGGTACGTACCACTTTTTCCGCTCCGGTGGCCGTATCTATGTAAAGCAGATTTATGCCGCTGCTTCTATCATAGCTTACAGCCCAGGCTCCGCTTCCGTTAATGGGTACAACTGCGGCGTAATTTCTTCTGGAGGTATTTTTATTCCACCAACCGCCATCATCATAGAGCGTGCTGGTGCAGGCATTATCCTGATAACTAATCGTGTGATTTCTTCTGCATCTGCTGTCGCTGATCATAAAGTTGGAATACGAAACATCTCTATAGCCTTCCTGCCCGTCCCATGTAACATCCACATTATACCACTGTCCGTCGATTTTAACCTGATTCCACGTATGGTTTCCGCCTCTGGCCGACCCCACTTCCAATCCCGCATATCTGGCTAACATGCCATATGCTTCCATATAGCCCTCACATACCGCTGTTCCCAAACAAAGCGCACCGTATGCCCTGTATTTGTTATTACCGGCACTTCCGGCATGATCATAGCTGCAGTGGGTTGCCAGCCAGTTGTGCAAAGCCAGCGCCTTTTGCAGGTCATTCATATCGGGGGTCACAGAATCCCTGACCGCCTGCTTCAGAGCGTTTGCAATAGCGGCTTCATTCTCAATATAACTCGGTTTGTACCAGGTAACATAATCGCCTCTGCCTCCGGAGGAACCTCCCGATACATAAAACAGAGAACCGTCCCAGTAAAGGATATCTTTTTCAAGAAGATTATAAAATTCATTATATGTGATTCTATAAGGGCTTAAATCAATATAATCCACATGGGCTTTTAAGCCTGCTACAATTGCCGCCCTTGCTTCCGCTACCGATTCCGGCAAAAGGATTTCTTCATTCGTTATATATTCCCATAAGTTTTCCCGTGTAAATGTGTGGATTACCTCTTCCTCGCCGGCCGATTCTCCGTCGCCGTCTTCATCATCGCCTTTCTTTTTGCCGTCAGCTTCCTCGCCGTCTTCTTTTTCGGCGTTTTCTTTTTCATCGTCGGTTTCCACGTCGCTTTTTTTATCTTCTGTGATTTCCAAAGCTCCGCCCACACTATTTCCCGAAACATTTTCTAAGCTGCCTGCAAAAACCTGCCATGGCAGAAGCATCACAATCAATATGCTTAAGGCAATTGTTTTTAAGATTCTGGATTTCCTAAACATTTTTTCCTCCCATACAGCGGCCTCCCGCTTTTTCTGTTCAGTTTCCTGCTTTTTTATTTCTTATGCCTTTTTCCGGTCCGGCTATGCTGTTTCAAAGCTGTTATTGAAGGGTTTTAAGCCTTGTCTGTACCTGTTTAAGCATCTGGGCGTATTTTGCCAGCTTGCCTTTTTCCTCCTCTACCTTCGCCGCAGGCGCTTTGCTCACAAACTTCTCATTATTCAACATGCCGTTGCTGCGGGCTATCTCTCCCTGAAGACGTTTTTCCTCCTTCTTCAAGCGTTCAATTTCCTGTGCGATGTCCACAAGCTCCGCAAAAGGCATATAAACGGTGGCGTTTTCAATGACGACGCTGACCGCATCATCTGCAATTCCCGCCTTGTCCTTCTGTACCAATACCTCGGAAGCATAAGCCAGAGTTGCAAAAAACAGCTTTCCTTCCTCAAACACGGAAGCCACGTCGGACCTGTCAGTTACCACATAAACCTGGGCTTTTCTGCTTGGCGGCACATTCAGTCCCGTGCGGGCGTTTCTGATGCCGCGGACTGCTTCCTTCAAAATCTCGATTTCCTTCTCTTCCTTGTCGAAAGCCCGGCTCTCATCCGCCACCGGCCAGGAAGAAATCATAATGGATTCTTCTTCCGACTGAAGGGTACAGAATATTTCCTCCGTAATGAAAGGCATATAAGGATGCAAAAGCTTTAAGGCGTCGATCAATACTGTTTTTAAGGTATAAAGAGCCGCATTCTGGCTGTCCTTATCGTCACTGTTATAAAGTCTGGGTTTTACCATCTCGATATACCAGTCGCAGAATTCGTCCCAGATAAAGTCATAAACCTTCTGCACCGCAATACCCAGCTCGTATTTTTCCATGTTGTCCGTTACTTCTTTTACCAGACGGTTTAATTTGCTGATGATCCATTTATCCGCAGGCTCCAAATAATCTCCTGCATTTTCGGGAATTTCCTTGCCTTCCATATTCATCATAATGAATCGGGAGGCGTTCCATGCTTTATTGGCAAAGTTCCTTGCCGCTTCCACTCTCTCATAATAGAAACGCATATCGTTTCCCGGCGCATTTCCCGTAATTAAAGTAAGGCGCAGAGCATCGGCTCCATACTGGTCTATGATCTCCAGAGGGTCAATTCCGTTTCCTAAGGATTTGCTCATTTTCCTTCCCTGGGAATCCCTGACAAGGCCGTGGAATAAAACAGTCTTAAAGGGCTTTTCCTTCATCTGCTCATAGCCTGAGAAAATCATGCGGATGACCCAGAAGAAAATAATGTCATAGCCCGTTACCAGCACATCCGTGGGATAAAAATATTTTAAATCCTCTGTTTCCTTTGGCCATCCCAAAGTGGAGAAGGGCCAAAGAGCAGAAGAAAACCATGTATCCAGTGTATCCGGGTCCTGAGTAAAGTGCGTGCAGCCGCATTTCGGACATACGGAAGGCGCTTCCTTTGCCACTACCACTTCCTTACATTCATCGCAGTAATAAGCGGGAATCCTGTGTCCCCACCAGAGCTGTCTGGAAATACACCAGTCGCGGATATTGTCGGTCCAGTTAAAGTAGGTTTTCTGCATACGCTCGGGAACCAGCTTGATTTCCCCTTCTTTAACAGCCTTTACCGCAGGCTGGATCAGTTCATCCATCTTTACGAACCACTGCTCTTTTACCATAGGCTCCACTGTGGTATTACATCTGTCGTGGGTTCCTACATTGTGGCTGTAATCTTCGATTTCAACCAGTAAGCCCTGTTTGTCCAATTCCTCCACAATGGCTTTTCTGGCTTCATAGCGGTCCATGCCTTCATAAACGCCGCCGTTTTTGTTGATGGTGGCATCATCATTTAATATGTTGACGATTTCCAGATTATGACGCTTTCCGACTTCAAAGTCGTTAGGGTCGTGACCCGGCGTAATCTTAACAACGCCCGTACCGAATTCCATATCCACATAGGTATCCTCCACTACGGGAATGGCTTTATTCACAATGGGAAGCCATACCTGTCTGCCGTGAAGGTAAGTATATCTCTCATCATCGGGGTGTACGGCAACAGCGGTATCTCCCAGCATGGTCTCCGGCCTTGTGGTGGCAAATTCCAGAAATTCCGTGGTACTGGGCTTACCGTTTTCATCCACTAAGGGATATTTAATGTGCCAGAAATGACCTGCCTGGTCCTCATACTCAACCTCCGCATCGGAAATGGAAGTATTGCAGACCGGACACCAGTTGATGATGCGGGCGCCTTTGTAAATCCAGCCCTTCTCATGCATCTTGCAGAAAACCTCTGTAACCGCCTGATTGCAGCCCTCATCCATGGTAAAACGCTCCCTGTCCCAATCGCAGGAGGAGCCAAGCTTCTTTAGCTGTCCGATGATTCGTCCGCCGTATTCCTTTTTCCATTCCCAGGCACGCTCTAAAAATCCGTCCCTGCCCAGGTCATGCTTGTCAATGCCTTCTTCTTTTAATTTTTCTATGATCTTAACTTCCGTAGCAATGGAGGCATGATCCGTTCCCGGCTGCCATAATGCGTTATAACCCTGCATTCTCTTAAAACGGATTAAAATATCCTGCATGGTATTATCAAGGGCATGTCCCATATGAAGCTGCCCCGTAATGTTTGGCGGGGGAATTACAATGGTAAAAGGTTTTTTATCGTAATCAACCTCCGCATGAAAATATTTCTTCTCCATCCATTTCTGATAGATGCGGTCCTCCATTCCATGGGGATTGTAGGTTTTTTCCAGTTCTTTGCTCATTTTATCTAAACACTCCTTAAAAATATTAGTCTGTTTGTATCATCTCTCAATATACAATTCCGTACCCTCCGGCGCTTTTTGCCATGTCGGCTCCTATATCATGCCTTAATGCGTTCTATCATTTCATAACACATCCTGCCGTTGTGGTAGGGGCATTTCCATGGCTCTACAATCGGTTTTCTTGTAGCGGGAACTCCCTTTTCATCCACCTCGGAAAGCCATTCGGAGCCGGGCCGCTTATCCACGATAAATTCCTTGACGTATTCCCATATGGATCTTGCTGCGTCGCCATATTCTTTTTTGTCAATATCCTTTTGATACTCATTGAAAAAACCGATCATTGCCTCGCACTGGACCCACCAGATACGAAGCCGGTTATCCGTGCCGTCTTCATTTTCACACACAAGGCTGCTGCCGTCGTATGCCAGACGGAATACATTCTGTGCAATATCCTTTGTCATAAAAGCAATTTTCTCTTTTATCTCATCATCCGCCACGTCTTGCAGCACATCCATGCCCTTGTCAATGAGCCATGCCGCCTCGATATCATGTCCGTAGGAATGCAGATCGATTAGGCTCTTATAATCTTTATCAAAGAACACCTCCAGCCGGTGCCGTTCCTTATGGTAGACATTCTCATAAAAGCAATAAAGCATTTCTTTTAATTTTTCCGCCACCTTCTGTTCCCCTGTTACACGGTACAGCTCCGTGTAGGCTTCAAACACATGGAGAAGGGTGTTCATGGTACGGGTGGCAATGACGCCGTTTTCCGAAAGCTTTTCATTAGATTCGGGTTTAAAGTCCACGGTAAAAGCCTCCAGATATCCGCCCGCATCCCGACATTTGTCCTCTATAACGTCAAAAAGCTCAAACGCCAGCTCTCTTACCTCTTCCTTTTTGCCGGCTTCATAGTAAGAAGAAAGGGCATATACGGCAAAAGCCTGGTTGTAGGTATGCTTTGTAGGATCGCTGACACTTCCGTCATAATTTAAAGACCAGTACACGCCGCCATTTTCCTTATCAACACAATGCTCCTTTATAAACGCAAAAGCATGGTCCGCATAAGGAAGCAGTTCTTTATCCTCCAATCTGGTAACGCCATTGGAAAAGAACCAGAGAATCCTGCTGTTTAAAATGCAGCCCTTGACGGCTTTTTTGTCCAGTTTTAAATCAAAATCCAGCAAACCGTAATAACCGCCGTACTCTTCATCCCGCAGCCCCTTCCAGAAGGGAATGATATTCATATAAAGATGCTCCTTAATATCCTCTCTTAAATCCATATAGCTCATATCAACGCCTCACTTTTAACCGATTTTCTATTTTTTATGGCCCAAATTTCTGAAATTTTGAAACAAAAAAATGATATACATAATCAGTATATCACAAACAACTTACCAATGCAAAACCCATTACCGAAAAAGTCACAACGGCAATGGGTTTTATATCTGGTAATTTTTTTACATCTTTTGAAAAGCATCTGCTTTTCTTTTTTATGACTCTTCTTCAGCCTTAAATATCTTGTGGATGACGGTAATCAGAATGGTTCCAAACGCCAGAGTTATAACTGCCCCGATACCCAGGCGTATGAACTGGACCAGCAAACTGTGTCCTTCGTTCCACTTATCGTTAATGCAATAAAGTACATTTTCCGTATCTACATGATATTCCTGGCAAAGGTCTTCGATCCGGGAAATTACCTGCCGGTGGGAAGCTGTTTTCCTTCCTACGGGAAGCGCAATCTTTGCTCCTGCCTTCAGCTTTCTGGCAATATCTCTTGGCATCTGTGCCAAAATATAGGATTCATCAGGAAGCTGAATCAGATAATACTCTCCGTATTCCCCCAGAATATCCAGAGCCATATTGGTAACATCCGCCCGCTTCCTGGGACCGCCCCGCCTGCCTGTATTGGTATAAGCGGAGACCCAGGAATATCTGGCTCCCACTCCTGTAAATATGATATCAGTAGGTTCCACCGTCACATAGCTGGTCTGCCATGTATCCTCCCACATCCGGGCGTCCTCAATGCGGGGAATATCATCCGCCGCAGGCATTCCGATATAATCCTCCGGAAGTCCTCCTTCCGTCATGGAAAGCGTTACGGCCTCTTCCTTCCCCCGAAGCAGAGATTCCACTCCGATGTTCATCGTCACGATAGCAGCAATTACCAAAGCCACAATAACAGCTGCAAACTCCAGAACCTTTATCATTGTTTTTTTCATAATGCCTGTTTCCTCTTTTCTTATAACCGTTCTTTTTGCTCCCAAGCTTCTAACAACGGCCGGAAGGGTTCATAAGCAAATTCATAGGTTCCTTTTATGTAATCCTCGCCCCGCACCTGAAGAAAATCCTTCACTACCACATGTTTCTTATCGCACTGAGAACAGTTGTAAACCTCTACATAGCAGGCACGCATACCGGAAGGAATCTGTTCCTTTCCCCTTATGGGCTTCATATGGGAAAGAAGATATTTCTGTGCGTTTTCATAGGTCTCTCCGAAAGAAACCGGTATGAGGAACAAATAGGTATACATGGAAACCTTAGAAGCAGCCGCCTTACAATAGATACAGGTGTTTTCCCCTTTTTTTGTCCTGCTAAGGTCCCTTGCAAAGAAAATTCCCCAGATCAGCGCCGCCGCCAAGGCAATGATCAAGATAATCTCCGGCAGATAGAAGGCGGGACTCATGCCTGGACGCCTCCTTCTGCGCAGCTTTTAGCCGCCTTTAAAAGCTCTACGAAGGTATCCGCTTTGGATATGGCTTCAACCCCCATGCTAGACTTTAAATTAACCGCCCTGTTGCTTAACAAAGTATACATGGTCATTTTCTTTCCATCCAGATAGAAAACAAAACGCACGCCTGTCATTGTGGAAGCGATAGTCTCTATTCTGTCAATACGCGATGCGTTAAAAATCTGGATTTCGAAAGGATTATATGCTGAGATAAATCCAATCATTCCTCCTTCTACATCAATAAGCAGTCTTCCGTTCCTGCCCTGAAACGAACTGTTAAACTGGTAGGGAAGGGAATCAACACGTTTGTAAGTACCTTTGGTAAGTAGGGGTGTAAGGGTTCCCCATCCGATCATCATAAGCAGAATCATCCATGCTATAAAAGAAAAAACAAGACCGATAGGCAGAAAAACATCCCACCGAAAGCCTCCCTTTGCCGTAAGACACATTATCAGGGAGATCAAAAAAGGGATTCCAAAGCCCACTCCCAACAAAGTCAGGATAAAAGATGATCCGAACTTTTTAAATTTTTCTGTTTCCATTTCCTTCATGCTTTTACAAAGCTCCTCTCCGTATTTTTATCATCGTGCTTTCATTTAATATTGCAGTGCAATTATTATATCATTTTTAAACAGGAGAGACAATCGGGTTATTGGATAAAATTACATACAAAGCGCTTTTCTGGTGCCGCAGTAAAAATGCGTAAAACCCATCAGACGTCCTATATTCTGATGAGTTTTACCGCTTATGCCAATTCCCTGGCGCTAATTTGTACTTTTTTCTGTATCCGGGCTAAAAGTGAATCTCCACATTTCCCATTCCACAGTCCACGTTAACATGCTTTTCTCCATGATTATCAATGGTTCTTCTTACCCCTATACCCGCAAAATTCATATGTCCGATTTCCACATTGCCTGCCGAACAGTTTATATCATAATCGTAATCATCGTAATCCGCTTTTCCCTCAAACTCAAGCCGGATCTGTCCCATTCCACAGGAAATGTCCATGTTGCAGTCAGCAGCACCGTTAAATTCCAGTTCTCCCATTCCTACCGACGCCGAAAGCTCTTCCGTCGCTTTTACATTTTCCAGAGAAGCCTCTCCCGCGCCTACGCTGACATGCAGCTTTTTTGTCCGCAGATCCTCTATATCCGCCGTTCCTGCTCCGATGTACAATTCCACCATATCCCATTCCATATCACGGGGAATATAAATGGTTATTTCTCCGTTTGAGGAAAACCACTCATCCTTGGATTTAATGGCAAGAATCCCGTTTTCCACGCTATACTCCGTGTCAATTCCGATTCCTCTGGTTACCGCTAAGCTTACGACGCCGCCTCCCCCGTCTTCCCTTTTTTCTATATTCAATTCCACACCGTCTACATCCACATAGAGAGAATGAATATCATGGGCGGAAAGGTCGATTTCCTCTTCTCCCGTAAGCGCAACGAAATCGTCTAAATCATAATCATCCCAAAACCAGAAGCTATATTGATGGTTATTATGGGTATGAATTGTGTATCTGGTGGCAATGGTCCGAAACATGCCAAGCCCTCCGATGCAGCCTGTAATCAGCATAATCATGCCGCCGGCCAAAAGGCTGATCAATCCGCCGAATACAAAAAATTTCGTTCCTTTCTTCATACCGTTACCCCCTCTTTTCTATGGAAAATAGAGTTCCAGATATAAACAATTCCCTTCCATATAGCCGGAATCAACACTGTAATACTCTTCCAGCTGGCAATCATGCAAAGCATTGCGATACCCGCCAGAAAAATGGAAAGTCCAATTAAGAACAGGGACGCTAAAGGCGATATGGCAAATCTTACAATCGCTATGATCAGTACGGCAACCGATGCAATGGCAAGGCCGACGGATGCCGCCATGAGACCCAGAATAATGCCAAAAAATCCTGCAATTACCCCAAAACATGCCCCAAGACCTCCTACAATCAATCCGCCGTACACCGGAAACAAAACGACCGCTCCCACAATGATCAAAGCAATCTGCCATCCTTCCAACTGCTTTTTCCCTGCTTTCCCTGTTTCCTGATCCGCACCTGTAGCATTGTAACGGAAACCGTTTTCATCGCTATGTGAATGGCTCCCTTGGCTGTTCGAACTATTTGTTTCGTAATACGAACTATTTGTATTGGTTTCCATATTGCTTGTGTCTTCTTTTGCATCATAATCAGACTTTGCCCCTGCATGTTCGAAAGGCACATCTACAATTTCCGTCAATTCCTTTCCGGCAAGCTCTTCCCTGATATTGTGGGCTGCCTCTTCCGGCGAGCCTAAAGTCCTGACGACTTCCTCGTCATCCTTTTCCGCATCCTCAAAGTATTCCATATAATAATTAAGCGCTTCCCTTCTCTCGGTATAGGGAATATCCAGCAACAGCCTTTCTAAGCGCTCCAAAAATTCTATTCTATTCATGTACGACACCTCCCTCAAAAATTCCTGTTATCTTTTGCGAATATTCTTTCCAGTCGCCTTTATAATGATTCAGCTGAGTCGCACCCGCCACCGTAATCCGGTAATAACGTCTGTTCCGCCCTCCGCATTCCCTGTCATAGACATCCAGAAACCCGTATTTTTGTAATCTGCGCAAAACAGGGTACAAAGTGGATTCCGACAGTTCAATAACATTTCTGACTTCCTGGGTAATCTTATAGCCGTAAGTCCCCACATCCTCATGGGACACAACTGCCAGCACGATAGCATCCAGCAAAGCCGCACCCGTATTAAAAACCATAGGCCTCTCCTTTCCGTTATGCTTTTTATCAAAGTCATTTCCCCCTAAGGTACTCAAACCGGCTTTTTTATAACTTTCACTTCCATTACGTATAAATGATCTACAACATTCAATGATTATATAATATTATACTTCATATAATATTGCCGTTTTATATAGTATATGACGTATAATATTATATGTCAATACCATTATCATCAAAAAAAAATTTACAAAAAATATCATTTTTTTAATTTTAGGGCTTTTCAATTTAAAAACTTTGTGCTATACTTTCTTTCAGTGCCGTGGTGTGGCTCAGCTTGGTAGAGCGCTTCGTTAGGGACGAAGAGGTCGCAGGTTCAAATCCTGTCACCGCGATTTTTATTTTCATTTATTATAAAACCCCATTTTAATCTTTCGTTACAAAAACTCCCGTCCACATGATCGTCGGCGGGAATTTTTTTGTCTTTATTAATATAAAATAACCACGGATATATCGAACACACCCGTGGTTATCTGATTTTATATTTCCATATTACTTACTAATCTCTGCTTCTCGGTATCAAATTCCTCCTGAGAAATGATTCCATTATCCAACAGCATCTTTAACTTCTTTGCCGCCTTTTCAAACTCCGCAAAGGAAAGCTTTCCTCCGGGCTGACTGGCTGTTGTAGACGAAGCCGTTGTAGAAGTACGTCCCGCCGCCGTGGAAGTCTGCCCTGCTGCCGTAGAGGTACGTCCTGCCGCTGTGGAAGTACGCCCTGCTGCAGTTATCTGCGCTGCCGCAACCGCTGCCGCCGCTTCCGCAGAAGGCTTCAAATCCGGCAAAACTGCCGCCGGCTGTCCCGTAGCTGCCGCTTTCTTCTGTTCTTCTTCCTGAATCTTTCTGTAAGCCAATGCCTCCGCTGCTTTTCTGGCCTTTTCCGCTGCTTCCGCCTTTGCCTTGGCTTCGGCTTCTTTCTTGAGACGTTCTTCTTCTATCCGTCTCGCTTCCGCCTCCGCCTCCAGTCTTGCCCTCTCCTCAGCTTCTTTTCTCAGCCGCTCAGCCTCTGCCGCCTGTCTTTCCCTTTCTTCCTCCAGCTTTCTGGCCTTATCCGCCTCTATCTGCTTAACTGCTTCCGCTGCCGCTTCAACCGCTACGGAAACAACCTCTTTGCGTACAATTACTTCTACTTCCTGTGCCGACTCTGATTCAAGCTTTCTTGTCTCCTCAGATGCCTTAACTCTGGCAACCTCTTCCGCCGCTTTCGCTTTGTCGGCAACTGCCGTTTTGGCCTCTGCCTCCGCCTTTGCTCTTGCCGCATCAGTCTTTGTCTTAATTTCCTCGTCCGCTTTTTTCTTGGCTGACTCTATTGTGGCCCGAGCTTCTTCTTCTGCTTTTTTGATCAGCTCTTCCATTTTTTTCTTAGCGTCTGCTTCCGCTTTTGCAACCGCGTCTTTTGCAGCGGCTTCTGCCTCCGCTCTTGCGTTTTTAACAATTTCCTCCACATTGGCTTTGGCTTCTTCTTCTGCTTTTGCCCTGGCTTCCTCTTTAGCTTTAAGAACTGCCTCATCACATTTCTTTGCCGTTTCCATAACCTTTACATTATTTTCATCGGCAACACGCTTTGCTACTTTTTCTGCAGCCTTTTTGGTCGTCTCCGTAATCGCTTTACGTACGGTTTCTTCCTCCATAACTTTACGTGCCGCATCCTTTTCAGTGGATCCTTTATCAACCGCCTCATGAGCCGCCTGCTTTGACACGTCCTCGGCAATCCTTGCAGACACTTCAACCGCTCTTTTCTTTGCTGCGATTCCTGCCGACTGGCGTTTTGCATCCTCTGCGGAGCTTATCTCTCCCTCTTTGGGCGCTGCCTCTTCCGCCCTATCCTTTGCCTTAGCAGCCTGCTTTGACCTGGCCAAAGACTCTCTTGCAAGCCTTGCCTGTCTCTGTGCCTCTTCATCTCCTCCGGCTTCTGCCGCCGCTTTCATCGCTGCCGCTGCCGCCGCTTTTCTTGCCGCTTCTTCTGCAGCTTTTCTTGCTGCATCCATTCCTACATGATCCTGCATATTCTTCTCGCCCCTATAACCCTATATTATTTGAATGCCCCAATCTCATTTCTGTCCGTAAATGACAGTATGTGCTGCGCACTTCTTATGAAACATTATATCATAGCCGTCAAAAATGTTCCACAAAAAATACAAGAAACTTACGCTGATTTTTATACAAATTTCAGGTAAATTTCTTGCACATTCTGTATGTTTCTTATTCGTTTCTGATTGCCGCCAGAGGGCTTAATTTCATGGCCCTTAAAGAAGGGAAGAAGCCTGCCACCATACCTACGAAAACAGCAAATACAAGCGATACCAGCGCCAGCCACGGCGGGATATAGGAAATATTACTGCTAAGCCCCATTTCTCCTCCCATGGTACTTGCCAGCATATTGATCACGGCCGAAAGGATACAGCTTATAATAAGCCCCACAACGCCGCCGATAAAACCGATGCAACCGGCCTCTACCAGAAACATTCCCTGAATGTTTCTCATATCGCAGCCCAGTACTTTCATAATACCGATTTCCTTGGTTCTTTCGTAAATGGACATCATCATGGTGTTGGTAATACCGATAGCCGCCACCAGAAGGGACACGGCGCCGATGCCGCCTAACACTAACTGGATATATCCCATTGTAGTCTGCTGCTGCTGAATCCACTCCGCGTCACTGCGGGCGCTGTAGCCCATACCGTTAATGGTGGTCTGCAGCTCCTGAACATGATCCATGGAATCCGTATACACATAAAGCATATTATAAAAAATCTCTTTATAAGGCTTACCCGTGGCCGTTGTAGGCTGATTGGGAATTGCACGGTTTTTGAATTCCTTTTTCAAGAGTGCCTTTAAGTCATCTATATTACAATAAATATTATTGCTGTAGGAATTATAATCATCCGGACCGCCCGCTATAATGCCGCTAGCCTCAAATATATGTTTCTTCGGCATTTTGGGGGCTTCTCCGCCTTCCTGCATATCGCCGCCATACTGGAAATTCCAGTATGCGTCCTGATCCAGAATGAAAAATATGGTATCATTCATCAGATCCAGATCCACCATAGTGCCGTCATACCAGTAGCCGCTGTTGGTCTTGGGATTATATATCTGGTTTAATACCTGATTGCCAAATAAAACCTGCATCTGACCGTTTCCACCCACCGGAAAGGTTCCCTTTGCAAGCTCCACACCCTGACTTTCCAAATAGCCGTCGGGTACGCCGTATAAGGTAATATAATTCCCCTCGTAGCCGCCGCATTTTAGCATAACATCCATCCGAAGCATGGGAACCACCTGTTCCACATTGGGCAGAGCCGAAAGCTCTGCTATGGCGTCGTCATCCAGATGCTTTTCTTCGTCCGTGTTACTGGATTGATTGTCTTCATAATAATAGTATGTATTGGAGGAATCCTCCACCGTAACACTGGTCAGACTCCCGTAGGAAGACATTTCTTCCGTAAGACTGCGGCTTAGCCCCAGCCCCAGCGAAATCATGACCACAATGGATGCCACGCCGATGGTAACACCCAATACGGTCAGAATCGTTCTCATCTTCCGCTTGAAAAGATTGCTGGTGCTAAGCCTCAATAAATCAAGAACCTTCATGGGCTACACCTCATCATCCTCATCGTTCAGTTCCGCTTCAAGCTCCAACTGTTCTTTTTTCTTTTTCCGTTTCTTTATGACAATTACCGCAGCGACAATTCCTGCTGCAACCAGTATCACTGCGATGATGACAACAGCCGTTACCCACTTAGGCCTGCCGGTTTCTTCTTCCATCATCATGGAATCGTCAAACATCATATCGTCCTCAAAGCCGGGACTGACATAGAGGTTGAACTCCTGTTCTTTTGTATAGGTCACTCCGGATTCGTCTTCATAATAAACAACAGCCTTTACAATTCCTTCATCCATAGTTTCCATTTCTCCGGTTACCATGGTATCCACATTGCCCGTTGCGCCCGGTTCAATCTTGCCGATAAAGGTTTCTCCGCCGCTGACGCTGTCCCCTTCAAATTTTACCTGCACATTATATAATGTGGTCTTTCCTGTATTGAAGATACTGAACATAACATTGGTCTGATCCCCTACAGAAATGCTTTCGGGAAGCACTTCCATGGAACCGATATCAAATTTGGGCTCCTGAAGAACCGGAATGGATACGTTTGCCGTTGCCGTAAAAGGGCTGTATTTGGAATCCTCATAAGCCATATTTACCGCAATAGCATAAGGTTTCTGACTCAAATCCGCCTTAGCCGTCATTTCAATGGAAATATCCGCCGTACCGTTTGTAGCGATGCTTTCCACATACAAAGTGTTGGAACCGCTGGTAGGAAGAAAAGCTTCATAAGTGGACTCCTGATCCTTACCTGCCGTAGGCGTTGTAAGATCAATCTGCATATTGGAAACCGCTGTACGCTTTGAAGTATTCTTTAAATGAAGCGTTAAAGTAAAAGTATCTCCCGCATAAACATTGGCAGGTACCGTATCAAAGCCTGTAATGATTACCCTGGGGGTGGAAAGCCCTGCTCCGCCGTCCGACAGATTGCCGCTTCCGGGCGCGCCTACCGCTTTTACCCATGTTGTTATGGTAGTGGTCTCGTAGCCTTCGCTGGTATAATAAATAACATTGAAAGGCACCTTATAGTAACCGTTAAGGACGTCGCTTCTTGTTTTAAACGTCCAGGTCAGTTCCCGTCGTCTGTCCATATCGCTCTGGCCGTTCCCTCTTCCCGGCAGATCGGGAATCGTCTGGGTGTAGCCGCTTGTTTCAATTTCAAAGGGCCATTCGCTGGAGTTAGATGCAATAACAGGTGTTACGACTACATTTGTCAAGTGTGTAGTGGACATATTGACTACCGGAAGCACTACATTTACCGTTCTTCCATAGGTTGCTACCGGAGTTATCCAGTTGCCGCCCACCATGATGAACTCGTTGGTGGTGGTGGGAGCGGGTTCCTCCTCCGGCAGACCGTTTCCGCTGTTTGTTGCACCGCTGTCGGCTCCGTTACCGCCATTATTATTGGGAGCTGCCAATACTTCCATGGATAAACTGCCTGATAAATCAACATTATCTGCCATGGCTGCATTGCCGTCTGTCGTGCCCGGGTTGTTTCCCATACCGATACCGTCAGCCAGTGCCGCCCCCGCACTTGTTGCCGCCCATGCCTTTGATCCGGCTCCCGCCATACAAATGGCGGCGACTGCAATCAGAATCAGCAGCTTTTTAAATGTACTTTTTACTTCTTTCTTTCCGTCCATTTTTATTCCCTCTCCTCGCTTTCCGCATTTCCTCTTTCCGCGCTTTCTCTTTTATCTACAATTTTAATGATTTTTCCATCCTTTATATGGAAGATACGGTCTGCATATTCAGCCAGATGATTGTCATGGGTAACCATAATCAAAGTCTGATTCTGCTCCCGCACTACTTTTTTCATCAGATTCATAACATCCTCAGACGTTCTAGAATCCAGATTGCCCGTAGGCTCATCGGCAAAAATAATCTCCGGATTGACCACCAGCGCTCTGGCCACGCCAACCCTCTGCTGCTGTCCGCCTGACATCTGTGTCGGTTTATGCTTCCTGTATTTTTTCAGGCCTACCAGCTTAATGGCGTCCTCCGCCAGCTTTTCCCTTTTGCTTTTGTCCATTCCCTGAAAGGTCAAAGGCAACGCCACATTTTCTACGGCATTCATAGTGGGAAGTAGGTTAAAGGACTGGAAAATGAAGCCGATATGCTTTCGTCTGAATGCGACCAGCTCGTTTTCCGATTTGGTTTCCATATGCTCGCCCGCTATCACAATATTTCCCTTTGTGGGCTTTTCCAGCCCTGCAAGCATATTTAAAAGGGTGGATTTTCCCGAACCCGACGCACCTACAATAGCACAAAACTCTCCTCTGTGAATATCAAAATCCACGCCGTTTAAAGCCCTTACCTTGGTATCGCCCACTTTATATACTTTATATAGTCCTTTCACCTGAATGACAGCCTTTTCTCCTGCCCCCATTTTGCACCTCCGCTTGATCCGCTCCTGTCCGTAGGGTCACATGGGATCCTCTATCTCTCCATTTTCCAGAATGCAGCGCTATAAGGCGGCAGCTCGCTTCCTCCTCCAAAGTCATGAGGCCTTCCGCTGATCAAATCCTCCGCCATGCCGCATCCCGCATCAAAATGCGCCGTATAGCTTTCAGAATCCGCATTGATCGCCACAAGCACCCGCTCGTCCTCACATTTTCTTTCAAATATACATTGCTTGTTGGTTAAAACAATGGATTTAAAATCTCCGTAATTTAATGCCCTGCTGTTCTTTTTGGCTTTTGCAAGGATACTGATAAACTCTGTTAAGTCATTCTCCTCCGGCTTTTCAAAGCATGCCCTGAGAGCCGGATCTCCTTCTCTTTTATCCGCCTTTGCCCCCCATTCACTTCCATAATAAACACAAGGAATTCCAGGCATGCCAAACATCAATGCATAAATTAGCGGAAGATGCTTTTCATTGGTCAGATTGCTCGCAATTCTGGACACATCATGGTTGTCCACGAAAGATAATAAGTGTTTTCCTTTATACAAAGTCCAATTCTCCGGCCCGAACTGCCGCAGCAGGGAATGATTAATCTCAAACATATTCATACTGTTAAAGCTGGAAAACAGCCCTTTATAGCATTCGTAATTGGTTGCGGAATGCAGCATTCCCTCATTAACCATCTGGTTATAATCTCCGTGAAGCATTTCTCCGACCAGGAAAAATTCATTTTTCTGTCCATCGCAGAAGCTTCTAAGCCTTCTGGCAAAATCATGGTCCAGACAATAGGCAACATCCAGTCTCAATCCGTCGATATCAAACTCTTCAATCCAGCCTTTTACACATTCTAAAAGGTGGGAAATGACAGCTTCATTCCGAAGATTCAGTTTTACCAGATCATAATTGCCTTCCCAGCCTTCATACCAGAGTCCGTCATTGTAATTGGAGTTTCCGCCGAAGTCAATGCGATGAAACCAATCTCTGTACGGAGAACCCTCCCGGTTTTTTAAAACATCCTGAAACGCCCAGAACCCCCGTCCCACATGATTGAACACACCGTCCAATACAACTTTGATTCCTTCCTTATGTAATGCGTCACATACTTTTTTGAAATCTTCATTGCTGCCCAGCCTGCAGTCAATTTTACGGTAATCCCTGGTATTATATCCATGAGTATCCGATTCAAACACCGGCGAAAAATAAATAGCATCCGCTCCCAGCTTTTTTATATGGGGAATCCAGTCAATAACCTTTAGGATTCTGGATTCTTCCACTCCGTCATTTTCAAAAGGCGCCCCGCAAAATCCCAGGGGATAAATCTGATAAAATACGCTTTCATAAGCCCACATTTCCTTTTCCTCCTCACACAATACCGCATTCTGAATTGTGTACTATCCGAATTAGTACACTCAACATAGCACGATATACGCTTTCTGTCAATGCATTTTCAGATTTTCTACCGAAAATCTAGTGCCTATTATAGCACATAGACACCATATATAGAACCCCCGTCCACAGAAAACCATAAAAAACATACGCTTTTTTACAACATTTTTCTCATTTTTAAAATGTTAACATAAATCCTCTATACCTTTCCGGTCAGTGTTTCCCATTTTTGACATTTTCATTGCATTTTTTAAATGACATTTTTCTTGCAAAAAATACATAACGTGTTCTTTTTTTTAGAAATCCCCAATTTCCACAGAGTTATCCACAGTAAAGCCCTAACGAAATTCAACAATTTTCATCAAAAAAAATGCAGGAATGCTTGTCACTTCTTGCAATTTTCGGAAAACTTCGACATTTTTCTCATTTCATAACATTTTCTATTTAAAATGCTTTATGTAAACCCATTTTTCCATTTTGTGGATAACTTTTTGACAAGGACTTTTTCATATCAAGTGTTATATGATATAGTTGTCTAACGGAATAAATTTAATAACTACTATTTTTTAATTATGCAAAGGAGCACGAAAAATGATATGGAAAACAATCAGAAAATTATTTTAGGTTCCCATGTTGGTATGAGTGGAAAGGATATGTTTCTCGGCTCCGCCAAAGAGGCGGTATCTTACGGTGGAAATACGCTTATGGTTTATACGGGCGCCCCACAAAACACCCGGAGAAAAGATACAAAGGACTGCAATCTTACTACAGGTTGGAATTATTTGGAGGAACACGGCATCGACCGCATTGTCATACATGCCCCGTATATTATCAATCTGGCCAATACATTAAAACCCGAAACCTTCAGTCTGGCTGTGGAATTTTTGGAGAAGGAGCTTACAAGGAGCATTGACTTTAGAAGCGATATCCTCGTACTTCATCCCGGTTCTCATGTAGGAGAAGGGGTGGATAAAGGCATTGCCAAAATCGTTGAAGGGCTGAATGCAGTTATGACTAAGGATATGCCTTGTAAAATCGCTTTGGAAACTATGGCGGGGAAGGGTTCTGAGATCGGAAGGAGTTTTGAGGAGCTGGCGGCTATTTATGAGGGTGTAAAGTATCCGGAAAATCTGCGAATCTGTTTTGATACCTGTCATACCCATGATGCCGGTTATGATATCCGGGAGGATTTTGACGGCGTGATGGGAGAATTTGACCGCATAATAGGAAAAGAGCAAATTGCGGTATTCCATATTAATGACAGTAAAAATCCTTTAGGGGCGGCAAAGGACCGGCATGCTAATCTGGGGGCTGGGTATATCGGGTTTGATGCTCTTTATAGGATTGTGCATCATTCGGATTTTTGTGGGATTCCTAAGATTTTGGAGACGCCGTGGGTTTGTGACGAGGAGAATCCCGGAAAGACCAGGGCTCCTTATAGGGAGGAGATCGAGAGGCTTTTAGGATAAGAGACGGAGATGCCAAGGCAGGGGCAGACGATATCTGTGGGCGATGGAAAGGGGCCTCAGATATCGTCTGCCCCTGCCTCGCATCCCCTTACTTGTAGTTTTGTGGAAATCATCGTTTCATCCGAAAATCCTTCCCAAAAGTCCGCCGCAGCAATCCCTGCATTCCCCATGGTAACCGGCTTTATATTCTGCCATTCCGCCGGAAACATCTTTCGATATCCCTTTTGCATAAAGCGCTCATCTAAAAGAGCAACGATCCCTACATCCTCCGCTGTACGGATGACCCTTCCCGCCGCCTGTAGCACTTTGTTCATACCGGGATATTTGTAGGCATAATCAAAGCCATCCTCTCCCATCTGTTCAAAATGGTTCTTTAATATTTCCCGCTCAGGGCACACCTGGGGAAGTCCCGTTCCTACAATGATAGCACCGATTAAAGAATCTTTTCTCAAATCAATGCCTTCCCCGAAAATGCCTCCCATAACGCAAAAGCCGATAATAGTCCTGGGCCGACACTCTCTGTCTTCATGCAAAGAAAGGTCTGTTTTTTCAATTATATCTGTTATTTTTTCTGCAATTGTTTCTCCCGCCACCATTTTTTCACACTTCGCACTTTGCCCATCCCTCTCATTCTTTATACTATGCCCTTCTTCAGGCTCTTCGTCTTCCACCAACACATCCATTAGAATCTTGCCTTCAAAATCCACTTCTTCCCGGTTAAGGAAATAATCCAGAAAGGCTTCTCTCTCATCCTCTCTCATATAGGAGCGCTGGACTAAAAGACACACATCTTCCATTTCGCCGTATAAATTGTCAAATGCCCTGTGTACATTCTCCAAAAAAGCATGGGAAGGAAAGAACACCATGTATTTTCCTTCCTTTGCACTGACCAGGCTGTAAATATAACGCGCGATATTTAAATATTCTATCTCACTTCTTCTTGTATATTTACTGGTTACTTCATGACCTATGAGCTGAATCTGCCGCTCCGGGGGAAAGGTGCTTCTGGCATAGACTTCATAGTCTTCTTGTGTTCCGCCCAAAAGGCTTTTATAATACTGAATGGGCAGAAAGGTTGCCGAAAAAAGAATTGCCGCCACCCCTTTATCCATACACTGCTTCAATTCCTCCGAAGGATCCACACAAAACTCTTTAATAAAAAAACAGCCGTTTTCATCATATCCGGTATAAGTCACATAATGTTCTTCATCCATTCTGTCATAGGTATCCAGGAATGAGGATACCCCGAAATAAAAATTCAACAGTTCTTCTTTTACAGGGCAGTCTTCATGGTCATCCAGATAATTGTTGATTGCGCCATGGAGCTTATTGCATGCGGTTATGAAACCACCGTGGCTGTGAAGAATCAAGTATTCTTCACATTCCTTTTTATATGCCAGCAATTCCTTGTTACACTTTCCTGATAATCTCGCCAGATAGGGCGAATAGGGCTTGATGACTTCCTTTAATTTCAGAAAGTCCTCCTTTACAAGAGCTGCGCTGTACATTTCCCTGCCCCGTTCTACCAGATTGTGGGCCTCGTCAATCAAAAACAAATAAGAACCCTTAACGCCTTCTGAGAAAAATCGGCGTAAATGGGCTCGGGGATCAAAAAGATAATTGTAATCACAAATAATGCCGTCCGAAAACAGGCTCATATCCAATCCCATTTCAAAGGGACATACCTCATGATTCAGGGCATATTTTAAAATAGTATCCCTTTCAAAAGCGTCCTCATGAATTAAAAGATCATAAACCGCATCATTAATCCGGTCATAGTGTCCTTTTGCATAGGGGCAGTTCTCAGGATTGCATCTGCATTCATCCAAAGGACAGATTTTTTCTTTTGCGGTTATAACCACACTTTTAAAAGAAAGTCCCTGCTTTCGCAGTAAATCAAGGGTATCTCTGGCCACAGTTCCCGTAACTGTCTTTGCGGTCAGATAAAAAAGCTTATCCGCTTTTCCCTCGCCCATGGCTTTAAGAGCCGGATACATTGTGGATATTGTCTTCCCTACGCCTGTGGGAGCCTCCATAAAAAGCTTTTTATTTTCGTTTATGGTCTGGTACACATAGCCCACCAGCTGCTTCTGCCCCTCCCTGTAGGTAAAAGGAAATGCAATTTCCTCAATGCTTTTCTGCCTTTTTTTCTTCCATTCACATTCAAAATCCGCCCATTTCCGATACTGCTCCAAAAGATCTTCAAACCACTTTTGCAAGGTGGAAAACTTGTAATTTTCATGGAAATATTGAATCTCTTCCGTATCAATATTACAATAGGTCATACGCACGCCAATTTCATCCAATTCATGCTGTTTTGCATAGATATAGGCATAGCATTTGGCCTGGGCCAGATGCTCCGGAAAGGGTGCGGGAATCTTCTTCAATTCCCTGTAGGTGGATTTGATTTCATCTACCACTACCCTGCCGCTTTTTCCATCATCAATAATTCCGTCAGCTCTTCCTTCTATTATAATGGAGTATCCGGGAAAGAGAATCGTTTCCGCCATCTGGAATTCAGCATGGTATTCTATCCCCATGCGCCGCTGGATCATACGATGTATTCTGGCTCCCTCTGCCATAGCATCCTCACTGCCGCCGCTTCTTCTGTTATCAATATCTCCGCTTCTTAACAAGAACTCCACAAAGCTGCGAACCGAAATCCTGATTTCCACTTTCCCACCTCCTCACAACTGCTTTTTTCGTATGGGACTAATATAGCATAAATGCTTTTTTTAATAAAGGACTGTTTTCGAAAGCACCGATACTTTCTTATCCATATTCGGCGGTCGTACTTTCTTCCCGCTAATTCAACTCACTATACTACTCTATATTTTCAAAGGAAAGGACACATCTATGAAAGAAATCACTTCTATCGAGATAACCAATCCTATTGAAATAGGGAGTTCTGTTACAGCCAAAACCTTCAGTCTGGATATCCGTCTGATACTGAATCAAAGCACCGTCATAAACCTGGAGATGCAGGTTTTAAATAAAGGCTTCTGGCCTGAACGTTCCATCGGTTATCTTGCCAGAAGTTTTGATAATTTAAAACACGGAGAGAATTATGACAGTACCAAATCCGTAATTCACATTGGCTTTCTGGATTTTGACCTTCCGGATATTCCTGCTGAATTTTATAGCACTTACAAATTGTTAAATGTTAGAAATCACGCGAAATATAGTGACGAGTTTACTTTATCTGTGATAAACTTAAAGCATATAGATATGGCAACCGATGATGACAAGAAATACTGTATTGACAAATGGGCAGCGTTATTTAAAGCCACCACTTGGGAGGAAGTAAAGATGATTGCAGGAAAAGACCAATACTTAAACGAAGCCTCGGCAGAGCTTTTCAAGCGTTTGGCTGACTTGGGAGTTCAAGAGGAATGTGAAGCCAGAGAACAATATTACAAAGAAAAACAATATTTAATTGAATTGAGGCAGGAAATAGCAGAAACCAAAAAAGATCTTGCAAAGAAGAACCAGACTATTGCAATGAAAAACCAAGCCATTGCTAAAAAAGACCAAGACATCGCAATGAAAAACCAGGATATTGCAAGAAAAAACGAAGCCATAGACAACCTAAGCGCTGAAAACCTACAGCTGAAGAAATTGTTAGAACAAAATAATATATCTATTTCATTTTGACTTTCTTTCTATTCGAAAGCCCGGAATATAACAGAGAATCTTTCCTATCCAAAATGTTCTTTGTCTACATTTTTAATTACTTCAAACTTTTTACCAATTACACAAAACTCCCTCTGAAATTCTCAGAGGGAGTTTTGGATATTACGCGTCTTAAAATCAACTGTTTTAACAAGCCATTGCAAATCTGGAAATGAATCCTTCCAGTTCCTCACTGATTCCATTATAAGAAATAGTCAAAACCTTTGAGAAATCCATTGCCAGAACTCCCAAAATGGATTTTGCATCTACTGTATAGCGGTTATAAGAAATGTCAATGTCAAAATCACATTTGGTTGCAATCTGTACCAGTTCTCTTGCCTCTTCAGGCCCCATTGTTACCTTACGTTCTGTCATCATGATAAAGACCACCTTTCTTTTTCATTCTCCTCATACACCATATTACTCAAATTACTTCTTATGGTGCAATTTTACATATTTGTTAATATTTCCTTTATTGATTGAAATTATACTTATATTTTTCAAAATGTAAAGTTCTTTTTGTGATACAATATTTTAACACATTAAAGCGGCATATGCCCCGTTTCAGTTATTATTTGTAACTCAAACTTCGCACATAAATTTTAGCTATGCACCTTGAAAATTCAATATCTGGCAGTTATTCAGTTGTCAATGTTCAGTCAATTACGCCGCTTGCAGCTTCG
>CAJTCE010000015.1 GCA_910574745.1 Lachnospiraceae bacterium | reverse complement strand
CATAAATACTTACAAATAGCCACACAAAAGTAGAGAAAATTTGACAAAAAAATACAGGCATTATGCGGCCTGCAAGAATTTTTTTCTTATTCAACTGTCAAACTCCCGTGTTATTAAGAATATGTTATCTTTTTCTATTCTTTTTGTCAATGAAACTGTGACGGGGACATAAATCGATATCCATGGTTTCCTTCAGTCCTCCGGAAAGATTTATTGCGGTTTCATCCTATCTATATTAAAATACATAATATAATTGCATTTTCCGCAGATGTTTCCGCATTCATACGGCATGATCTACACATTTCGGCGGCACGGTTATCTGCACGCCTTTGGATTCATTACCTGCACTCCGGGATACAGCTTGCGGAATATAAAAGGAGAATTCCATGATAATTCTGTTTCTGCTTATTTTAATAGCCGCAATTGCCGCATACAGGCTCCTTCCCCTATTCGGAGGAGGTCATCAGGCTTTTACCGACATTATAATAGAAAATGTTTCCGCATCCGGCCTCAACAAAGCCGGAGAACTGCAGCTGTTTTGGCTCATTCTGATAACAGGGGCCTTTCTTTTGCTGCTGTCGCTTTTTCTTCATACCCGTTTAGCGGAAAAAAGGGAAACCACAGACAGCTCCATAGACTTTTCCCAATATCGTTTCCCTCTCTTCGGTGGTATTCTGATATTTCCCTTTCTCTCCTATCTGATTGTTTTTCAGAAATTCAGCGTTCCCCTGTTTACGGGACTGTTGATTTTTATATTCTGCCACTTTTTCTGTCAAAAAGAAACAGGCAGAATCCTGTTGATTTTTGTCCTTTCCTATTATGCCCTTACATCTGTACTTACCATTCTGACACAGTTATGGGATGGTATGAAAATTTCTTCCGGGACTTTATATCTTTTCAGCATTCCCACAGGACTTATTCTCTCGGCGGCTTTTCTTCGGTCTGAAAGCAAAAAGAAATCCGTAAATTTAGGAAATCGTCTGATCCTCATCCTGCAATGCCTCCTGCCGGGACTTTTGACAATCTGGCTGGTGGATGATTACCTTTATCAGGGAAAGCTGATACAGGTTCCCTATGCGTTGGGGTATACGCTCTTCTTTCTTGTATTTATTCTGATTTCCGCCATCCTGCTCATCCGGCAGGCAGTCCGTTTCTGGAATGAAAACAGTCATTATTTTATTGGCTCCATAACCCCTATTTTGATTTTTGTCTACCATTCCTTTTGCGCTGCGCCCATGTATGCCCAGCCGGACCAGCATCATCACGGAGAGCAGATGATTCCCTGGAATCAGGTCTTTGATTTCGGACAGAGTCTTTATAAAGAATATACTCCCGTTTCCGGCCTGTTTCCCTTTGTAAACGGCTTTTTCCAAAATCTGTGGCTTGGAAATACCGTAACGGACTATTCCCCCGCCATTTCCATAACAATGGTTATTTTCTGTATTCTTACCATGTATCTGATTTACCGTCATGTGGGAGGCGCTTACGCAACGGCCTTTGCAGTATTTTTTACCCTCCCCTGTTACAACAGACAGTATATGGTACTGCCCGTTCTCCTTCTCCTGACTCTGCCCGGTCTTTTAAAGAAAAAAAATCTCTGGCTGTGGCTATGGATTTTTTCCTGCTTTTTAAGCGGTTTCTATTATCCTCTTTTCGGGGCGGCTTTACTGATAGGGACTTTTCCTTTGGGCATATATCAGTTTTTTACTTTTATAAAAAGCGGCGGTCTGAAAAGCCGGCTGAAAAAACCGCTTTTTTATATTGCATGGGGAATCCTGATCATCATCGTAACGGAATCCCTGCCTCTCCTCCTAAGAATGCTGCGCCATACTTTAACCTATTCCTCCCAGACTGTTATGGCAGACGGGATTCCTTTATTGGGACAAACGCCCCCGGACGCTTTCATGCCCTATCTGGCGGCTTTTTCCGGCTTACGTCAGGGAGCTTATTTATCCTTCCGTTTCCTTCTTCCCGCAGCGGGAGTCTGGATTTTTTTCTATTGCTTTTACTATGTTATAAAAAAACGGGCTCTGCGCAGTTACGCCCTTTTCTTCATCGCCGGCGCCCTTACCCTGATGGTATCCTACAGCTATACTTTGGTGCGTGCGGATATTGATAAAATTCTCTCCCGCACCTCATACACACTCATTGCCGTTACAGGCATGTTTTTACCGGTTCTTTTAATCTATTACGGAAAAGCACTGCCAAAACGCTCCACCCTCTCTGCTTTTATGGGCATATGCTTTGCCCTTCCCATGATGATTTATGCTCAGGTTTCCTGGACAAAAAATCCCGATCTATGGGTTTATCCCGATGGAGAAAGCCAGCTGGTTATGGATGACGCCGCAAAGCTTTTTTCCAGCTATGAAGTGCCTGAAACCTTTTTAAAGTCAGAGGATACCGGCCTTCCCGCAAAATATCAGAAGCTTTTAGGTTCCGGTTTTATGGTTTCCGACCAGCTCCATTATATAACCGATTATGCATCCGTAACGGAAAAGTGCGAAACCGTTTCAGAGAATATGACTTATATGGCTTTAGACGGTCAGGGATTTTATGACTATTTAGGCATCCGCTGCTCTGCAACAGGTTTTATTCCCGCTGCCAGAAGTTACGAAGCCCAAAAAGAAATATGGGACGCCGCATCCCAAAATCTTCCGGTGGTTTTTTATCTCCAGCCCGAAAGCAGTTATTATATCTTCCGCTTTATGTTAGAGGCAGGATATGTCTATTGCGCAGAGGATAAGGCATTTTATCCCTCTTCTTTGTATAACAGCCTGTATGACGCCGATGCTGTCTGTATTTATGACGGCGATGATTACCGGCTCTATGCTCCTGCCACAGATTTTGGTTTAAGTCCGGAGTCCTTTGGCGCTTCCATGGACTCTCTTTCGGAAATATTTGTTGCCGATGCGCAAAAAAGCCTGAAAGATCAGAATCTTCCCGACAGCTTTGAAGGTACCGATTATGATTTTCTCTATTTAGAGTTTTCCGACACCGCCAATATCCCTGAAGGCTCCCATTTGACCCTTACCTGGTCCGATGTAGAAGGAAACAGCTTTGAAGGCAGCCTTGCAGCCTGTCTCATAAAGGAAGGACAGCTCTTGATTCCCATGGGCATGAACCCCTGCTGGCTTCTTTCCAAAATAGACGACTTTACCATGATAATAACCGCTCCTGACGGAAGTACGGCGCTTTACGAAACCACATATAAAAAGCTGAATGCCTCCGAAGAAGATTCAGCCTTTATAAATGATTTTGCTCTTATGCAGTTGAATATTGACGACCGATAGCTGCAAAACAGTTGCAAAATTTACACCGCGGTTATCAGCCTTTTATGCCGTAATGACCGTTCCTGTCTTTCCCTTAATGGCTCTGGCCGTTTTCCCGATGGAGGTAATCAGCACGCTTCCCTCCGGTACCTTCTGAAGGTAATCAATGGCGGCCTCAATCTTTGGCAGCATATCGCCTTCCCCAAACTGCCCCTCGGCAATGTAAGCCTTTGCCTCTGCAACCGTCATAGCGGAAATGCCTTCCTGGTCTTCCTTTTCAAAATTTTTGTAAACCTGCTCCACGCCCGTTAAGATAATAAGCTGGTCTGCCTTTAAATCTGCTGCCAGCTTGCCGGCGATACAGTCCTTTTCAATAACCGCCGACGCCCCCTTTAAAGCGTGCTTTTGCTCAATAACGGGAATTCCGCCGCCGCCGCAGGCAATAACAACCTGGTCCGCGTCCGCCAATGCTTTAATGGCGTCAATCTCCACAATGTCAATGGGTTTTGGAGCAGCCACAATACGGCGGAAGCCCTTTCCCGGCTCTTCTTTTACATAATTGCCCTTTTTAACTTCAACCTCAGCATCTTCAGCGCTCATATAACGTCCGATCAGCTTCTTGGGATCATAGAAGGCTTCATCATAAGGGTCTACCGTTACCTGGGTTAAAATCGTGCTGACAGGCTTGGAAATCCCCCTGCTTAAAAGCTCCGCACGCAGGGAATTCTGAATGTCATAGCCCACATAGCCCTGGCTCATTGCCGAGCATACGCACATAGGCGCGGGACTGTAGTCGATATAAATTCTCCGAAGCTCTGTCATAGCCTTGTGAATCATGGAAACCTGCGGTCCGTTGCTGTGGGTAATGGTCAGCTGGTAACCTTCCTCCACCAAATCCGCCAACGCCTTGGCTGTATCCTTTACCGCATCCCACTGCTGGGATATGGTATATCCTAACGCTTCATGTCCCAATGAAACTACTACTCTCTTTTTGTTCATGTTTCTACCTGCTTTCCCGTATTTTATCCGCATGATATTCTAAAAGTATAACAAATCGGCAGAAAAACCGCAACTTTTTACGCTGTACTTTTCATCCTGCACGAAACGGTACCGCCGTGCCGTCATTATCTGTTGAAATGGCGGGGACGTTTCTTTTTCACATTTTTAACACGCAAAGAAGCGCTCCGATCATAATGCAGAAATCCGAAATATTAAAAACGATATTCCCAAGCCTTTCATTTTTTACCCGAAAGCCGAAATAATCCACCACATATCCCCTGACAAGCCTGTCATAGGTATTGGAATAGGCTCCGCCTAACAGCACGGATAAGCCTGTTTTTAACAGTTTTTTGCCCCTTGTTCCCATAGTCAAGACAAAAACGATGGTACAGATTATGCACAATCCTGCCGACAGTCCCTTTACAAACTCCGGCCGTTTCTGGCCTAAATTCAAAAAAGCGCCATAATTGTGGTATTTGGTCAGATACAGCTTTCCCGAAAGAAAGGGCTTCCTTTCCCCGGCGCAGCCATTCTGCTCCCTTACCTGTTTGATAACGGCTTCCACAGCCACAATTGCGATAATAATGCTGATAAATACCATAGATTTCCTCCAGTCATTTTTAAACCGGCTTTCACTTGGGATTATATTCCTGCCAAAGCCTGAAATACTCCTGCCAGATCCAGGGTTCCATACCCCCACTCCCTGGTGGGATAGTAGCTGTCCGTCCGACGCTTCGCTCCTCTGATAAAATAATTTTTAATGGCAGAAGTATTTACCAGAATGTCATGTTCCTCTACAACCGCCCATTGCATAAAACAGGCGGCAGCCCCTGCAGCCATAGCCGCCGACATGGAGGAGCCGGTATCCGCCAGCAAAGGCGTTGGAATTCCTACTCCCGGCGCTGCTAAATCCGGCGTAATATAGCCGTCTGTGCTAAAGCCTCTGCCGCTGTTTAAGTAAAAGCTTCCGTCCCCGCTGTTATAGGTGGTTACCGTCATAACATCCCGGGTATATGCCGGTTCTGTCATGGTATTATAAGGACTGGGACGAAGAAAATACGTATCCCCTTCCAGAAAATTTCTCATGGGAAGCCATATGTGGAAATTACCTCCGCCGCCGCTTACATTTACCCTGATCTTCCAGATTCCCGGCAAAAGATTCTGAAAGCGCATAACAATCAGTTCCTGCCCATTGCCCTGCTCCACAAGAATATATTTTACGGTTATCCTTGTATTGGAATAAATAAACGTATAATCCACACTCTGTCCTATACGGAAAGGAATTTCCGGTATCGTTTCTCCATTGGGACTGGTAATAGACACGGTAAAAATCCCCGGAGCCTTTCCCCACAGTTCCATCCACAGTCCATTTTCTCCCTGTCCCACCAAAACTTCTATTTCTTCATTGGCCTGTGCCGCACCCGGCGCCATAACAAGATTGCCTTCATAATGACCGGAGGAATTTCCTTCATTCCCTCCGCCGATTACAATGCACCGCTTCCGTTTTCTGGCAAGCTCATTGACGTAGTAATCCAAAAGAGAAGTCCCGTCGTGGGCTCCCATAGTAGTACCCAAAGCAATACAGGTTACAAGAGGCCTGTTAAGTTCTTCCGCCATCCGGTCCAAATACTGGAGGGCAAGCATAATATCCGTTTCCTGGAAACAAGGCACATTCGAAGGAATCTGGTAAAACTCTCTCAGATATTCCTTTGCCTGTTTCAGCTTTACTACAATAAAAGAAGCGTCCGGAGCCGCACCTAAAAAGCCGCTGGTCCTGTCATAGCCCCCCGCCACTCCCGCTACCTTGGTGCCATGGCCCGTTTCATCCGTTACTAACAGTTCTCCTTCGTTTTCCAGATTATAATTAATTTCCGCTTCCGTAAATTCTGTCCCGTAATCAAATCCATCCGGCGGCATGCCCTGCTGATTCGTCTGATCCCAGATGGACAAAACTCTTGTTGAACCGTCGCTTCTTCTAAAAGAAGGAAGCTGATAACGGATTCCCGTATCTATAATGCCGAGTAACACATTTTTTCCCGTCAGCTCCAAGGGCGGGCCGCTTACCGACAAAATACCGGCTTCAGACAGAGCCGTTAAATCCGGCACCAGTCCCGTCCCCGGTACGGGCTGCCCCACGGAGGGAGGCGCTTCCGTATCCTGTATTAATCCGTAGCATTTAGGCGTATACTGGTAGCGGTAATCCGGGCCGTCTAAAGGCGACAGCTGATTTGCAGCCACATGTAAAATTTTCAAATGCTCAAACAATACTTCTTCACAATAATCCGGCGTTTCCACGCTGTCTCCAAACAGCTGCCGCGGCGTAACATCAAAATCAAATAAAAGGTCTAAATAGCTGTTCGATAAAATTCTGTTCCTGCAGGCGATTCTTATTGCATCCATACAACGCTCCGCACTTTTTTATTATCATATGCTTAACCGCGAATCTGTATGATTGGCCCGCCTGTTCCCTCAATATATTCTCCTGTGATGGTAACGCTTCCGATATTCTCGTCCTTGGGAATTTCATACATGATGTCCAGCATGAATTCCTCAATAATGGCCCGCAAAGCCCTTGCACCCGTATCCTTTTCCATGGCTTTCTTTGCAATGGCGCGCAGTGCATTATCATCAAACTGTAAATCTACCTCATCTAAAGAAAGAAGCTTCTGATACTGCTTTAATATAGCGTTTTTGGGTTCCCTCAAAATGTCTACAAGCATGTCTTCCGTTAAGCCGTCCAAAGTATAAATAACCGGCAGACGTCCTAAAAATTCGGGAATCATGCCGAATTTCTTCAAATCCTCAATGGTTACCTTGCTGTGGATATTTTTTTCCTTGTCAAAGGTATCCTTCAAGGTGGCGTTAAATCCGATAGAGCTTTGCTTGGACAATCGCTGCTTGATAATTTCATCCAGATCGGGAAAAGCGCCGCCGCAGATAAATAAAATATTTCTCGTATTAATTGTGGTAAGAGGAACCATGGCGTTTTTGCTGTTGGCCCCTACCGGCACTTCAATATCCGCCCCTTCTAAAAGCTTTAACATCCCCTGCTGTACGGATTCTCCCGAAACATCACGGGAATTCGTATTCTGCTTTTTGGCAATTTTGTCAATCTCATCAATAAAGACAATTCCCATCTGAGCCCTGTCCACATCGTTTCCTGCTGCCGCCAAAAGCTTGGAAAGCACGCTTTCAATATCGTCGCCGATATATCCCGCCTCTGTAAGGCTGGTAGCGTCGGCAATAGCCAGCGGCACGTCTAAAAGCCTTGCCAGCGTCTTGACCAGATAGGTCTTTCCGCATCCCGTAGGCCCGATCATGAGCATATTCGACTTTTCAATTTCAATATCATCCATGGTATTGGTGGCAACCCGCTTATAATGATTGTAAACGGCAACGGAAATTACCTTTTTGGCCTTTTCCTGTCCTACCACGTATTCATCCAGTCCCGCCTTAATTTTGTGAGGAGCGGGAATATTCTTAATATCCAGAAGGGGCTTGTCATCCTTTTTTCTTCTCTTTAGCTTTTGTTTATTGGGAATGCCGCCGTCTCCCTGGAGGTCGCTGATATTGACAAAGCGGATATTGGGAAATCCGTTTTTCATATCCTTATTTTTGTCCTCATCCCCAAAGTCTAAATTCCCCAATCCGTTTAAGAGATTCGGGTCGCTCAGCATCCCCTGGTAATCGAACTGACTGACTGCGTCCATGGTCTTATGCATGCAGTCATTGCAGACGCAGATATGATTGGGCATCTTAAACTGCTTTCCGGTAATGCTTTCCGGCCTGCGGCAGATAAAGCATACCGTTTCGTATTCGTCTTCCTTGTCTCCGCCGTCTTTTGCGCCACGCTCTTCCTTATCCTTCCCATAGGAGCCGTCTTTTCCTTTTTTGTCCGTTTCCTCTAAAAGCTCTTCCTCTATCTCTTCTTGAAAATCTTCTTCTGGTTCTTCTTCAAAGTCGTCTTCTTCTATCTTGTCCCCTTCAAACTCGTCCTCCTCAAAGCCGTCTTCCATACTGCTTCCCTTGAAGGTATTTCCTATTAGTTTCCTGAATTCATTTTCTCCATCCTCTTCAAAATCCTCCTCCGAGGCTTCCAGGTCCCCTAAAAGCTCTTCATCAAAGTCTTCGTCGAAGTCGTCTTCCGATATTTCCTTTTCCTCATCATAAAAAACTTCATCCGCTATTGTTTCTTTCTCATCGTTTTCAAAATTAAAAAAGTCCGTCATTCTCTTCCTCCAAGTACAACCTCTAATTCTTTTTCAACATAACCGCTGTTACTGCGTTTCAATAGCTTAACGACAACCTTTTCGCCTTCCTCATAACCGGAAAGCGTCCGGGAAAGCTCATCCATATCCCCTATTGACACATCATCTATGGATAGCAGGATATCGCCTTTCCTGATTCCTGCCTCCTTCGCCGGGGTATCGGCAAATACCTGGGTAATGTAAAGCCCTTCCTTCAAATCATACCGCTTAAGCATTTCGCCGCTTACCGCCATTCCGCTGATGCCCAGATAAGCCGAATTCTGCTTTACCTTTCCGGGCGTCTTGGTTTTTTGACTCATCAGTTCTTCTATAATAGGCTCCGCCGTGGAAATCGGAATGGCATATCCCATTCCCTCTACCGTATACTCCGCTATTTTGCTGGAATTAATCCCCACAACCTCTCCCCGGACATTCAAAAGGGCTCCGCCGGAATTGCCCGGATTGATTGCAGCGTCGGTCTGAATCAGATATTTTACATTTTCATAGTTCTCTTCCTCTAAGGAACCGCCGTATAAGGGTCCGTATTCATCGGTATAAGACCGGTTTACCGCACTTATGACTCCTGTCGTAACGGATTGACCGTAGCCCAAAGCGTTTCCTATGGCGATTGCAGGCTCTCCTACCTTTAATTTATCGGAATCCCCCATGGTTGCCACTCTGATAGCGGACTTGGTAGCGGGATCTAAATCGGCGATTTCAATGGCGATGACCGCCAGATCCATATCCTCGTCCGTTCCCTTTACCATTGCAGGCGCCACCGAATCGTCAATAAACTGAACCGTTAATTCCTTTGAATCTTCCACAACGTGGTTATTGGTTACGATTAAGAGCTCCGTTTCATTTTCGCCCATAATAATACCCGAACCGCCGCCCTCGGCTTCGTAATCATAATGGTATCCCCAGAAATCCTCATTAATTACATAGGTACTGAAAATAGAAACCACACAAGGCATAACATTATCCACTACCTCTGTCACATCCGTAACCACGGTCTGACTCTCCGCCGTACTTTCCGCCGCCTTGATATCGCCATCGTTTTCCCCTGGATTTTCAGCGGATTTCTCCTCTTTCTCTCCGCCTTTTTCTTCCTCTTCCTTATCCGCCGCCAGCATTTCCGTGCCTGCCGCGGCATTTCCCGGATCTCCTTCTCCGCTGCGGGGAAAGAGCGACAGGATGACCACTATCATAAGACCCGCCGTCAAACCGAAAATAAGGCCGCACAAAAGGCTGTTTCCCATTTTCTTCAATCCGCCCGAATCATTTTTGTGTTCCGGCTCCTGTACCCTGTCCATTTCCATCGTATACCACCACTTTACCAAACATCAAACTGCATTTTCATCCAGTTACTCAACAGTTACCGATTTTGCCAGATTTCTGGGCTTATCCACATCGCATCCTTTTCCCACCGCCACATAATAGCCAAAAAGCTGCAGGGGGATAATGGCCAGGGAATTGGCAAAGCAGGGATTGGTTTCAGGAATATAAATCACATAATCCGCCGCTTTTTCTATTTCCATATTTCCCTCATTGGTTACGGCCAGCACAAAGGCGCCCCTTGCCTTAACTTCCACCATATTGCTGATTGTTTTTGCAAACAGTTCCGGCTGGGTGGCAACCGCCGCCACCAGCGTCCCTTCCTCAATCAGGGAAATTGTGCCGTGCTTTAATTCTCCCGCGGCATAGGCTTCCGAATGAATATAGGAAATCTCTTTCAGCTTCAGAGAGCCTTCTAGGGAAATGGCGTAATCAATTCCCCTGCCGATAAAGAAAATATCCTTGGCGCCGATATAGCGGTTTGCAAATTTCTGAATATGGTTTTTGTTGGACAAAAGCAGCTCAATCTGGTCCGGAAGCTTTTTCAAATCCTCTAAAAGTCCTGCAAACACCTTATCTTCCACTGTTTTTCTGATCCTGGCAAATTTTAAAGCCAGTAAATATAAGGCTATGAGCTGGGTGGAATAAGCTTTGGTAGTGGCAACTGCAATTTCCGGTCCCGCCCATGTATAGAGCACGCTGTCCGCTTCCCTTGCAATGGAACTTCCCACCACATTCACAATACCTAACACCTTAAAGCCTCTTTTTTGGGATTCCCGAAGGGCGGCAAGTGTATCTGCCGTCTCTCCCGACTGGCTGACCACAATGACCATGGCCCCTTCCTCCAGAACCGGATTCCTGTAGCGGAACTCAGACGCCAGATCCACCTCTACAGAAATCCGCGCCAGGTTTTCCAGCACATATTTTCCCGTAACTCCTACATGATATGCGGAGCCGCAGGCCACGATATAAATCTTCTTAACCGAAAGAAGCTCTTCATCAGTCATATTCAACTCGTCGATAACCACTTCGCCGTCCTTGATCCGGGGCAGTAAGGTATCCGCCACCCCTTTGGGCTGTTCATACATCTCTTTCAGCATAAAATGCTCGTAGCCGCCTTTTTCCGCCGCCTTGGAATCCCATTCTATGGTTACGGATTCCTTTTTTATCTCTTCCTCATCCACTGTATAAAAATGCATGTGGTCGCCCCTAAGTCTCACAATCTCCTGATTGTCCACATAGGTTACCTGTCTTGTATATTTTAAAATTGCAGGGACATCCGAAGCAATAAAGCATCCTTCCTCATTCTGCCCTACAATCAGGGGAGAATCCTTTCTTGCCGCAAAAAGCTGGTCCGGATGCTCAGAGAAAATAACCCCTAATGCATAGGAGCCTTCCACCCTGTGAAGAACCTTGGTAATCGCTTCTAAGGGATTCCCTTTATAATAATAATCAATCAAATGGGCAACGACTTCCGTGTCCGTATCCGACACCATCTCATAGCCCTTCTCCTTAAGCATCTTCCTCAAAGCAATGTAATTTTCAATGATGCCGTTGTGAACCACCGCAATGGTTTCCTCTCTGTTATAATGAGGGTGGGCGTTTATGGTACTGGGCACTCCGTGGGTCGCCCATCTGGTGTGGCCGATTCCTACAAAACCCTTCAGTGTTTCCCCGTTATGGGTCATTTCCTCCAGAATCTTCAATCTGCCCGCCGCCTTGGAAATATTGATCTTATCTCCGTCAAATACGGCAATTCCCGCAGAATCATATCCTCTGTATTCCAATCTTGACAGCCCTTCCAGGATAATGGGAGCCGCCTGCCGCTTTCCGATATAGCCTACAATACCACACATATTTTATACTCCTTCTTTGTCAGGATTTTTTCCATAGCCTTTACTTCCGTCAATATGCTCCACAGCCCGCTTTAATGCCTTTCTGTTCCAATAAGCCGGATCCGAAGTGCATTTCATGACAAATTTATCCGGCAGTCTGTGATAACCTTTTCCCAGCCTGTAGCCCAGCCATTTTGAGGCGCTTAAAACAAAAAGCCTTGGAATCATCCTCTTATATCCGTTATTCCAAAGATATGCAGAGGTTTCTTTTACCATGCGGATGCCTTCTTTCTCTGAAGCAAATTCCGAAAAGACCTCCGGATGATCCGTCTGGGAAACCCCTAAGTCAAAATTCCTGCAAAACTGTTCCTTTGCCGAATAATTGTGGGAATGATAAACCTCTGCCTCTGACTGATAGGCAATCATATATCCGTTCTTTATCGCCTTTGCTGCATAAATCATATCTTCATTAAACAAAGTCCGTTTCACAAAACCGCCCAGACTGACAAAAATTTCCTTATTATAAGCCGCGCAGACATCTGAGCAGAAATAAGTTTTAATCCCTAACCGTTCCTTATCCTTTTCTCCCTTTAAGCAGGACTCCTCCGGATAATTAAAGGACCTTGTAAACCGCTCAATAGGATTGCAGTCTTCCTTTGGAAGCTGTCTGGCATAGGATACTGCCGCTTTTTTCTCCTTTAAGGGTTCCAACAGCTTTTCCAAGAGCTTCTCATCCTTTGGTACCGCGTCCTGAGTCATCATCACAAAGTAATCCGCATCCGAAAGCTTTACGCCTCTGTTGCGTATGGCGCCGTGGTCAAATTCCTTCTTAGAATGATGGTAAACCTTACAGCTGCTGTGCTTTTGGGAAAAATCGCTTCCAAAAATCAGCCGTTCAAAATACTTTTCCTCTGTATTCAAAATAATGATATGCGAAGGTCTGACCGTCTGCATCTTAAGCATATCCAATATTTTCAAAAACTCTTTGCCCGGTTTATAGGTGGGGATGATAACATCCACTGTATCCATGTTCTACGCTTCCTTTACTGCCTGTTGTCTTTCTTGTATGGCTAACATATATTATAACAAAAAAAGAGGACCGGTTAAAGCCCTCTTTGTAATTTATCCCGCGTACCGCTTTGTTTATTCATGTGGATTTACGGTATTCCTTTATTCTTCTCCCGTATCGGGTTTGGCCGTTCCTGTATCGGAACGAATCCTGTCACTGTAGCCCTGTACTGCCTGGGAAGGTTTGTAATCCTCCACATCTCCGAACAGGAACTGATGCAGAATCACAACGTTGGTCTCTAAATCCACAGGAATAACACAGTCCCCGTGATTTCTTCCTCCTGCTTTGATCACTCCCGTAGATCTGTATTCTGCCGCAGGGAAGCCGCTTGTCTCCACAATATTGTAGGAAGCAATATCCTTTAAAAGATCCAGAATCTCTGTTAATGTCAGGCTGGTTGCCGTCTGGGGGAATACTTTGTTGGCAATCTGATCCAGCTTATCGGGCGTCGCCGTCTTTGCTTTATCTGCAAGAGCCTGGATGACCTCTCTCTGTCTTTCGGTTCTCTTATAATCATCGCCGGCGGTATAACGGATACGACAGTAAGAAACCGCCTGGACTCCGTCTAAGGTAACCATTCCTGTCTGCTCCAGTCTGGTAAAGCTTCTGCCCAGGGACTGGGAGGTTTCCACCTGATAATTGTTCAGATGCTTCAACTCCTCCGCATCCACATCAATTTGGATACCCCCTAAAGCGTCCACAGTATCGGCCACAGCTGCCCAGCCTACCGTAACGTAATCGGTAATATTTAAATCCGTATTCATGTTAATCATATTAATGGCCTGTTTTGCGCCGCCTGCGGCATAGGCCTCGTTACACTTGGAATAAGAATCGTTTCCAAGGTTTAAATAAGTATCACGGTATATGGAAACCAGTCTGACTTCCTTCGTGTTTTCATTAATGGATGCAATAATAATGGTATCAGAACGGACGCCTTTTCCCAGATTGTTGTTTCTGGCATCTACGCCAAAGAGAGCAATATTGCGGTATCCCTCCATATGTCCGCCGATATTGTCGTTAATGGTAACGTCGCCGGCCTCTACCAACAGTCCTTCCTCAATATCATCGTTGGTAACAATGTCTTCGTCACTAATGTCTTCCCTGTGTATGATATCCAACTTGCTGACAAAATATAAAGCAACGATCAAAACAACAACAACAACGGCCTCTATTGCAAGAATCGCAATTTTTTTCTGTTTTCTTTTCCTGCGCTGAGCCTTAGTCATTTTTTTTCCGCCCGATGCGCCGGAACCCTTTTTAGCTGCCATAGTTTTTACTCTTTAATCCTTTCTTAATACGCATTCTTATTGATAAATCCTTTGAAAACCGTCAGAAACAGGATTTTAAAATCCAGCGCCATGGTCCAGTTTTCAATATAGTACAAATCACAGTCAATACGCTTTCTGATAGATGTGTCCCCTCTGTAGCCGTTAACCTGCGCCCAGCCGGTTATGCCCGGTCTGACCTGATGCTTGATCATATATCTGGGAACTTCTTCCTTGAACTTTTCTACGAAGAACGGCCTTTCGGGCCTGGGCCCTACAAGACTCATATCCCCTTTAAAAACATTGAAGAACTGGGGAAGCTCGTCAATGCTTGTCCTTCTAAGAAACCTGCCTACGTCCGTTACCCTGGGATCGTCCTTAACCGTCCAGCTCTTCTTTTCTTTAGACGGCTTCTGAACCTCCATAGTACGGAATTTGTACATTTGAAAGGGCTTGTTGTGAAGTCCCACCCTCTCCTGTTTAAAAATGACCGGCCCTCTGCTTGTGGCTCTGACCGCAATCGCTGCGATGAGGAAAACCGGGGAAAACAAAATCATGGCAAAAATACTTCCCACAAAATCCACAACCCGCTTTGCCATACTGTTTAAGGTATTGCTAAGGGGAACATGACGGATATTGATAACCGGCAGCCCGTTTAAGTCCTCTGTATAGGGTTTGCTTGGTATAACACTATTGTAATCAGGAATAAACTTTGTATGCACTCCCGACTTTTCACACAGACCTACTATTCTCTCCAGACTGTCATAGTCCTTTAAAGAAAGAGTAATGGCAATTTCGTCCAGCTTATTTTCAGGCAGGATAATTTCCAGATTACCGATGGTTCCAAGTACTTTAATGCCGCGATATAAAGTCCCCCTTGGAATATGGTCATCCAAAATGCCCCGGACTATATAACCCCACTGGGGATTTTGCATAATCCTGTCAATATACTGCTCTGCCGCCTTGGAATATCCCACCAGCAGAACATACTTAATATTATAACCCTTCCGTCTGAAGGAACGTAAAAGCTTTCTGATACAGATTCTGGTACCGCTCTGTCCCAGAATATTCAACCCGCTGAAAACAAAAATCATTCCTCTGGAAAAGTCCTTCTGGTCTATGACATACAAAATGCCCAAGAACAGTACCAGACCTACCATATTGGCCTTTATAACATTAACAATATCTCTCTTGGCACTGGAATAGCGCTTGGATGTATACAGATTGAATAAATGGTTTAATACCAGATATCCCGGTATAATGAACACTAACGCAAAAAAATAAGTACGTGCGCCCAAAATACCGATAAACGCGCCCTCTTCCTTCCAGAGACCGCTTTCAAATCTAATCAGCCATGCAATTGCATAAGCGGCTGCCACAACCAAAGCATCCAGAATTACATGAAGCCTGTTGAAATATTTTTGATTATCTTTTATCAACGGGAATCACCTTTTCTCATATACAACCGATATTTTACCTTATTTCACCAAAAAGGGCAACCTTTTTAGGTTATATTTTTTAATCATTCCTTAACAATTCCGTAACATTTACTGTGGTTATCCATGGAAAACCACCAATTTTATCCCTGTCAGCCTGCTATTCTCCGTACAATGTTCCACCACAATTGTACCTGAATAAATACATAGTTTAAAAGGTTTTTTCCCGAAAAAGATACCTTCTTTTCCCTTCCTTTAGCGGAAAAGCATAAGGAAAATCCTTTCATAAGCCCCTTAAAATAAGTTGCTCCAAACCCTTTTTTCACAAAAAACAGCCATTTGACCAAAAACCCCGTAAGGAGAAAAGGCAGATTCAAAAGCTGCTGTAAGAGGGGCATATTTTTGTAAACCAGATATATACTATTTTTTGCAGATAAATCTATTTTAAACCTGTTATATCTGGAACCGGAAAAGCCGCTTCCGGCATGGTACACTACTGCGCTGTGGCAATAGTAATTGCGATATCCGTATATGAGCGCACGGTAGCCTATGTCAATATCCTCCAGATAGGCAAAATGATTTTCGTCAAACAGACCGATTTTGTCAAAGACCGTCCTCCGGTACAGGGAAGCTCCGCCGCAGGCGGCAAATACCCGCGCATCCTTTTCGTATAGGGATGCAGTCTTTCCTTTTCCCAGACCGAAAGCCCACCCCAGAGCGCAGTACAAATCCCCACAATCGTCAATAATCTCCGGCTCCTTTAAAGAAAGCATCTTGGAAGAAACGGCAAAAGCCTTAGGATGCGCATCCATAAACTCCTCCAGCTCCTTTACGAACCCCTCTGTCACTTCCGTATCGTTGTTCAGAAGCAGGACATATTTGGTTTTGCACCGTTTGATTCCTTCATTAACCGCTTTGCAAAATCCCGTATTTTCAGAAAATGCCCTAAGCTCCAAAATACCTTTTGCTTCATATTCCTTTGCCACATCAAGACTTCCGTCCACAGAGCCGTTATCCACAACCAGTATATGGAAATCCCCTTTTTTTCTTGCATTCAAAAGGCTTTTTATACAGTTTTGCAGATATTGGACTCCGTTATAATTGGGAATTACCACCGTCGTTTTCATTATGGCTCCTCTGTTATCCTGACTGCCTTAGTTGCCCGGACATAGGCTGAATGTCCTCCTGCCCTGCAATTTTTACTATTATAATATAATTCGCAGCCTAATGGTACTTTTTGACAAATTCATCATAATTTTTTCACAAAATTTTTATAAATTCAGGGTCATATACCAATTTCATGCCCTTTTTCAACGCTTCTTCCAGCGTACAGCCAAGCCCGGGCCGCAGCTTTAAGGCTCTTTCGTCTGCGGCATCCACATCCAGCCTGGTATCCGCTCTGTGCATATATCCGCTGCTGTTTTTTTTCAAGCCCTTAAACAAAAGGCAGGACTCCAATTCAGGTCCCCCCGTAACCAGGCCCTTCTCTATGACTCTGCCGCAGACCGCCGCAACGTCCTTCCTTGCCGCAAAAATATCGGGACTGTACAACGTACGGTAAAATCCCAGATGGGAGCTGTCTTCCACCCGGACGCCGTCTATTCCCTTTTCCTTATAATAAGCCTCTAAAGCCTTCCGGCCGGCGTCGTAAGCATAGCGTTTGCTTTCCGTATTAACTGCTGTGGACCCCTCATGGCAACGCCAGTGATAGAGCACCTTTTGCACATGAAGGATTTTCTTCTTTGTGAAATCCGCCCTTGCCGAAAGACGCAGTACCAGGTCATAATCCTGGGCGCCGTCAAACTCCCTACGAAACTTCAATTCCTTCATGGCACCGGCTTCTACCATCAAAAAATGACAGATGTAATTATTGGATAGCAGCAAATCCAGATTAAAATCCGGCTTAAAATGGGGCTCGTAAAAATTCTCTCCATTCCCGTCGCATTTATCCTCATCGGAATAAACTGCCAGAATCCTTTCTCTATCATCACACCGGTTGATTCTCTCCACCATGGAATACAATGCGTCCTCAGTCAATAGATCATCGTGATCCAAAAGAGCGATATAATCTCCCTTTGCCTCCTCCACAGCGGCGTTGGTATTTTCAGAAATTCCTTTATTCTCATCTAATTTTTTGTACTTAACAGCATCCGTCACATTCCCGGAAAATTCCGCCAGTACTTCTCTTATGCCGGCAGTTTTACCCGCATCGGCAATGATCAGTTCCCAATTTGTATAGGTTTGTTCGATTACGCTTGTTATTAATTCTTTCATAAAGGCCTTACGGGGTTCATAGGCAGGCACCACAATACTGATAAGCGGTTCATAAGGGAATCGATACGTCCTTTGGGCTTTCATCTCGTCTTCCATTTTTTCCCGCTCCATGGATATGCTCCACTCCCTGCACCCTTTATAATCCGACGCAAGGCGGGACATTTCATCCTGATGCCCCTTATCCACCCGCTCCATGGCTGCATGAAAAGCCGCTTTTATTCCGTTTCTTTTTCCGTAGGCAATGGTCTTTTTTACGGGTCCTTCCAGCTTTTTCCAAATTGTAAGAAACAGATACAGAAGTGCAAAGTATCCTGTTAAATATAAAGAATAATAGTACATAAACAATCTGGAAGGGGCTGTCAGGAAAATCAGGGGCGCCTTTACCAAGGGAAGGGATAACAGGAAAAATTCATGCCATTTCCTCCTTACCAGGCAAACTGCCCAGGCAGACAGAAGAATACAGATTGGCACTATATTTCCGTAGATAACGGAGTAACCCGTTTTTTTCATCTCATAGTCCTCCGTACTCCGCCATTCCAACAGCCTGATAACTGCATTTCTCATGCTCTCGTCTACGGGAGCGGTTCCGGGATATTCCCTGAAAGCATCATAATTGGCCACTCCTTCTACCGTAAAGATTTCCGTGGTATTCTGCAGCAAATCTACGGAATGGACAAAGCAGTCCCACCGCTCTGCCAGAAAAACCGCGGGAAATTTCATAATGAATCCGTAATAGGCGTTTTTAAATGCTTTATATTGTTCATCCGTGTATTCCCTTTGAAAATCCGGGCGGCTCCAGAACAGGCTGATACCGCTTTTATTCTCCTTAGCCCCTTCTACCGCCATTTCCACATCAATGACCTGATCGATGGCATTTAGCTGCTCCCTGCATTCCTCCCGTCCATAGGCCTTTTCTACAAGGGGAATGAGCGGCAGCACCACACTGGTTAGATCATACTGGTTTCCGCTGGTCATTTTATCCCCCACGGTCTGGGGCACAAACAGACATAAGGAACATACCAGATAGGTACAGATTATCCTGACCAAAGCTTTTCTATCCATATTCTTTATGAACAGAATGACCAAAAGTAACGGAAACAGCAGAAAATAGTAAATGGCTTCCGTCCGCCATACCGTAACGACAGCTCCCAGAATGCAGATAAATATCCACGAACCTGTTATGCTCCATTTACCATTTGCACGCTTTCCGCTTTCTCTTTCATCACTTCCGTCTCTTTGTTCAATGATCTTTCCGGAATTTATTTTCTTTTCAAAAAGAAGCACCAGCAAAAACAATTCCAAAACCCCGTATAAGCTCATCCTCATGGGATATAAGTTGGAATCCAGCACAGGGAAAAGCAGAAACGGCAAAAATGCAAAAAGTCCGCTTTTCCCAAAGCAGTTCACAAAAAACCTTATAATATATCCCGCCATAAGGGAAATCAAAGCGCACTGCACAATGATCACTCCTGACGGAACCGGAACTAACATCAGGGAAAATACATAAAAAAGACTGGTCAGATAATTCTGCCAGAATACGGGCAGAAGCTTAACCGCGCTGTTTAAAATGCCGAACTCATCCATACGCCAGATTCCCGGCCAGACAAGGAAGAGCAGAATCATATTGATACAAAAATAAATCAGGGTATACTTTACAAGCCTCTTATCCGCTTTTGCAAAAAAGAAGTAAAGTCCCTGATAGATTCCAATCAGAATAAGCAGAAAAACAGCCTTGGCCCCATAGGTCATTGCTGTTTTAACCGTCTGCGTCACATCGGAAAAATCCCACATCACATATTCAAAAATGATATGATCCGTAAAAAAGGTCAGAATCCAATGAATAAGGGCAATCCATATAAATTTTTTGTTCGGTTTCCAAAACTTCACACTTTGCATCATGCCTTATAGTTTTCCTTAAAATAATCCAGTTCTTCCGGCGTGCCCAGCACATGAACCTTGTCAAAATCCACAATGGAAATGCGCACATCCCCGCCCTTTGTGATCAGGTAATTATAAAGGGGCGCCACATATTTTTCCCCCTTTTCCAGCTTCTCATCAGAAGAATAATATTCATTATATAATTTCTCATAGAGCCCGCAGGACTTAAAATAATAAGCCCCCAAAGTACAGTTATCGGAAATCCGGGTTTTCTCCCGTACCTCCACCACTTTTCCTTCTTCATTAAGCTTTGCAAAACTCCAATGGTCTCCATCCGCATGAAAACAGGGGATAAAACCGTCTCCCGCAATCTGGGAAGCATTCATCTGACCCGCTTCCACATAGGTGTCGATATTGTAGATCATAAGAGAGTCCTTCTGATCCCATTCCTTTGCCGCCAACATAGCCGTGGTAGCCTGTCCGTCCGTCAGATAATCGATTTCAATAACCTTTACCTTTAAAATACCCAGCTTCCTGCAGGTTTCCTCAATAAAGCCCGCTGCTTCATCTTCCTTCCTGACAATAAAAATACAGGTGTTTTTTGAAAGTTCAAAACCGGAAAGACTTTCCATGGACCACTCAAACAAGGTCTTTCCATGGGCTTCTATCATATATTTGGGCACTGTATAGCCCGCCTTCTTAAATCTGGAACCAAGTCCCGCCATTGTAATTACGATCGTCATACCGTTACCTCCCCGTCATGTGCCATCAGCGATACGCCGAACACGCCTTCTACTTCTTTTATCTTTACAATCAGTTCCTGCCCGTTAACAGGCTTGCATTCCACAATCAGATTCATGCCCCCGTCGGACAGGTTTCTGGATTTTACCTGACAGACACGGCTGAAGCCTTTTACGGCGCTCAAAATCTCTTCTTCCTTTTCCGCCTTTTCCATGCTGACTACAAGAAGGTTTGCCGCCCTTCCTACGGGAGTCAGCTCCAGCAAAAACAGTCCTATTGTAATAATCAGGCTTGACAAAAGCGCAATGGTATACATATTAGCGCCGCAGATAATGCCCGTGCTGATGGACCAGAACAAAAACATCAGATCCATAGGATCCTTGATTGCCGTTCTGAAACGGACGATGGAAAGGGCGCCCACCATACCTAATGAAATAACCAGATTGGACTGCATGGCCAGGATAATAGCGGATGTAATGACCGCTACCAGCGCCATGGAAATATTAAAGCTTTTATTATAAAAGGTTTTCTTCGTCGCCGTATAATATACAATAAAGATATATGCCGCCAGAACCACCGTAACGCCCAGGGTTACCAGGATTCTTCCCGTAGTAATGTCGCCGCTGTTAAAGCCCTCCAAAAAGGACTTTTTAAAAATATCCGAGAAAGTATTCATAAGCTGTATCTCCTGCACAAATAGTACTTGGAAAAGGTTGTCTGGGACAACCTGCCAATTTCCAGTGTTTTCTTGATATATTCCGGTAAAAATTCGTCAAATTTCACTTCCATTAACGTCTGTCCCACAGGCATAACGGGACGTTTGGGCAGTCTGTGGGAGAAAAACAGGTCAAACTCTGCGGAAGAAGCAATATTGTCATCAAAGGTAACCCTGACGTTTCCCGCCTCTTCAACAAAAGGCGTTCTTTCATATGTCACAATGACCTTAGGCTGCATCCGCCGCATCTGCTTTAAGGAAAGAAGCTCCTGCACAAGGGGCGGCTGGTCGTGAAAAAACAGTTCCTTATCCGACGCCCTTTTTAGAATCCCTTTATCATCACATCTTTTTAAGATTTCATATTGATCCTTTGTCAGCTGCTGCTGCCGTTTTTTCGTCATGCCGTTTTGCTTGATCTTTTTTTCCAGCACGATTTTTTCATCGGAAACGCCATAGCTGCGAATGCGGTACTTGGCCCTGGGGTCAGTACCCGCCTCATTGTGCTTAAAGCAGGAATTGTGAATATCGTCAAAATAAATACTTCGGATTTCATAACTGCCTTTTTTGCCGCTGTTAATATCCTTTTTCATCAGTCCCGAAAGCCGTTCTTTTAATAGCAAAGACTGGGAAATCGATATGATAAACTTATATTCATGCCTGAATTCCATTCCTTATCCTCCGGCTTTTCCAAAAGGTCAGTCATCCCGTACCGGCGCGTCCTCATCTGTTATAATGTCTCCCGGGCCGGCTGTTACCATATCCGAACCGTTTTCTGTCACAGCATCCGGCTCATTCCCCGTTTCCTCGCCTGCCACAGCATCCCATGCACCGTCTATTCCGCTTCCATTATCATTTCCTGTACCGGAAAGCTTTGCTATCCACTCATCAACGACCTTCATCCTGGAAAGGGCAAAATCATATAAAAAGCTGAAATCCTCATTCTGGTTTCCATTGGGCCATCTGGCGTTTTCCCTGGCAAATGCGCCGGAGTTTTTAACCCGCTGCTCCAAGGATGCAATCCGGTTCCACAGGGCTTCATCAGAAAAAGCTCCCGTTCTCCAGTTCATCCATGTATCCGCCGCCAAGGCTCTGGAACCCTCTGCATCAAGCTCCAGCATTCTCTGGGCAGGCTGCCAGGAAATCATCTCTGTCAATACCTCCGGGCTTTCCGCGCAGTAATATACATTCTCCGCATAGACCGCACCAAAGGAAAGATTCATGTCCCAGGGAATAAAATAACCATAGTAGCTGCCGCCTCTGTTTCTCGCCACATAATACATGTTTTTATTCTCATTGTCAAATCCTGCAATGGCCTGATAGAACAGCCAGTTATCAATAAGGTTCTGCCGGTTCGCCATTTCTGTAATGCCTGCCGCAAAATCCTCGTCAGGCGCTTCCAAAAGAGCCGCCAGATCATAGAGGGGCTTCCACTCTTCCTCATTCTGTAAAACCGTATCTCCTTTTAAATAGAAACCGCCTCTGTAGTCAGGCTGGTTTGGATCGGGAAGCTCTCCCGTAAAATCTCCTGCATTCCACGGAGCTGTATATTTCTTTTTATAAAGCCGTTCCACTATGGCTTCTCCACGGGACAGCTGATCCGAAACCGCGTCCATCCCCAGCTGTTTTCTGTCTATGGGAACCATTAAATCATAAATTCCCTGATAGCCGTTTCCGATAACAACCTCTACCATGGCTGACTGTGTGCCGAAATTCTGCCCGTAAGGGTTATTTGCCGCTCCCACTTCATTCCACAATTCAATGCAAAGCTGGTCCCTGATTCTCGTATTATCCGCATACAAGGCATTCAGAATCCAGTCATCGTCATCCCGAAGCCCTAAAAGATTTTCATTGCTCTTTTCAAAGGTTCCATCCTTTTTCAATTCCTTTAAATACAGTCTTAAGCTCTTCTTTTCATAGCTTAAGCTGGTATTTCCCCGAAGCCTTGCCTGGGCATGGCATTCCGTTACCCAGTTGTTTTCATGGCTGGTATCATAAACTCTCAGACAATACATCTGGCTGCCATCGTCGGCAGTATATTCCGTCCCTGTAAAGGTTATCATGGGAAGTCCCGTAAATACCAGCTTATATTCCCCGTAACCGGCTTTGGTAAGGGCCAGAAATGAAAATTGCTTACCTGAAGCGACGGCTGTCTGCTTACTGTTTTCTTTATAGCTTTCCGCAAAAAGCAAATCCGCTTCCCGACCTTCCCCGGCCTTTTGTTCCTTCTCATCCTCTTTAAAAAAGCTGCCGGAAAATTTCCCCGTTTCCCACCGGGAATCCGTCATATCCACAGGCAGATAAAAAGTATGCTCTGCTTCGTTATAGGGCAGAGCCTCTCCTTCAAAAAAAAGCACAAACTCCTCCTCCAAAGGCTTTGTTTTGGCTTTTATGCTTTCAATTTTTTCCTCTCCCGCCACCAGCACGGAAGGTCCCCTGTCCTGTGAAAACAGCACAACTGCCGTTACAACCAGCAGAAATACGCTGATAAAGAGCAACTTTTTTCTCATTCCTTGCACCTGCTGTTTTTGCAAATCTCATCCAGTTCATCCACGCTGTATTTTAAAAACTCATCCGGGCGCACGGTCCTGTCGTCCACATAAAATCCCTTATGTCCCGGCCATGGCTTTCCGTAAATGATTTCATCATAAGGAATCTCCCATTTATCCAGCCATTTCAATAAAACCTTAGCCGTATTGGCGTTGATTAACCCGATATTGCCGCCATAGCTGTTCATATTGCGGGATGTGAACAATACGATTTTCGCCCCGCCTTCCTTGTACTCCTTAAGCTTATCCACCATTTCTTTAAAAGGGACAAGGTCAATATATTCCTCATCTTTTTTCTTAATGGGACATAAGGTCCCGTCGATATCAAAACAAAATGTCAGTCCTTCGTACATAAATCCACCTCATCCAATATTTTTACCGCATTTAACAAAAATCCGAAAACCTTTCCCGGCTGGTCCATATGATAGGGCAGCATGGACAAAAACAGGCTTGCCTCATAAAGCCTTACCAGAGGATAGGAAAATCCGTTTTTCTCAAGATACTCACGGAAAATTTCCGCAAATGGCATAATATCTGCATCCACCGCCAGCTCCAGCTTTAAATCCCTTTTGATGGAGATTTCATAAAGCCCGCTGTTAAAGAAATCATAGCCGCCGCAAATAGAATGGGAAAGCTTAGCCAGATCATAATAAGGGTCTGTATACAGATCCTCTTTTTTGACGGCTCCCTTGGGATCGATCAGCTTTAGAATTTCAGACTCCCTGTTGTACAAAATATTGGAAAAGCACATGTCTCCGTGTCCCACAGCCAGCTTATCATAAGCTCTTCCTCCAAATTTTCCGGTTTTTGCTCCGTCAGAGCCGCCTGTACTAAAGGTCAGCTTTTCATAAAGGCTTTCGTAGCGGGCAACCACGGCTTCAATGCCCTCATAATCCGTGCCCATGGCCAGCATCCTGTCAAAATCCTCATATTCCTTACAGGACCTTAATTCTTCCATTCGTTCCTTCAGCTTATCGATATAAAGACTTTTGGCTATTTTCTTTCCTTTTGCTGCATCCACCTGCTTCGTTTCCCTGTGATGAATAAAATAGAACAGCTTATCCAGAATATCCCGAAGCTCTTCTAAATCCACAGCGCCGTGGACAAAGCGGATGGCGATATCCGTCATATGGAACCGCTCCATAGTATAGGATGCCCCGTTTTCATCCTCCCTATAGTCATAAGGCATAACAAACCACATTTTCATGGCGTCCGGCAAAAGATAATAAAATTCATATTCCGCCTTGATTTTTTCCTTTTTGGAAGACCGCTTTGTTACCGTATACTCATCCCCTTCAAGGGCGTTAAAAAATCTGGCGTCAAAGCCTCCTGTAATAAAGTTCAAAAAATTAGCTCCTAATGACAAATCCGTAAAGGCATTATTTTCAATTGCTTCTCCCTCGTATTCCCTGTTAATTAAGACAGGAAAAGCCTTTTTGTAGGAATCCGCACAATCCATAAAGGTCATGGCCGGCTTTCCGTTACAAAACGCCGTATAAGGCTCCTGCATATATTCGGCTTTTTTTAACAGAACTGCAAATTCATTTCGATCCGCCAGTCCGAAATTGGAATAAAGATGGACAATGACCGCCTTTTCCTCTCCGGAAGGAAGGGCGTCAAAAAGCGCCTCCTCATCCTTTTTCCCTTTGTATACAACAATTCCCGCAACCTGGCGTTCCTTCTGAATCTCATCGGAAATTCTCTGGAAAAGCGTCAGCCTCTTGAAAATAGTTTCCCCAAAGGTTTTTCCTCCCGTTATGGTCCGGATTTCCCTGCGGGGCATTTGACTGTCATCATAAACTACGTAAATCTGTTTCATGCTTTCTTTTTACTCCTGCTTTTTAAAAACATTACGGCAATTCCGATAACGGTAAATACAAACATTAATAAAATGCCGTAAAGGGTATATGGTTTTAACAGCTCGCTGCTGCCGATTCCGAATATAGCCTCTATATAGGCCGTAAAATCCCCTACTCCAAAGGGAATGCACAAATACGCCGCCAAAAGCTTAATGGTCCCGATCTCAAACAGCCAGCCTGCAAAGGAAAACAGCAGAATCAGGGCAAATCTTCCGCTGATCAGGTTCTGGGTAAAGTCATACCATACCTTGACAACGTCCAGTCCCTTTAATGCCGCCATGGCTCTTGCCGAGGATTTCTGCCTGATAATATATTTGTTTAAATACTGGAATGTAGGCAGTATAGATACATAACATATGACGATCAACGCCATAATGCCTATAAACAACAGAGTAATAAAGGATATTTTCCCAAATACAAAGATGTCGAGAGGCAGTAAAATTATGCACAAAGCCAACGTATCAAAGAAGCGATCCACCAGAATGCTCAACACACCCACCTGCCAGTGCTTTGTTTCCCTGCTGATACAAAAAATCCGGTACAGCTCCCCTAATTTCAGCGGAATGATTAAATTAACAAGGGTCGTCTTTAAATATAACAGTACAAACCTGCCGAATCCGATTTTATGCTCCATTAAAACCAGATAGAGCCTTAACATCTTGGCTGTATGCACCAATATAAAGCCTGCCAGAAGCAGGGGTATCAGCCACCACATGCATTAGTCCTCCAGCTCTGTAATCTGTTCACAGGTATAGGACTCGTGAACCTTTTCTCTAAATTCCGTATGAATATATTCGTGGTCAAACAAATAAGTAAAGGCCATTTTCAGCACATTCAGAGCCTGGTTAACCATCTTCACATTGGATACCTGGTCTTCCTCCCTCCATGAAACGGGATAAAAAACAATATCGTGTTTGTAATAGTGGGAAGCCAGAATCATCACATAATTAAACATCAGATTATCGGGGAATTTATCAAAAAAACCGTCCTCAAGCATAGAAATCTTATATAAGTTTAAGCCCGATCCTAAATCAAAAATCCTCCGCTTCGTCACAAAGGCAAAAATAAAATCGTAGACGATGTTTCCGAAGGTACGGAATTTAGAATATCCCGAAAGCTTTGAGCCTCTCATAAATCTGGCTCCCAGCACGCAGTCGTGTTTCATATAAATCCCCTTTGCAAGCATGGGCAGAAAATCCTTAATATTGCCCTGATCATCCCCATGAAGCATACAGACATAATCATAACCATGGTTCACCGCATAGTGGAATGCCATTTTCTGGGAACCGCCCAGTCCGTAATTTTCCGTATTCCGCATCAGCTTCACAGGCATTTCCGGATGCTTAGCAATATAAGAAAGTACAGCCGCTTCCGTTTTATCCGTGCTGCGGTTATTAACCACAAGGACCTCTTCAAAATATGCAAATACACTGCCATCCAGCTGATTTAACACTCTTATGATCTGCCTTTCACAATTATAAGCCGGAATAAATAACATCATTCTTTCACTCATCTTAAAACCTCCCGTTTTGCGGCCTCTACTGCTTCCTCTTCCCTTTACATCTTGCTCTCTTTGTCTTTTTTGATTCTATTCTGCCTTCTCTGCTTTTCGGTTCTATTGCGTTTTTTTGCTTTCATCCTTCTGTTCTAAAAACAGCTTTCGCGTCACGAAATTATAAACCATAACAACGCCCGTTGCCGCAATCTTTGCCGCCGCCGTTGCCATTCCCGGCGTAAGCACTTTGGCCAGGGCCGATACATGAAGATAGATCACATCAATGGAAAATTTGATAATCCCTTCGTTGATTCCAAGACCCACGAGACTTAATATGGTAAAAATGATAAATTCCCTTTTTCTGTCCATGTTCTCCTTGCGCACAAAGACATATTTCATGCTCAGAAGATAATTGACGATCACGGAAACCATAAAACCGAAGAATGCGCCGATCAAAGCCGCTGTAGACGTCTCCTTTCCCATGCCTCGTAAAACTGCCGAAATTCCCAGAGTAATGACAAAATCAATACCGAAGCAGATCACGCCTACCACACCGAATTTCAAAATCTGTTCCATTAGTTTTTTCATTTCATTTTCTCCTTCATGTGCCCTTTTGCAGCTTATTCCTCTACCAGCGAAAGAACGTCCTCTGTCAGATCCTGCAGCAGTTTACCGGCGTCCTCAAGGCTTTCGCCCTTAACGCCCATATAGAATTTAATTTTCGGTTCTGTTCCTGAAGGTCTCATACAGCACCAGCAGTCATTCTCCAAATCAAAATACAATACATTGGACTTTGGAAGTCCTGTCTTTCCTTTACTGCCATCCGCCTTTATAACCGTATCCGTTTCATAGTCCCTAAAGGCAGTTACCTTGAATTCCCCGAAAGCCTTAGGGGGATTTGCGCGGAAGGAATTCATGATTTCCCCGATTTTGGCCTGTCCGGTTACTCCCTTTAAGGTAACCGTGTGCAGTCCTTCCTTGTAATAGCCGTACTCGTCATATAATTTCAGCATTAAATCCCACAGGGTCATATCCTTTGATTTGCAGTACGCGGCAACCTCGCACAGACACATTACCGCAACGACCGCATCCTTGTCCCTTGCATGGGTTCCAGCCAGACAGCCGTAGCTTTCTTCTAAGCCGAATACATACTCATGGGAGTGATTCTGCTCAAAGAATTTAATCTGTTCTCCGATATATTTAAAGCCTGTGAGGACTTCGATCAAGGTCACGCCGAAATCCTTCGTCAGCGCATCTGCCATATTGGTTGTAACAATGGTTTTAACCAGGGCAGGATCAGCCGGCATAGTGCCCATAGCTTTCTTTTCCGATAATAAGTACCATGCAATCAGCATTCCCGACATATTTCCCGTAAAGGAAACATACTCTCCCGTAGCCTTATCAAGGGCATATACCCCCAATCTGTCCGCATCCGGATCCGTAGCAAGAATAATATCCGCTTTTACTTCCTTTGCCAGCTTTATGGCAAGGGCAAATGCCTTGGGGTCTTCGGGATTGGGATATTCCAGTGTGGTAAATTCCGGATCGGGATCCGCCTGCTCCTTTACCACATATACCCTTTTAAAGCCCAGCTCCTCCAGTACTCTTGTAACCGGCACAAGGCCCGTTCCGTGCAGGGGCGTGTAAACAATGGTAATTTCCTCCGCCATCTTTTGAATCAGCTCGGGATGAATGATCTGCTTCTTTAACTCCACCATATAAGCATCGTCAATTTCTTTTCCGATCATGGTTAAAAGCCCCGCCTCTTTCGCATCCGCTTCCCCCATGGTCTTAACCGTATGGTAGTCGATAACCTCTCTTACCTTTTCAATGATCTCTTTATCCTTGGGCGCGGTAATCTGTGCGCCGTCCTCCCAGTACACCTTGTAGCCGTTGTACTCCGGGGGATTGTGGCTTGCGGTAATAACAATTCCCGCAATGCAGCCAAGCTTTCTAAGAGCGAAGGATAATTCCGGCGTAGGTCTTAATGCGTCGAACAAATAAGCATGGATTCCGTTTGCCGCAAGACATAATGCCGCTTCCTTTGCGAATTCGGGAGAAAATCTTCTGGAATCATAGGCAATGGCGCATCCCTTATCCGCTCCCTTTTGCTCTAAAATATAATTGGCAAGGCCCTGGGTGGCTTTTCTGACCGTATAAAAGTTCATGCGGTTGGTTCCTGCTCCGATAACGCCCCTGAGTCCTCCTGTACCGAATTCCAGGTCTTTAAAGAAACGGTCTTCTATCTCCGCATCATTGTTGCGGATGGCAAACAGCTCTTCCTTTGTTTTCTCATCAAAATAATCGTCCTCAAGCCAAAACTGAAATGTATCCTTGTAGCTCATGTTCAAATCCTCTTTTCTCTTTTATTTCTACGGTCAAAAACCCGCCGTTTATTTCATTTTCATTTAGGCATTTCCCTGTCTGCTGCCGGATCACTGCCCCTGATTTTCTCCGTCGCCGCCGCTCTGATGCAGCTTTAAAGAATAATCGCTGCGGTCTAAGGAAAAATTCACGTTATAATAAGGGTCTCCCGCATTCAAAAGCTCCTTCCATTTGCTGCGGAACAAAGCCGCCTCTTTATTATACCGGCTGCTGTTGTCCCGGGCTTTTCCTTCTTTTTCTCCTTCCGCCCTGCCCGCGTTTTCTCTGGCAAGCCTCTGCCTTTCCTTTTTGGAAAGCTTTAAGTCAGAGCCTCTGGATTTGGACTCAAAATGGAACAGCTCGGCAAAGGGAGTAAACACCACTAAAAGACCTCTTTCACGGACTCTCAAGCAGAAATCCACATCATTTAAAGCAACGGCAAATTCCTCGCCGAGGCCCGAAAGCTCCTCATACAGTTCCTTACGCACCAGCATACACGCCCCGGTAACCGCGGAAACGTCCTGGGCATAACAGAGCTTGCCCATATATCCCACGTTTTCCTTATTGACCTTATAGTGGGTATGCCCTGCCGTTCTGTGGGCACCAAGACCTATGACAATTCCGGCATGCTGAATGGTCATATCGTCATAGTACAGCTTTGCGCCTACCGCGCCAACGTCCTGACGCTGACCGTACATCATCATTTCCTCCATCCAGTTCACGGTAATAACCTGGGTGTCATTATTTAATAAAAGCAGATATTCCCCTTTTGCAAATCCTGCGCCGAAGTTGTTGATTTTGGAATAGTTAAATTCGCCTTCATAGGTTACCACCTGAATCCGGGGATGCTTTTTGATTTCTTCATAATAGGCAAAAATCTCATCCGTAACGGAATTATTTTCCACAACCACAATATCATAATTTTCATAGGTGGATTTGTCCAGAATGGAATCAATACACCGTTTTAAATCTGCAAAGTGGTCTTTATTTGGAATAATAATGGAAATCTGCGGATACCTTGTAAGCTCATAACGGATTCGGAAGATAGTCTCAAAAGCCCTTGTGCTTTCGATTTTAAAATTCTTGAACCCGCATTGGCCTAAATGATCCGCTACCGCTCCTCTCGCCGCTTCTATGGCATAGGTCTTAGCGCTGATGTCCGACGCCACGCTTCCCTTGTGGGAGCGCCAATAATAAAGAAGCTTGGGCACATGAACCACATGCTCCGCCTTTGAAGTCAGGCGTAGGATCATATCATGGTCCTGGCTGCCGTCAAAGCGGGAACGGAATAATTCGGTTCCCTCTAACAGTTCTCTTGAAAAAACGCTGAAATGACAGATATAGTTGTTGGCCCTTAAATTATCTGCCGCATAATCGGGCTTAAAATGCAGCGTAATCATTTTATCGATATTGCCGTTTTTGAAAGTCGCCTCATCACAATAGATATAATCCGCGTCCTTGTCACATATGGCTTTCATATATTCATACAAAACGCTGGGATGAAGAATGTCATCATGATCAAATAAACCGATATATTCCCCTGAAGCCATCTTATAGCATTCATTCGTATTGCCGGAAATCCCCTCATTGCTTAAAAGCTTCTGATATTTAACCCGCTTGTCCATATCCGCATATTCCATGCAGATTTTTCCTACGTAGGCATGGGCGTCGTCGGAGCCGTCGGCTAAGCACAGCTCCCATTTGTGATATGTCTGCGCTAAGACAGAATCCATCATCTCTGTCAGAAACTTTTTGGGGGTATTGTATAAAGGAACCAGAATACTGATTGTAATATCCCTGCTAAAGCCCGTTTCCTCTTCCGTTCTCCGCCTTGCCCCATCGGGAAAACTCCTTTTCCCGTGCTGCTTCATGGCCCGCTTCTCGATCCATTTGCTCTTTAATTTGTGGGCGATTCCCCGGGGATTCCCATGAGCCGCCAGCCTCTGGTAATTACGGATAAAAAAGTGCATGATCACCCGGAGGGGCTTTGACATTTTCCATAGAGGATTACCTTTGATCCTGTTTAACTGCATGGAAAGCTCCGCCGCTTTGGCATTGGCATCCGCCAGTTCTTCCGCCAATTCGCTCCCCCGCTGTTTTTCCCTGTCATAAGCCTCTTTATAATATTCTAATAGATTTTCGTTGTTTTCTTCCATATTGCATCCTTTAAAAATCTTTATAGCACATATTCAAATCCACCCGGGTCTCAATACCCTCTATGGTGCCCGCAGAGGTATACTGCCATAAATCGTAACGCCCATCATAGGTTGCCTCCCTGGAATACTGGGCAAGCCAGATGGTATAGTCCGAAAGATTTTCTGTACTTAAATTGTTGATAAACCAGTTTTTGCTGGCATATACCCCGGCATTAAAGCCGGAATTTTCAATGGTGCGGCAAAAAGCTTCACAAACCGCCGTCCGGGTCTCCACGCCCAGTCCGTCCGCCCTGCCGTTTCCTCCTGCGCCTTCTGTATCAATGAAAATAGGGAGAGCCAGCTTATAATTTCTGCACAGCATCAGCGCCATACTGGCTTCCTCCACCGCTTCGATTTCATTGGTCGCCTGGGTAAAGAAATAAATTCCAACCTTTATTCCCGCGGCTTCCGCGGCTTCCACATTTTTCTTAAAATAAGGATCTTCTACAAGGGCGCCCGTCTTGGAACCCCTGTAACCGCATCGGATAATGGCAAAATCAACGCCTGCCGCCCTAACGCTTTCCCAGTCGATTTCCTTGTTCCACTTGGATACATCAATGCCAAAAAGAGCGTCTTCATCATCCAGCCGTCTGTTGCTTTCCGTTCCGTCCGCATTCAGCTCCGCATCGTTGATCGCCGTATCCTCTTCCGCCTCGTTAATTTCATCCACGGACTTGATCATAAAAGAAATATCGTCAATGACCGTATAGTCTATCTGTTCCTTTACAGAAACGGGTATGGCCTCCTCCGCCAGAATATATCCTTCCGTCTCCCTCAAGGAAATCTCATACTCTCCCGGCTCAACAGGCGCAATATAAATGCTGCCGTCCTGATCCACATCCTTATAATTGCGCTCCGTCCCCTGGGAATCCTTCAGCGTAACGGTAAAAGGCTGGTCCTTTATAAGCTCTCCCCTGCCGTTTACCACATTTACCCGCATATCCTTTTCCACTGAGCTGACCAGAAGGGATAAGGTAATATCAGGGTTTGAATACTCCGGCGCTAAAGGATCAAAGAACTCTTCATCTCCCAGAAATGCATTAGGATCCCGGTTCGGGTCCAGCCCGTATTCATTTGCCGCTTTGGAGCCATTGCCGCCGCTCTCAGCATTTTCCGGCTCTTGTCCTGTGGCATTTTCGCCTGCCCTTATGGATTTCTGCTTCTGTATATAATTTGCTCCAACTACCATTGCCACGACCAGAGTAATCATAAGCACCGCCACAGCAATGACCTGTTTTTTCAGCCTAGAGTCCATTCGCTACCTCTACCAGATATTTACCGTAATTGGTCTTCATCAAAGGCTCCGCCAGTTTTAAAAGCTGAGCTTTGTCAATAAAACCTCTTTTGTATGCTATTTCTTCAATACAGGAAATATATAATCCCTGCCTCTTCTGGAATGCCGCCACAAAATCCGATGCATCCAGCAGGGAATCATGATTGCCTGTATCCAGCCACGCAAAACCTCTTCCCAAGGTTTCCACCTGAAGGGTTCCCCTTGTGAGATATTCATTGTTGATACTTGTAATTTCAATTTCGCCCCTTGCAGAAGGCTTTACATTTGCCGCAATCTCCACCACATCATTATCATAAAAATACAGTCCCGGCACCGCATAATTGCTCTTTGGATTCTCCGGCTTTTCCTCAATGGATAAAGCCCTGCCCTCTTCATCAAATTCCACAACGCCGTACTCTCTGGGGTCTCTGACGTAATATCCGAAGATGGTCGCTCCTTTTTCCTTTTCGATGCGCTCCGCCGTCCTGCGCAAAACCTGTGAAAAGCTCTGCCCGTAAAATATATTGTCTCCTAAAACAAGAGCCACGTTGTCGCTGCCGATAAAATCCGCTCCGATAATAAAAGCATCCGCCAGCCCCTTAGGCGTTTCCTGAACCGCATAGGAAAAGCTCATGCCCAGCTGTTCTCCCGTCCCGAACAAATCTTCAAATACCGGAAGATCCCTGGGTGTGGAAATAATCAGCACTTCCCTGATGCCTGCAAGCATTAAGGTAGATAAGGGATAATAAATCATCGGTTTGTCATATACCGGCATAATCTGTTTGGAAATTGCCTTCGTCAAAGGATAAAGCCTTGTCCCGCTTCCTCCCGCCAAAATAATACCTTTCATATTCTGCTCCTTAACATATTTCTACCAAAAAATCATTGTATTTTCCTTCAGCCCGTACGCCTTTCGTCATAAACGTACCACCGGCCGTATTATTTGTACATCTCGTTGTAATATTTCTGATAGTCGCCGCTTGTGACGTTTTTCATCCACTCTTCATGCTCAAAGAACCACTGGATCGTCTTTTTGATGCCTTCTTTAAACATGGTTTCCGGCTCCCAGCCGATTTCCGCCTTGATCTTATCCGGCGCAATGGCATATCTTCTGTCATGTCCCTTTCTGTCCTCCACATAGGTAATCAGATCCTTGCTCACAAGAGCCTTTCTGGGATCGGAATCGGGAAGCATTTCCTGTAAGGTTTCCAGGATAATGTTGATAATCTCTATATTCTGCTTTTCGTTATGTCCGCCTATATTGTAGGTCTCAAATAATCTGCCCTGCTCCTGTACCATGTCGATAGCCTTGGCATGATCCTCCACATACAGCCAGTCACGGACATTTTTTCCGTCTCCGTAAACAGGAAGCTTTTTGCCCTGCAGCGCATTGTTGATAATCAGGGGAATCAGCTTCTCCGGGAACTGGAAGGGTCCGTAATTGTTGGAGCAGTTCGTGATGTTGGCCGGGAAGTGGTAGGTATCCATATAAGCCTTTACCAGCATGTCCGAGCCAGCCTTGGACGCGGAGTAGGGGCTGTGGGGGGCATAAGGGGTTGTCTCATAGAAATAACCGCCGTCCTCCTCTAAGGAGCCGTATACCTCATCTGTGGATACATGAAGAAATTTCTTTCCCTCTTTGAACGTACCGTCGGGAAGCTCCCATGCCTCTTTCGCACAGTTTAACATAACCGCAGTTCCCAACACATTGGTCTGGACAAATACCTCGGGATTGCGGATGCTTCTGTCCACATGGCTTTCCGCCGCAAAATGCACTACCCTGTCAATATCGTTTTCCTCAAAGATTTTGCTGATGGCAGCCTTATCGCAGATGTCAGCCTTTACAAAAATATAATTCTCTCTTTCCTCAACGCTTTTCAGATTTTCAAGGTTTCCCGCATAAGTCAATGCGTCTACATTGATGATGCGGATATCGTTATCGTACTTTTTAAACATATAGTGAATGTAATTGGAACCGATAAAACCGGCGCCGCCTGTTACCAAATAAGTTCTCATTCTTTGTGTCCTCCTGATAATCAATATTTTTAGACGCTCTTTTTATTGTAACCCATTTGTCGTGAAATTGCACTAAGAATTTTTGTCGAAATTCCGCGATGAATTTATTCCATATAGATATTGACGTTTTTTTACAAATATGTGAAAATTTCATTTACAGTACTATTAAAATTTAGGGGGAATAACCTCGAATATTCACAAGAAAGGTCAAAAAACACATGTTATATATTCACTATTGCAAAAAATGCGACCATGTGCATATGCTCAACGGTCACAAAAAGAAATGCCCCAAATGCAGTCTTCCCTTAAAGGAACTCCCCATTTCTTTTATTCAGTTTACAAATTTAAGCGAAGACGAAAGGTTTTTTTATATTACCCGATTGAAAACGGAAGGGAAATTGTAGGGGATATTATTGCTTATACCACTTGCTATCTGTAAATACAACTGGTAAAATAAAGCCGTGTATTTTATAATTATCAGATCATTATAATTTAAAGAAAGAGAGACGGAAAAGATGAAAATCGCTGTTATCGGAACCGGATACGTAGGACTTGTTACCGGAACATGTTTTTCGGATATGGGAAACGACGTCTGGTGCGTAGATGTAGACGCATCCAAAATTCAGAATTTAAAAGAAGGAATCATCCCCATTTATGAGCCCGGCTTGGAAAGTATGGTAAAAAACAACTACGAACTGGGACATTTAAGATTTACAACAGACATTGCCGAAGCTCTAGAGCATGCCAGCATCTGTTTTATTGCCGTAGGAACTCCCATGGGAGAAGACGGCAGTGCGGATCTGCATTACGTATTAGAGGTTGCAGGTCAAATCGGGGCAGCCATGAAGCGCCATATGTATGTCATCGATAAGTCCACGGTTCCCGTGGGTACTGCCGATAAAGTCAGGGCGGCAATCCAGAAGGAATTGGACAAACGTGCCAGTGATTTAACCTTTGACGTTATTTCCAATCCGGAATTTTTGAAAGAAGGCACTGCAGTAGGGGATTGTATGCGTCCCGACCGTATTGTTATCGGTGCTGATAATGACGAGGCCTTCTCCGTTATGGAACAGCTTTATAAGCCTTATATCCTCAATACGGAAAACTTTATCCGTATGGATATCGCCAGTGCGGAAATGACCAAATATACTGCCAATGCCATGCTGGCAACCAAAATCAGCTTTATGAATGAAATCAGCAACATCTGCGAAAAAGTAGGCGCTGATATAAATAAAGTACGCCGGGGCATCGGCTCTGACAAACGAATCGGCTATTCATTCATTTATGCGGGATGCGGATACGGCGGCAGCTGTTTTCCCAAGGATGTGCAGGCTTTAATAAGAACCAGCGAACAATACGGACATACGCCCCATATTTTAGAAGCGGTGGAAACAGTAAACGCCAACCAGAAGCTGGTCATTCCACGCAAAATAATAGAGCGTTTCGGAAAAGACTTAACCGGTTTCAATTTTGCCGTATGGGGACTTGCTTTTAAACCGGATACGGACGATATGAGGCAGGCCGCTTCCATTACCATTATAAAAGAGTTAACCGAAAGAGGTGCAACCGTAACCGCATATGACCCCAAGGCGGTCAAAGAAGCCCAGACCTGCTATTTAAAAGACAATGACAAGGTCACTTATGTTACCAGCAAGTACACCGCTTTAAACGATGCGGATGCCATGATTTTAGTTACGGAATGGAAAGAATTCCGTTCTCCCGATATGGATGAAATCAAAAAGCGTCTAAAAAATCCCATTATTTTTGACGGCAGAAACCAGTATAGCGCCAAGGAATTGAAAAAACTGGGATTTGAATATTATCAGATCGGAGTGGGAAAACCACAATAATGTCGGAATATTGTACTTCGGAATATAACATACTCCTTCGAAATACTACATAACAATTAAAACACAGAAAAGTGCCGCAAACAAACTGAAATCGGATTCATTTGCGGCACTTTTCTTTTCTATCTTTTTATCCTATTTAACGCACAGTATTTCTTCACATTCCTTATACAGCCTCTGTCTGGAACATAAGTCCTCATACAACAAGGATATCCCGTATTTCCCCGGTTTCAGGCTCTTCTCGGCAATTCGGCAGCAGAAGCCCGACAGAGCTATATTTTCCTGCTCTGCAAGAATCTCCACCACATCCGTCCTAAAACGCTCCCACAAAACCGCCTCATATATTACGCCTCTTTCATCTGTCAAAAGCAGATGCCTTTTATAGCGGCTGTTATCCATATTCAGGACATAGGACCATCCCTCTATCAGATAGCAATTCTCTTTTTCCTCCAGCCAAAGCCTACGCTCAAGGCCTATATGCTCTAAGGTAACCGTCACACAGTTATTATACCATTCTTCCCGGATTCTCTTTTTATAAACCGAAAGTTGGCTAAAGCTTTCCCTGCGCTCATAGGGATAAAGCCAGCTGCAGAAAAACTGAGGTTTAAAGCCTGACAGATTTTTATTATAATAAGGGTCATTTTTCGCATAACGCGGATGTCTTTTATAAACGCCGTCCTTCTCTTTTAAAAGCCGCTCCCACTTATCGTCATCCATCCGGTCGTCTCCCCTGCTGACGGATTCATGATGATAGAAAATCACATCGTTTCTGACCACACTTCTATAGCCGTGTTCCTGTAAAGAAAAACACAGCTCCACATCGTTGTAGGAAACCGCCGCTTCTAAAGGGAACTCTCCCGCTTCATAAAATCTTTCCTTTCTTACCATAAGACACGCCGCCGTCACGCCGATGACATTAGCAGGCAGGGTATTTTTCCCGTAATAATGATCCCGCTCCCCGTCATGGGCCTTTTGCAGCTTGTGAACCGGCCCTACGGCAATATTGGAAATTCCCACATGCTGAATCAGATCCGAACCGGGATATAAAAGCTTTGCCCCTACAGCGCCTATCCGACTGCAGGATGCCTGTCCGGCTAAAATCTCCATGAAATCCTCGGATACCGCTTCCATGTCGTCATTTAAAAACAGAAAATAATCTCCCCCTGCTGCTTTTGCACCCAAATTACACATTTTGGAAAAATGAAATTCCATGGGCTCATGCAAATAGGAAAATCCCGTTTCGGAAGCCATCTGCTCAAGTCGTCTTCTATTTTCTTCATTGCTTCCGTTATCTACAACGATCAGTTCATAGGAAGGATAGCTGCTTTTATTTCTGATGCTGTCAATACAAAGCTTCAGCATGCTTACGTTGTCTTTGGAAGGAATGATAACGGAAATAAGAGGCTTTTCATTTGCGGACGGGTTTTCCATCACTTCGTAAACCGGCGCCGAATACTGCTTCCCGCTGTGACTGTAATGGCGCATTTTCGCCATAAGCCCCCTTCTTTTTAATGAAGCCAGCTTACAGGCATCATATTCCGGCTCATAGCCCCAATAGGCGTTTTCATTAACCGGCTCCGGTTTTTTCAGACTTTCCTTTTCCCGCCCAAAGCCCCTGCCATGAAAAATGATTTGGGGAATATGAAATATTTCCGTTTCCCGCAACATCAAAAAATCCGTATAATGCAAAATAAAATCATAAAAATACTGTCTGTCCGTGCATTCGCTTAAAGAATACACAGGCGAAAAGTCCCGTAAGGCTTCCTTTACCAGAGAAGTCTTTAATAATACAACGCTTCCGTAATAAAAATAAGACAGCAATGTTTCCGGACTTTCATCGGACTTAAACCACGGACCATAGCGGGCAAAGGGTTTTATATGGGACGGGATCCCATTCTTATCCCTTTGGGCACTACCTCCGCTTAAAGCGGGATCATATATATCCTCGTCCCCGTAAACAAGACCGGATTTAGGATGTTCTAAAAGACCTTCCCCAAGCATTCCGGCAAGGTAAGGAGACACTTCTCCCTTAGAACCGACTACACAAAGCCATTCTCCCTCCAAAGAAAGGGGTTTTTGAGCTGTCATAGAGTTAAATTTTGCTACGGATAAATAGGAAACCAAAGCATTGATCGTCTTGTGGGAATCCGGCCGCTGATTCTCTCCTGTTTCCTTATGACATTCGGAGTCTTCATCCGGTCCCGCCCCCTTACAATACTTTTCAAAACCGGCTTCATTTTCCTCCATCCACCGCATGTAAGGGTCGCTTAAATATTCTTTTCTTGCTTCATAGTCTTTCCTGCATTTACGCAGTTGATATTCGAATATAGCCTTTTTTATCGGATTACCCATAGCTTCCTCACCGGTTTATTTACTCTGGTAGCTGTCGATGCCGCCCCATTTTGTATCTTTATCGGAAATGATCAGATCCTCCGGTCCCATGCCTTCGGGCATAGGCCATTCCACGCCTATCTGAGGATCGGACCATAAGAGTCCGCCTTCATCATTAGGATGATAAAAGTCCGTACATTTATAAGCAAACTCCGCATAATTGGACAATACGATAAATCCGTGGGCGAAATTTTTCGGAATAAAGAACTGCTTTTTGTTTTCTGCGGAAAGCCTTACTCCAAACCATTTTCCATAAGTATCGGAGCCTTTTCTCAAATCCACCGCCACATCGAATACTTCTCCCGATACAACTCTTACCAGCTTATCCTGGGGAAAATTGATCTGAAAATGAAGTCCTCTCAAAACGCCCTTCTTAGAAGCCGACTGGTTGTCCTGCACAAACTGCACGTCGATCCCCGCCTCCTTGAAGTCATTGTAGTTGTAGGTCTCCATAAAATATCCTCTTTCGTCGCCGAATACCGTAGGCGTAATGACCTTTAATCCCTCGATCTCGCATGTTTCCACTGTTATCTTTCCCATGTTTTTATCTCCTTTATTTCTTAATTTGTATTCTTGAAACTACTTGCGGTCTTTCGACTACCTATTGTCTTTAATCTACTTGCGGTCTTTAAACTACCTGTGGTCTTAAATCTACTTATGGTCTTTAGGCAATCGCCTGCAAAAATCAAAGCATTTGCAGGCATTATAGTATTTTTTGCAAATTACCCCAGCCTAAGGAACTGCCTCATAAACCATATAGGATGCGGTATCCCCCAGCTTGGAAAAGCCGAACTGTTTAAATATTTCTTCCTGCTCCTCTCCCTCTTTATAGGCAACGATCAGATTGCAGCCTTCCGCCATACCATGCTGAATCAGTTTCATGGTGTCGTAACCGTTGAGCCTCAGATCGTCGGCAATTTCCTTCTGCCGAATGAGCATTCCGTCATTTCCCCTATAATCCGCCGCATCCGGCCCGAATACAAGGGAAACCTTTAAATCCCCGTCCCGTATCTGAGCTGCCACCTCCGGCGGCGCCAACATTTTAGGCTGCACTATGGGTTCCGCCATCATGCGTATCTGCATCACTTCGGCGTTCATTTTATAGCGGTTATCCGGCATTCCATAGGCGCTTTCTGTAATGATACATCCGTCCAAAACAACGGAAACCAGTGCCAATGCCGCCATACCAATGGGAATACCGTAATTTTTAACATTCTTTTTATAACAAAGACTGATAATATGACGAAGCAGCCATAAAATATGTTTCCGAAACAGGGCAAAAACCAAAAGCAAGACTATCAGAAAAGGCAATGCGTTTTTAGTCCTTTCCCGCATATCCCCCGACGCCGTCAAAGCTATATCTATCACTAAAAATGCCAGCAGAAAAGAAAAATATCCGTTCCATCTCCTTCTGGATAGCAAATAAATAAGCAGCGGAAGAAAGCAGATAAAAACAAAGCACTCCGGCGTCCACGGCGCTTCCCAAAGCACCCGGTAGCCGGGAATTTCCGGGGAACATAAAAACAACCACAAAAACAAAATCAGCCACAGCCCGTACCATGAGCGTTTCGTATCTTTTCCCAAAACACGGAACAATAACAGCCTGTAGGCGGTAATTCCCATAAGAACTACGGCAAACGGCACAAGCAGCTTTCCGATCAGGGTTACATGCAGTCCGCTTATTTTAGAAAGTACGGCATAAAATGCCGAAAGATAACCGCCGGGTTCCTCTGTTACAAGCTCAAGCCCCGTGTAAGGCGAAAAAGCAGACATTCTGCCCGATTTGACCGCCGTCAGTGCCGTTTCCAGCACATCATCCCCGGAGGTATCCAATCTGAGTCCTACAAACAACAGCGTAATGACAAACACCGCCAGGTAATGAAAACGATACAGCTGCACTCCCTTCAATCTTCTCCCTGAAATTGCCAGAACAGCCAAAGCCGCTACCGATGCGATTCCCACCGTTACGGTATAGACATTTGCCAATCGTTCTAAGGGCAGGGCAAAATAATCAGCCACATATGCCTCCGTCAGAAATAATCCCAGGGAGACCACCATACCGTTTAAATAAGCGGTTCCGATTTCCTTTTCCTTCCCTGCCGTAAAGAGCGCGCCCAAAAGAACCGGAAACAGAAATAACAAATATACAGTTATCAATAACGAAGCGATTTGTCCAATCATTTATTTTCTACCGTTTTATAAATACAGTGTACCCGTCCGCCAGGGAATAATCCTCTCTGGACAGATTTAAAGAAGGATTATAATAGGGATCGCCCTTTTCAATCCGCTCCCCGTGCCGTTTTAACAAAAGCTCCTTTTCCTTTTCAAACCTTTCCAGCTTCTCCGGCGTATCCTCATAACCCCGGCTTTTGGATTCATAGTGATAAAGCTCTGCAAAGGGTGTGAAGACATTTTTGTATCCCGCATCTAACAAGCGGCAGCAGAAATCCACATCATTAAAGGCTACTGCAAATTTCTCATCCAGACCACCCAATTTCTCATATTTGTCCTTTGCAATCATCATACAGGCGCCGGTAACTCCCGATACATCCTGGGCTATTGCCAGCTTACACAGATACCCTGCGCTTCCCCGTTTTAAGCCCTTGTGGGAATGTCCTGCCGTGCCGCCGATTCCCATAATAATGCCTGCATGCTGTATGGTATCATCTCCGAAATACATCATGGCGCCGACAACGCCCACATCCTCCCTTTGGGCAAACATCAGCATTTCCTGAAGCCAGTCCGGCGTAATCACTTCCGTATCGTTGTTTAGCAAAAGCAGATAATCCCCCTTTGCCGCTTTGGCCCCGAAATTATTGATCGCCGCATAATTGAAGCCATAATTCCAGGTAACAATGCGGACCTTTTCTCCATATTCAGCTTCCAGCTGTTTGTAATAGGCAAAGGTTTCTTCTTCCTCACTGCCGTTTTCAATAATGACGATTTCAAAGTTTTCATAAGTAGTCTTGTCAAAAACAGAGCCTATACAGGTTTCCAGTTCGCCGATATGGTCTTTGTTGGGAATGAGAATGGAAATCATGGGATTTCCTTCTATTTCATACCTAATGTGATAAGAGGATGCAAACGAAGAATCCTCCACGCTTCCCTTCCATCCGATTCTGTTAAGATGGTCTGACAATGCTTTCTTGGCGCTGTCAAGGCAATAGGTCTTCGCCTCAATGCCGGAAGCCACCGAGCCGGGATGGGAACGCCAGAAATAAAGAACCTTGGGCAGATGATAAACCTTATTCGCCTTCTCAGTCAGTCTCAAAGTCATATCAAAATCCTGGCTTCCGTCACATTCAGAACGGAACTCTCCCACCTTATCCATGAGCTTTTTGGAAAAAGCGGATAAATGACAGATATAATTTACCCCCCGTAAAAAATCCGGGGAAAAGTCCGGCTTCATATGATAAATGATGCGGCTCATGGATTCATTATAAAATACCGCCTCATCCGTATAAACATACTCCGCTCCCGTCTCCTCTATAGCCTTTGCCACATGATATAAGGCTTCGGGATGCAGCAGATCGTCATGGTCAAAAAGGACGATATAATCTCCCTTTGCCATGTGAAGGGCTTCGTTGGTATTGCTGGCAATTCCTTCATTGCTCTTTAACTGTTTATAGCAAACGCGGGAATCAAAATCCGCATATCCCTTACAGATACGTTTTACATATTTATGCGCCTTGTCGCTTCCGTCGGCTATGCAAAGCTGATAATTGGGATAGCTCTGGGCAAGAACCGATTCAATCATTTCCATGAGATAATTTTCCGGCGTATTATAAACGGGTACCAGAATGCTGAAGCAGATTCCCGCTTCCTTCATTTCCTCTGTCTGGGCCTTTAAAACCTCCGTCTCCGCCAGCTTATCCATTTTGTCCTGAATATGGCAGGTTCTTCTGGCAATCAGTTCTCTTTCATAAAATGCTTTGGCCTCGGAACCTTTGCCCTTTAAATAAAGCTTAAAGGTATCGAAGCGCAGCTGTTTTTTTGGCGTTCCCGCTATAAGGCGCTTTAAACCGCTTCTGCACATGCGGTAAGGCTTGGACAACTTATAGGGAATGCTTTTATAAATACAGTGAAGCTTCCATTCCGCAGCCATGGCACGGCGGTTCAGTTCCTCCACCTGCATTTCCATATCCGCCTTCAAATCCATTGCCGTCAGGTAATGATGCTCCAGCTCGTCGTAATTGCGTTCTGCATGATAGGATGCGCACGCCTTTTCGTTAAAGGTTTTAAGAAGCATCCCCCTCGTATCCTCAAGCACAGACAAGGTCACTTCTATAAAAGCGGTTTCCTCCCGGATATCGTCAAAATAAATCTGGGGATCTCCTCCTGCAAACAGAAAGGCTCCGTTTCCGCTTACATCCCCGTTGGTATGGTACTTCAAAGGATAGGTTTTCTTCCTTTTCTGTCCGCCGCCTTCCATAATCCCTCTGGCTTCCTTTAAAACCAGAATGCAGGGATGATCTCCCGGATCGATCCGAATGCACTTTACCCCCTCCGGCGCTTCTACCTTTAAGGTCACATAGCCGTTACCGTCCAGAGCCTTTTCAATGGTCCGGCAGCTTTCCGGCACAATTCCTTCCCCGAAATCATAGAAAACCTCTCCGAAAAAGCAGCTGCTGCCCTGGCTTTTATTAGCCATAAACATATCCATGTGATAGGCAGGGCGCACAAGATCCTCATGCATCTTCCATAGAGGCGTCATATTTCCCAGAATATAATCCTGGAAATGCACCTCCATTTCTTCATAGGCCCCGATTTCCTCTTTTGCTATACCCATTGTGGAAAACAGGTCATAATCCCGCAAAACATGGCGTTCCTTTGCACCTTCCGTATAGTAATGCAAAATTCTGTAAATCACGAAATTTACCGGCACCGGGAAATCAAAGGTCCACTCGTAATCTATAATGGTTCCCTTATCATCCTTCATAATGATATTGGCAGGAATCATATCGATATTGGTAACCTTCCCGCACCGTAATCCTGAAGGCAGGGATGGTTTGCCAAATACTTCACAAAAATCATCAGTCTCTTCAAAATCAGCTTCATCATTTGCCGCTCTTACAGCACTCGCAAACTCTTTAAGCTTTTCTATCAGCTCTTCCATCTGTCCCTGTAAAAGCAGTCTGTCCATAATGGATTCCAGAGAAATGCCTTTCACAAACTCCAAACAAGACCGGCCCTCTATTGACAGGATTTTATTGGGACTATAGGGTGTACCTTCGTATTTTTTTGCAAGCTCTTTTTCCCATTTTGCCAGGTTGTCCACATGGGCCTGTCCCGACTTTACCACAGGAAGCTTCTCTATATACTTTTTTCCGTCTTCTCCCAACAAAATATTGGTACGGATGGAATACTCCGCCCTTCTGTCGTTGGAAAATTTGGTATAAATTATCTTCATCTTATTCTCCCGAAAGCTCTACTAAATAGGAATTGGAAAACTGCGGAAACAGCCCTTCCCTGCAAACGTCGTCAAAGACCCTGTCCTCGTTAAAAACAACAATCCTGTCCCTGTCATAATTTCCGTAATTCTGCCTTAAGTCCCCGGGATGGGGCAGATAGTCGTCGGAATAAATCACATAGGGCAGCTTGTAATCGGGATAGGGATAATAAAACTGCCACTCTTTAAAGCCGCACTTTGTAAACATGGTTTCTAACTCGCTTCTTACAAAGGTTTTAACCCCGCTGCTTTCCGGATATCCGTTAATGCCCTCATAAAAGGTTCCGAAATGATCCTCCCTGCAGCCGGCAAAGTATTTTAGCCCCCATCTGTTTTCAATGGCAATGATCAGCTTTCCCGACGGCTTTAAATGCTTCTTTAAAATCTCAAGAAAGTCCTCGTAAGGATGCTCTCCCCCGATATAGGCCTCTCCGTATTCAAAAACCCCGATTAAAGTAATGTAATCATATTTTTCCGGCAGCTCCTTTTCAATATCCTTAAAATTCCCCACCAGAATTTCAAAATTGTCATAATCGCTGTTACGGTATGCGTTGATTAAGCTGCGCCTTTTGGATAAATCAATACAGGTTACCTTCTTTGCCATAGCCGCTAACGCTCCGGTAATGGCTCCGCATCCCGAACCGACTTCCAGAACTGTCGCCTCTTTTTCTATGGGCATCCACGAGACAATGTTTCTCCTGATATGGGAGAAATGGTACAAAATGCTCCAATCCTTGGTTTTTGCAATCACTTCATTCAGCTGCGCCTCGGAATGGGTCTTGGCGATTTCCAAAAGCCTGTCCTCAACAGCGCCGTCGCTATAGATGTCGCTTCCGCCATAATATGTTAAATTCAGTCTTTCTTCTGCCTTAGCGCTTTTCTCTGTCTGAATTTCCACTCAAACTTCCTCCTGTATGATTTATGCTTTGCTATTTACATCATATTTACCGTATTGTTCGCACCTTAAGTCAAAGATGATTTATGTCAAAAAACTATTCAATCGTAACTTTGGAATTCATATCATAAAATCCCACTGTATTCTTGTAAGAAACCACTGTCAGATTGCATACATCGTACAATCTGTGGTATACATGGAATTCTCCCTGTATATAGCCTGTACACCCCAGAGACAGCAGATATTCGCCGCCCTGTAAATTCATTTCCTGCTCAAAGGTAATTTCCTTTTCCACTCCCGCCGGTAAATCTCCGATTTCCTGTCCTTCAAAGTAAGAGTTGGTGCCTGTTATTTCCGTTCCCTGAAGATTTTTGATGGTAAAGGCAAAGATCGGGTTCTCCACTTCCCTGTTGGTGCGGACCTTCATTTTAATTTTACACATATCTCCCTTTTCCACCGCATTGGTAATCTGACCTTCCTTATCCAAAATGGCAAAATCTATGATTTCCGCCTGCTTTTCCCCGTATTCTACAATTTCGGGATTCAGCACTAAGGAAGCCTTCCATGTCTCCCCTTCTGCATTTTCTCCCCCATTGTCCCCTTCCAGTTTATCGGAAGCAATGGTATCCGGCGCATCCTCGCCCTTTAACTGGTTCACAAGGAGTTTTTTATACATATCCACAATCTGCTTGGGCGCGCCTTCCGCACGCTTATGCCCTTTATCTAAAAGCACTACCCTGTCGCAATACTTACTGATGCTGCTCAAATCGTGGCTTACAAAAAGTATGGTCTTTCCCATACGCTTGAATTCTTCAAATTTGTGGTAGCATTTGGACTGAAAAAATACGTCCCCTACCGACAAAGCCTCATCCACAATGAGGATTTCCGGCTCAATGTTGATGGCAACGGCAAATGCAAGCCGTACAAACATACCGCTTGAATAGGTTTTAACGGGCTGGTGGACAAACTCCCCGATATCCGCGAAGTTCAGTATATCGTCCATTTTCGCCTCGATTTCTTCATTGGAAAAGCCCATCATGGTGCCGTTTAAATAGACGTTTTCAATTCCCGTATATTCCATATTAAAGCCTGCGCCAAGCTCTAACAATGCGGAAATACGCCCGTCGATTTTCACGCTTCCTTTCGTGGGATTTAACACTCCGGTAATAATTTTTAAAACGGTGGACTTGCCGGAGCCGTTGGTACCGATAATGCCCACAGTTTCTCCTCTCTCCACCTGAAAGGACACATCATCCAGTGCAAAATGCTCCTTTACCGGAACCTTTTTTAAGCCCAGTGCTTCCTTCATCCTGTCCGAAGGCTTATCGTATAATTTATAAATCTTACTGATGTTTTCTACTGAAATCGCTATATTCTCACTCATGGCTTCCTCCTATAACACATCCGCAAAATGAACCTTCAGCCTCTTAAACACAAAGCTGCCAAAGGCAAACAGAGCCGCCACAACTATCCAGAAATACAGCGTCAGCTTCCATTCCTCAAAGAACCACACCTTGTCGATAAAAGCCTCCCTGTATCCGTTTACAATATAATAAATAGGATTCAGCTTAAAGAAAAACTGCCATTTTGCATCTACGATCCCCAACTGCCACATAATAGGCGTCGCCCACATACCCACCTGCAAAATAATGTTGATAATCTGGGTCAGATCCTTGAAAAACACCACAACAGCGCTGGTAAAGTAGCATAACGCCAGCACCAGCACAAACATACAGAAGGAATAATAAACAATCTGCAGCATGTACAAATCCGGGAAATTCCCGTAGCAGGCAAATAAAACAACCGTAAAAGCCACAAAAAAAACATGCACATATAATGCGGATAATATTTTAATAACCGGCAGTACCGATATATTAAACACAACCTTCTGCACCAGATACTTATATTCGATCAAAGCATTGGTTCCGTTATTAAGAGCCTCCGAAAAGAAAAACCAGGGAACCAGACCGGAGGTCAGCCAAAGCACAAAGGGAACGGCAAGTCCGTCCTTTGTAACCGTATTTCCTACTTTTAATCCTTTTTCAAATACAAACCAGTATACCACCACCGTTACCACCGGCTGAATAAAGGCCCAGATAATTCCCAGATAAGAGCCTGCAAATCTGGTTTTAAAATCATTTTTGGAAAGCTTCAATATCAGACGTTTGTTCCGATAAAGATCTCGTATCAATTCCATTCTTTTTTCTCTCTATACTTTCTTCCTATATTTTCGCCAAAAAACCTTAACTGTATTATTATACCTAATTTAACCGATACAGGCAATAGCTGCCATAGCTTCCTACAAATTCCAGCAGGTCTTCCCCCGGCATATCCGTCCATTCCTTTGTCTCATCCAGCACCAGATAGCGGCAGCCTTCCTCCTTTGCCCTTTCTCTTACCTGTCCCACAGGCACGCTTGGCCACTGCATCATTTCGTATACTTCCGTAGCCTTGTCGTCCTCCGGGTATCTTCCGTAAAGCATGGGAAGGGTTCCGTCATACTGCCTTGCATAGGTGGACAGGCCCAAGGGCATCGCCGCCCTTCGTTCTCCCCCGCCACTTCCGGCGTCTTCGTTTATCATATCCACAATCTGGATCACGCCGTCCGGCAGCTTATAAATATTTTCCGCCTTTACAAAATTTTCTCTCGTTACAATAGGATTCCCGGCAAAGACCAGGCCCATTACAATAACAGCCGCAGCCAAAGTTCCCATTCTGAACCTTTGCTCCGCCCCTTGAACCAGAAGCGCTCCTCCATAAGCTATTAAAAAGAATACCGGCAGGAGCCAATAAATACGCACAATTCTTTCTGGCAGCATATTTAACCGTTCCAAAATCATTCCCACAAGGGGATTCACAATTACGAGAGGCAGATACCATGCGCTGAAAGCAAAGGCTGTTTGATTCTCTTTTTTCTTTTCTAAAACTGCAATAATGCCCCATGCGGCCAGATACAAGCACATGAGAACGCCGTTTCCTGCATAAAGTTTAAAAAGATTGGTAATGTAATTCATATCATATTATCCCTGTTTTACTGTATGACTTATCTCTACATTGATTTCGGTTTTATTACTCCGCTGCACTTATCAAATCCATAAATGACAAATTGCGCATTTTACAGAAAAAGTACATAAATCCCCGCCAGAATCACATTCGGTATGGCAGCCCCGCACATTTTAAGAGGAATCTTGACAGAACGCGTTGCTATGGCGTAAGTCAAAGCCATGGCAAACAAAAGCAAAGGCATTAAAGACGCCGCCGAAAAAGACGCCAGGCATCCTGCGCCCATGGTCAGATAAATTCCTGACAACTCCTGTTTTTCATTTATGAGCGCTTCATTCTCAGTCAGTTCCCTTTCTCTCTGGCTCTGGCTTTTCAAAAGTCCTAAAAAATAATAAAACAGACAAGGTACTAAAATAGCGCAGAATACCGCTTTCCCCTGCCAGCTTCTAAATAAAAGAAAAGTGCCGCTTGTCCTTGTGGAATAGAATCCGAAAAGATTCAAAACATTCATAAACAGCCAGAAGGCATACGCCCCTGCGCTTTCGTTTTTTCCTCCAAATAACCGTTTGCCTAACAGCCAGTAAACGTAATAAGCCCACAAGAGCATAAATACAGGCACAATGGCATGGGCCAGAATAGTGGGATGAATGTGAAACAGCTTTCCCAGCGCCGCCCACAAAATCGGAAGGGGCGAAAGTACGTAATCCCCTCCGTCTGATAATTCCATGGCATCTCCCGTATAAGGGGAGTAGGCAAACATTTCCCCCGTCTCATAAGCGGAAACCGCAAGGCCTAAATACCACGCGTCGTCATCATCCGTATGTCTGTAAAAAACTACTAAAGCAAGCTGGAACAGAATGCTAAGGATGCACAGAACCCGCAATTTTTCTCCCAAAGCGCTTATCTTCTTTCCGGTTACGCCCTCTCTCTTCTGCTCTTTGCCATTTCCCTGCCGGGGCAGCCTTTTCATTTTCCAAAGCACAAACACAAATACAGCCAGCAAAAGCAGAAAAAGCGCTATCAGGCCCAAAAGCCCTGCGTGAAGAAAAATCGCCGGTACACAGATGATTTCAAATATACAAAAAAGGCTTAAAATAAAGTTCGCAGCTGTCATAAATCCACCTTTGTCCTACCGTAGTTCCGGTTACCCCTATCCGTTCCGCCTTCCATAGGTGCATGAAGAAGTATTCCCCTTACCGGAGTAAACTGCCCAATCAAGAAAAATATGCATATATATCCAAACTGCGATATATATGCATATGATCCATTCAACAGTCCTTTGCAATCATAGCCTACAGGTTGTTGTAAGCGATTTCTTTTTCCACTAATTCCAAATCATTTTTTACCATACGTTCAACCAGCTCGTCAAACTTAATCTGTCTTTCCCAGCCTAACACGGTATCCGCCTTTGTAGGATCCCCGATGAGGATGTCCACCTCTGCGGGACGGAAGAAGTCGGGATTAACCTTTACTACCACCTTACCGGTCGCCTTATCCGTTCCGATTTCATTCATGCCTTCGCCGGAAAATTCCACTTCAATTCCCGCTTTGGCAAAAGCTGTTTCTACAAATTCCCTTACGGTTCTTGTCTCTCCTGTTGCCACTACATAATCATCAGCAGTATCCTGCTGCAGCATCAGCCACATAGCGTAAACATAATCCTTGGAATGGCCCCAGTCACGCTTTGAGCTTAAATTGCCCAGCTCTACATGATCCTGTACGCCTAACTTGATCCTTGCCACCGCATCGGTAATCTTACGGGTAACGAATTCTTTTCCTCTTCTCTCGGATTCATGGTTGAAAAGGATTCCGCTGCAGGCAAACATATCATAGCTTTCCCTGTAGTTTTTGGTAATCCAATGTCCGTATACCTTCGCAACGCCGTAAGGGCTTCTGGGATAAAAAGGCGTGGTCTCCTTCTGGGGAATCTCCTGCACTAAACCGAACATCTCGGAAGTGGACGCCTGATAAAATTTACAGGAGGGCTTTACCATACGGATTGCCTCTAACATATTGGTAACGCCTAATGCATCAATCTGTGCCGTTGCCAGCGGCTGCTCCCATGACGTAGCCACAAAGGACTGTGCCGCCAGATTGTATACCTCATCCGCATCGGAAACCTTCATGGCATTTACCAAAGATACCACATCTGTCATATCCGCATATATAAATTTGATTTTATCTTTAATGTGCTCTACATTGCCGTAATCCACAACGGACTTACGTCTCATGATACCATATACATTGTATCCTTTTTCCAACAACAATTCCGCCAGATACGAGCCGTCCTGACCATTAATTCCTGTAATCAACGCATTTTTCATTCTCACTTATTTCCTCCATAATATACAGTATAAACAACTGTGATAATTTTATTATAGAACCTAAAATAAATCAAGGCTTTCAGGAAACTTCTTCCATCGCCATGGATTTCCACGTTATTTTAAGATAATTTTAAGACCCGCTTTATGTTCATGCACTTGATTTATTCAAGGTTCTATAATAAAATGATAGTGTTTATTGCATTTTGCATGTAAGAGAGGAAAAATACATGAATAGCAAAAAATTTTTGATTACCGGTTTTTCCGGTTTTGTAGGCAGACATTTTCTGCAATATCTATACGAACGTCCGGAATCTTTTGAAGTCTGCGGCATCGATATTAAAGAGCCCGCCTTTGATTGTTCCATATATGCGGATAAAATCAATATCCGGTTTAAAAAAGTCAATTTATTAAACAGCGATGAATTAAAAACCGTCCTGACGGAATTTGTCCCGGATTATATTCTGCATCTGGCTTCCTTCAGCAGCGTTGCCTACAGCTGGCAGCATCCGGAAGACTGCTTTGTAAACAATACCAATATTTTCTTAAACCTTACAAGCGCATTAAAGGAAGCCGGCATGGCATCCCGCGTTTTGTCCATCGGCTCTTCCGAAGAATACGGCAATGTTTCAAAGGAGCAGCTCCCTCTCAGGGAGGATATGCATTTAACGCCGGTCAGTCCTTATGCGGTAGCCCGGGTGTCCCAGGAAATGTTGTCCAAGGTTTTTGTGGATCATTATCATCTTAATATTATCCTGACCCGTTCCTTTAATCATATAGGTCCCTGGCAGGATGAACGCTTTGTAGTTCCCAGCTTTATCAGAAGGATTTTAAACATCAAGGACAGCGGGGCCAAAGCCGGCATTATTGAAACAGGCGATACTACGATCATCAGGGATTTTGTAGATGTAAGAGATGTAGTCAGGGCTTATTATCTCCTTCTTACCGAAGGAACCCCCGGAGAAATCTACAATATCTGTTCCGGTAAGGGCATTCCTTTGTCAGATATCATAGAAATTGTGGGGACCATAACAGAAACCGATATCAGAACTAAGGTTAATCCCGAGTTTGTCCGTCCTGATGACAACCGCATCATCATTGGTTCAAACGACAAAATAGCAAAAGAGCTTAACTGGAAACCGGAAATCTCTTTGGAGGATACCTTAAGGGATATGGTAGCGGAAATGGAAACGGTTTCCAATGAGTAATTGAATAGTACTATAAGCATAAAAACGCCTTTCGAGCTGACCGCATAGAGCTCTAAAGGCTGTTTTTTCTTTGCTTTTCATATACCAAGTTTATTCATTATGCAACTCCATATTTTTTAAAAATCATATTCATTTCCTCCCTGCTAATTTTTCCCGAAAGATAATATGCCTTCACACTTGCTTCCACCGCTTCAAAAAACAAATCAAACTGAAGCCAGTCACCTGCATCATAATATTCCTGTAATTCTTTAAAATCATTCTGCAATCCATTTGGGAGGTTATCAGGAAGGACAATTGTACTATCGTTATACATCTTATCTCCCCCTTTCTTTCCTGAGTATTTTCAGCTTAACATACATTATCTCCACAAGCGATTTTATTATAAAGCGGAACAAACACTTTATCATACCTGCATTCCATAACTGCACAATAAAACTTCTTCTGTATTTCTGTCAAGACAGGAATGTCCCATATTAAACTGTTAATTTTAGAAAAGGAGGTTTTTAATATAGGAACAAGCCTTTCCACAGCCTGAGTACACTCCGGGTATTTCATACTCTCCATAACATGATATGGATTTATCTTTTTCCCTTCCAATTCGAAAATACACCTGCGGCCTTTATAACTTTCCGTCTCCATTTTTCTTTCATCCGAAAGCACCTCTTGCATCTTTTCCTCATCCCATTTGCAATTTAAGCAATTCCCATTATCATAAACAGGAGAAATGCGCTTATCTCCATCAGAATTTACAACAATCCCCCAATTACTATTATTTCTATCAGGGTTTCCCAGCAAAGCATCCACTACAAACATATTCCAAAAATGTTCCTTAATACCTGACACATCCTTTAAAAACGGATGTTCCTGTATCGTCATAAGGATTTCATACAAATCTACTCCTACTCCATTTGTCTCATTTCCGCTTGAATCCAAAAAATGGGGCTCAAATGTTACCTTAATTTTATCAAACTCATAAAGTTTTTCCTCATCTTTTAAAAAGTCCTCACATGCAACAACCGTTTTCCCGCTCCGGGTACCAAGTATGGTTTCATGTACATGAAAACCAAGTATCCGATAAACCTGAGAGCCAATATACTCGCACACCGGACTGTTAGAATAGCTGAGCCGGATATTTTTCATTCCCTGCTCTCTTAAATTTCCGGGAAATTTAAGGATATAATTCTTTCCCTTGTAAGATATACCCATTTTTCTCCCCGCAGTTCCTCCATACATTCTTTGGTTCTGCTCGTATCTATTAAAATCTGCCATTTCCATCCCCGTTACCTCAATTCCATAATCTTTACAGTCAGTATAACATAACCTCCTTATTCTTTCATCCTACACCATGACATTTTTCTTTATATTTTAGACCGCAGTTTAATTATCTGACCTGGTTGTAAAGAAAAAGGGCCTTTAGAGCTAACCGCACAAAACTCTAAAGGCTGTTTTTTCTATTTCATTTATCATAATTTGTGCTTTCTCTTTTCTTCTTATACAAAATATTGTGTTTCCCGCACGGTTATAAAATAAACGTATCATCATCTTTTTCTATTGTAAAGCATTATTCGTCGACAATTAGGAATTTTGGTTGTCAGGCCTTCTCCTCATGATATTCCTGTTCCGTATTGACATTCCATACATTTCGCTTGTCAGAAATGCCATTCACAATATTACGAACCGCTTCAAAGGCCGTCGCCATGGAATGGTCCATATTATTATATCTGTGCTGTCCGTTTCTTCCAATACAATAGAGATTCTCAAACTGATTGAGATATTCAATAAGCTCATCAATATGGTCATAGGTATCGAAATATGCCGGATATGCTTTTTTGACCGTTTCCTTGTGGTAATCCTTAACCTGGTCTGCAGAGTCGATAACTCCCATCCTTACCAGTTCTTTAGCCCCAAGCCTTGCCCATTTTTCTTCAGAAAGCTTCCAGTACTTGTCGCCTTCCGTACAGAAATACTCCAAACCGATCCACACTGTATCCTCCGGTTTTGCCACCATATAAGGGGACCAGTTGTTAAAAATCTGGATCCTTCCCAGCTTTACCCCCACATCCTGCACATAAATCCAGCAGTCGGGAACAATATTTCCCAAAGTTTTTAACTTTGTCTCATTTTTCAGGTTTAATTTATCAAGAAGCAGACCTACCGTTACAAAGTCCCTATAGGGAAGTCCTGCAGCATATTTTTGTATCTTTTGCGGAACGTCATTCATACCGGCTATCAAATCTTTTAACGGCATGGACGAAATAACATAATCTGCATGAATCTCTTCTTTACTGCCTTCTTTCTCAAAAGTAACAGCGTATGCTTTTCCTTCCTTCGTCTTTACGTTGGTAACAAGACAGCCTTTCTCAAGCCTGCCGCCTAATGCTACGAACTTATCCGCCGCAGTTTCCCACAGCTGACCGGGACCGTATTTCGGATAGTAGAATTCCTCTATGAGGGATGTCTCCACTTTTTTGTTGTTTTTCTTTCCGGGAAGCATCTTACGGAATACGTCTTTGATTATTGCCACAACAGACAATCCCTTTACTCTCTGGGCTCCCCATGAAGCGTCGATTTCTCTGGGATGCCGCCCCCAAAGCTTCTCTGTATAACCTTCAAAAAACATGGAGTAAAGCTTTTTCCCGAAACGGTTAATATAAAAGTTTTCCAGGGAATCTTCTTTTTTCTTTACCAGAACGGATTTTAAGTAACTGAATCCCGCTGCCATTGTGGTTGCAAAGCCCATATTTTTAATCGTCTGGACATTCATTTTAACGGGATAATCAAAAAATTTCTTTTTGTAATAGATTCTGGAAACCCTGTTACGGGTCAACATGACAAGATCTTCTTTTTCCGGATCAGGTCCTCCCTTTTTTAGCGGTACTTTTCTCCCCAATACCTTATCATCATAAGAGGGCTTTCCCTGACGGGGCATCAGCTCCTCCCACCATCTCATAACCTCTTCATCTTTGGAAAAGAAACGATGCCCGCCGATGTCCATACGGTTGCCATGATGTCTTACCGTCCGGGAAATACCGCCTATTTCCTGAGTTTCCTCCAGAATGATTACTTCATAATCCCCGGATTGCTTTATTAATTCAATTCCTGCGGTAAGACCGGCCGGCCCTGCTCCGATAATAATAACCTTTTGCATGCTTTTCCTCTTTTATATAACGCCTTTAAAATACTCGATGGTTTTTACCAGACCTTCATCCAGTTTAATTTCCGGCTGCCAGTCTAATTTTTCCTTTGCCAATGAAATATCCGGACGCCGTTTTGTGGGATCGTCTCCCGGAAGGGGACAATGTACCAACTGACTTTTGGAATCCGTCATTTTCAGAACCTTTTCAGCCAGCTCTATCATAGTAAACTCTCCGGGATTGCCCAGGTTGACCGGCCCGCAGAAATCATCATTTTCCATCATCCTGTATATACCTTCAACCAAGTCGTCCACATAGCAAAAGCTTCTGGTCTGACTGCCGTCTCCGTAAACCGTAATATCCTCTCCCTTTAAGGCCTGGACAATAAAGTTGCTGACTACACGCCCGTCATCGGGGTTCATCCGGGGACCATAGGTATTAAAAATACGGATAATACGTATATCCACATCGTGCTGTAAATGATAAGAAAAGAACAAGGTTTCCGCCACTCTCTTTCCTTCATCATAGCAGGAACGGATGCCCACAGGATTCACGCAACCGCGATAGGTTTCCTTCTGGGGATGCATCTCCGGGTCTCCATACACTTCACTGGTGCTTGCCTGTAATATGCGGGCGTTGTTTTTTTGAGCAAGCTCCAACATATTTAAAGCGCCTAAAAAACAGATTTTGGAGGTTGCCACCATGTCTTCCTGATAAAATGGAGGACTTGCCGGACATGCCAGATTATAAATCTGATCCACCTCTGCCTCAAAGGGCTCTACAACATCATGTTCTATAAATTCAAAATTGGGATTAGACAGTAAGTGGCTGATATTCTCTTTACTTCCCGTAAAAAGATTATCCAGACAGATAACATGATTCCCCTCCTTAATTAATCTATCGCAAAGATGGGAACCCACAAATCCGGCTCCTCCGGTTACTAAAACTCGTTTCATTTTATCAAAGAATCCTTTCCATCTATTTTTGTAAAATATATTCCACCAAAAGCTATTATAACCTTAATTTTGTATAATTGAAAGAAGAAAACGGCATTCCATACTATATTATTGCATTTTTATCACTCTTTCTCAGCTTCAGGATTAAATTCCGACTCCCGGCAAATTAATCCATACTCATTTTCCAAACGCTCCATTATCTCATAAGATACATGGATTTTGCTGTCATTTAAATTATTGCAATAAAACCATAGTGGTGTTTCATAGTCAAAAGAAACCAGCTGAAAATAGCCATTTTCGTATACTCCTTTTAAAAGTTCATAAAGATCGCGATCTTTTAAATAATGGGATGCCACAACATATGTGTTATTCTTTATAATTTTTTCAATATCACCTTTACAATCAAGCCCCTTCGTAAAAGGAGTTGCACCCCAGATTACATTATTTTCATATCCGCCGATAGAATTATTATCATAACCATTTTTATATTGAAATCCGTTGATAGAACCTATATATACATATACCATTTCATCTTCTGTTATATTCTCCGTAAGCCATTCTATCTCATTATTAAGTTCCTCTCCCCTCCAATACACATTTTCTCTATCCAGATAGGTTTTGATTCCATTATTTGAGAATACCATCAGTAAAATAAATATGCCGATTACCCCTTCCCAGACTTTAGTGTTTTTCTTCAGCATATCCATTTTTAACAATTCATCCAGCCCGACAAAACCAAGCAAAACAATCATGGAATAGAAAAAACACCATAATCTGTCCTGAACCGGAAACATATTAATATAGGATCCAAAGCAAGTTACCAAAATACCAATATAACATCCAATTAAGATTCTATTTTTCCTGACAATTGCTGTCACAACTGCAATTACCATACATAAAAGAAAAATATTTTGCCATATTCCGATGTGTCTGAAAATCTCCAATATCAGATTTTTCATTTTTAAAAAATCTTCTATTGATACTGGAATTAAAGGGAAATTTTTTCCCGCCCAATAATCCTGCATCGCATCACTGACTGCCGTTTCCCGAAGCCAAAAGAAATAATAAACAATAAAACTGGACAAAATCGCTACGCCTGTCATGATTATATCTTTTATTTTCTTCCGTTTTTCTCCCAAAATAAATATTGCTTCCGATACTAAAAGTCCTCCTTCAAAAAAACAGGTTGGATTAGAGAACCAGATTAAAACAGACCATCCCAAAGCCAAACATATAAAGTTTATTTTTCCTGATTTATATAAATGAAACAGACAGATAACCAATAATACAAAAAAACCATCCCATATGTATGGCTTAAACACATTGGAATATTTTAAAATAAATGGCATATTTGCATAAAATGCACAGGCTCCCAGAGGGTATTTTATATGAAAACAATATTTCAACAAATACCACAGCAATATCAACGTTAATACAAAGCCTAATATAGAACCGATTCGAACTACAAATTCTGTATTCCCGAAAATAATCGCCAGAATTTTTTCAAAATATAACCAGCCCAAAGGAGCAGACTGTACATTTTCCAGACTGCCATTCCATAAATTCCAAAACGTCCTGGTGCTGAAAGAATAAGCCAGCGCCGCCTCATCCAGCCATAAAGAACGGTCAACAAAATTCATAAAAATGCTTGTTACTGCACCCATTAAGGTTATAACAAGAAATATCAGATTCAAAATATTTAAAAAAATATTGTGTTCCAATTTATCTTTTATGAATACATATGCCCCCTTCATAAATATACTCCTTTACCCTGCCGTCAATTCTATTCCAGCATATCCGCTTCCAGAATCGTATCATCTTCAATGTCATATTTAGCCGTTTTTCCTATAATAAAACTGGTATTATCCGGCGAAATCCCGGTTCCGGGCCTTTTAAATGTCAACATTTCTTCTGCAATAACGGTTCCCTTAGAAATCAATCCCTTAGATACAACGGAACGTCTTGCATTCTGCCTTGCTTTTGCTTCACTGTCAAGGCACTTCAATTCATAGCTCCCGCCAATTTTATCTAAAAAGTCAATTTTAGCCAGGATCTTTTCGGCATCATCCGGATCCATGGCGTGATAATGATCATTACCTTTAAGCCTTTTATTTAATGTATAATGCTTCTCTATCACACGAGCGCCCTTTAAATAAGCACTCGCAATAATATCATAGCCCTCCGAAGGCTTTGTATGATCGGAATACCCTATAATCGCCTGAGGATACCTTTCCTTAAGAGAAATGATCTTGTTCAGATTTGCATGCTCATAAGGCGTGGGATATTCTAAAACACAATGCATTAATATTAGGGGCTGGCTGTTACAAGTCCGGATCGTATCGATAGCTCTGTCGATCTCATCTGCATTGGAAGCTCCTATGGAAAGAATGATCGGTTTATTCTTTTTTGCCTGATATGCTATAAAAGGAAGATTGCTCAGATCAGATGATGATATTTTGTACACATTCATCAACCTGTCCAAATAATCTGCCGATTCAAAATCAAAGGCTGTAGACAAAAACTCTATCTCTATTTCATCACAATATTCCTTCAGTTCCTGATACTCTTTATATCCAAAAGAATCAAACTTCCTGAATAACTCAAACTGGGAGGTTGTGGGTTCTTCTGTTAAATCCCAATAATAGGGAGACTTTTTAGCCGCAAGAGTTTCTGCCTTATAGGTTTGGAACTTTACTCCATGTATTCCCGCCGCCTTTGCCTCCCGTATCATCAGCTTTGCCGCATCCATTGGTAAAATACCTCTCTCTGCGGCAATATCATAATAATTAACCCCGATTTCCGCAATCAGCACAAATTTCCCTTGTAAAGCCCTTTCTATAATTACACTTTTCATTTACTATTCTCCTAAAATCAGATTTATTTCTCTTGATACGCCGTTTTTCAGCAACTCTCCGTGCTCTAACATCAGTCTTCTCATTTCTTCCCTCATCTGGGGTGTATTGACCAAAAATTCAAAGGCCCTTTCAATGGTTTCCTCGGCAACCCTGCTGCCCATTCCTAAATTTAAAAAACCGTTTTCCATCTGGGCAAAGGTATGAAGCTGTTCTCTTTCATTTTGTGCCAGCACAATGGATGGCACGCCCATAACAGCAAACTCATAAACCGTTCTTCCCTGTGATGTAAACGCCATATCCGCCCGCTTCATATAGGCGCTGACTGATGAAGTATCCTGTATAACGGAAATGTTTTCATCCTCTCTGCTGCAAATCCCGTGTCTGCTGCAATCATAACCAATGCCTACCAAAAACGTGAAATGTATCTCCGGATAGTTTTCGTGCATCTTCCTTGCCAAGCGGTAAACAACAGATGTTAAATCAGAAGGATCCGTTCCCCCGAACAAAACAAGGACTTCTCTTACCTGTTTAGAATATTCTTTGGGTTCTGATATAATAAATTCGTCCCGAAGGCAGATATATTTTTCCCCGCTGTATACATGGCGGTATTCCTGAATCTTCTCGCCCTGATATAAAGCATTAATAACGGCATCCGCACATCTGGCGCCTTCTCCCATATCCTCAATGGTCACAACCCTTTTGCAAAGTTGTTTTAACTTTTTAATATATCCTGCTTCCGTATCAAGACAGTCATTTACAATGATATCAGGTTTATAATTTTTTAAAAACTCATAAAATTCCTGATCGTCCTTTACAATTTTAAACGGCAGGAAAGATTCCTCTATTTTCCTGATTCCTTCTTTACAATCTTCTCTTGTTACAAACATAATCTCATGACCGATTAAATTATAAGCAAGCGTCAAACAATGATAAATATGTCCCATACCGATCATTCGGTATCCGTCCGCCCGCAAAACAATCCTTTTCTTGCTTAAAAGGTTTTCACATACAATCCAATCGGAAACGGAGTCAATATCAACGGCCTCGGTCTCCGGAATCTCATATACGGAAATCGTTTTTCCCATACGACTGTCAGGTTTTACAAATTCCCGCCTTGTAATCAAAAACGCTCCCGCTTCCAGATAATTGGGTGGAAGCTGCTGTCTGTTCAATCTCTTTTCATACAAAGGATAAAATCCTTCTTCATTTTGAGACCATGCCAGATGGGGTTTATTGACGGCGCTAATGGAAGTTTCTTTCTCATTTTCAATAAAGTCCTTAATTGCCGTTAAAAGTGTACCCTTTGTCAATACAGGAGACGTAGGCTGTAAGGTAATTACCACATCATAGGTTGTCCCCTTAAGTTTCTCCATCTGAAGCATTGCATCAAAAATAACCGGATCCAGCGTTACCGCATCCTTAGCCAGATCCGAGGAACGTTGCAATGCTTCTGCCCCATATTCTTCCGCAATATGAAGTATTTCTTCATCATCGCTTGTTACAGCAACATCCTTAATCATTTCGCATGTCTTCGCATTATGAATCGCATAATAAATTAATGGTTTCCCTGCCATCAGGCGCACGTTTTTGCGGGGAATCCCCTTGGAACCGCCCCGGGCCGGAATTACAGCTAAAATATTCATGTCTTTACTCCAATAATATTTTTTACATCCTCAGCTTTATGAATTAACCCGTCACTTTCTATACATACTCTCATTTTTCCGTCCTTGGAAGTAAAGGTTCCCAAATCATATTACGATACCTTCCTTTTTTCCAAAAGGCGGTAATTGTATAAGTTGGTACACTGGATTTTAAAAAGACCATTTGCTGTGCATCATTATATCCCAATGCAGAAGTCCTGGTTCTTTCTTCACTCCACCCTTCCTTATAACTATTTCCCTTCATTTTATCTGACTTTAAGATCTTATATCCTATCTCTTCCAAAAAATTCTTTACAAGCTTTCTTTGCGCCTCATTGTTAAACAGATCTTTTTTATCATCCAACCATTTTTCACTCATATCCTCAACTGTAACAAATTGTACATTTCGAATGCCCAATTCATTTAACTCAGCTCTCATACTTTCTTCTAACGACTTATTAAATGCAATAAAGAAAAACAATATCTTTTTTGCCAATAAAGTTTCCTTTAAATCTTCCGGCAATTCTTTAACATGTTGCTCTTTTGTTTTAGTTTTTACTCCTAAATACTCCTGCATAATTGACACCATTTGCGTCCCGGAAAATGAACCATCATCAAAAAATACAATTTGGCGTACTTCCGAAATCTTAAGTACCTCATCCAAGTCCTTTTCCATTTCAATTTTTCCCCGCAAAGTATCAAAATCATTCCAAAAATACATCATATGTTTTGCACTGTCTTTAAGACTTCCCAGCGGAACAACATACAGTCTGTCCTGCTCTGGCATAATATTTTTTACCAGTTCTTCCAGATGTTCTACAATATACTCCCGATTCAAAAATAATGCCTGCTCCAAAAGAATAAAAATACCTTCAATAATATTGCCGCAATCCTTTTTATTTTTACAACATGATAAAATTTGTTTAAAAAAAGCTTTTATATGTTCTTCAGACAGCTTGTATCCTTTAGGACCTTCATAAGCAGAATATTTTTTTATAAGCTTTTCCATTCTGTGCTCAGTTATATAATTAAAAAGTATCTTATCAGGTAATAGCTGGGGCAAATCATCATAATAGCCTTTTCGAAAAAGCTGCATAGTCTTTTCTGAGATAGCCTTTTTCTCAAACTTTCCACAAGCAATCGCTTCCTCTCTAAGACGAATATTATACTCTCTAAAAAGAACCATTTGCATTGCTAATAAAATAAGAAGTCTGTCCTTTTCTCTTGTGACAATGTATGACGCCGAACTGCTTGTTTCCCTACTGCTAACCAACTCATATCCCTTAAAATCCCTTTGATTTCCGTTTCTCAAATCTATAGGAACCTGAATTTTAGTATGCCCAAATATATTAGTTGGTGCCTGAATTACAAAAACATCTATATTTTCAACATCTTTATCCTCATTCTTTAGTAACTTGCATACTTCTGCATATTCTTCTTTTACTCCCTTAATAAAATCGGCTTCCTTGGTCGAATCTATAACCGTCAGGATATCGTCATAGAGTTGCTCTTTGTCCCCTTGTTTTCCTTCTAAAAAGTCTGGTGTAAAACAAACAATCCGTTTTGCAAGTTCACGGTCATAAATTCCTTGCAATTCATGCCAAATCTGATGAATACACCTTATATCCTTCTCTTCCCGTTTTTCTTTTAACTGTTCAAAAAAATAATAGTTAAAATCTCCGTCAGTATAATTTAGTATTTCCGTAAACGAAGTAAAAATAGGAACCTCCATATGTGCCAATCGATCTATAATACTGCGGAACGTCGTTTCTGCAGTCAAAACTTTATGATGATAATATACACTGTCAAACATAATTGTCCTAGCAATACATAATTGAAATAATGCCTTTTCGGCAGAATCTTTCATTGCCAACTCATAATACGAAGTTCCTCCATCCCCGTCATCATGCCAAAGAGACGACATATTAATGTCTTTTGTTTCTACTACACTTAACTTCTGGGTAATTCTAGAAATGTCTACTGCCACGGGCACACGGGTTACATGCGAATCTCTTGATAGATAATCACATTTATCAGCATCAATAGGTCCATTAATAATGCTTGAATAAGGTAACACCGCCCGGTCTACCGGTACTCCTGTAATAAATGCAGAAATGTATTCCACCATCTCATCCACCTGAGAAGAAGTAACCACTCCTAAGTCAGCTCCCAAAAATGGTATAACGCATTTCAACAATCTCTTACAAATTTCTGTATTAACAATCATACAGCTGAACAATTCATGCAATGCTATTTTCTTATGCGCTTTCTTTTCCAATTCGGATAGCATATCATAAACTCGCTGATACCCCGGATAACGGGAACTTTTACTAAAATAATGTTCTGAAACATGACTAAAAAACATATGCCCTGCATCATGGAAAATGGCTGCAAGGCGGGCAACTATCTCAAAATATTTTTTTTGTTTTTCACTTATTCCCAATTCACAGCGGTTTATTGCCGCCACCATCCTGTCTGTTAAATGTACAACTCCAATAGTATGATAAAAGCGGGAATAATCACTCCCGCAATACACAAAATAAGCCAGTCCTAATTGTTTTATTTTCCTTAATCGCTGTAACAAAGGGGAATCCAAAATATAAATCTCTCCATTGGAAAATTCCACATTTCCCCAAACAGCATCGAATATTTCTTTGCTTCCCTTTTGTAACTCCCTCTGTTCTATCTCTTCAACATATCCCTTTAACTTTTGATTGGTAAAAAAATCTATTTCGCAAAATACTTCTTCAAATTCCTTTTCCCTAAACAGTTCCCTAAACGTCATTTTGTCATTCGCCCCTATAAATTAGTTTAATTCAATTCCCGCTCCCACACAAAAGCATTCAGCCAAATCTATGAAGTAGCCCTGATCGATTCCCAACTGTTCATCCTCCACCAATTCCTGATCATAATTGTCTCTAAATTTCAAATTGGCTTTTACATAATGTGGATTCTCCAAAGACACTAATCTTCCGTTAAAACTTTCAATAATATTCGAAAACCCTCTATAATCGCCACGAGTCAAATATTTTAAGAACAGCATATCTAATTTATCTGCGTATGGTCCGAAATCCTGAACATGGCTATGAAAAAATTCCGCCATTTTTTCAATTCCTGCGCCAAATTTATCATCATTAATAGGAATTGTCTTAATCTCTTTTTGAAATAATGTTGCCAAAAACTTTTTTACAAACAAAACCTTTGGATCATTCATTAAATTATTCCCCCTTATAGAGATGCTTTCATTTTATCACTTTTTATTTAAATTGTATAGGCAGGAATCAGATTTTATCATTTTCCTCAAATGATCCTCCCGCCTACTTCGCTTCACGCTCACTAAGTTCCTTGCTGTTTCCGTCAAAACCTATTTTATAAACATAAAGGGTGCGATATATACTATTATTACCATTCGTTCCATCGTTATGATAGACCATCTCAAAATTCAGTTCTTCGGCATTGGATAATTCATATAAAGAAAATATATACTTCCCGCCCAAATCCACAAATGCATCCGTATTTATCAGCAGCTCCCTTGCTTCTTTAGAAGCAATGCGCTGTGGCGCTACATTTCTGGAAGCATCAGAATATACATACAAGCGAATTCCACTTGTATCATAAGCTTCTTGAAGCACAGGATATTTCTCAAGCATTGGCTCTACGACTTTTCTAAAGGACTCATGGTATGATACCGGATTAATACACAAATAGCCATCCAGCGTATGAAACCCGTTATACATAGTAACAGACGGATGATAACCAACGCTGACCACACCCTCTCCATTATAATCAATCTGCTCTTTTAACATGGAAAAGTACTCTTCATCAAAAAACTCTTTGTAACTGACCATTCCCTTGCTTACCGAATTGGAATAAAATAAATTATTCCTTGTATCGTAGTATTTCCCGTTTGACAAAATAATAGCCAAAATCTGCATTACCGCAAAGACCATGGCAAAATTTTTTGCATACTTTCCTTTACACAAAGATACAACAAGCAGCGCCGCCAGCAAATACCACAAAACATTATTAAAATAGACAATTCTACCCAGATTGAATCCTGAAAACACAGGTAAAATTTTAGATAATATCTTCTGCAGCAAACCGATCGCATTAGCGCCATAGATTGCACAAAGCAATATCATGATAAAAACCAGAAGCGCAGGCCCTTTTATTATATTAACTTTTTTACACCGAACAGCTTTGTATATAGAAAGAATAAATCCGATAATACAAAGCGGTAATAAAATAAGAAGGCATGGCGCTGCATGATACTGCCCTGTCAAACCAACCTTTACGGTTTCTGTAAACCACCTGACTATGCCGTCCGAAAAAGAATCATAATAGTGTTTATGGCTCCAGAGCGTTCTATTTAGAACATCGCCTCGCAGCGTATAGATAAAAATGTTAAAGTTCCATATTACCACACTAACAAACATACAACCAAAAGAGGCCATCATCTTGACATTGAGTTTCTTATGCGCAAAGGAACTGAATATTATTCCCAGAGCCCAGACTCCCATTACAAATATCCCTATACTTGGAAAATATACAAAAAAAGCAAAAGATATATAAAAAATAGAATGTTTCAAATCTATTTTTTCCGGTTTCCTTACATAACGCCAAAACTCCAAAAAAATATACGGAAGCACTGAAAATGAAATTGTCCAGATGGGATAAACAGGAGATATGGCATATGCAATGGAAATCAGACGAAAAACATTAAGAAAATCTTCTTTATTATTTTCAAACGCTTCATTTAACAGACTTTTCATACTAACATAGCCAAATATGATACCCAGTGTCTTATTTGCAATCTCTCCACCTACAAATCCAAAAAAATAATTTAAAAGTCTCCAAATGCCAAAATCAAAGTACAAATAACATGTGGATATGCTGCCATCCATAATAGGCATACTTTTATCAAATGCCCAGAATAGCTGATTTTTCCTAAGGACTTCCAACAAATTGGGCCACTCATCCAAATAATCATGAATTGTAAAAATATAATCTTCTCTTAACACTATCATTGGCGCAAGGACAACCAATGCTGCTATTACCACAATAGCTCTTGTTCCAATGTCAAGCACTTTCTTTGAACGATCACTGTCCATATTTTCCGACTCCTTTTTCCAAAAGCTGCTTTTTCAGCTTTACCGACTCTTCGTAAATGTATCTTTTCAAAAGTTCCATTTCTTCATCCTTATTCATCAGCCATCCCGTTGACGCACCAAACAAGTCAATTTTTTTACAGGTTTTTAAATTATACTTTATGGGGTTGTCACAAAGCCTATTTTCAAAATTCTCCCCATATATTTCATAATACAACTCACTGCTGATGATTGGTTCCGTAACGCAATTTAATACATCAATATCCGAATTCAATACCGCTTCCACCACCTTAAAAAGAAGTCTTAAATCCAGATATTGGTATTGGGCTCTGGAATCAGTAAAATAAACCGCACAATAAGGAGAATTAATAAAAAAATCATACAATTTCTCATCCGCACACTTTAACTCATACAGTCCCTTTTTCAGCTCATAATATGTAGAAATATTTTTATCTTCACAAATCTTTTCAAACCGCTCCTCTGTCAGATACTTGGGAATCGGATCGATCAGATCATGAATAAAATTCTTTTTCAGATTTATTCCGAAGATAGCCGGAAGACGGAGAATCTGGCAATTGTCAACATTGCCCCTTGCCCATTCCTCCAACATATACCTGTTTTTTCCATAGCAATGAAGCTTTTGGGGATTTATAATGTGTGATTCATCTTTTTCGTTCAGATCATCATACACATCCACGGTAGATATTAACAGAAGCCTTTTAGGATTTATATTCATAATATTTCTTTCGGCCGCTTCAATATTTTTCCAATCCTCATCGGGATTGGAATTTGCAATGAATTTTGTTCCCCTGACTCCTGCATAAACCAAAACCTCCGGATTGGTTCCGTACAACTTTTCCACATTCTTGGAATTTACACAAGCGTCAAATTCTAAAGTTGCTTCCAGATTAGAGCCGACAAAGCCGGTATTTCCCACTAAAGCCCTACGCATTTTTCCTTTCCTCCATAAACTGCTTCTTTAATCTGATAATCTGTTTCAGATAATTCATGGTAACTTTTTTAATGTTAACCTTTGTGTGTTCTTCATAAACCCATTTTACCGGCAGTTCCAATATCTGCATTCCCTTTTTTTCCGCCCTTAGCAGCACTTCAATCAGTAAAAACCACCCGGCTTCTCCGCCGGACTCTTTTAACAGTTCCTCAACAGCCTCTTTTTTGAAAAATTTAAATCCGCATATAGCATCGCTTGCTTTCATGCCAAAAATACATTTTAGCAGGCCAATCAAAACATAAGATATCAGATTTCGGTACCATTTCCTTCCAACCAGTACCGATTTTCTATGATACCGTGATGCATTTACAATCTGTAATCTCTCTTCTTTACAAAAGGCTTCATACATAACTGACAATGCGGATAAGTCCGTAGACATATCTATATCCATATATCCGATAACCTCGCATTGATTTCTCTGTACCGCAGTCCGAAAAGCAATTCCCACGCCTTTTTCGGCAACCCGGATATACTCTATTTTTCTATTATCTTTACATAGTTCTCTTGCAATCCGCCCCGTCCCGTCGGTAGATGCATTATCTGTAATCGTTATCCGGTATTCTATTTCCGGATGCTCTTCCAGATAGCGGCACAAGATCCGGACACCATTCTCTATCCTTAGTTCTTCATTATATACCGGCAATACAATATTTACAGTCATTTCTTTATTGCTCCCCATTTATTTTTTCAACCGATTCCACCACATACTTTTGATGCATGAAAACTGTTTTCAAAATTAATTCCACATATTTTAAGATAATAAGCAGGATAAAACTGATACAGAAAAAACCAAAGGACACAAACAATATGGTTGTCGTCCATCCCTCAACCGGAATCCCCTGCAATCGTATGACTAAGGCATATATAGACACAAAAATCGTGGCAAACATCATTAAGAGCGCAACACTTACAGACATCTTATAAGCCAGATTTGTATATAAAATAAGCGCATCCTCCGCTATATGCAGCTGCATGGATTTTTCGGTGCCTCCCCGGGAAGGCTTTGTGGCTGCCTTATAAAGGATTACATCCATTTTTAAGCCACAATTTGCATACACAGCTTTCCGGTAAGGAAGCACATTACTCATGGAACATACACGATTAATTGCCCTGCGGGACAATATACGGAATGTCTCTGTTTTTAACTTATATTGCGCTCCTGAATATCGATTATAGATTGTATAAAATTGATTTGATAAGAAATGACTGACATTTACGGGCGAAGCCGAAACAATATCATAGCCCTCCAGACAACGGGCGTATACGGCCTCTAAGATTTCCTCCTGACATGAATATGCCACTGTATCGAATTCGTAAACAAAATCTCCAATAGCCAAATCCATACCGGCATTCATACTGAGCTCCATTCCCTGATGAAACCCCATGTTCAAAATATTGATAACTTTTTTACCCCCCCCCCCGGAATATTCTGGGAGAATTTTTCAATAGCCTTTACCGTATGATCCGTTGACGCATCATTCACACAGATTACCTCATAGCCGTCAAACCGGCGATTCAGCCAGTCCGTCAACAGCCCCAAAAAATCCACAATTTCGGTTTCATTATTATGTACATATATTACAGTAGAAATAAAATTTTTTTCCTTTTCGCTTTGTATGGTTTTATCCATTTTGCAACACCTCGTCTAAGTCATAAACCGTATTTATTTTCCCTGATAGAACTGAAATAAAAGTCGGGTTTTTACAATGTGTACGAATAATCGTCGGTCTGGAATCATCGATCTCAGACGCTGTCAATATTGGTTTCATGGAAAATAATGATTTTTGATATCGAAACTGATACTCACTTTTCATGTACTTTTCCGCCAGCTTTGACATATAGGGCCACGCACTTTCAGGTTTAAAAATACAATCATTGCAGTTTCCAAGCCTCCTGGGCATACAATAATCCTTCGCCTTTTCCTGGCAGGAAAAGGTCGGCAGTCCTTTATGACACGCCATATGGGGCGTAAATGTAACAGCCGTCAATGAATGCATTCCTGTCAGCCCGAAAGGCATAATCGAAAAAAACGGCCCGTCCATTACGGTCAGTCCCAGGTCTGTTAACCGTTCATTCGTATCACATAATATAATCTCGCATAATTCATATTTAATCTTAAACAACTCAAATCCAAGGAAAGAAATTATTTCATTTGTAGAAGCATAGGTTGCATTCAGAAGAAACGCAGTACAAAATTCCCCCTGATTAGTAACTATTTTAAAATATTCCTCACATTCCGCTATCCGTTCAATCTTCTGAATGCGGACATTGTAATAAATACTCACATTGGAATATTTCTGCAATTCATTCACAAAATAATCCCTGAGAATTTTTGCGTCATATGTATACTCTTCTGTCAGAAATGCCCCGTCGCACATGCCCGGCTTAAAATACTGATCCGGATTCACATCATCACACCGTATTCCCGCCGCATCACAAAATTTATGGAATTGCTCCGCATTTGTCCATGAAAAATGTGAACTGGTGGCGTAAATCTGTTTGAATTGTTTGTGAATGGCAAAACCGTAATCCTCCTGAAATCTCCGGAAATAGTGCGCCGATTTCTTTGCTGTTGACAGTGAACGCGGATAATGATAACCCATGTGAACGCGTGCCTGATTAATATACGTTGCTCTTTCAAAAGGCTTTGCATCGTATTCAAGCACAATTACCCTGGTATTTTTGTTTTTTGCCAGATACAGTGCCGAATACAGTCCGTATAATCCCGCACCTATTATAATCTTTGTTTCCACAATCCGCTCCTTTTAAAACTGTTTCCCATGCACCTCTTAAACATATTGTACAAAGGCATATTAGCATATTTCATGCGCTTACTCAATACTACAACGGCACAAATACACTTGTTAAGATTTCCCTGCATTTTAATTTTTCCCTTTTATACCTGCCTAAAATGCCAGACTGTTATTTCTTTTTTAATACATTATTTTGAACAATCGCTATAATTTCTGCACGTTTTTTCCAAACTACACGTAAGATTATCATCGCATATATTGCAATAATAATATATCGTACTACAATATTCAAATACAACGCTGCCACTATTATCTGAACAACCGTCAACAGCAAAAAGGTTTTCAAAAACTGCTTATTATCATAAACAAACGACTTCTTTAGCACAAATTTTACAATAGAAAAATGATATATTACCATTACTAAATATCCTACAAGAGTTGTATATGCTGCCGCAATATATCCAAATTGCGGAATAAAAATAAAATTCAGCACAAGATTTGTAGCTGCTGCCAGTATTGTTCCAATAGAAATAACATACATCTTCCCATAAAAATATTCCACATTAAAATAAAAGGAATAATAAAATTGACAAATCATCGCAAGAACTACCGGAGGCATGACCCAGATCGTCTCCTGATAAGCACGACCTCCCATGATCAATACAATTTCCGGCTCTATCAGCATAATACATGACATAATAAAAGCATAGCCCCATTGATACTTTTGTGAATTTTCTTTAATATCGTCAAACTTTTCTGCGTCAAGACGGTCATAGAACCAGGGCCCCCATGCATGACTCATTGCATTCCATATTACTGATGCTATAGATGAAACCGAATAGGCAATTACATATAACGCAGTTTGATCACTGCCGCAAAACTCTGTAATCATAATCTGGTCCGAAGATGTAAGCAACGTGGAAGATAACGCAGCCGGAATCAAAGGGATTGCCCTTCCCAAAGCATATTTACAACAATCTGGGTCAATCCTTTTCCCACGCTTCCATATGCTGATATAAATAATCAAATAAAGGATTACTGCCGGAATTACATATCCATACACGCGCCCCGCAAACTTATCATCCATTATCAATACTAATACGACAGACAATCCCATTCTCACAAATGTAGATAAAATTGAATAAAATACAAATAGTTTATACTTATTGTATATTCTATATTGCAATTGTTGGTACAAAAATGCAGGCGACAATAACAAATAGAAGAAGAGAATCCGAATATACTGGATGTCCATATTGAAAAACTGAATAAAATATGCTTTGTTGAACTCAATTATTATATAAAACAAAACAGTCACAGTTGAACTAAGTGCCAAAATTGAAGAAATAAACGTATCATTTTTATCCGGATAGTCATACTTTGATTTTGCCACAGTCTGTTTTAGATTCAGCGTAACAATGGGGATTAATATGGATTCCCAAGCAGCAAAATTACTAAACAATCCATAAGATGTTTTATCCATAACCCGGGAAAAAATAGGTGTAGAAATAAAAGATAGTCCACTTACAAGAATCTGGCATATAAAATAATATATTCCTGCCTTTACCGCTGAACCATCTTCGGAAAATAGTATCCGTATTTTATTGATAAATACATTTATCTTTTTTGTCATTAGCAGCCATGCCCTTTTCCAGAATGATAAAATCAGTATCAATTTTACACAAATGTTTCTATATGCTTTATCATCTTCTTATAGTATTCTTTTATAAGATCATATGCCATTTTATAATCAATGAAACCAGTTTGAAATCCTCTTTCGAGCCAATTACTTATTTCGTCAACAACATTTAAATTGCAGGATGTTCTAATCTCTTTATTTCTTCCGGGTATTTTTACTTTACCGCTATAAGCTCTGATATGTCTTAGATTTAGGGCATCGTTTACGCCTGCGCCTCTGGCGTCTTCTTCTATCAGGATAGAAATACCGCCTCTGCTTAAATTATAGATATGCGCATGTACCCTATACCCTATATGCAAATCACAATCATCATATAAACGCATCTTATCATGACCATGACTTATGTCCTCGCAGGCAATTCCCATATTCTCAAGTTTTATCTTCAATTCCTGTGCTCTTCGGATCATTCTTTCATTGATATACTCATTTGCCCTTACAAAGCCTTTATGAAATAAAAATTTTATTTCGGCATTTGGAAAAGCATTTTTAACATATCGGCATATATAAACACATTGATTTGAATATGTTGCCAGATTTCCCGGATCCGATATGCATATTTTTTTAATTGAGGACAATTTCCGGAATTCTATATTACGTTCCTTATGGACATAAGACAAATTGTACCATGCAGGGCATCCTGTCATTAATGCATTTTCTATTCCATTATTTATCAAAACATTACAGGTAAGATAATCCCTGCAGCTAATTGCAGGTAAATCTTTACTCATACGCATAAATAGTTTTCTTGTTTCCGGGCTTAAACGGCATTTTGAGATTTCTCTCTGCTTGTCATAAATTCCAGACCATCCCAGACCCACACTTACAATCTTAGTTTCCAGCATATCTAATTCGGGCACCAATGGTACTGTTTCAGGATATAAATTCTTCCGTACACAAGGACCACCGGCATATACAATTGCTTCGCATGAATTTGCCAGTTCTATATCCTCCTTTGAAAAAGGTTTCTTACGATTAAATAGAATTAATTCAGCTCCGGGATATACTTCCTGAAGTAATTGCTTTGTTCTCTCTGTAATCAAATAATCTCCTGCATTTATCAACGCTCCCGACAATACAAAAAATTTTTCCATAGTCTCTCCAATCAACTTTTGTTACTATTTGCTTATTTTGCCTGTATTTTATTAAATACCACATGCAATCATTAAATAATAATTTCCTCTTATCTGCCATCGCAATAAGATTTCCCTAATTTCTATCATTTTCCTCCAGAACGGAATAAATCTCCTTTAAAAGATTTTCACTTGCATTCTTTTTCCAAAAAAAATCAATGTCAACCTTTTGATTCTCCATTTGTAAAATATATCTCTCCAAATCATCCGGCGTCTTAACCAGACCGGCTTTTCCTGCTTCGCACAATGTCTGCATTGTATAAGAACCCTCAATATAGTAAATGCACGTAGGCAGGCCAAATCCGATTCCCTCATAAATTGAGGTAGAATATACTCCTACCTGCATATGGCTTTCAGCAAAATATTCATATAAATCCTTTTCTCCGTTATCTACAACCAGCATCTTATCACATTTACTAAAAAATGGATATCTCTCTTTCCAGTCCCCATACTCACTTGGATGTAATTTATATATAATCCTATATTTTTCCTGATCCAAATGACAATAACAGGCATAGGCATATTCTCCCAATTTTTCGCCAATCGTCCTCTGCGATAAAAAAAGTATTGTAAAATACTCCTCATTTTTGTTACTATCTATCTTTTTTACATTATGTTCGAAATAAGGGAAACCTACACTTACAATATTTCTTTCATCTATCGGCCATTGTATAAACTTTTTCCAATAATCCCCAAAAAGCAAATACTTATCCGGAAGCTGCTTAATATTTTGGGAGGTGTTATACCTATAAGCACAATGCCATGAGCTAATTGCCCCATGCTGCAGCTCTATTGTAGGTATATTTTTTGAATGTGCTATCTCATTAATAAGCATATGGTCCGTACTATAGCTGACAACTTCTATAATAGCTTTAGGGTTTATCTTATCTAAAAAAGCAGTATAATACTTCTTTTTTTTCTTCATCACAATATGTCTATGAGCCATATTTTTGACAATATGTTCCATGTCCAGTTCTATATGATAGAATGTCATCAGTTCCTTTAAGGGTTCTTTAATAATTTCTTCAATTTGCGCACAAATCCTTTTGTAATAAGGTGTCTTTAAGGATCGATGCATATAGGCATATAAATTGGATAATACCACATATCGGTCATTATAAACAAGATTTCGGGTTCTTACCGGCTGATAATGTCTGCCCGAATAGGGACGCTCCATCGCAACACTATTTTTTACTGCGTCAGATATTTCTTCTGTATACTTACATATATAGTATCCTTTATTTTGTATCCTTCTTTCATGGTTCAATACTAATAAATCAACATTTCTTTTTTTAGATGTACTTTTAAAAATACTGTTTTTCAAAATACCTGCTATATTACAGACCGTCTGCTTAATATTTTTCTCTTTCTTGGATGATTCCCCTTTAGATAAGCCAAATTCCTCTTTTCGAATTTCATCTCTCCACAATGTAAAACGGGAATAAACCCAGAAGTTTTCCCCCTCTACTGTTTTTGTATACAAATCATACTTTTTCTCTATCTCCAAAAATTTTAACAGCTGGCTATCCATTAATCAGTACCTCTCTGCAAAATATACTCGTCTGACACAGCTACCATTTTAGCACCCAAGGCAATATGCAGATTTAGAGACGCTATATTGGATGATGAAATATCTCCATAATATTTTACAAATCCTCTTTCTTTCATCAACATCAGAGTCTGCATATATAAACCATACGCAGCCATCTTCCCCTGCAGATTGGGTCTTACTGCCCCCAAAACATTATCCGCTGTTCCGTTTCCGTTATCTTTTAAAATAATGATTCCCAAAGTAATATCATCTTTTATGCAGCGTACAATTTCCATATTCTCTTTCTTGCACTCATTAATGTAATATCTTATAACTTCATCAGCCAGTTCCTGATCATACTTCTCTTTTAAATGAAAGCGACGGTCCGTTTTATAAGCTTCACACGCAATTTTAAAAATATCATCCGAGTACTCCGAATCAACCACCACAGGAAAACGTATCAACCGTTCCTGATCCAGAGCCAGCTCTTTCCGAACATCAATTTCAGCCCTTAATATTCTGTCATGAAACCTATAGCCGGAAGTTCTTAATTCTTTAATTCTATCTGTATTTAAATAATCGGCTTTTGCTATAGTAAATTCCAATTGCCTGCCATCTGCGCAATTCTCTTCTTTTTCTTCCAGATAACCAATTTCAAAATTTTCGCACTTCAATGTTCTCATCATTTGATTCCTTATAATAACTTTTCTACCAGCTTTACCATATTATCAACAGAGTTAAAGTTATCCGCTTCCAGTTCTTCAAACGGAATACTGATCCCAAATTCCAGCGACAACTCTGCAATAATATTCACAATGCCCAAAGAATCAATCATTCCGTCATCTACCAAATATTCTGATGCCTCTACTTCCACTCCGGGCAATGCTTTTTCTAAAACAGCTATTACTCTTTCTCTCATTTTATTATTCTCCTTTATCTGCATATACTATTGTATCCTGCTTTTTTGCAGGCGTCTTTACTATCCCTGAAGGATATCCCAGTGCCACAATGCCATACACAATATGTGTATCCGGTATTTGATAAGTTCTTAATTCATTGCGAATAATATCCTCATCTGAGATTTCAATCCAAGAATTCAGCCAACATGATCCTATTCCATACGAATTTGCTGCAAGCATTATATTTTCAATGGCACATGCACTATCCTGTACGGCGCAAACATTCCTTCTGTCATTAGAAACGACTATCAAAACCTTGGGATTCAAAAAACCATAAAAAGAGGTTTTCTTTTCTTTCGCCACTTTCTGGGTAATTTCCCTTAACCTGGAAATATTGTTTTGATTTTGAATAACAGTAAATTTCCATGTCTGCATATTATGTCCGCTTGGTGCAAATCTTGCACACTCCAAAATTTTTTCCAAATAGGTTTTTTCTATAGGCCTGTCGCTGAAATTTCTAACGCTTCTGCGGCTGAGCATATTTTTGATAATCTCATTATCTACTGTTTCTGCTCCTTCCTGATTTTCTCCATCCCACTTTTTCCTCAGTTCTTTTCTATCCGTTTTCCCCAGATAGTTTTTAGGAACATTATCCGTAAAGCGGATATATTGCGGAATCATATAAGGCGGCATACACTGACCCAGACGCTTCCATATAATCTCTTCCGTAATTTCCTGATTTTCTTTTACTATATATATAACAGGAACTTGTCCCAGCATTTTTTTAGGATCTTCTACCCCTATGCATCCGCTTTCCAAAATTCCTTCTATCTCATTTACGTATTTTTCAACTTCTACCGGCGCAACTTTTTCTCCTCCTACATTAATAATATCATCTATTCGTCCCAAAAGATAAACATATCCTTCGCTATCTATATAAGATAGATCATTTGTAAACAACCAACCGTTCCGTATTGTCTGCTGTGTCAGTTCCGAATTATTGCAATATTCTGACATGATCATATCGCCGCTCATTGCCAGTCTTCCGGGATTATCTCTTGAACTATCTATTTCATTTCCCTCAGCATCAACCACCTTGATCTTAACACCCTCAACCGGTCTTCCTGCCGATTCAATCTTTTCCCTTTCAGACTGTATCTCAATAAAAAGTACGCCTCCTGTCTCCGTGGACCCCCAGCTGTTAATAATCTTGGTATCCGGCAGCTCTTTGCTTATTTTTTTCCGGGTAGCCACATCCAAAGCCCCTGTCGAAAATTCTATATATCTTAATTTTCCTAAAAACTCTGCGTATCGTTCCCCTGCCTGCTGATAAATGATCTGTAATGCTGACGGCACACACGCCAGACAGGTGCAATGATATTCGTTTATGTTTGTTTCCAGTTCTTTTGCAAACATAAAACCGGACTGTAAGACAATTGTAGCGCCAATATATAAGGCAGTTCTCATCATCCTCAGGCCAAAGGAATGATTCAAAGGTACCGGAAGCAGCAAGACATCGCTCTCTTCCATAATTGAACCCTGTACTGTATTCTGTGTGTTTGCCGCAATACCTTTGTAAGAAAAAACCGCTCCTTTAGGTCGTCCCGTCGTTCCCGTAGTAAACAGGATTTCACTTATTTGATTCTCATCCTGAATAGAATAGGGTCCTTTCAAAACTTCTTCGCCGGCTTCTTCGGCATTATCACACAATTCCTTCAGCGATGCATAATCTGCTCTTTCCTTCATCCTTGTATCATCTGTAAAAAAATAACGGACCGGGAACAGGGAGCAGATATAATCTACTGTTTCCATAGCATTCGTTTTATTCATAGGAATGACAATTGCACCCACATAGTGCATGGCAAGATATGCAACGATATACTCCATTCGCGATGGAGCGCCTAATAGTATATAATCCCCCGGATGCACATCCATTTTCTCCAGTTTAAATGCAGCCTTTTTTATTTCTTCTACCATTTCTCCATAGGTAAGACTCTGTTTTTTAAAGCGCAAGGCAATTTTATCAGGCATTTCTTTCGCATGACATAATACTCTTTCTAACTCAGTCTTCATTCTCGCTTATCCTTTCTAATAAATCCTGCTCGCATAGAACATTTACTATTTTAACCATTTCTTCCATAGGGGTATTTAGGATATCACTGATTTCCAACAAATCCCTTTTCCCGTTTGCATAAGCTAATATATTCTTTAAGGTATTTACGCTTTTAGATGAACCTTTCTTGCTGATAGAAGGATAAAGTCCCCTCTTTCCAAGCTGAGGCTCACACAGACAGACGGCTTTATAAATATCATTACTTTCCAGCACTTCAATTGATTTCTTAAGAACATCATATGCCCCATATAATCCCGCATCGGATATATAACTCATATTATCTCCCGACGTATGATACTCCTTATACTCCCAGTATTTGGTTCTGCAAAACTCACATACGGGCAAATCTATTCCAGGGGCATTATAACGCCTCTCGTCTGAGCCGCTTTCCAAAAAGGAATATTTTTTATAATCGGGATGATAAATATTTAGCACATTCTTTAACGCTCTATCGGCAAGAGTATTCCCGTCAATAGATGCAATATAAGAATACGCCTGGTCATCTCCAACACAAGTCACATTATATCCTGCGATCACACGCTTTTTCATAACGTCTAAATTTCTGCTTAAATACGTTATTGCTCCTATCGTTTCAGGAAGCAATGTTATCCGATAAGTATACCTCCGTTCTTCTTTTAACAGCCATTTAACAAGTTCTGCTAAAACAACCGGACCTGATAGTTCGTTACTTGCCAGACTTGGATGACATACATAAGAAGACAGGAACACCTCTTTTTCTTCTCTGCCCGGTATGATAATTTCCCCATAAGTCAGATTTCCATCTTTCAGCTCACTGTCAATAACCATATGATACATGCCGGGTTTTAAAGACACTCTTTGTTTCTCACTCATGCAAAATCCATACCGCTCTTTGTAATAGGAGGTTACATATGGTATTAAATTCTCCTGTTCCGGCAATGTATAAAGATATTCCTGAAGTTCTTCCAAAGAAACCACCCGGTCAACCGGTGTAGAATAACCCACAACATGTAAATTACTCTCTTGGAAATCTACAACCCTGATTCCATCTTCATCTTCAATATATGCATCCTGTATATTCCATTCTTTCGGTACCGTCCAATCGAATACTTGTGTTCCTGTTGGCACTTCAAAAATTTTCATGCCTCCACCGATATATTCATCCAATATTTGTAAAGTTTTCCTTACTCCATTACCCGTTAAGCTTCTGCAAAAGGGAAATAATTCCCCTGCAAGATCATACATATTTTTTCCAGTTTCTTCTTTAATCATCATTTTGTCCTTTATATTCACATATTTTTCTGCTTCTATTGTTAACAATATCATCCTCAATAATAGGATAGGCATCACCTAAATGAACCATATGAAGCGGTATCTTATCAGCCACATAAGCTGTCTTTGCCAATCCCAATTCTTCAAACCTTCTTCCCAAAAGCTGAGTTCTTGTCCCACTGATAACATCTAAATCTAAATCCCTGACATACATCTGATAGGTTCTTTCTTCACTATTACCAAATTCATCCGTATATTGAGCTGTAAAGTTTTTCTGATACCTATATTTTACCCCGACTTGTTCTTCAACATAGTGGGCAAAAGTAAAACCTTTATTATAGTCAATCCCTATTATAATATTATAAGCATTTTTTTTATGCAGATATCCTAAAACGGAATCGTTTCCAAAAGATGATATATTGTTAAAATGATATAGCAATTCCGCATCCTTACCGTGTACTGCATAGGAATAGATAGGATGATGCGTACGTTTAAAATCGTCACGTTTCAATGCCACCGCTGACATAGCCCCGGTTTTACAGGGAGTAGTATTATAATCAAAAGGAATTCCCTTACAGAAATCCCAATTATAGGCTGGCAAAATTAACGTTCCCTGCACGCCAATTGATTCAATTATTCCATCCAGTATCTGATTTATATCTAAAGGTCTTTTCTCTTCCAGATAATACTGATACGCAAATCCGGTTATATCTGACGCAATTTGTACAACAGCTCCTGAATATAACTCCATTTTATCAAGTAATTCATCAATCAGCTTACTCATTCTCTTTTCCCTGTAATTCCTTTCCTATATAGTACTCCATGCCGATTCTATCATAAAATACTGAAAAATAACAGATTTATCCATCTTTTGTTCCAAGAAACCTAAACACATCTTTTAAAGCGGATTCAACTCCCTTCGTTTCACACTCCCAAATAAAGCTTGCAAGCAGTGCAAGGCTTTTTTTCTCTCTCATTCTATTTAAAAGTGGAATATGCAGTTTTTTTCTGTTAAGAGTCTCATTCCGCAAAGGAGACATACTGTAATAAGAATCCCAAATTTCTACTCCTGTCACATCCGAATATTTCCACGGCTTATCAAAAGACGAATAATGAATAACCGACGCTCCATCCCTCATTTCATCCCAATCTTCATATTTCGTATGATATCTACCATTAATATCCTCTACTGATAATTTATAGAAATATTTTGCCCTTATCAAATTCGTATAAAGCACATTATATTTATGCGGCAATAATTTTATATGAGCTTTAAAAACCTTATTTAAAACATGTTGATCCATTAGAGAATTATCTGTATCTTTCATTTTTTCTTGAATCAAGCGTTCAGGAATGCCGTCTTTTCGTAACGCATCTAAATTTAACAGCATAACTCCTGAATTGAAATACTGTCCGGTATTCTGCTTTATTAAATTCTTGTTATATAATATTCCGCTGTCTTCTACAACGGCCGCATATTCATTTTCCCTAAAATCCATATCCGCAAGCTTAGACAAATCCGATTGCACTATAATATCCCCATCCAGATATAACAGTTTATCTATATTATCACATATATATGGCAAATCAAATTTAATTAATGCCGAAACAGATGCACAACACTCATGCTTTGCTATACCTTCGTATTTTTTCTTCATGTCATCTGCTTTTATTTCAACAAATTCAAGCGCCACCCGCTTATCATGTGCCATTTTTTCCAAAACAGCCTTCTGTTCTTTGGAAAAATCCACAACTACAAAATAAATATGATACTTTGAATCTTCCTCTTTATTTTCCAATAACGATGTTAATGCCACTATTGATGGCAGAAAAAAACCGCCATCAGCTATAAACGCAATACTCAATTCCGACATAATTACCTCTTAACTTCCTTTATTATGAATCTGACAAGGCTCTCATATCCCTCATAACATATCTCAGTTACCAGAAATGCAGAACCAACAGCCAACGGTAAAACAAAATTCATATTCTCAACTTCATGATATATTATCCCCCACAAATTCACATGAATGATATAAATAAACAGTGACCTTTTTCCAATCCAGGCCAGAATAGGAGATTGAAAACTTAATTTTCTGAAAATAGTTATTAACTAAGACTTCCCATAGCTAAAATGGACTTCGTACCTTGAAAATTCAATATTTCAGCTAACAAAATGCGATTTATGCAATGGTTGCCCGCGAATCAAGTGCATTTTGCAGATATTGTGGCAGTCTGGATACAAAATC
>CAJTCE010000014.1 GCA_910574745.1 Lachnospiraceae bacterium | reverse complement strand
CTGTTGAAAAGGGAACGACCGCCATGCTGGAACTTTTAAAATCGGCTAAAAAAGCTGATATTCCAGCTAAATATGTCCTTTTTGACAGCTGGTTCTCTTCTCCAAGCTCTCTTCATGCTGTCAAAGGAATCGGATATGATGTAATTGCAATGGTAAAGAAAACACCTAAAATGTTCTTCCGTTATAACGGCGAAGATATACCACTGACAACTATTTACAACAAAAACAAGAAACGGCGTGGACGTTCCAGATATCTGCTTTCCGTCATGGTGGACGTTGTAAAGGAAGGAAAAACCATCCCTGCCAAAGTGGTCTATATCCGTAACAAAAACAAGAGAAATGAATATCTCTGCCTCATTTCCACGGACGTGGGTCTAAGTGAAGAAGAGATTATCCGCATTTATGGAAAACGCTGGGATATTGAAGTATTCTTCAAAGTCTGCAAGAGCTATCTTAATCTAAGCAAAGAATGCAGGTCCATATCTTATGATGCAATGACTGCCCATACAGCAATCGTTTTTACAAGATATATGATGCTTTCCTTGGAGAACCGGGAATCAAACGATACCCGTTCTATGGGAGAACTGTTTTTATACTTTTCTGATGAGATGTCTGATATCACATGGATACAGGCTTTTCAAATGCTGCTTCAAATGTTCAGGACTCTGCTTGCGGATCAGATAGATATCTCTGATGAAAAAATCGACGAGCTGGTAGATGCATTTATGAATGCTATACCTGCACTTTTAAAATCGAAGCTGCAAGCGGCGTAATTGACTGAACATTGACAACTGAATAACTGCCAGATATTGAATTTTCAAGGTGCATAGCTAAAATTTATGTGCGAAGTTTGAGTTAATTACTCAAGGTTATAATTTGTTTATTGTTGCTGGGTAAATAATCCCAAAAGCATATGTAGCAAATCCGGCAGATATTGATGCATTTGGTAAGCAGGCAAATTCAGGAAGCATATATGTAGAATTTGATGTTGATTCATCCAGGTATATTTGGCTGGAAAAGAAGCTTGAGGGCAGATACCAAGTCCTGATTCTTTAGTTGATAGATTGAATGTAAAGGTATCTTAGGGCGCGTTATCTGAACATGGCGACGGGAACCTTCTTAAGCCGTGACACCTATGGCGGTGCCATGGATAATATCTTAAGCCAGAACCGCTATACTTATGTAGGGAATAATCCTGTGAATTATGCGGACCCGGATGGGCATAAGGCTGTGGGAAGCACTATAAAGAATACCTTTTCTGCCATAGCGGATGCGGCAAGAAACGGGGCAAGAAATGCCCAGAACCAGACAGGCAGGGCTGCTGAAATGGCGACGGCAAAGGCGGGAGACGGGGCGGCCGCAGTATCTATGGCGGCAAACCGGATAACGAAGAATGAAGTGAATGGGGTAAATCGGGGGACAACGAAAGGAGGGGCGGCGGTCCAGAGTGCGGAAGAGCGGATCACTTCGGGAAGCCAGAGCAGTCAGGGAAACCAGACGAGAGAGCTGAATATAAGAAGCGATGGCGATGATGAACTAATGAAAATGGGGATGGATCTGTTCGCTACATATCTGGCAGGAAAGATAGATGCATCCCCAGCGGGGCCGTGGATAGGAAGTGCAGCTTCTGCCATAGAGCAGTTAGAGTGTGCAGCTTATAATTATTGTAAGAATGAAGTACAGGAGTTTTTAGCGACAAGAGATGTAGGAAGAATTGTAACTGGAGCTGGGTTGATTTTGACAGGGATAACCAAGATGACAGGTGGAACGTTGCTTGGACTTGCAGGAGCAGGTACATCTTATACAGGGATAGGCTTTGCAGGAATGATTGCAGGAGCAATTACAAGCATGGCGGGTTCATCGGATGTGGTTCAGGGATTTAATGAGATGCGCCTGGGATGGAACAATGACCGGACTACACGGACCAGAAATTTGGTAAGGGATACCCTGTATGGCGGAAATGACACTATCTATCATTTGAGCACCGGAATGGCTGCAATGGCGGGCTCAGCATTGAGACCGTATGTCATGCCGAAAAAGAATCCTGCACTGGCAGGTGGAGAGCAGAAGGATATAGCGAAGAAGGCTGCTATGGGGGAAAAGGGTGGTTCACGAACCGTAAATGGATTTGATACAACAGTAAACGCTGGAAAACAAGGCAAACATATTGTAGGAAATAATAATTTTATAGAGGGAAGAAGTGTTTTTAATGGAACAGTGGATGATGCACAACGGTTAGTGGATAACTTTGCATGTACGGGAGAGTGGATAGCTACAAATAAGGAACGTGTTAACTTTGGTAAAGTAATAGGACAGTATGTAAATCCAACAACAAATGAAGCGGTTGATACAACAGTGGGAATAATCCATTATTCAAAAACAGGAACACATATTGTTCCAGCACAACCGATATAGTAGAAAGAGGTGAAAATTTGTTTTTTTCAGATAACGAGAGAAGAATTATGGAAAATCTTTTCTTATCAATTAATGATAATGCAACTCAAATCTATATACTAACATATTTAGACGGGGATATTATCGAAGCACAAGTAGATACGTGTTATGAAACAGATAATGGATTAGATGATGATGACCCTGATTATGAAGAATACCATGCATGTGCAATGAAAATTGTAAAAATTATTGTCGACAAAACTCAAAAACTTAAAGAGGGTAATCTAATAGAAATTAATTATCATAATTATCCTCAACAGATAAAAAATTCAGAAGGTAATGTATTATAAAAATGAAATAACATATATAGTATGTAACAACGTAAAAATTTTGTCCGCATTTTCCTTGACACTCCCTAAACACCCATGTTACAATGGCACTCACCAGGGGGTATAAGGGGGAAGCAAATTTCTTTCACAACTAAAAAAACACGGTAGCAGCGGTATTTCAAGACCTTAAAAAGTCATGAAATACCGCTGATTTTCTGTATGTTTTATAAGTCAGATAGTTGCATTAGCAGGGAAAAACAGCACTGCGTACCCATCCGGAAAACAACTGCCGCATAAGCAGATTCTTGTGCTTGCATGGCATCTATCCACTGCATTATGACTTTTCGCTGTTCATTCGATAAATCAAGTTTTTTGTATTGCTCGTTGAGTTCCTTTTCCTGCATTGTAGCTTCCATATAATCGGCATCTTGTTTGACGTTTTGATAAATGTTGTTGTAAGGTCGTTTTTCTAAGTAATTGAAGAATAGTTGAAAAATATTCAAGCTCATTATGAATTGCACCTCCCTTTTGATAACATACAATACCGCAAGAGAGAAAATCTATCCATTCACAGAATTCAATGAAAATCAGCAGAATAAATAAAGCAGAATAGACAAAAGAGTGTCCATGGCATAAAAAACCCCCTGATTTAGAGAAAAGTTATGCCATGACGGACAGCCTCCAACGGCTCTGCCAGTGGGCGTTTCATTGAGTGGTGCCGTGTTTTTGGCACCACTCCTTTAACCTGCACTATTTTCGAACCTACTTATTTTGGCAGTATTTTAAGAAATCATGTCTCTCACATTTCCCCAACAAGGTTTGAATTTTTCATTATGGGCATTACATCTACCTCGGTCTTAAAATCGCACACAGGGGCAACACAGGCTCTCACAGGGGCAAGAGCAAGTTGGTTTGTGTGGCGGGAAAGTAAAATTGTGCATTATTACCGTTTTTTCTCTGTTGTGGTCTTTTGGCATAAAGCCAATTCTGCCCATTTTTATGATTTAAATGAAAAAAATGCTCCCCAGTCGAAAATTCACTTGCAACCTTTCCTTGTCAGAGTTAACATCACACACCACGAAGGAGAGTTCTTCTGTTTCGTGTCCTGTGTTCTGCAGGGTGTCCTAAAATCCAGAAACCAAAAATGGATTGGCTGAATCACCCGTGCCGATCTCGTTGCCTAGTGCGTAATTCGGGGATACTGGCCTATCAGTTGAGGTTGCCTGTATTTTGAAGTCAAAGATTGGAGGAGTTTATGTACGACAAAACAAAGTATATCTACGTGGGGTTAGACCTCCACAAGGAACAGCACACGGCAGTCATCATGGACTGCTTTAACGAAAAACTTGGAGAGATTACTTTCAGAATAAGCCCTCCGAGTTTGGAAAATTAATTACCAAATGTAAAAAGTATTGTACTGACGGTAAGGGAATTGTTTTTGCGTTGGAGAATTCTTATGGCTATGGCAGGGCATTGGCTGCATGGTTGATTGAAAAAAACTACATTGTAAAGGACGTAAACCCTGCATTGTCCTATGCATACCAAAAGAGCGTACCACAGTACAAAAAGAACGACAGCTATGACGCACAATGCGTTGCTAGAGTTGCTATTAATGAACTAAACAAATTACCTGATGCTATGCTGGAAGACATGTACTGGACACTCAGTAAGTTGACAAACCACAGGGCGAATTTAAAGACACATCAAATTCGTTTGAAAAACCAATTACATGAGCAGGTCTGTGTAGCTTATCCAAGCTAAAACAGTTTTTTCAGGACATTGCCAGACCAACAGCACTTTACTTATGGGAACATTATCCCCCTCCAAGACAAGATTATTGAGAGGGAATGCAGTGGAGGAACTGTCAGAGGAATTAATTCTGGTCAGCCATAATCAGTTTTCTGCACGTAGGTGTCAGAAGATATTGGATGCTGTAAAGGCAGACGGAGATACCACAAGGGGTTATCAGCCAGAGCAGGATGAAATTACGAGAGGGCTGGTACATGATATAAGGCATTATGTTGCACAATTAGAAGTGATAGACAGGGGAATTGCAGACTTTCTTCCGAGGTTTAAGTGTATGCTGAACATCATTTCCGGTGTCAGTGATACCACGGTCGCAAAGCTGCTTTTGGATATTGGGGACATTAAATGATTCTCCAATGCGGATAAGTTAGCCAATTTTGCAGGAATTGCACCTGTGAATTTTTCATCCGCAGGAAAAGGTAACGCTAAACCCTCAAAACAGGGTGACAGAAGATTGCAGGGAACCATATACTTCTATGCAATTCAGATGATTCAGCTATTTTCCAAGGGCATGGCGAGGAATCTGGCTTTCTATGCGTATTGTCAGAAGCAGTTAGCTAGAGAGAAAAGTAAGCCACAGGCATTAATATTGATTTCCAGAAGGTTAATTAGTATTATCTATTGAATGCTTAAAAACAAGACAGAGTATCAGATGCCAAAAGTTCAGGAAAACCGTAATTAAGAAACAGATTTTTATAGTAAAGCCAGAAAAAGGATGGTAAAATTTTAGGCAGTGAAAACCATTGCTTTGAAGGGTGTTGATTTTTTCAATGAGAATGGAACTGCTTCGAAAATCATAAGCCGTCTGACTTGATGTCAAGGGTGGCAGTTTAACAATTATGGAGGGGGAAATTATTCTACCAGTGAAATAAATGCAGCACAGTATATGGTAGATCCAATTGTTGTGAAAGATGATTAGCTGTGACGAAATAGTTAAATACTCTATACAGTTATTTAGAATGCATCAATTGACGAAAGTATTATTTTTACTAAATACGGTGGAAAAGCAATGAGTAATTATTGGGAGATTTATTATGTAGAGAATGATTTGCCAGTAAGGTGGAGTGGCGAAAAAAGATTCTAACCAACAGAAAAGCAGGGAGACGGATATCAATAGTAAGGTATTTAAAATTCTATATTAGATAACAGGAGATTAATGACATGGAAAAATGGCAAGAAATATTTGCAGGAAAAATTCCGCAGGATAATTATCAAACGCAAATATTAAATGGCGAAAAACAGGGATTGATTGTAGAACTCTATGGTAGTCATTTCTGCGTAATAATTAAATTTGGTATGATTCAAGCAATGCGAATGTTGGATGAAGGAATTGTACAAGATAATTTATATTCTAAAAATGAAATAAAGAGGTATAAGGATAATAATTTTCGAAATGTCATTTATGAAATAAAAGAAGGGGAATTTGGAAAACAAATAAATGCAATTTCTAATGGTTATGCCGAATGTTTAAGATTAAAACATTATATTGTAATTACTCAGAATTATAATATTGATGTTGTTACGGAATGGGAACCAATAATTGAGATTTCACAAAGATAATATTTGATTAACATGATTAAGAACATTATTAGATTAAAAGTTAAATGATTCTGTATATTTAAAAAATGACTTGTTTACAAGGAAAAATATATTCTGTAAGATACTGGGGCTTTTTAGATTGACAACAGCAGTTGCAGATATAAGTCAGGGAACCCGGGATATAGAATATGGATGGAATGTTGATTCCACCACGCCAAACAGCAACTTTATAAGGATACCCTATTTGGGGGAAACGGTAAAAGGTATGATATCGTGAGCAGCCTAATAGGAGCCGTGGGGTTTATACAGGGGGTGTCAATTACCCCATGCTGGCGGGCACCAGTGCAACGGCTTTGATCCCGGGAAGGGGGACGCAGGGCAGCGTTAATTAACAATAATTCAAGGGCTATTAGTCGCATGAGTAAAAATTAATTAAAATCTAATTTACCAGATGGATGGACATATACCATATAAAAGTAATTGGGAGTGAAAATGAAATATATTAATAATAATTATTATAATGGCTTTGAAGGAGAACCAGAAATTCAATTTATCTGTAAAAAAGGATATGACACGGAAATTTTTGTTATGTGGGAGGGTTATTTTGACCAGATAATGAGTTTAATGAAGCCTGATAAGGAAGGATGGAAAGGACTGGCTTATTATTATAATATGTACTTGGGATGGTACGAAGAAAGCCCTTGGATAATTCAAGATTTGCATTTGGCATTAAAACAATTTGAGTCAATAGACAACCGTGTAATAAGTAAAAAAGCTGGTATAATTTTAAAAATATTGTGTGATATGCTTAGAGATGCTATATTAAATGAATTTGAAGTTTCTATTGCCAGAGAATAATATCAATATTGGTTTTATAAAAATGTAATGTAGAAAACCTTTGTAAATGGGCTTAGAATTGATTTAAAGAAATGCCCAAGATAGTAACAAAGTTTCTGCCAAACAATGACATGGAGAGGATACTGGAAGGTTCCGGGCTGATACTGGTAGGAGGCTTTAAGATGACAGAAAGGGCTATCCTTACGCTTGCAGGGGCAGCCACATTCCATTTTGGAATCGGACTTGGAGGAATAACGGCTGGGACTATCACGGGTCTCTCAGGGGTTTCCGATATAGAGCAGGGGATCAATGAGATAAAACTGGGGCTTAAAATGACCGGACTACACAGATAAGGAATTACGTAAGGGATACGCTGTATGACGGAAATGACACCATCTATTATTTGAGCACAGGATTGGCTGCAATAGCGGGCTCAGCATTGAGACCGTATGTCATGCCGAAAAAAGAATCCTGCACTGGCAGGTAGAGAGCAGAAGGATATCGCAAAGAAGGCTGCTATGGGGCGGATGATGCGGCTGGGGGGCTAATAGGAATATTGTTGATAATATGGATGAAATAGCAGAAGATATTATTGATATAAATAGACAATATTCGAATGGGGTTGAAATGAATAACAGTATAGAAAATATACTTAATTCAGCTTCATAATTATGATGATCCATATAAACAAGTAGGAGTAATAGTAAGGAGCATTACAGATCATACTTTCATGAATGGAAATAAAAGAAGTGCTTTTGATACATTAAATATGCTGTTAGATAAGCGGGGCTTAAATAATACATTACTTGATTCACAGAAATGGAATTTAATATATGATATAGCGGAAGGGAGAATAGATGATATTGCAGAGATTGCCAAGATTCTTAGCGGAAATTAATGCTAAATTACTAATTAAATATGATGGGGAGCGAAGGACCAAAAAATATACAATACGATTTCTATTAAAGGACATAAAACTTAATAGTATTGGAGGAGATACAGATTTACCAGTGTCTTTATTGAGCGATATATTTAATAAAGAAAATGCTTTTTTTGAGATGGAGGAAATAGTAAGTTTATACGACACTATTAATAGGGGGATCGAAAAAATAAAAACTAAGTTTGGTAATGATTGCGTTATTTCTGTACTTATAGAAGAGAAAGAGGGAAATAGTTTATATACAATATTTATTCAAACAGAAAAAGAAATAGAAATAGAACCTCTTTCAGGTCCTAATTATATGGAATTATACAATGCATTATTATAGGACACAATAAAATCAGGGTGTTTGGAGCGCATAGGCTTGTGGCTGACTTAATTTTATAAAAGAAAACAGATATGAAAAGTTAAGTTTTAATTAGCAAAAGATTTCTTTTTGGTATTGGTCGTAAAAATATGATTTTAATAAAGCTTCATAAGGATGTACTTTTAAAATCTACCGATATTGGTATACATATATCTTAATCAAGTAAAAATTAGATTACCTCGAATGATAATGATAAAGGAATTATTAAATTTTATGCTTTCTATAATACTTCTAAAAAACGGTAAGCAAAGTTCTTTACATTACCTTTTCTGCCATAGCGGATGCAGCAAGAAACGGGACGAGGAATGCCCAGAACCAGACAGGCAGGGCTGCTGAAATAGCGACGGCAAAGGCGGGAGACGGGGCAGTCGCGGTATCTATGGCGTCAAACCGGATAACGAAGAATGAAGTGAATGGGGTAAATCGGGGGGACGAATATAGAATTTAATAATTGCATAGGGGAAATAATTGTTAATCAGCCCTATTTTGCACCCTATAGATACGTAAAAATGGAAATATTGTCAAGTATAAATGATATTTTTGAATATGTATTTGTATGGTATGATTGTAATGAGGATTCCGTTGAAGAGATACTTTTCCATATAAGAGATGGATTGGAAATTGCATCAAAATATGAATAATAGAAGTTTTGACATATTTGTAATTTGATTGTTACATATTTTTGTTCGGAATCTAAATGGGTAAAAAATAAGTAGAAATTGTAGAGAAAAGTAAAATAAATGTGGAGCCTATGATTACTGTATTAACGGACTGCAGGAACTTTAGCCAAACAGTGATGTGGAGATTATAGTTAATTTAGACGGCATAAATAATCTTATGTCAGCGGTATAACGTGCAGTAGGAAATATGGGAGGAGCAACGGATTGGGAGTTATTGCAAATAAAAATGACACCAAGTGCATGGGAAAGAATAACGTGGTATCAAAACGGAGAAATTGCCCCTAATCCATTTGAATTTTAAGGAAGAGGTGTGTAATTATGGACAAAAGATTATTTAAGTTATGGTATTATACAGTATCACACAGACAGATGCTATTAAGAAGTATAGGTAATAATGAAGTCTGCAATTTGGATATTTATTTTGGAGATGTTTTGTATGTTGAAATGCCTGTAGCAATGAATGATATGGAAATTTTGGAGACAACGCAGGAGGATATTGATTATATTACACAAAAAATTGGAAATACAAATAAAAATATTACTGTCTTAAAAAGTGGAGAATGTAAATATTTCGTAGTATCATCCATTATGAAGATAATGGAAAATAATTTATCTATGTTTGAATTGCCTTTTGATGTTGTTTGTTTCCGTAAAAGAATTTGTGGAGAAAAATAATTATTCAGCTAGAATTACAGGAGATAAACGGAGAAGAAATGAGGATAAAAAATTTATTATTTACTATGAAGACATCGGGAATCAGGATGTAGAGAACTTGTTCAATAATTTGGAGTGGAAGTTCGATGCCATTGATAGAAACGAAGAGGATGAATCAATTGACGAAAGTATTATTTTTACTAAATACGGTGGAAAAGCAGGGGGATTTATTATGTAGAGAATGATTTGCCAATAGGGTGGAGTGGCAAAAAAGTTTCAAGCCAACAGAAAAGCAGGGAGACGGATATTTTATAGAAGCATATGGATGCAGATATTATACGGAGAAGATATGTGAAAACTGGTGGTATTTTGAAGCATTGTATGATTAACATAAATATTGGAGTGATGATTTGCTGTGGTTCAATTAGGAGAGGAGAAGTGTAAATATGGCAATATGGCAATTTCAGTGCAATATCATACCTTCAAGGGAAAACGTTAATGAATTAAGTTACGATGAAATAATTTCATGGGAAGGAACATCTTGTCCAATAATTAGCATTGATTTTCTTGAACGTGAGAAAAGCTGGTCAGAAAATATTGTTCAGTACGGAAAAACCGATGAAACCTGTATTGAGTTCATTTATCAAGAAGATAAGTTGGAGGAAATAAGCTGTAGGTTGGATTTACGTACTTTAAGTAAAAATGACTTTATCCAAATAATAAAATATGTACAGGATGTTAAAGCATGTTTTTTAGTTGAAAACAAGGTATATTTGCCAAGACTAGAAATTATGATAGAAGTTATGAAACAGTCAAGAGCTAATCAATACTGTAAAAATCCGTTGCAATACTTTTTATCTATTAATCAAACACAATAAAGTATTTGCTACTTCAAACTACAGAATTTACATTTTATTATGAAGAAATTCAGAATGTAGCAGGAATAAATTTGTCTACAAGATCGGAGTAGAAATTAGATGTTATTGATAGAAATGAAGAATGTGTTGTTTTTATTGAATTTATTGGAAAAGCAATGAGGCAGATATTTTATAGAAACAAATGGATACAGGTATTATATGAAGAGGGTTTGTGAAAACTGGTGGTATTATGAAACATTATTTTTGGAGGAGAGCATATGCCATGAAGGAAATAGACACGATTTATGAAATGCAAAAAAAATACGGATATATTAAATCAATAAATCTTTTTAGAGAAATTAGTGGAGAAGAATGCGGAAAATACAATTTAGAACTTTCGCTTGTAAATTTTCCATGTTGGGATATAGAAGAGCATTTGAATATTATTTTTGAAGGAGTTAGTAATTTGACTCTGGGGAATATTGATAATTTGCTCAAAGTATTTATTAAAATTGATTCTATAGCGGAATGGCAACATGAAGATACACGATATGCAGTCAAAGAATGTGAGAATGATTTGTTTGCCTTTAGATGTAAGCACTTAAAAATAGTATAATAATTGTTAACAGGGGAACAGATCGGAAAAATACATAGAAGCAGTTACATATGGAGGTACTCTATGGCCATAGCGTTGGATATAAATCTTTTGTGTAATAAAATGTTAAATTCAGATATAGTTTCAAAACTATTAAACCAATACAGCGTAAGCATAGAGTCTATGAGTAGCATAGATAATTGGATGTGGGAGAATGAGAAGAAAATTGATTCTTTTAAACAATTTGAAACCATATTAGATGCTCGGCATATTGTTGTGATCAAGCTGAAAAGGCCACTTGTTAAAGATATGGGAATTTTTATTGAAAAAATGGAAAATCATTATCTCTATGAAGTGTGGGTTAATACAGAAGGGTATCCAATGTTAGATTGTGATAAGATAACATTGGACAATCATGAATTTTATAAAGATTTATTGCAAGCAATTTTAGAAGCGGATAAAGCAATTGACATTCCGTTTGAAATGATAGGAATAGGATTGGAGACAGATATTCATTATAATGGAAATATAATAGACACAATTGAAAATTCTAAAAATGTAATACTATGGATTCTCAAGAAACATATTGAATTAACTAACGACCTGAAATTATACAAAATAAGGGAAGGAAAAGGAGTTTATATATTAGAAAAAAAGTAATGGTCAGAGGGCCAAAATCTGTGATTGTGATAGTATTTAACCATGGATGATTCCGTTATTTTTAAAAGGCAGTTTCAAAAGTTAATGCGATTGTGGAGGAAATAATTATGGAAAATATTAAAATCTTTGAAAGCGTAATTAACAGCAATGTAATTAATGAAATTGAGGATGCAAACTGGTGCACTGATTTGGCTCAATATGCAACATGTAAATGCAAAATTGATGGGTTGATAGCTGCAGCGTATTTATTCTGTCCCCAGTTAATACAAGTAAAGGATTATATATTTATTGAACAATTCTGGAATTGCAATAAAGAAGCCTCTTTTGAAAATATCAGCGAATTGGAGGAACAGTATCATAATGATAAAAAAGCTATAGAGATGAGTGTTAATACATGGAGTATAGGAGATTTTTTTGTGGGCGAATCGAAATTTATGGATAATGATAACATATTGATTCAGTTTGCAAATGCAATAGTATATTTCTGGAAAAGCAGAGTTAAAGATTTGTTTCCCGATAGAAAAATTGTGGTTAAACTTGATAATGATTTAATGGGAGAACTTGGATTGTGTGTAACCATGTATGAAGAGATAGCAGAGTAGAAGGCAATGTCCAGTTTGATGTGTTTTATTTTGCAACTGTTTAGGAAGAGAATATTTTCAAGGAAGAAAGATATGGTAATAGAATGTAATAAGCTTGTGACAACACCTTACAAAAGTGTTCTTGATAATGACAATGCAATGTATTGCGAAATTAGATATACCAGAGATAAAAGTAGCTTTGCCGGTTTTGCCTTCGAAATAACAGACGAATGCGGAATTACTTGTTCTGATATTAAGGAAAAAGAATTTAAAGAAGTAAGCAAGTTTGAAAAATTGTATATTGGTATGGATGAGGAGTATTACGAGTCTCTTGTTCAAATATATGATGCTAAGAAGTTGAATATAGGGATTCATGTATTATTTTTAGTGTATTCCGATGTGCGTTCCAGTCAAATGGTTTTCAAAATTCTTATGAAATGGTTAAGTAAAAATTTATATATTGAGGCGATATAAAATGAAAATAATGCAGTCGTTCCTGATTTTTTTCTATATTTTAGATCAGGGCTATAGTGAATGCCAAGAGGATGATTTAGGAGGATTTTTAGGAGCAATTTCTCCTGAACTATGGGCAGATGGACAACCTATGGATAAATCAATATTTAATGATTGGATAAAAATCAGCAATCCTGAGACGGTTGACGCTGGTAATATTATAAAAAGAGCATATGATTTTTTAGTACATTATGAGAGTGCATTTGGTTTTAACTTCTCGCAAGCTAGGCAATGGCTTTTGCTATCAGCAAACAAAGAGATAATAGAGAAGGCTTATGATAAAGCGCAAATAATGTACCAAAAGTTTCACTATGATAATTAGCATATGGCAACATAATTAAGAAAATCAATAAAATTACGGAGGTAGACAAAATGAACAGAGAAGAAGCATGGAAATTATTGACAGAATATAATAAAGATGAATTTCATCTGGAGCATGCCGAAATTGTAGGAAAAACAATGAAATATTTTGCCGGTAAATTAGGGTACGAAGATGAAGAGGAGTTTTGGGAGGTAGTAGGCATTTTGCATGACTTGGATTTTGAAATGTATCCCGAACAGCACTGCATCAAAGAGCAGGAAATCCTGCGGGAGCGAGGGATAGATGAGCGGATTATTCATGCTGTGACAAGCCATGGATACGGAATTACCGTTGATATTAAGCCGGAACATAAAATGGAAAAAGTTTTGTATGCCATAGATGAACTGACCGGACTTATCGGTGCAGTGGTTATTATGAGGCCCTCTAAAAGCGTGCAGGATCTGGAAGTGAAATCAGTAAAGAAAAAGTTTAAGAGCAAAGGCTTTGCGGCAGGCTGCTCAAGGGAAGTAATTGAAAGAGGAGCGGAAATGTTGGGCTGGTCATTGGATGAGCTGATAGGGCAGACGATAGATGCTTTAAGAACCTTCAGGCCTTGAAGTAATTTTAAAATCTTAACGGATAAAAAAGAAAAGTTGAAAACCATAGAGAACTATTTTGCTGTAAAATTTCTGCGTGGCCCTTAGAGGGCAAAATTTTATGCAAAGAAATTTCTATAGAGGTTGAATCGCAGGAGGTCTGACCATTGAAAGGCGTGATAATAGATAAAGGGGAAAAATATTTTACATATTTGAAAGAACTTTTTGCGTCAATCGGAAATGTTCAAAAGGAGTATAATTGGCTGATTACTGGACATGTGTGCTATCCCCAAAATTTGGATTATGCCAAAAAGCTATCCGGAGAATATTGTTGGATAACGGGAGATGAGCTGACAAATATGGTTGAAAATGAGGATTTTCAATGGATATGGGGTGTTTTTTCAGCATTCTCCAAGGATATAAGTCAGCAGGAAGTTTTAAAAAGTAAACTACCATATGCAGATGGCAATACCGGGCTATGGCAGAATCCGGTTTCTATACAACATCCCCTTGCAGAAATGGAAATCGTTGCATGGGATAGCTCCATGACAGTTGTTATCAGCAAAAATGATGATATTATAGAGAAATTAAAAGAAAGCATACCATGGGCGGAAGATCTGGAAAAATATAGTGAATAGACTATGATTATTAATGCCAGAAAGATGATTCAAGGGAGGGGCATTATGGGACAGAAGACAAAATCTCTGATATTGACACTTATTATCATTCTGCTGATAGGATGCGGACAAGCTTGTGGGGAACATGCAAAGGAAGCAAAAAGTAATTTGCCCATGTGGCTAAAAGAATGTTGTTGGGAAAATGAATTAATAGAAAATATCAGTGTTCAGGATGAAATGGAAGCCTGTAAAAAATTTGATAAGTACTTGGAGAAGTCGGTTGGTCAATACAGCCTTCGAATAGATCATTATGTACTTCAAAATCTGCTTGACAGCGTAGAGAAAGAAAAAACGAAGAATTATACGATCACATGTATAGACAGGTTATACTATGGGCTACAGGCTAATTTGAGTCCTGAAGACTGGAAAACCTTTCAAATTTATTTGCCTGTATTGCGGGGAGAGACCGGTTTTTATTATGCAGCCGCTATGGATTATGAAAACCGTGTAGAAAAAACAGCAGAGGATGGCAGCTTCTCTATTAGTTATCCCTATACAGAAGAAATAACAATTAATGATTATTATGAATTTATGGAGCAGATGTGGTATGCATACAATTGGATTAAATGTGTTTCCCTGACAGACTTGGATGGAGACAGGGAAAAGGAACTGATAATCCGTACTGTTTATGATGGGCGTACTTTGGTGCTGCATCGGGAAAACAATAAAATTTACTGGATTGATTTCTGGTACAGGATGTTTGAAAATTTACAGGAAAACGGTATTCATATGGGATATGGGGGACTTGGTCATTTATCCTATCATCAACTGGAATTTCAGGATGATATGTTTGTCTGGAAGGAGTTAGCTGCACGGGAGGGATTAGAATTTTATATTGGAGGACAGGAGGTTTCGCAAACGGAGCTTAACGAGTGGGAACTTGCTCACATAAAACAAAATGCCCGATGGTATGAAATTAATGAAGAAGATCAGGTTTTATCTGCATATGAGCAGTTGGAAATCTTTGCCGAAAACTATGAGGAATGGATGGGAGAAAAAGGAAATACATATAATTATTGTGTTTATGATTTTGATCAGGACGGTCGACTGGAACTGGTGGTCACGGTAAAAAGGATGTATGGCATTGAAAATCACTTCTATCAGGTAGAAGGAGAAGGAATTAAGGAAATAGAGCAGGATTATTATGGCATAAGAGGAAAGGAATTTGATATCTGTAATAGAACTACAACTGCTTTTCACGATAAAAGTACGGGAATCATCTATTATGAAGCTAAAAATTACGGAGGTAGCAGTGGAATAGACAGTTATGGTTATTTTTATATGGAAAACGGAAAAATTTGCCACGTTTTGGTAAGCACTGTAAAGAGTGACGAAAATGGACAGGCGCATTATTTTGATGAAAATAGAACGGATAACAGGGAAATAGACAGAGATACATTTTTGGCACTAAATAATGAAATAGAAAATGGAAAAGTAAAAACATGGATAGATCTGGAATCTGTTGAATGGGGAGAAAGAAGCAGCTTTACAAATTTTGATATAGTTCTCTCAAATTTGATCGCAAGCTATCAGGGAGGAGAGTACTAAGATACGATGTTATTTTCCATTTAATAAGGGAGATGAAATAATGGCGAGAATGACATGTACATGTGGAGCATATTTAAGCAATCACGAGGCACCCAATGATATTCAATTAAGAGTATATACAGACAGGGAATGGGATGAAATCTGTGATTGTGACAGTATTCAACCATGGTTGATACCGGCGCCCAAGTATGATGTATGGAGATGCCCTGTTTGTAAAAGAATATATGTTTTTGAAGGGGAAAAAGGGACTCCGGTTATGATATATCGTCTGGAAAAATAAGGAGTTTATTTAAAGAGGAAAAATTTCCATATGGAGGCAAAATGAACAAATTAACAGAAACCCAACACTACATCATCTACAAAGAATATGAAAGCGTTATATTGGAAATTAAGAAAAATCACAGAAGGATTCAAATTGGAGATTTCTATGGAGACGCCTGGATGGCAGCTATTTCAGAGGACGAAACCTTTTGTGCCATGTGCGGCTGCGGCGTAATAATATACTATTTACGGGAACCCTTTAAAGAATATGAATACCACACCCAGACAGAGCAATGGAAAGAATGGGGAAGAAATAAAATACACCCCTCCCAAAGCCCTCTCTGACTCTTAACACTTCTTAAATCACAAAAAAATATACAAATCACAAAAAAGTATCATTTCAATTCTACAAAATCCATCAAAAACCGAAAAATGTTTTATTGTTGGCAGATACCCTCTCATTTAAAATAAAATCATCAAACCGAAATTCATGAATTTCCCGCTATTTTAGATAGAAAGGGAGGGCATTTATATGCAGACTAATAAAAAATATGTAGAGCCCGGGAAGGAGCTGCCCGTCAGCTATGAAGTAGACGTACTCGTATGCGGCGGCGGACCTTCGGGAATTGCGGCGGCAGTCAGCGCGGCAAAAAACGGGGCGGAGGTAATGCTCATTGAGCGTTTTAACTGTCTGGGAGGACAGGGGACTATAGGTCTTGTAACTTCCTTTATGTCCATGTCGGCTTATACGGGAGGCAGACAGGTTATTAAGGGCGTATGGGAAGAGTTTACCAATCTTTTAGAGGAAATGGGCGGCTGTATCAAGCCTTTGGATATGGCGGAGAAAAAACCGTATTTTGCAGTTAACCGCCACGAGCCGGATACGGCAATCTGCCCCTTTGACCCGGAGCTGTACAAAATTGCAGCGGACAGACTTATGGAAAAATACGGTGTAAAGGTCTTGTTCCATACCTATATTACTTCGGCGATCATGGATGGAAAAGAGGCAAAAGGCGTTATTATTGAAAATAAATCAGGAAGGCAGGCAATTTTTGCAAAAAGGATTGTGGACTGTACCGGCGACGGAGATGTGATTGCCTATACGGGAGCGCCTTTTGAAACCGGTGTGGGAGAAAAAGACGGCGTGGAAGTAAAAAGCCCGGTTTCTACCATGTTCTGCTTTGACGGGGCGGCGCCGGATACGGTTACATGGAAGGTAGATGAGGAATTGGCATACGGTGCCGTTAATCTGTTCCCTTTGATGAAGGATGACGAATTCCGTGCGGAAATGACCCGCGTCACAGGCATTAATCCCTGCTCGGCAGAGGATCTTACAAAAGGAGAAATTGCCTGCAGACGTCAGATTTTGGAGGTTATGGACTGGCTGCACAAAAATTACAAGGGAACCGAAAATATCAGGCTGACCAAAATCGCCAATATGATGGGTATGATGGTGTCCCGCAGGATTGTGGCCGAATACAAAGTGACAACTGATGACATTCTAAATTATAAAATGTTCGATGATGTGATTTCCATGAATGCTTACGGCGTGGATATTCACAATCCCGACGGAGGAGGATGTGAGTTGTACTGGCTGATTCCCGGACATGCATACAGCATTCCCTATAGAGCGCTTCTGCCTATGGGCGTAGAAAATATTATTGCGGCAGGAAGATGTATTGCCCATGAGGGTATTGCGGTTATGAGTACTTGCTACGGAACGGGAGAAGCGGCAGGAGCGGCTGCAGCATTGAGCATTAAGGAAAATGTGGAACTGCGGAAACTCTCCATAGATAAGCTTCAGGATGCTTTAAGAAAACAAGGGGTTTATCTGGGAGAAGCGGAGCCGGAAAAACCGGAGCCAAGATATATTCATATTAAAACTCTTTAGAACAATGAAAATGACAACACTGATGATAACAGACAAAGAAAATAGCAGATTCGGTACTTCATGGAAATAATAAAATATTTTGCCATGGGTACATAGGAAACTGGCAAGGAGGAACAAAGATTATGATGAAAAAAACTTTAGCGATTCTATTATCAATGTGTATGAGCGCGGCGCTTTTATGCGGCTGTGGAGATAAAGTACAGGAACCTGCGGCTTCCAATGGGGAGGAAGCAAGTGCTAACCAGGAGACTCCGGCAGAACCGGAAGAGGGAGAAATCGAAACGGAGCAGGAAGAAACTTCCAAGGGAGACGGCGAAAGCTATAACTTCACATTCGTCTCTCCTCTGGTAAGTCATGAATATTGGATCGCCGTGGAAAACGGAATCCAGAGCGGCGCAGACGAGCAGGGCGTCAATGTAAATGTTTTAGGGGATACCAAGGTGGATGTGGACGTCATGGTAAAATACATCGATACCGCCATTGCTGCCCAGGCTGACGGAATTGTGACCATGGCATTGTCTCCGGCGGCAATCGGACCTGCTATTGACCGGGCGACGGCTGCAGGTATCCCGGTGGTTTTGGTGGATACGGACGCTCCTGACAGCACAAGGGCTGCTTATGTGGGCACCTCCAACTATGATGCAGGCTTTGAAGCGGGAACCGCTATGATTGAAGCCACAGGCGGAAATGCAAAAATCGGTATTATCAGAGGTACGGTAGGACAGGAAACAGACAACGACCGTATTAAAGGCTTTGAAGACGCCATTGCAAATGAGGCGGGTATGGAAATCCTTACTGTGGAAGCCTGCAACTCCGATATGCTGACAGGAACCCAGAAGGCACAGGATATGCTGAAGGCTTATCCCGAGATGAATGCCATTTTCGGAAGTGAAGGAACGGGTGCGGTTGCGGCAGGAAAGGTTTTGGAGGAACAGGGCTTATCCGGCGCCATAACGGTTATCGGCTTTGACGATACGGCGGAATGCCTTGACTATATCCGCTCCGGCGTCGTATGGGGAACCATTGTGCAGAAGCCTGATTTCATGGGCCGCAAGGCAATCGAAATACTGACCAGAATCAATAACGGGGAAGAAATCGGGGAAACCGTCATTGACTCCGGCGTTACTCTTGTAACAAAAGACAATGTGGAAACGTATAAAGAGGATGCGGAATAATGCGTGAAAACAGAAGAAAGCAGGTGTGACCTTGAAAAAGAAGTTGAATGTGAACAGCCTGATAAAGGTGGGGCCTCTTGCATTGCTGTGCATTGTGACGGGAATCATCAATCCGGTATTCTTTTCCTCATCCAATCTGATCGATCTGGCAAGAAGCATTTCCTTTCTGCTGATTGTAAGCGTGGGCGTTACATATGTGCTTTTAGGAGCAAGCCTTGATATGTCCATCGGCTCCGTAATGGGATTAGGCGGGGCTATCTGCGGATTGTGTCTTGTCAACGACTGGCCCGTCTGGCTGTCCATTATTATGGGACTTTTAGCGGCGGCAGTTGTGGGAATCGTCAATGCGGTTCTGATTGTCAATTGTCAGATTCCGGCCCTTATTGCTACTTTGGGCACCATGTATGTAGCCAGAGGAATTGTTAATGTGCTGACAAAAGGAGAACCTTATTACCCTCTGCCCGACGGCTTTAAAGCCATAGGACAGGGCACCCTTTGGAGTATTCCTTATTCGGTATTCATCGCCCTCTTTATTGTAATAATCGGCCACTTTGTCATTAAGAAAACGCCCTACGGCAGAAGTCTTATGGCTGTAGGCGGAAACAGGGAAGCATCCAGGGTATCGGGCATTAATGTAAAGAAGATTTTATTCAGCTCCCATGTGCTGGTATCTCTTTTAGCGGGCTTTGTAGGAATCATTATGGCGGCAAGATTAAGCTCCGCACAGCCCAACGCGGGAGAAGGCTGGGAAATGACGGCAGTTGCGGCGGTTATTATCGGCGGTACCAGCATGTACGGTGGTTATGGTTCGGTAATAGGAACAATTTTAGGCTGTGCTTTGATGGAGACCATCTCCAATGCCATGGTGCTCTTACATGTATCTGTATATTGGCAGAAAATAACCATCGGCGTCATTATGGTAGCGGCTGTGGGAATGGATACCTTCAGGCTGAAGAAAATTGCCGCCAGATAGGAAGGAGACCGGTAAAATGGCAGAAACAGTGCTCAAAATGAAACATATTACCAAAGCCTTTCCCGGCGTAAAGGCCCTGAACGACGTGTGTTTAGAGGCATATAAAGGCGAAATTCTGTCTATCGTAGGAGAAAACGGAGCCGGAAAAAGTACATTAATGAAAATACTCAGCGGCTCCTACGCCTGCGACAGCTATCAGGGCGAAATAGAGATCAACGGAAAAAAAGTACAGTTCAAAAATACAAGGCAATCGGAAGAAGCCGGAATTGCCATGATCTATCAGGAGCTAAACATGCATTTGGATTTGAATGTGGCGGAAAACCTGTTTCTGGGCAGATGGGGGCAGTTTGGAAAAAACATTCAGTGGAATAAACTTCATAAGGCGGCGGAATCCTATTTGGAAATGGTACAGCTGGATGTTGACGCCACTGAAATCCTGCGAAATTTAAGCGCCAGTAAGCAGCAGCTAATTTCCATAGCCAGGGCTCTTTCCAGTAATCCCCAGATTTTAATTCTGGATGAGCCCACGGCTTCTCTTACGGAAACGGAATCCAAACGGCTTTTTGAAATCATGCTTCAGTTAAAAGAAAAGGGCTATACCTGTGTGCTGATTTCCCATAAGCTGGATGAAGTATTTGCATATTCGGATCGGATCGTTGTTATGAGGGACGGATGCGTTATAAACAGCCATGAAAGAAGCGAGTTTGACCAGGGCCTGATCATTTCGGAAATGGTGGGCAGAAAGATGGATAATCTCTATCCCAAGGAGGAAGTGCCCATAAAGGATGAGATTATGCGTATTGAAAATTTCAGTGTGCCTCATCCCCAGAATGCCCGGAAAAAAATCGTGGAGGACGTGAGCTTTCAGGTGCGCCAGGGAGAGATTTTGGGAATCGGCGGTCTGGTGGGTGCCGGAAGGAGCGAACTGGTAAACGCCATCTTCGGTATTATAGAAAAGCAAAGCGGAAATATTTACATGCAGGGACAGAAAGTATGCATCAGAAATCCCGAAGAAGCAATTAGAAAAGGCATTGCCCTGGTAACCGAGGATCGTAAGGTGGACGGCTTCGTAGGAGGCATGTCCATCGAACAGAACATTACCTTAGCGTCGTTGAAAGCTATTACCGAATATGGTATGATAAAAGCCCTAAAAGAGAAAAAAGCGGCCTTACGGTATTTCGAAGAACTCAAGGTCAAAGCTCCGGATATGGACGTTCATTTAAACACTTTATCGGGAGGCAACCAGCAGAAGGTAGTCCTCAGCAAATGGTTGATGACGAATCCCAAGGTGCTGATTTTAGACGAACCTACCAGAGGAATTGATGTAGGAACCAAGTATGAGATTTATAAAATCATGGTGGATCTTGCAAGACAGGGAATGGCAATCATTATGATTTCTTCCGAGCTTCCGGAGCTGATATCCATGTCGGACCGTATCGTAGTGCTTTCGGGAGGAAAGGTCGCAGGAGAAATCCCGGGCAAAGAAGCCACTCAGGAAAAGGTTATGGAGCTGGCAACCGGAATGGCAATGTAAACGGAATGCGGAGCAGGGTATCATTAAACAGAGCAGTATAAATGTTGTATGGGAAAAATGGAATGAAACCTGGTAAAATTAGACAATCTACCTTGAAGGAAAAATTTTCACTGTGTCTGCTGGTCATTGTGGCGGTGCTTCTTTTGACCAGCGGGCTGCTGTTTGGCATGATGAATTATATGCAGCACAAAATGGAAACCCTCCTGGATATGAATAACCGTGTCTATGATTTGAAAATCAGTGTCAATGAAGTGGCACAAGCGTATAAATATTATCTGGTTTCGGGTAAGGAAGAAGATAAAGAAGCGATTTGTGTGGGGCTTAAGGAGCTGGTGTCGGATAGCGCCGCATTGAAAAGCGATATATTTGAGGATGCTTACATAAGAGAAATTGATGATTTGAACAATATGATAGATACCTTTTCCGGGCAGACAGAGGAGGGCCTGCTGCTGTTTGCGTCCCAGAACCGGGAGGAGAGAACGGCGGGGTATGAAAAAACGGCTTATACCGCATCGCTTATTGACAAATATTATGATTACGTCTACCGCGCCGTGGAGCAGTTTTCCGAAGAAGAAAAAGAAGTGCTGGAGAGAGAAAAATCCTTCATTGCAGGAATCTGCGTCTTTGTAATTCTGGTTATGTTCGGCGGGGTAGCCGTTATGCTTTTCTGGTTTTCAAGAGGCGTGTTAAGTCCTTTGTCCGCCTTGGCTTATAAAGCGGCCAATTACCGGGCGGATGAACCGGGACAAGTGGAATGGGGCAGGGATGAAGTGAAAAATCTGGCAGACACCTTTGATGCCATGCTTCTTCGAATTGAGGAACAGGTAGGCCAGATGGAAATTAACATGAAGCTGGAACTTCAACTAAAACAACAGCATTTTGAGCATATTAAAATGGAAAAGCTGCTGCAGGAAAGCGAAATGAAGGCGCTGCAGGCGAGGATCAATCCCCATTTTATGTTCAATACCTTAAACAGCATAGCACAGATGGCGTATCTTGAGGAGGCTCCCCAGACGGAGCAGATGATAGAAGCGGTATCGGATTATTTCAGATATAATCTGAAGGACATTCATCATGTGTCCACCATGGCGGAGGAAATCAAAAATGTAAAGGATTATATCTATATTCAAAAAATACGTTTCGGAGACAGAATTGACTTTTCCCTTTGTTATGACGAAAAGGCGGATAAGGGAAAAATACCGGCGCTGACCCTTCAGCCTATTATAGAAAACAGCATTATACATGGTTTAGGATGCTGTCAGGGAGAAGGAAGAGTGGAAATTTCAGTAAGCTGTGAGGGGAAGAGCATCGGGATTTGTATCAGGGATAACGGCAGAGGAATAGAGGAGGAAAAGCTTTCTGCGATTTCCGGTTATATTGAAGGGACGGACGTACAGGGAATCCATTCAGACAGCATCGGACTGAAAAACGTCATTGACAGAATGCGGGCGTTTTTTAAAGACGGGTTTGATGTGACAATTGTGTCGGAAATAAACGGGGGAACAGCCATAACTGTAACAATCCCTTATGAGGAAAACCTATGTATAAAATATTGATAGCAGATGATGAAGAACTGGAATTAAAGTCCATGAGGATTTTTTTAGAGAGGAATTATCCGGAGGCGGTAATACTGCCTGATGCGAAAAACGGCACCCAGGTGGTGGAGAATGCCCTTAAGGAGCAGCCGGATATTTTAATTCTGGATATAGAAATGCCGGGGCTTAACGGCTTGAAGGCTTTGAAGCTTTTAAGAGATCAGGGCTATGGCGGTTATGTGATAGTCAAAACCGCTTACGGCAGGTTTGCCTATGCCCAGGATGCACTGCATCTGCATGTGGACGCTTATTTACTAAAGCCCGTGAAGAAGGCGGAGTTAAAGGAACGGCTGGATGAAATTTTCCGGAAGTTGCAAAAACAGAATATAGGGGATAAAAAGGAAGAAAGCAGCGGCAGGAATTTTGCCAGCGGCTTTATTTTGTCGCTTATTTTTCCAAAGGAACGGTATGAGGAATTATTTGTATCCAAGGGATTTCAAAAATTCCGGGAGGAGCTGCCAAAAAGGCTTTCCCTGATCTGTGATTTTACCCTTTGTCCGGCGGAGGGAAATGTGCTTCCCATGCTGATATATTCAGATGATGTTATGGATGAGTTTATATACGGGCAGTTGTCCGCAGACCTTCCGGGGGTTTTAAACGATATTTCTATGGCCGCTTTCGGCGTGAAGCCGGAGATTAAGGCGGGATGCCTGATTACCGATATTTATGAGCAGCTTCCCAAAACCTATTATTCCGCTTTGGGGGAATCGGAAGAGGGTCAAAAGGGAGAGGGAGATGTGACGGACAGCCAGCATTTGAATAAGGTAATGTCTTATATCGGAAACCATTACGGGGAGGATATTTCCTTGGAAACGGCAGCCGCCCATGTGAAGATCAATGCAAGTTATCTTAGCCACTTGTTTAAGCAGCATTTGGATAAGATCTTTGTGGAATATCTGACTGAGGTCAGGATGAAAAAGGCGGTTGAGCTGATTGAGCAGGGAACGGATAATGTGAATGAGCTGGCAGAGAAGGTGGGGTATCAGTATTCCTCTTATTTTTGCAGGCAGTTTAAGAGATATACGGGGTATACTGTGGGGGAGTATAAGAGGCTTAGGTAGATGGGAGGCCGCCTCGGTTTAAAAATATAGGGTTACTGCTTGTCAAAAATGTAATGTTTTTGTGGCGGGACTGTGGTAGAATGATTTAAATAGGCGTGTGTTTGTTGATAGGGGGGAGTAAGATGCGCATTACAAGGGAAGAGGTTCGTAATTTTACAAAGAAGGCATGTCTGGATAACGGCTTTTCGGAAGGTTTTTTTGAGGAGTTCTGGAAGGAGTTGTCAGAGAGGGACGATATTTATAAGGAGTATGTTTATTATCTGGTAAAAAAGGAGTTTTTGGGAGAAGTAAGGATTGAGGGGTATCAGGTGGTGGATGTGCTCATCTGGCAGATGGACGGGTTTAAGTCAAGGATGGACCGGGATAATTACGATATGAAAAATAATGAGGCAAAAATGGTGCTTTCGGCTTTTGATACCTTTTTGAAAATGGCAAAGGAACCGGAGGAGTATGTAAAGAGGATGCAGCACGATACGGGAACGGATTATGAGAACAAGTTTTTCGGAAGCCTTAAGTAAAATGAAAACTATGTGACAGAAAATGATGTGATGATGGAAAATATGTTGGATAAGAATACCGGCAAACCGGAGGAGAAAACGGATAAGCCGGATGGGAATATTGATAAAAAAGAACAGAGGGCATTTATCTACATAGTGAAATGTCAGGATGGTTCCCTGTATACGGGAATCACGAAGAATTTGAAAAAGAGGATGGGAGAGCATTATCATAAGACAGGGAAAGGTGCAAAGTATACAAGAAGCCGTCAGATTCTGGAGATTATGATGGTGTGGGAGGCGGTTTCCTATTCGTCGGCGGCAAAGCTGGAATACAGGATAAAGCGTCTTGCGCGAAAGGATAAGCTGAAAGTTATAGCTTCTCCGGAGGAAGGATTAAAAGAACTGGTTCCCGGGCTTTCAAAGGAGACTTACATACCGAGAAAAGAATGTGCAATGAATGTGGACAAATTTTTGGCATAGGGCTGGGCGGACCGTTGAAAAGCATTGCTAAAAAGGTCGGTATTTGTTAAAATGAATAAAGAAATTAGTGAAGAGGGAATGTCATAATGAAAAAAGATAGAAAGGGAAAACTATTTTTTTCCCTTGCAGGTCTGATGGCAGTTCCCATTCTTTTATTAGGAGTCATTCTGGTTATTGTGGGGAGACAGAGTGTCTCTGAGGGGATGGAACTGGAAATTCAAAAATCACTGGCAGGAATTGCAAGAGAAACCATAGACGTCTACGGCATTGCTTATCCGGGAGAAATACGGATGGAGGATGAACGTTTTTATATGGGGGACGCAGATCTGACAGGGGATTGCGCTCTGGCAGACCGGATTAAAGAAAACACAGGAGCGGACATCAGCATATTCTGGGAGAATAAAAGGGTTATTACCACCATAAGGGATAAAAACGGAGAGCGGATTATAGATACAAATCTGGATGATACGCGGATATTGGATGCGGTTTTTTCGGGAAATGAATGCTATTCCAAAAATGTCCAGATTCGGGGAGTCGGTTATTTTGCCTACTATGTGCCTCTGTACAATGACGGCGAAGTATGCGGCATGGTCTTTGCCGGTAAATCCAATGAAAGCGTGGTAGTAAATGTCAGGACAATTGTTACCAGGATCATATTGGTTTTTGTGATTGCACTGGTTATCATGCTTGCGGTTGTTTCCGTATTTGCGGGCAATATTGTGGATTGTGTGAACAAGGTAAGGAATTATATCGGCGGACTGGCGGAAAACGACTTTACAGGCCAGATGCCCCAGGTGGTCCTCAGGCGCAAGGATGAAATCGGCGATATGGGCCGTCATGCGGTTGAGGTTGCCGAGACAATTAAAGAGCTGATAGCCACGGACGCACTGACGGGACTTTTCAATCGCAGGGCAGGACGGATCGAGTTGGCTAAATGCATGGAGAAGGTTCATGCCAACAGGGACAGATGCGTTACGGTAGCCATGGGGGATATTGACTTTTTCAAACAAATCAACGACCGGTACGGACATGAATGCGGCGACAAGGTTTTAGCGTCTATAGCGGATATTTTTAAAAAGCATTTGGAGAATAAAGGATTTCCGGTCAGATGGGGCGGCGAAGAGTTTCTTCTGGTATTCAAAGAGGATAAAGAAAGCGCCCTTGCTTCACTGCAAAAAATTATGGAGGAAATATGCAATAAAACATTCGATTATGAGGATTGCCGCTTCTCTGTGACGATTACTTTCGGTGTTGCCCGGTATGACGGGAGAGACAGCATGGATTCCTTGATTAAAAAAGCAGACGATCTTTTGTATAGGGGGAAAGCAGAAGGTAGAAACCGGATTGTAGTATAGTGTTTCTGCTGCAAATATTTTTCTTTAAAAAAGCCCGGTTTCGTGGTAAGATGTGACTAGAGGAGTTTTACTGAGGAATCGTGCAGCAACTAAAAATGTATTGAAGAGAGGGTAACATCATGAAGGTAAAAAAACTAAGGAATACAGATTCTGTATTCACAATGAAAACGAAGCTAATGTTTTATACGATATTTCCCGTGCTGTTGGTAGGAATAGAGTTTTGTCTGGCATCATTTATCATACTTGGCAAAGATGCTATGGAGATTGTAAAGCCCCTTGCAGTGATTACGGTAATTACAGTTGCAATTGTGGCAATTGTTATGAGACTGTTTATATGGAGTCTGGTCAATTCCATCAATCGTATTATTGCTTCCTTGGATGCAGCGGCGGCAGGCGATTTGACTGTGGGAATTGATAAGAGGGATGTAGGCCGCAAGGATGAAATGGGATTTCTGGCAAAGCATGCGGATAAGGTCATTGTTTCCTTAAAGGATGTTATCGGACAAGTAGGCAATACATCCGATGTTATTGTAGACGCTTCCGGTAAGCTGGATAAAATGGCTGAGCATACCAGCAACGCTTCTGATGATGTAGCGCGATCCATGACGGATATGGCAAACGGGGCTACAACCCAGGCGGCGGAAACCCAGTCGGTTACAGATGCGGTTATTAAGATCGGCGAAGAGATCGAAGAGACCTCAAGGGCTGTAGAGCATCTGCTTGACAATGCGGAACAGATGAAGGCGGCCGGTCAGGAAGGCGCCGATTCCGTAGCGGAGTTAAAATCTATTTCCCAGAAGGTTAAGAGCCAGATCGCCGTTATTTATGAACAGACCAATACCACCAATGAATCCGCACAGGAAATACATAAAGCTACAGAGTTAATTGCATCCATTGCCAATGAAACCAACCTTCTTGCATTAAATGCTTCCATCGAGGCGGCAAGAGCCGGAGAAAGCGGCAGGGGCTTTGCAGTTGTTGCGGAGCAGATTAAAAATCTTGCTGAGCAGTCCAACCAGTCTGCAAAGACCATTGAAGGGATTATCAACAACCTGTTGGAGGAATCCCAGCAGGCTGTTAAGACCATGAATACGGTGGATGCCATTATCGGTTTCCAGGCTGACAAGGTAGAAATGACCAAGAGAGTCTTTGATAAGGTAAATGAAGGACTTCTGGTAACGGTAAACGGAATTGAGGCAATTGCAAGCACCACCAAGGTGTTAGATGACGCCAGAGGACAGGTAATGTCTTCTGTAGAAAGCCTTTCCGCAATTGCGGAAGAAAATGCGGCTGCCACGGAAGAAACAGCGGCTTCGGCAGAAGAGCTTGCGGCAACCATCGGCGAAATCAAATCAGCAACCACCAGCCTGAATAAGGTGGCAGACGATTTGACGAGACAGACCAATATGTTTCAGATTTATTCATAAATGATAAACTGCACCAGATATGCGGCAGGCTATTGCCGTACAAAATCTGAATATGATAAACAGACACAGTCGGAATGAAATTTCCGGCTGTGTTTTTTTGCCTGATATGCAGTTTCGAATAAGGGTAAAGGGGGGGACAGTGCCTTATTCCGTTTGTTCTCTTCGCTTTTTGCTGGGAGTGGTTCCGTATATTTCCTTAAACATTTTGGAAAATGCCTTATAATTATGGAATCCGTGTCTGTCCAGAATTTCTGAAAGGGTTAAGTCTGTTTTCATCATATCTTCATAAATGTACCTAAGCCGGACGGAATTTACGTATTCTAAAAAGGTCTGCCCCATGTATTTTTTAAAAAACCTGCAAAAGTATGCTTCCTCCAGATGGAGGAGTCCGGCAGCCTCGGAAACGCTTAGATTTTCTGTATAATGTTCCTTTATGTAGTCCATAATCAGGGAAAGACGGTTGAAATTTTTGTCATTTTTCAACTTGGCGTTTTCGCTTATATGAACCATATAATCGGAAACCAGTTCGGAAAGCAGGCTGTACAAAAGGGAGGTCAGCTTTAAACGTCCTATGGTGCCCTTGTCGTCATAGAGAGCCGCCATCTGGTCTAAAAGGGGTTTTAGCTTGTTTTGCCCGGGAAAACTAAAGGGGCCTCTTGTGTCCTGAAAGCGTACAAATTCATAGCCCGGAATATGTTCCTTTAAAAAGTTGTAAGGGAGCTGAAGCAGGAGAATCCGTGAAGAGCCGATACAATGGGTTGAATGAATTTCCCTTGAATTGACAATAATGAAATCCCCTGCAAAGAGCCTGGTAACATGGTCGTTTATGGTAACATCCATAGTACCTGCCAGAATGTATACAATTTCCAGGCTGTTATGCCAGTGCATGGGAATTAAATCATTATCGCTGTCATACACGGTAAAACGCATGGGAAGGGCGGTATCGGTTTTGACCTGTTCATGAATGGGCTGCATAAATGACTCCTTTGGATTGGCTGTATAAATTTTCTGCCTGTGGATTTTTCCTTGTGTAGGGCTTGCATTTAACCTAGCATTATTAATGAAAAAAGTCAATATTGACCTAAAAATGAGTCAAAAAACGATATAGTCCGAATAAAGAAAATCTGTTAGCATATGTGCATAGAAGGAAATAACAAAAACAGCTGCGGCAGGAAAAAATGATGAATCCGCTATGGCAAGAAGCGCCTTAACAGAAAAAGCGGTAAAAGAAGAAAGTGACAAAATAATGATCAGGAAGGAGTATCAAAAATGACTGCAGAAAAAATCAGGGAAATTATTTCGCAGATGACACTGGAGGAAAAAGCCTCCCTTTGCTCAGGAGGGGATTTCTGGCACACCAAGGCAGTGGAGAGACTGGACGTGCCTGCTATGATGGTATCGGACGGACCTCACGGATTGAGAAAACAAAAGGATGAAGGCGATCATCTGGGAGTCAACGACAGTATTGTGGCGGTTTGCTATCCGACGGGATGCGCATCTGCATCTTCCTTTAACAGGGAGCTTCTTACAGAGATGGGCCGGGCAATCGGAGAGGCATGTCAGGCAGAGGGAGTCGGGGTTATTTTGGGACCCGCGGTAAATATTAAACGTTCTCCCTTATGCGGGCGCAATTTCGAATACTATTCGGAAGATCCCTATGTGGCAGGAGAGATGGCGGCAAGCTATATCAAAGGCGTACAAAGTAAGAATGTGGGAACCAGCATTAAGCACTTTATGGCAAACAGTCAGGAAACCCGCAGAATGTCTTCGGATTCGAGAATTGACGAAAGAACCATGAGAGAAATTTATATGCCTGCATTTGAAAAGGCTGTAAAGGAATCAAAGCCGTGGACGGTTATGTGCTCCTATAACAGAATTAACGGAACCTATGCGGCTGAAAATAAGAAACTCCTTACGGATGTGTTAAGAGATGAATGGGGCTTTGACGGCTTTGTGGTAAGCGACTGGGGTGCGGTTAACGACCGCGTGGCAGGCGTTAAGGCGGGACTTGATCTGGAAATGCCGCCCTCATGCGGAGTTAATGACAAATTAATTGAAAAAGCTGTAAAGGATGGCAAACTGGATGAAGCGGTTTTGGATCTGACAGTGGAAAGAATTCTTCAGATTGTATACCGTTTTATGGAAAACAGGGATAAGGAAGCGGTATTTGATAAAGAAAAACAGCATGAGTTTTCAAGAAAGGTAGCGGAGGAGTCCCTTGTTTTACTGAAAAATGACGGTATTCTTCCTTTGAAGAAGGAACAAAAAATTGCTTTTATCGGTCAGTATGCGAAAAAACCCAGATACCAGGGCGGCGGAAGCTCCCATATTAACAGCTATAAGGTAACGGGGGCTTTGGAGCTGGTAAAGGATATGCCCAATGTAATTTTTGCCGAGGGCTATAACGACCAGGAAGATAAAGTGGATGAAAAGATGGTGGAGGAAGCGGTAAAGGCTGCGAAAGAAGCGGAAGTGGCTGTTGTCTTTGCGGGTCTGCCGGATGCTTTTGAATCGGAAGGCTATGACCGCACCCATATGCAGATGCCGAAAAGTCAGAACCATCTGATTGAAGAGATTGTGAAGGTACAGCCCAACGTGGTAGTTGTGCTTCATAATGGTTCTCCTGTAGAGATGCCCTGGATTTCCAAGGTAAAAGGCGTGCTGGAGGCTTATCTTGGCGGGGAAGCTGTCGGAGAAGCAGAATACCGCATTCTGTTTGGCGAGGTTAATCCCAGCGGCAGGCTTTCGGAAACCTTCCCCTTAAAACTGGAAGATAATCCTTCTTATTTATATTACATCGGGGAAGAGGATGTGGTTGAATACAGGGAAGGCGTATTCGTAGGCTACCGCTATTATGATAAAAAGAAAATGGATGTTCTCTTTCCTTTCGGGTACGGACTCAGTTATACTGATTTTGCATATTCCAATCTGAAGCTGGATAAAAAGGCCATGAAGGATACGGAAGTCCTGACGGTTTCCGTGGATGTGACAAATACAGGAACCATGGTCGGAAAAGAGGTTGTACAGCTTTATGTGGCGGATGAAGAAAGCACGGTTATCCGTCCCGTAAAGGAACTGCAGGGCTTTGAGAAGGTGGAGCTTGCGCCTGGAGAGACGAAAACGGTCAGCATGAAGCTGGATGCAAGAGCCTTTGCATATTATAATGTACAGCTTGGGGATTTCCATGTGGAAAGCGGCAGCTTTAAGATCATGATCGGACGTTCCTGTACCGATATAAAGCTTGAGGACACAGTGATGGTGGAATCCACAAAGGTAATTCAAAAGAAATACCATTTGAATACCACCTTCGGGGATATTTCAAAGGATGAAAGGGCGGCTTCTTTCTTAGAACCATTATATGCCGCATGTACTATGCTTGAATCATGTGATACCAATTCTGAGGAGAGTGGGCTGGGAAGCTCTTCCAAAGCAATGCAGGAAGCCATGATGCAGTATATGCCTCTTCGCGCTATGGTAAGTTTCCAGAATGGAACCATTGATTTTGATGAACTGCAAAAAGTCATCGACAAAATAAATCAGTAATTTATAAATTTTGCAGGTTTTTCGGCCCACAGATTTTTAATAATAAGCATATACTGACAGTATATTTTGACAACTGTCAGTATATGCTGTTTTTGGCAGAGAATAAATGCGGGAAAGGCGGAGTTTTTGTGCAAAATTAAAGAAAAATACTGCAAAAAATGTCGAAAATTGTCGACGAATGTTGGTAGATATTATTTGCATATTGTATTAGAATGTATTTAACAGATTTGCAGGGAAATCTGTGACAGGTTGTAATATTCCTTGATAAAGGGGAGAGCACATGAGAAGGAAACAAAAAATTGTTACGTTAGAAACCTATATTATCATGGCGCTGCTTTCATATGTGTTTTTGTATGTGTGGGAAATTGATGTAAGCTGGACTTCCTTGGAAAACCCTGACTGGATTTTCAGATTAAGCGTTGTGCCGGCATTATATCTGGCATTGTCCTATAGTATATGCAGACCGGTTTTTTTACATGCGGTTAGAAGAACCGACAAAACAGTGTGCGAACCCTTTTTTTTCATTATCATTACATGCTTTGGGGTTTATGTGATTTCTCTATTGTATACCCTTTGGGCCACATCCCCTATCGGTCCGGGGCTTATGGAATACGCAGGAATGCCCATGTATGACATATTGAATGCAGTCCTGAATTTGGCGGGCTGCAGACTTCAGGAGGGAATCAGTATCGCCTTCGGGATATTACTGGCCTTTGGAACTACCGGAATACAATACGCTGAATGAGGAAACCGCATTAACCAGCATATTATACCCCGGAATGTCCCTGCCTCTTTTCTAATTATTTTTTATTGTGTGCGAGAGCTGCCTCGGCGAAGCCCTTAAATAAAGGGTGCGGCCTATTGGGGCGGCTCTTGAACTCTGGATGAGCCTGAGTAGCGATAAAGAAAGGATGCTCAGGAAGCTCGCACATCTCCACAATACGTCCGTCGGGAGAAATACCTGATAACTTCATTCCCTTTTCTGTTAAGACGGAACGGAAATCGTTGTTTACTTCGTAACGATGTCTGTGACGTTCATGGATGGTTTCTTGTTTATAGAGCTCAAAGGCTTTTGAAGTCTTGTCCAAAACGCAGGGATAAGAACCCAGTCTCAAAGTGCCGCCGATATCCTCCACGCCATTCTGGTCGGGCATCAGAGCAATAACGGGATGAGTAGTGCTGGGATCTAACTCTTCACTGTGGGCGTCATGGAAGCCCGCTACATTTCTGGCATATTCCACAATCGCAAGCTGCATACCGAGACAAAGCCCCAGGAAGGGAATATTGTTTTCCCTGGCATATGTAATTGCCTTGATCTTGCCCTCAATACCGCGATTGCCAAAACCGCCGGGCACTAAAACGCCGTCTGCGTCCCCAAGAAGCTCTTTTATATTGTCATCGGTTACGGTTTCGGAATCAATCCATTTGATATTTACAGTGGTATCAATAAAAATACCGCCATGCTTTAAAGCCTCAACAACGCTTAAATAAGCGTCATGAAGCTGAATATATTTTCCCACAAGGGCAATGGTAACCTCGTGCTTGGGGTTTCGAAGCTTATTTACCATTTCTTTCCAGTCTGATAAATCGGGATTGGGACAATCTAAATGAAGACATTCGCATACAACGTCCGCAATTTTTTCCTTTTCCAAAGCCAGTGGAGCCTCGTATAAATGCTCCACATCCAGATTCTGCAGTACGTGCTTGTTGGGTACGTTGCAGAATAGGGCGATTTTGTCTTTTAACTGCTGGTCTAAGGAATGCTCGCTGCGGCATACGATAATATCCGGCTGGATTCCCATTCCCTGCAGTTCCTTTACGGACGCCTGGGTAGGTTTCGTCTTCATCTCCTGGGACGCACTCAGATAGGGAATTAAGGTTACATGAATCAAAACGGCATTATCACGCCCTACCTCGTGCTGGAACTGACGGATGGACTCTAAGAAAGGCTGGCTTTCGATATCGCCCACGGTTCCGCCTACTTCGATAATGGCAATACGCATGTCGTCGTCGCAAAAATTGCGGTAAAAACGGCTTTTTATTTCATTAGTGATATGAGGGATTACCTGTACGGTGCCTCCGCCGTAATCCCCGCGGCGCTCCTTCTGAAGCACGGACCAGTACACTTTTCCCGTGGTAACGTTGGAATTTTTGTCCAGACTTTCGTCGATGAAACGCTCATAGTGACCTAAATCCAGGTCCGTTTCAACGCCGTCGTCGGTTACAAAAACCTCTCCGTGCTGAATGGGGTTCATAGTGCCGGGGTCAATATTGATATATGGGTCAAATTTCTGCATGGTAACCTTATAGCCACGTGCTTTTAATAATCTTCCCAAAGATGCGGCGGTAATTCCCTTTCCGAGACCGGAAACGACGCCGCCTGTTACGAATACGTATTTTACTGCCATGAAATAGTCCTCCTAATATACTCATGTATTATACAATGAAGATTGTCTAAAATCTAGGATTTGTATCAAAAAAATTCAAAAAAGTTTATAAAAGTTTTAGAAGCGCTTATTAAATTTCACAATGTTTGTATTGATTTATAGAAAACCTAAATTTATAATAGTAACAGACTGTTTGGAGGAACAATATACAATTATGGATAATAACAACCAACCTAATAATAACCAGAATAATAATCAGAACAACCAGAATCAGGGCGGAGGAAACGGGCCCCAAAAGAAACAGAGCCTGTTTATGCTCATGATTGCGGTACTGTTTACGCTGATGTTCATGAGCTTTGTCATGCGCTTTTTATCCGGCGGCAGCAACGAGATTTCTTATAGCGCCTTTTTGAATATGGTAAGGTGTGGACAGGTAGAGAGCGTGCTCATCACGGACGACCAGATTAAGATTGCACCCAAAAAGACTGAAAAAGAGGTGAGCGGAAACGCCCTGTTCGGGGACTACGGACAAAATTCAGGGCAGACGGAAAACTATTATACAGGCAATTTAGAGGACGACAACCTGTATGCTCTTTTAGATGAATACGGCGTGGAATACAGCAAGGAAATTCCCGACAGCTCGGGCATGATTTTAAGCTTTATCTTAACGTGGATTCTGCCGGTAGTGCTGCTCTATGTGGTACTGATGTTTGTATTCCGTAAGATGAGCGGAAGCGGCGGGCCAATGAGTGTGGGCAGGAACAATGCCAAGGTATATGTACAAAAAGAAACAGGCGTTACATTTAAAGATGTGGCGGGACAGGAGGAAGCAAAGGAATCCTTACAGGAGGTTGTAGACTTTTTACACAATCCCGGCAAATATACCCAGATCGGCGCCAAGCTGCCCAAGGGAGCGCTTTTAGTAGGACCTCCCGGAACGGGTAAAACTCTGCTTGCCAAAGCCGTTGCAGGAGAAGCGCATGTGCCTTTCTTCTCCTTGGCGGGCTCCGATTTTGTAGAGCTGTATGTGGGCGTGGGCGCCTCCCGTGTCAGGGATCTGTTTAAGGAAGCCCAGAAAAACGCTCCTTGTATTATCTTTATTGACGAAATTGACGCTATCGGAAGAAGCCGTGATTCCAAATACGGCGGCGGTAACGAAGAGAGGGAGCAGACCTTAAACCAGCTGCTTTCCGAGATGGATGGTTTTGATTCATCCAAGGGTATTTTGATCTTAGCGGCTACCAACAGGCCGGAGATTTTGGATAAAGCCCTTCTTCGTCCCGGACGTTTCGACAGGCGTATTATTGTAGACAAACCCGATTTGAAGGGGCGTGTTGATATTTTAAAGGTACATTCCAAGGATGTGCTTTTGGATGACAGTGTGGATTTGGACGCCATTGCCCTTGCTACTAGCGGCGCAGTGGGTTCAGACCTTGCCAATATGATCAATGAGGCAGCTATCAACGCCGTAAAAGAAGGCAGGAAAGCTGTCTGCCAGAAGGATCTGTTTGATGCGGTAGAGGTTGTTTTAGTAGGTAAGGAAAAGAAAGACCGCATTATGAGCAAGGAAGAGAGAAAGATTGTATCCTACCATGAGGTGGGGCATGCGCTGATTTCCGCATTGCAGAAAAACTCCGAGCCGGTGCAGAAGATTACCATCGTGCCCCGTACCATGGGAGCCCTGGGATACGTTATGCATGTGCCGGAGGAGGAGAAATATCTCAATACCGAGGCGGAGCTTCATGATATGCTGGTAGGTCTTTTGGGCGGAAGGGCAGCCGAGGAACTGGTTTTTGATACGGTAACCACAGGCGCCTCCAATGATATTGAGAAAGCCACAGGTATTGCCAGAAGCATGGTTACCCAGTACGGTATGAGTAAGCGTTTCGGACTGATGGGACTTGAAACGGTGGAGAGCCGTTACCTGGACGGACGCACGGCAATGAATTGCTCTGATGTGACTGCCGCGGCGGTAGATGAAGAGGTTATGAAGATCCTAAAGAACTGCTACGAAGAGGCGGTAAATCTGCTGAAGGAAAACCGTGAGATCATGGACAAAATCGCAGCGCATCTGATTGACAAGGAAACTATTACCGGCAAAGAGTTTATGGCAATTTACCGTAAAGAAAAGGGACTTCCCGAGGAGCCGGAAAAGGATGACGGCAAAGATAAGGGCGATGCTTCCGGAAAAGACTCTGAAAAGGATTTGGAAAAGAGGACGGATAAAGAGTCCAAAGATGAATCGGCTGCAGAGGAGGCGGGTGCTTCCAACCAGTATATGATCCCCAACAGAGAGCTGATAAAGACCGAAGAGGAACAACCGTCCGAAAGAGAGCAGCAATCCGGGGAAGAATAACAGTCCGGAAAAGGGCAGCGGTCCGAGGAAGAATAACAGTCCGGAAAAAACAACATCCGGAAGCGGGCAATTTATCATAAATTATAAAATATCGGCACTGAGACTGCTTTCCCCGGCAGTCTTATGTGCCATTCTGCTATCAGGGCTTTTATCAGAGGCTTTGTTTATGAAGGAATCCATGTTTGATATTGAAGAAGAATTGAAAAAACTCCCGCCCAATCCGGGGGTTTATATTATGCATGATAAGCATGACACTATTATTTATGTGGGCAAGGCCATTAATTTAAACCGGCGTGTGCACTCTTATTTTCGTACCAGCACGAAAAAAACGGCAAAGATCCAGAAAATGGTTTCCCAGATAGAGCGTTTTGAATATATTGTGACGGACTCGGAGTTAGAAGCCCTGGTGCTGGAAAATAATCTCATTAAAGAGCACAGGCCCAAGTATAATACCATGTTAAAGGATGACAAAACCTATCCTTATATTAAAGTAACCATGGGAGAGGCTTTTCCCAGGCTTGTTTTTTCCAGAACCATGAAAAAGGACCGCTCAAAATATTTCGGACCTTATACAAGTGCGGGAAAGGTCAAGGATACCATGGAGCTTTTGAATAAGCTTTTCTGTCTGCGGACCTGCCGGAAATCTCTGCCAAAGGATATAGGAAAGGACAGACCCTGCTTAAATTACCATATGAAGCAGTGCTGCGCTCCCTGCGCGGGCAAAATCAGCCAGGAGGAATACCGGAAGCAGGTGGAAGGGGCGCTGGAGTTTTTAAACGGCAGTTACGGGCCGGTCATAAAGAGCCTTGAGGAAAATATGTCCAGAGCGGCGGAGGCCATGGATTTTGAAGAGGCAATCCGCTATCGGGAGCTGATAAACAGTGTGAAAGCCGTTGCCCAGAAGCAGAAAATTACGGAAAGCGATCAGGAGGATAAGGATATTATCGCCATGGCGTCCGATGATAAGGATGCCGTAATGCAGGTATTTTTTGTCAGGGGCGGGAAGCTTATCGGCAGGGAGCACTTCTATATGACAAATGTGTCGGAAATCTCCGGGGGTGAAATCTTTGAGAATTTTATTAAGCAGTTTTATGCGGGAACGCCCTATCTGCCCCGTACCATTATGCTGCAGGAGGAAATCGGGGATAAAGAATTAATCGAGCAGTGGCTTTCGGAGCGGAAAGGCACGCGGGTTTACATTGTAGTACCTAAAATAGGAAGCAAGGAAAAGCTGGTTCTTTTGGCGGCCAAAAATGCGGAAATGGTTTTAAGCAAGGATAAGGAACGGATAAAGAGAGAAGAGGGCAGGACGATTGGGGCTGTAAAGGAAATCGCCTCGGCTATCGGGCTTGAAAAGGCGGACCGTATAGAGGCCTTTGATATCAGTAATATCAGTGGTTTCCAAAACGTAGGCTCTATGGTTGTTTATGAAAAAGGAAAGCCCCATAGAAGCGATTACCGGAAGTTCCGCATTAAATCCGTTGACGGCCCTGATGATTACGGCTGCATGAGAGAGGTGCTGACCAGAAGATTTCTTCACGGCCTGGAAGAAAAAAAGCAGTACAGGGAAAAACAGATGGACGAGGCCTTCGGAAGCTTTACCAAATTTCCGGACCTTTTGCTGATGGACGGAGGAAAAGGGCAGGTCAATATTGCAAAGGAAGTATTGGAAAGTCTGCATATGGATATTCCCGTCTGCGGCATGGTCAAGGACGACCACCACCGGACCAGGGGACTCTATTTTGAAAACAGGGAAATCCCCATAGAAAAGGATTCGGAAGGCTTTAAACTGATTACCCGCATACAGGACGAAGCCCACCGGTTTGCCATTGAGTACCACAGGTCTTTAAGGAGAAACGAAAGCGTTCATTCGGTGCTGGATGACATTAAGGGAGTGGGACCGGCCAAGAGAAAGGCGCTTATGCGGCATTTTAAATCCATAGAAGATATCAAGAAAGCACAGGTAAAGGAGCTGATGGAGGCGCCTGAAATTCCCCGTAAGCTGGCGGAGGAAATATACTCCTTTTTTCATTCCGATACTCCGTTGCGGGACTAAAAAAACTGTGCTATGATGAAACAAACAGGGTAAAGCCAGAAATTGGATTACAGCAAAATTTAAGTAAAGAGAGGGAGATATATGGCAAGTGTAAGCCTGAAAAAGGTTATTGAAAGATTTAAGTTGGAAAATCTCACGCCGGAGCTGGATATTGAGGAAGTACGGATCGTACAGCCCGATATAAACAGACCTGCTTTGCAGCTGGCGGGGTATTTTGAGCATTATGAGGCGACCCGCCTTCAGATTGTGGGTTATGTGGAATATACTTACATGGACAGCATGGAAGAAGAGAGGAAGCTGGAAATTTATAACAAACTGCTTTCCTGCCCGATTCCGGTCATTGTATTCTGCCGTGAATTGCAGCCGGACCCGCTGTTCTTAAAGATTGCGCTGGAAAAGAAAATACCGCTTTTAATGACCAAAAAGGCAACCTCTGCGTTTACGGCGGAAATTATCAGGTGGTTAAACGTACAGCTTGCCCCTTGTATTTCCGTTCACGGCGTTCTGGTGGATGTTTACGGCGAAGGCGTTTTGATTACAGGCGAAAGCGGAATCGGTAAATCCGAGGCGGCTTTAGAGCTGATTAAGAGAGGACATCGTCTGGTAACGGACGACGTTGTGGAAATCCGTAAGGTAAGCGACGATACCCTGGTGGGTTCCGCGCCGGAGATTACCAAGCATTTCATAGAGCTTCGCGGTATCGGTATCGTAGATGTTAAGACCTTGTTCGGTGTTTCCAGTGTAAAAGAAACAAGTCAGATTGATCTGGTTATCAAGCTGGAAGACTGGGATAAGGATAAAGAATATGACAGGCTGGGACTGGAAGAGGAATATACGGAGTATCTGGGCAACAAGCTTGTGTGCCACAACATTCCCATAAGGCCCGGACGTAATCTGGCCATTATCTGTGAATCGGCGGCGGTTAACCACCGTCAGAAGAAGATGGGATATAATGCGGCCCAGGAATTATATGCAAGAGTACAAAATAATCTTGCAAAGAAGAGGGAAGATTAAAGGGGGATCAGAAAAATGGCAAAATACAGTTTTGGGGTAGATGTAGGCGGAACCACCATAAAGATGGGATTGTTTGATACAGAAGGAAATGTTCTGGACAAATGGGAGATTAAGACCCGTACCGAAAATAACGGCGTAAATGTGCTGCCGGATATTGCTGCGGCAGTGGAAAAGAAAATTTCCCAAAAAGCCATTGACAAGGCCGACATTGTAGGAGTCGGAATCGGTGTTCCCGGACCTGTGGATGCAAAGGGCATCGTGCATAAATGCGTGAATCTGGGCTGGGGCATACTGAATATAAATGAAGAACTTGGAAAGCTTTTAAATCTTCCCGTTAAAGGCGGAAATGACGCTAATGTGGCGGCTCTCGGAGAAATGTGGAAGGGCGGCGGACAGGGCTTTCAAAGCGTTGTAGTGGTTACCTTGGGAACAGGAGTAGGCGGCGGAATTATTATGGACGGTAAAATGCTGACCGGTGCAAAGGGCGCTGCAGGAGAAATCGGACATATCCATGTGGATGATGAGGAAACAGAGGCGTGCGGCTGCGGCAATACGGGCTGCCTTGAACAATATGCTTCCGCCACGGGAGTTGTCAGATTGGCAAACCGTATCTTGGCCAAAAACACAAAGCCTACTTGTTTAAAGGAAGGGGCGGTCAGCGCCAAAACAGTCTGGGATGCAGTAAAAGCCGGGGATGAAGTGGCAAAGGAAATTGCGGAGCAGTTTGGCGAATATCTGGGAAAAGGACTGGCGGCTGTGGCCGGAGTCGTAAATCCGGAGGCATTTGTTATCGGTGGAGGTGTTTCTAAAGCCGGAGAAGTAATTCTTGATTATATCCGCAAAAATTATATTCCCAATGTGTTCCATGCAAGCCGTGAAGTGGAGTTCACGCTGGCGACGCTTGGAAACGACGCGGGAATTTACGGAGCGGCAAAGCTGGTATTGGACTAGCTTTCCGGTATAATTGATTGAAAGTGACATACCATATATATAAAAAGAATAGCAGGTGGGGGCTTGGATAAAGCATTATTTGAATTTTTGAAAACCCGGGGCTTACAGGAATACGTAATGAAAGATGAGCCCATGAGCAGGCATACTACCTTCCGGGTAGGCGGTACGGCTGATTTCTTCGTGGAGATCGGCTCTCCGGAAGAGCTTTTGGATATTATCAATTATTTAACTGAAACGGACCGTTCCTATTTTATACTTGGAAACGGCAGCAATCTTTTAGTGGGGGATAAAGGCTATGAAGGCGTTATCCTGCATTTGGGAGAACGCTTTAACAGCATTACTGTTGAAGGAAATACAATTACGGCACAAGCGGGAGCATTGCTTTCCACCGTTGCCAAAACGGCGGCAAAGAACGGACTTTCCGGCATGGAGTTTGCTGCGGGAATACCCGGGACGATCGGCGGTGCGGTTGTGATGAATGCCGGAGCCTACGAAGGCGAAATGAAGCAGATCATCACAAAGGTAACGGTTATGACCAGAGAAGGCGAAATTCTGGAGCTGGATAATGAAACCATGGAATTCGGATATCGTACCAGCATTATAAAAAACAGACCGTTTGTAGTACTGTCTGCCGTAATTTCCCTGGAAAAAGGAGATATGGCGTCTATTCAGTCCAAAATGGATGACTTTAATAATAGGCGCAGGAGTAAGCAGCCGTTAGAATATCCCAGTGCGGGAAGCACTTTTAAACGTCCGGAAGGATATTATGCAGGCAAACTGATCATGGATGCAGGACTTAGGGGATATCGCGTCGGAGGCGCGCAGGTTTCCGAGAAGCATTGCGGATTTATTATTAATGTGGGAAATGCAACGGCTGCGGATATTTCGGAGCTGATGGATGAAGTGATTGAAAAAGTAGAAAAGCAGTTTTCTGTTACATTGGAACCTGAGATAATCAGAATCGGAAATTTTTAACCTTTCGGTTCTGTGCAGTGAAAGGAAAAAAAGATGAAGTTTGTAGTGGTAACGGGAATGAGCGGTGCCGGCAAACGAACTGCCATGAAGATGTTAGAGGACGTGGGATTTTACTGTGTGGATAATCTGCCGGCGGCGCTGATCAGCACATTTGTGGAGCTGATTACCCTTCCCAAAAGCGAAATTACCAAGGTGGCGTTGGGGCTTGATGTGCGTTCCGATAAATCTTTTCAGGAAATAAATAAGACGCTGGTATCTATGAAGGAAAGCGGACTGGCGTATGAAGTCCTGTTTATGGATGCCTCAGATGAGATTCTTATTAAAAGATATAAGGAAAGCCGGAGAATGCATCCCATAGAGGGCGTCAGCATTGAAGAGAGCATACGCTTTGAGCGGGAAATATTAAAAGAAATCCGCAAGCAGTCGGATTATGTCATTGATACCTCCAGCCTTCTTACCAGGGAACTAAAGGAAGAATTAGACAGGATATTTATTAAGAATGAAGCATATAATTCCCTAATGATACAGATCATGTCCTTTGGATTCAAAAACGGAATACCCTTAGAGGCTGATCTGGTATTTGATGTGAGATTTCTCCCCAATCCTTTTTATATTGATGAATTAAAATCCAAAACGGGTAACGATAAAGAGGTCAGGGAATATGTTATGGGCTTTTCTGAGGCGGATGAATTTCTTTCCAAATTAACCGATATGCTGGGATTTTTGATTCCTAATTATATCAAAGAGGGAAAGTACCGGCTGGTTGTCTGTATCGGCTGCACGGGAGGAAAGCACAGGAGTGTGACTCTTGCCAACGCCCTTTATGAAAAATTGAAGGACAGGGGAAATTACGGGCTTACCCTGATGCACCGCGATGCAGGCAGGAGTAACTGAGAGAAGGTGGAGTTATGTCCTTTTCAAAACAGGTAAAAGAAGAACTGCTTTCCATGACCGGAAGTGCAAGGCACTGCCAGCTGGCAGAGCTGGCTGCGATTTTCCAGTTTTGCGGATTTATATGGGGTACGGAGGATTGTCGTCCTGTCATAGGAATTTCTACGGAAAATAAAACTATTTCAATAAAATGCTTTACATTGCTGAAAAAAACATTTAATATATATGCTAGTGTTTCCGTCAAAAAGCATAGTCTGAAATCCAAGAGCTTTATTTATGTGCTGCGGATTGAGGATTATCGTAAGGCAAATGAAGTGCTTATGGCATTAAAGCTTTTTGATGATGTAAAGGGAAGCTACGGCAGAGCGGACAGTGTTGTCAATTCTGTTTTGTTGAAAAGCTCCTGTTGTAAAAGAGCGTACCTTCGGGGCGTTTATCTGGCGTCAGGCTCTATGAGTAACCCCGAAAAGGGATATCATTTTGAATTTGTCTGCGACAAGCAGGAGCAGGCCGAAAAGCTGCTGGAGGTTTTGAGAGATTTTTCCATAGAGGCGAAGGAGGTACTCCGTAAAAAGTACTATGTTGTTTATCTCAAGGACGGAGAAGCCATTGTAGATTTGCTGAATATTATGGGAGCCCATGTGGCATTGATGGAACTGGAGAATACGCGCATTGTGAAAGAAATGCGTAATTCTATAAACCGCAGAGTAAACTGCGAGGCCGCCAATATTACCAAAACGGTAAATGCGGCCGTAAAACAGGTGGAGGACATTTTGTATATTCAAAAGCATTTGGGATTTGAAAGGCTCCCGGATAATCTAAAACAAATGGCACAGCTTCGTCTGGATTATCCCGATGCAACCTTGAGGGAATTATCCGAACTGTCCAATCCTCCTGTGGGAAAATCAGGTGTTAATCACAGATTACGTAAGTTGAGTGAGCTTGCAGAGAGATTAAAGGTGAATTAGGAGGAGTAAAAATGATTCAGAGATCTATGCAAATTCAGTTGGCAAACGGACTTGAGGCAAGACCGGTCGCAGTTCTTGTCCAAAAAGCAAGTATGTTTGACAGCAAAATCTACATCGAAGCGGAAGGCAAGAAGGTAAATGCAAAAAGTATTATGGGTATGATGAGCCTCGGGCTCAACACAGGGGAACAGGTTACCGTAATTGCCGATGGGGAAGATGAAGCTGCAGCAGTGGAAAATTTAGAAAACTACATCAGCGGAATCGAAAAAGAGTAGGCTGCTCACACAAGCGTATATGAGGGGACACAAGAAATGTGTCCCCTTTTCGTGAAACTTTTTTAGAAGCTGTATTCCCTTATCCGTTCCGGGAATCGATCATTGCTTGCAAAATGGAGGTTTTTTATGGAAAGAAAATTACTTTTTATTTACAATCCCCATGCGGGGAAATCCCGGATTCGCAGTAATCTTTTGGATATCATAGATATTTTTACAAAAGCGGGGTACACTGTTACGGCAAGGCCGACCCAGAAACAGGGGGATGCGACGGAAGCGGTTTTGAGCAGAAGTGGGGATTATGAGCTGGTGGTATGCAGCGGCGGCGATGGAACCCTGGACGAAGTGGTAACGGGCATGATGAAATGTCAGAATAAGATTCCTATAGGCTATGTGCCTGCAGGAACAACCAATGATTTTGCAAAAAGCCTGAAAATATCGGGAAATATGCAGAAAGCGGCGGCGGATATTGTAAACGGCAGGGAATATGCCTGTGATGCGGGTATATTCAATGACGATATCTTTGTTTATATAGCGGCGTTCGGACTTTTTACGGATGTGTCCTATGAAACAAAGCAGCAGGTCAAAAATGTGCTGGGACACCTTGCCTATGTGCTGGAGGGGGCTAAGAGAATCAGTTCCATTCCGGTTTACCATATAAAGGCGGAATATGAAGGAAATGTTTTGGAAGGGGATTATATGTTCGGCATGATAACCAACTCCCGTTCCGTGGGCGGATTTTCCAAAATTACAGGCAAAAACGTGGATTTAAACGACGGTCTTTTTGAAGTGACTTTAATCAAGGCCCCCTATAATATGGTGGAACTGAACCTGATTGTCACATCCATTCTGGGAAACAAAATTCACAGCGATTATATGCAGACCTTTAAAACTTCGGCAATTACCGTAGAAAGCGCTGAAGAGATTCCCTGGACTTTGGATGGAGAATTTGGCGGGAAGCACAAAACGGTATCCATCCGGAATGCTTTTCAGGCCCTGCATCTGATTATTCCGGACAGGGACAAGTCTCCCCTCATATAATTGAGGCGTTGACTTTGCGGAAAGTTTTTTGCGGGGAGGGCTTGTTATAAATTTTGGAACAAATTTACATCTTCTTATTCCATTTTAAAACAAGATAAGGTATAATAACCACAAGTGGTTATTATCAAAACGCATTCGCCAAATGATGTGTTGCATCGCCCGGCTTCTTGCGATATAAGTATAATATACACAATAAAAAGTTTATATTTTTAATAAAATTACAATATGGAGGTAAGTGAAATGTTAGTATCAGCAACAGAAATGCTCAAAAAAGCAAAAGCAGGCCACTACGCTGTAGGCCAGTTCAACATCAACAATCTGGAGTGGACAAAGGCAATCTTATTAACAGCTCAGGAATGCAATTCCCCTGTTATCCTTGGTGTTTCCGAAGGCGCAGGCAAATATATGGGCGGTTATGATGTAGTTATGGGAATGGTTAACGGTTTAATCAAAGACCAGAATATCACAGTACCTGTAGCAGTACATCTTGACCACGGTTCTTATGACCACTGCTATAAATGTATCGAAGCAGGATTCCCTTCCGTTATGTTTGACGGTTCCCATTATGCTATTGATGAGAACATTGCAAAGACAAAAGAACTGGTTGAAGCAGCTCATGCAAAAGGAGTTTCCATTGAAGCAGAGGTTGGCTCCATCGGTGGAGAAGAAGACGGCGTTGTAGGAATGGGCGAATGCGCAGATCCTGATGAGTGTAAGAGAATTGCTGATTTAGGAATTGATTTCCTGGCAGCAGGTATCGGTAATATCCATGGTAAATATCCTGAAAACTGGGCAGGTTTACAGTTTGACGTATTGGATGCTATCCAGCAGAAGACAGGCGACATGCCTTTAGTACTTCACGGCGGCACAGGTATTCCGGACGACATGATCAAAAAAGCAATCTCCTTAGGCGTTGCTAAGATCAACGTTAATACAGAATGTCAGTTAGTATTTGCAGAAGCTACACGCAAATATATCGAAGAAGGCAAGGATCAGCAGGGCAAAGGCTTTGACCCTCGTAAATTACTTGCTCCCGGTTTTGATGCTATCAAAGCTAAAGTTAAAGAAAAAATGGAATTGTTCGGATCTGTTGGTCAGGCTTAATTCTACAAGATTAAAGATCACAAAAGCGATGCGTATTATGCGCATCGCTTTTTTTAGACGATAAAAGGACAAGCCCGGCAGGGGGAAACTGCCGGGCTTGCCCTTTGAGAAATAACAATACACAAAAGGGAGGATGCCGGATATTACTACCCGGCATTTATTATGAAAAAGTTTTTATAACTAAAACACTTATTTTATATATTTAGTATATGGGGGAGAAATGGATAAAAGATGTTATGTAAATTAAAAATCTATAAATGATTTATGAACAAAGTTTGAACGTAAGGGCCCGGAATACAAAAATTGCCTCGAGGATTACAATTTTTGCCATATTTAGCAATTTAGTCCATTTATAAGGTAATAATAAAATGGGGTTTTATACAAAGCTGTTTACATAATGTGGATATTAAATGAAAGAGAGGGTAAAAAAAATGGAGTTTATGTTGGGGAGCGATACTTATGTGGCGGGAAGCAAAAGCGCAATATTAAAATCTTACACAAAACCTTTGAGAGATGTTCCGGCAATAAGTGCAGGCAGTACAAATCACGGGATATATAATACAGGATGTAATATTTATCAAGGGATTTCTTCCATGCTGGATTCTTATTGTAATGCGGGAGAAAGGGACGCCGACAGAATAAAGATGGTAGCCGACGCTCTGGCGGATTTGGATAACAGTATGAGAAATGATATGACAGCTGACTTTTCAGGCGCGGGGGTATTTTTGAAATGAACGAAAAATATGAAAAAGAGCAGAGGATATATGATGCGTATTATCAAAAAATGGCGGCTATTGAAATTGAAAGGGAAAGCATTGAACGAAGAAAAAGAGAACTGGATGCAGACCGTTATGATTTTGAGGATGTTTACAGACAGATGCATGATATTTTTAAAAGCATTGCAGGCTGCTGCGACGATGAACATTTTATCCGTGAACTTGAGGAATGCTCGGACGAATTTCATGATCTGAGAAACAAGGTTGATCGTGAATTGGATGAAAAAGAAGATGACTTACAGAGGGAAGAGCAAAGTACATATGAGCAGGAAGAAATCATAAGGGAAGAGCTGAGAAAAAAGAAAGAGCTTTTAAATTGCTGATTACTTTAAGGAGGAAAAATATGGGATTGGTTATGAGTCCCGGCCAGGCCGCGGGACAGCTGGATATTATGAATGAGGGGTTAAACAGTTCGGCACAGAGGATAAGGAAGCTGCTGAGCTGTATGGCGGAATTGGAAGAAACAAAGGATATATTAAAGGGAGAATCCTATGACAGTATCAGGGATTATTACCAGACCATGCATATACCGGTTCTTCGGGGATTTCTCATGCTGATAGAAGATACCATACAGGAAAGCTATCAATATAAGGTGTGTATCGGAAATCATCTTTCGGGATTGGGATATGTGGATGAGGATGCCTTAAAAGAAGAGTTGGAAAATGTGAGGAATCAGATAGATTGCATCAGGGGGCTTCTTAGCAGAAAAAATCCGCCTTCCAGTGCATGGGGGCTTTTGGAAGTTATGGAAAAGACGGAGCGGCTGATAGAAAAGAAGCTGGAGCAGATCAATGACTTTCTTGGAGCGTCCGCCGGATGCTACGGAGGATTGGAAGCACAAAAGGCAGGAATTCAGAGAGGAATAGAATGCCTTCATGAAGCGATTTTTGATGGAAAGACAATCGACTATCGGACTAATAATATAAATTTGAACCGGATAGCAGAATTGGACAGAAAGTGGATTGAGCGGGAAATAAAAGAAAAAGAACTTTATATTGAAGCTATGAGAGAACACTTTGGCTTTGATGATGAAACGTCAAGAATTTTATATGATTTGTATTATAGAATGCAGCAAAGCGGAGTAGAGGATCTTAACCAAAAATACTTTGCAATGTTGGCGTCTTATATTTATTCTAATTCTGTAAATAAGGATATAAAAAATACGGTTTGGCATGAGATAGCGGGGAGTTATAATGAGGATGTGTTAAATGAGATGCTGGAGAGGTATGGGTTGACGGAAGAGGAAAGGGAATATTTGAAGTCTGTAGTAAAAGATAATTACGATCAATCCAGCAAAAATGAGAAAGAGGAAAATGATTATTATTTAAAATGTGATTTAAGCCATATGTCCATTATCTGTGCAACTCTTCTGAAAAATAATAGTAAAATATGGGAGCTTGTAGGTGGAGCTGCCGGGTGGTATTGCAGCGGTATATTTAATCTGGAAGAGAACGCAGGATATATAGGAGACGTATATGGAACGGCGGGTAACGGAGCTAAATTAACACAGGATGATTATAAAGCAGATTTGGATGCGGTTAACCTTTGCAACAGGTTGGCCTGTAATGATAATTGCATTGGAGTAATTGGACGATATTATTCCGGAATATCAAGCGGAGAAATTAACAGGGCGAGTGAATTCATTGTAAATCTGGGAGAGGGGGATTATAAAAGGGGAGTGGAATATTTGGAAAATCAGATGGAAAAAGGGCAAACCCATATATTGAGCAATCCGATTGGAATTTGGGCGGACATAGGGATTGAAGCAACGAAGAATGCAGTAAAGGGTATTCTAAACGGGGATAAAGCTTCCTTACTAAGAGATATTTATACGGAAAGGGCAAAAGTACAAAGAAATTTTTATAAAAGCCTGATAAATAGTAGTAATGAATATATGGAAATTGAGCCGGTTTATCTTGATCTGGCAGAAACGGGGATCTATCCGACATTCTAAAAGCTGCCGGAAGAAATAGTACAGGAATCCAAGGATTTGTTAAAGGAGAACATGATTGAAAAAACAGATTAACAGACTTATAAAAAATAAAACACCATTTGCATCCGTAATAAAAATGTGCATTTTGATGGGGTTTGGCTATCTTTTTATTCAATTATCAAATGAGGCTAAAAACATAGAAGAGACCCAATATATACCCGATATGCAAAATGCTCTTGATTATGCAGAGCATTATATAACATGGAGATATGGAGGGGATTGGAGAAAATTAGGGCATAGGTTTAATCATGATGGATTATATAGCCTTGACTTGGAAACGGATATCAGAAGATTAAAAATAATGCGAGGGGGACAATCGGAATTTCTATTTTATGCATGGTTTAATAGTACGCAGGAAGAAATAAATAATGGACATAGTATTCGGGGAGTATATGAAAAAGAAGCGCTTTTTACGGTGGTTTTTTCTGAAGATGAGGAATATGTCTTATATGAAATTATGTATAAAGATGGGAAATGCGTTCGAAATTTTGAAATGGAACAACGGTTTTCTATATCTACTGATGAGATTAGGGAGAATATTGAACAAATATATACAATATTTGAATCTGAATTGCTAAAAATGCACAAGTATCAAATCGAAAAAGTAAGAAAACGCCGGAAAAATTTGACAAATTTGGGATTTATATTACTTGCACTTTATCTGTTTTTTAAATGGAGAATCATAATGGCAGAGGCAATAGAAGAGGATAAGCCCACAGAACAATGTCTGGGCGAGACTATTGTAAATACAATCAATAAATTTTCCCGCTGGAAGTATGTGTTATGCGGTGCGGTAATCCTGTTCTGGATATATATACTACGACCTGTCATTTCCCAATTTATATTGTTTCAAGTGGAGAGAAACGCAAATGTATACATAGCTTATGGTATGTCAGTCGTTGTTATTGCTATCGCAGGATGCTCCATAATAACAAGAAAAGGAGCAGAAACATCCGAAAATGCGACAGCGAGACAGGCGACCACATGGAAAATACTTCAGATGATGGCGGGTTGCATTCTTGAAATGCTCATCATAAGGCTCGGCATGATGCTTGTATCGGATTTTTATCCCCGCAGTCTGCAGTTTTATATGATTAATGGAACTGCATGGATTGGAGCTGTTTTCCTGATGCTTATTTTCAGGGGGATAAGATATTTGATGCTAAAGAAAAGGCCTAACTGCAATCAAGAAAAAATAGATTAAGTATCTGTCACTTTATTAAGGGAGAACATAATTGAAAAAACTAATTAGAAAAGTTATAAAAAATAAAACACCATTTGCATTTGTAATAAAAATCGTTATATTAATAGGACTTAGCTATTTTGTGCTCCAATTATCTAATAAAGCAAAAAATATAGAGGAGACTAAATACATTCCTGATATGAAAAATTCCCTTGATTATGCAGAGCACTATATAACGTGGAGATACGGAAGGGACTGGGAAAAATTAGGATACATTGCTAAGTCTGATGGTTTATATTACCTTATACCAAGAACGGCTTCTATAACTTGGGAATTATCGAGAGGATATGATATTCTATTACAGAATCGGCTTGACAGTACAAAAGAAACCAAAGATATTAATTATATTATTAATATTCCATACGGCGAGGAGACGCCTATTATGGTAACTTTTTGGAAAAAAGAAGACTATGCATCATATCAAATTCTGTATGAAAACGGGCATTATGTATCCAACCCTGAAATGGAAAAATATTCAGGCATTACTACTGATGAAATTATAAATCATGCCGAAGAAATGTGTGCATCGTTTGAATCTGAATTGCGAAAAATGCACGAGTATCAAATCGAAAAAGTAAGAAAACGCCGAAAGAATTTAGCAAATTTGGGTTTTATACTATTTGCAATTTATATGTTTTATAAATGGAGGTTCATAATGGCAGAGGCCACAGACGGGGATAAGCCCACAGAGCAGTATCTGGAGGAAGCGATTGTAAATACGATTCATAAATTTACCCGTTGGAAATATGCGTTATCCGGAGCGACGATACTGTTCTGGATTTATATACTAAGACCTGTTATTTCCAACTTTATCCTGTTCGGAGTAGAGAACCCCGTAAACATATATGTATCCTACGGTATTTCAGCCATGATTGTTGCTATTGCAGGATGCTTCGTTATAGTAAGGAACGGAGCAGAGAAACCAGAAAATACAAGGGGAAAGATGGGTTCATGGCAAATAGTCCAGATGACCGCAGGCTGTATTCTGGAAATGTTCATCATAAGGCTTGGCATGGTGTTTGTATCGGATTTTTATCCCCGCAGTCTTCGATTCTATATAATCAATGGAATTGCATGGATTGGGGCTGTTTTTCTGGTGTTCATTTTGAAAAAGGTAAATTGTTTGGTAATGAAAAAAAAGAAATTTTTATAAAAGTCTTATGAATAACAGTAACGAATATATGGAAATAGAATTAGTTGATTATAGATTGGCAGAAACAGGAGTTTTCCAAAAGCGTGCTGCTACTGAACAATGATGGGGAAGAAAAGGATGAAAAAGAAAAAAATTTTAATAGGAGATAGAAGCCCATACATGATAGTTTTGAAAATTATTCTATTGGCAGTTATAGGATGGGTTATTATTCAACTATCCAATGAGGCAAAATATATAGAAGAGACAAAATATATACCTAATATGCAAAATGCTCTTAGCTATGCAGAACATTATATAACGTGGAGATATAGAGGGGATTGGAGGGAATTAGGGCATAGATTTGAGCGTGAAGGCTTATATAGTGTTGATTTGGAAACAGATATCGGGACATTAGGGATATTGCGAGGTGGATATTCAGAATTCCGATTGTATATGCGGTTTGACAGTACGAGTGAGGAAGTAAATAATAGCCATAGCATTCGGGGAACGTATGGAAAAGAGACACTTTTTATAGTGGTTTTTTCTATAAATGAAGAATATGTTTTATATAAGATTTTGTATAAAGACGGAAAATGTATTCCTAATAGTGAAATGGAACAAAGGTTTGCCATTACTTCTGATGAGATTATGGAGAATATTGAGCAAATGTACACGACGTTCGAAGACGAAATGGAAAAAATGCATAAATATCAGATTAGAAAAGTCAATAATCGTCGATGCAACTTGGTAAATGGGGGATTTATCTTATTTATAATTTATATGATTTTAAAGTGGGAATTTGTAAGGGGAGGAGCAACTGGTGGAAAAAAAACCACAGAGCAGTATTTGGGCGAGACTATTGTAAATGCAATTAATAAATTGGCCCGCTGGAAGTATGTGTTATGCGGAGCAACCATTCTGTTCTGGATCTATATACTAAGACCTGTTATTTCCGGCTTTATACTGTTTGGAGTAGAGAACCCCGTAAACATATATGTATCCTACGGTATTTCAGCCATTATTGTCGCTATTACAGGATGCTTCGTTATAGTAAGGAACGGAGCAGAGAAACCAGAAAATACAAGGGGAAAGATGGGTTCATGGCAAATAGTCCAGATGACCGCAGGCTGTATTCTGGAAATGTTCATCATAAGGCTTGGCATGATGCTGGTATCAGATTTTTATCCCCGCAGTCTCCGATTCTATATAATCAATGGAATTGCATGGATTGGAGCTGTTTTTCTGATGCTTATTTTCCGGGGGATAAATTATTTGATATTTAAAGAAGAAAGAGTTTCGTTATAATTAAGAAAGAGTGAAAAGGCAAAGTGCTTCGCTATAAGGGGAAATAAATTAAATTTTATAATTGACAAAATGAATTCTTTGTTCTATACTTCAATACAGGCAAAGGCGCTGGGAAATATCTCAGCGCTTTTTCTATTTCGGACAAAGGAAATGTCCGGCTATTTAAATGTAAAGCTGTGTTGCCACAAAGGAGTGGAAGGTGGAAACATGGACTTTACATTTTTTATTGAGGAGGAATGATTATGAGTGAAGAAATTTTGAGCGCTGTAAACGGCGAAGTGTTCGGCGTCTGGTTTTTGATCGGCGCGGCACTGGTGTTTTGGATGCAGGCAGGCTTTGCCATGGTAGAAACCGGTTTTACCAGGGCAAAGAATGCGGGCAACATTTTAATGAAAAACCTGATGGACTTTTGTATCGGAACAGTGGTTTTTATCCTGATTGGTTTCGGACTGTTGTTTGGCGAAGATTTAGTAGGACTGATAGGAAAACCGGGATTTGATATCTTTACCAATTATGCGGAGTTTGACTGGTCGAATTTCGTATTCAACCTGGTATTTTGCGCTACGACGGCGACCATCGTATCAGGAGCCATGGCGGAAAGAACCAAATTTTTATCCTACTGTATTTATTCTGGAATTATTTCCGCATTGATTTATCCCATTGAGGCGCACTGGATCTGGGGCGGCGGCTGGCTTGCACAGATGGGCTTCCACGATTTTGCAGGCTCCTGTGCGATTCATATGGTAGGCGGCATTTCCGCTTTGATCGGGGCAAAAATTTTAGGCCCTCGTATCGGAAAGTTCACAAAGGACAAAAACGGTAAAGTATCAAAAGTAAATGCCTTTCCCGGACATAATCTTCCCATGGGCTGCCTTGGCGTATTTATCCTGTGGCTTGGCTGGTACGGCTTTAATGGTGCGGCGTGTACAAGTGTTGAACAGCTGGGAAGCGTATTTGTTACCACAACGATTGCACCGGCAATTGCTACGGTGGTATGTATGATCTTTACATGGATGAAATACGGGAAACCGGATGTTTCCATGTGCTTAAATGCTTCCTTGGCAGGTCTGGTTGCCATTACCGCTCCCTGTGATGTTACAGATGCGGCGGGCTCGCTGGTTATCGGCGCTGTAGCAGGACTCCTGGTAGTGTTTGGCGTATGGCTGTTGGATTACAAGCTTCATATTGACGACCCGGTAGGGGCTGTAGCGGTTCACTGCCTAAACGGTATCTGGGGAACTATTGCGGTAGGGCTTTTTGCAACAACATCCGCACCCGGCAATGATACTCTTACCGGCCTTTTCTATGGAGGAGGATTTTCGCTTCTGGGTAAACAGTTGATCGGTTTTGCCGCTGTAGCCGCATGGACGGCGGTTACCATTACCATTGCCTTTCTGGTCATTAAAGCGGTTGCGGGCTTGAGAGTAAGCGAGGAAGAAGAGATTGTGGGCTTAGATTCCTGCGAACACGGTCTTGCGTCCGCATACTCAGGCTTCAGTATCATGGATATTTCCAACACCATGACAATGGAAGTAAACGAGAATACCAATCTTGGTACAGAAGATTATGAAGAAGCTTCCAAAGTCCAGAAGGAAGCTGCTGTTAAGGTTGTAAACGCACCGGTTATCTCAACAAGCGGTATTTATAAAGTAGTAATTATTTCCAAGCTGTCCAGGTATGAAAAGGTAAAGAAAGCTATGAATAACCTGGGTGTTACAGGTATGACCGTTACACAGGTAATGGGCTGTGGCGTTCAGAAGGGGGCGGGCGAAATGTACCGCGGCGTGGAAATGGATGCAACTCTCTTACCTAAGGTTAAGCTGGAGGTTGTCATCAGCAAAATTCCCGTAGCGGATGTTATTGAGGCTGCGAAAAAAGCTCTTTATACCGGACATATCGGAGACGGTAAAATCTTTGTATACAATGTTGACAAGGTTGTTAAGATCCGTACAGGCGAAGAGGACTTTGACGCCTTACAGGATGTAGAATAAATCAATGCTTTTATCTTAATCCCTTAGTTTATCTATATCAATGCGACCCCGGGTGCTTCCACTGCCCGGGGTCGTCATGGGTAAAAACGATAATATTTCTGCAACAGTTGTCAAATTACATCAGAATCTTGTCCGGTTCCGGATAATCCACGTCAAAGGTTTCCACTGTCATGGTCTTGATTTTTTGTTCTTCCATAGGTCTGTCAGAATAATCGGTGGAAGTTTCCGCTATCTTATTTACCACATCCATGCCTTCTGTAATTTTACCGAAAGCCGCATATTCGCCATCTAAATGAGGACTTGTTTTATGCATGATAAAAAACTGGCTCCCTGCTGAATTGGGATGCATAGCCCTTGCCATGGAAAGAACGCCTTCCGTATGCTTTAAATTATTTTCCACACCGTTATGGGCAAATTCGCCCTTGATGGAATAGCCGGGGCCGCCCATACCGTTTCCGTCGGGACATCCGCCCTGAATCATAAAACCTTTAATGACTCTATGGAAAATCAGGCCGTCATAAAAACCCTTCTGAATCAGATTAATAAAATTGTTAACGGAAATGGGAGCGATTTCGGGATACAATTCCGCCTTCATAACATCTCCGTTTTCCATGGTAATGGTAACAATGGGATTTTGTGCCATTTTTTAAATTCCTCCTGCTTTTACTTATAAATTGTTTGTAAATATACCGAAGCCGATACCCGCACAGCAAACTGAGGGGAATGGGTTCCCGGGGCATTTGCCGGTGTGCGTAGAAGAAATCTGTGTCCGGCTCATTACCCGCATAATAAAGGGGGTATACAGATATATTGTAAAGGAAAAGTAAAAAAACGTAAAGAAAAACAAATAAAATAGAAAGTGCATATGCCCAAACTTGTGTTATACTACTGATATAGGGAACGGGCACGGAAAAGAAAAGGGACGATTTGAGACTTATGTGGAAAGATGAATGGAACGTGAAAATCGCTGAGATATGGTACTATTTTACGGATGCGGTTTCTTTAAAAGAGATAGAAATGTGGACAGAGGAGCTGGAAAAGACCTTTACAGGGCGGGTAGTCGGTGTCAAGGCTCCTTCCTGTATTGTAGCTCCTCAAAAGAGAAGGCCGGAGGTGTTTCTGGTTACAGATTCCGTAGATTTTTATGAAGCCGCTTACAGGGAGAAAATCCCCTTTTTGCTCTATCTTCATGACGGCAATAAAGCGGCGTCCTTTAAAAAAGTCCCTTATGCGGTTACGGGCTTAAAGGGCGTGGATTACGATTACATGGATAAAATCTACAGGCGGCTTTTTGGCATACCATGGACGATTCTTACGACAAAACGCTGTGTCATAAGGGAAATTGCCGAGGATGATCTGGATGAGCTTTATGATGTTTACAAAGATCCGTCTATTACCCGCTATACGGAAGGACTTTATCAGGACCGGGAAAAGGAGCGGGAATATATAAAGGATTATATCAGTCAGGTTTATGAATTGTGCGGCTTCGGAATATGGGCGGTAGTGGATAAGGTTACGGGGAAGCTTATAGGCAGGGCGGGGTTTTCCTGGCGGGAGGGCTTCGAAACGCCGGAACTGGGCTATATCATATCGGCGGATTATCAGAGAAAGGGAATAGCCACAGAGGTGTGCGGCGCCATTCTCAACTTTGCAAAGAAAGAACTGCAGTTTTCCCTCATAAGGGTTCTGTTTGAAAGAGAAAACATCGCTTCCTTTAAATTATGCAGGAAACTTGGATTTGAGGAGGCGGGGGATGTTTTAATAGAAGGAAAAGAAATGTGTCAGTATGTTTATACGGGGTAATATAAGGTGGAAACGATTAAAAGAATCTGGAAAAGCATAAACAGGAAAAATATTTTTGCAGTAACGACCTTTTCACTTATTTTATTGATGATATTGATTACATTGGGCGGAATGGTTATATTTAAAGCGCAGTTTGACGAAAGCGTTTCTATTGAAAACCAGGAGGAATATACGGAATACAACAGATATTATGCATTGATTACCAGCGACGACAGGGAGGACTTCTGGCAGGCGGTTTATAACGGAGCCAGAGAGGAAGGAATCAATGAAAACGCTTATGTGGAGTTTTTTGCCGGGGATCTGGGAACCAGATACTCCATGGAGGAGCGGATGGAGATTGCCATTGCGGCAGATGTGGACGGAATCATTGTGGAGGGAGAAGACAATGACTCTTTGCGCAATGAGATTATAAAAGCCGGAGAAAACGGAATACCGGTCGTGGTAATTAATCAGGACGTTCCGGAAAGCAACAGAATCAGTTTTGTGGGCATCGGCAGATATGATCTGGGACAAACTTACGGAAGACAGACCTGTGAACTGGCGGAGAAAATGTTAAGAGAGCGGGATGAAGAAAATGATGACGAAAGTAGAGGGGAAAAGCTGCAGATTCGGGTGTTGATCAGCCAGGAGGCGGACAGCAACGGGCAAAATCTGCTGATGTCGGGTATCCGTGAAGAGATAGCGGCGAATACAGCCCTGGAAGATAAAATAGAACTGGACACTTATACCATAGATGATTCCGGAGCCTTTACGGCGGAAGAATCTATCCGGGATATTTTTATGGGGCAGGACGAAGTGCCGGATATTCTCGTTTGTCTTACGGAAATCTATACCACCTGTGCCTATCAGGCGGTCATCGATTATAACAGGGTGGGAATTACCAATATTATCGGATATTATGACTCCGAGACTATCCGGGCAGGCGTGGACAAGGAGGTCATTTACTGTACCATTTCCATGGATACGGAGCAGATGGGAAGATATTGCGTATATGCCCTTTCCGAATTTTTGGATGTAGAACATGTCAGTGAATACTTTACGGTTGATACTTATGTAGTCAACAAAGAAAATGTAGACAGGCAGGGGAGGGTACGCAGCTATGAAGAGTGAAAACAAATTAGTAAATCTTCCCCTTCAGAACAAGTTAATCGCTGTTTATTGTCTGACTGCCCTGTTAATACTCATTGTAAATCTTTTTATGTACAGCAATATTAATTCCGTGCTTCACCGTCTGGACCGGATTTATGTCAGCAACATTAACTTAAACGAGCTATGGGGTTCCTTAGACAGCGTACAGAATGATATGACCAATTATCTGAACACAAAGACCACTGACGCCATGGACAGCTACTACAAATCCTGCCAGGATTATACTGCCCAGATGGAAAGGCTGTCCGATGGGATTACCAGCGATGAATCCCAAAGGATGGAACGGAATATTAAAGCCATGTCGGTGCGCTATCTGGAGCTTACCGACCTTGCCATCGAGGCCAAGCGCGGGCGGAATGTGGAAAAGTACAGAACCTATAGCGAAGAAGCAACCACTGTTTATAATTATATCAGTACCTATATCAACAGCCTGAATAATGAACAGTTCAAAAGCAATTCCGCCAATTATAATATGCTTTCCGTATCCATGCGGTATGTGGAGGTGGTAAATACGGTAGTCTTTCTGGCAGTCATATTCGGCAATGTCCTGCTGGTTATTCTGGTTATCAGAAATATTACCAAGCCGCTAAAATCTTTATCTTCAGTGGCAAACCAGATTGCAGGAGGAAATCTGGAGGTAACTCTTCTGGAAGTAAACTCCCGGGATGAGGTAGGCGTGGTCAGCAAAGCCTTTAATCACATGATCATCAGTATCCGCAACTATATTGAGCAGTTAAAGGCCAGCATGGAAAACGAACGTGTGCTAAAGGAAAATGAGGGTATACTGAAAGAAAATGAATTGAAAATGGAAAACCATTTAAAGGACGCCCAGTTAAAATACCTGCAGGCACAGATTAATCCCCATTTCCTGTTTAACACCCTGAATGCGGGTGCGCAGCTGGCTATGATGGAGGGAGCGGACCGCACCTATGAATATGTCCAGAATGTGGCTGATTTTTTTCGTTATAATATCAAGAAAGACCATGACAGCGTTACCCTGAAAGAAGAACTGGAGCTGGTGGACAACTATGTTTATATTTTGAACGTACGTTTTTCGGGGGAAATTCATTATGAGAAGGATATTGATTCCTCCCTGGAAAATCTGGAAGTGCCCAGTATGATTTTACAGCCTATTGTAGAAAACAGTGTGAATTATGGAATCAGGGGAATTTCATGGAAGGGCAGAATTTGGCTTTCGGTATACAGGGAAGGAGACTGTGCCTACATTACCATCAGGGATAACGGAATCGGAATAGACAAGGAAAAAATTGACAAAATCATGCAGGTAAATTTAAAGGAGTCGGATATCAGCAGCGGTTCTAACGGAATCGGGCTTTATAATGTTATAAGCAGACTGAAGCTGTTTTATGACAGAGACGATGTATTTGAGATTAGCAGTCAGGGAAAAAACGGGGGAACCTTGGTAATGATACGCATTCCCCTTTAGGAAGCGAAAAGGAGGTCCGGGATGTACAAAATCATGTTGGCTGATGATGAAGGTATTGTTATCGATTCCCTTTCCTTCATTATCGAAAAAGAATTCGGCATATCCTGCCAGATTGAATCGGCCAAAACCGGGAGAAATGTTATAGAGCTTGCGGAGCGGTTTCGTCCGGATATTGCTTTTATGGACATTCAGATGCCGGGTATCAACGGAATCGAGGCTATGAGGGAAATCAGGGAAAACAACGGAAATACCATTTTCATTGTTATGTCTGCCTATGACAAATTTGATTATGCCAAGGAAGCCATTAACCTGGGAGTGCTTGAATACCTTAACAAGCCTGTGGAAAAAAACAAAATTGTGGAAGTGTTAAAGCGCGCTATGGCTATGATCGATAAAGAACGGGAAAAGCGCAGACAGGATCTAATGCTTCGGGAAAAAATGGAAACGGTTGTTCCTATTATTGAAAACGGACTTATTTACAGTCTGATGTTCCGGGAATATTTTGAAGAGGATGTGGAAAATTTCAAGAATCTTCTGGATATTACCGGGGATTACTGCTATATGGGCGTGCTTGTGTTCGGGGAAAGCCAGGTGGGGAACCACATGACCAATGTAGTGGGCACCTCCGTGCGTATCCAGGAGCATTATAATGAAGTGAGGGAAATTGTCCGGGGATATTTTAAATGCATTATGGGCTCTGTCATGGCAAACAAAATCGCCATACTGGTACCCGTCATGGAAGAGAGAATTGATTATAATGAAAGGATTGCCCTTATCGACAAAGCAAGGGAAATGGTTAGAAAGCTGAAAGGAAGGCTGGATGCCTCGTTCCGGATGGGCTTCGGGCACGTGGGAAGATTAAGGGATTCCATGAAATCCTACAATGAAGCTCTTCATGCCCTGCTTCAGTCAGACGGCAGCGTTGCCCATATAGATGATCTTCCCGTGGGCTGCGACTATGAAGAGAACTATCCGGTAGAGACGGAGCAGGAGATTTTTGAGCATACGGAAAAAGGAAATATAGAAGAGCAGCATTCTGCGGTAAACCGCTATTTTGAATGGATGATAGAAAATTACGGAGACTGCCAAAGCGATATCCAGTTGAAGGTGCTGGAATTTGTCCTTCGGGCGGAAAAAATCAGCTATGAGGGCAGCAGCCGGATTTACCGCTTTAAGTCCAGGGAAGACTATCTGCCTTCTATTATGGAGATAGGAGGGGACACGGAGCGCCTGCGGACATGGTTTACGGAAAAGATGGACGCGGCAGTGCGGAACGTGGCAAACGGAAAGGCCACCCAGTCAGGAGGCGTTGTGGCAAAGGCGAAGGAATACATTCATGCAAATTTCCACAAAGAGATATCTCTGGATGATGTGTCCAGGACGGTGGATATCAGCCCTTACTATTTCAGCAAAATATTTAAAGAGGAAACAGGGGAAAACTTTATTGAGTATGTAACGGCAATCCGTATGGAAAAGGCAAAGGAGCTGTTGTCATCTTCCATGCTTTCCATGAAAGAAATATGCGGGGAGGTGGGATATGCGGACCCCAACTATTTCAGCAGAACCTTTAAGAAAAACGTAGGGGTAACGCCCACGGAGTATAAGGAGGGAAAAAACGGTGAAAAGAAAACGAATCAGTAAACCGAGACGGTATATACTTTTCCTTCTTATTATTATATTGCAGACGGGGCTCCTTACAGGATGCGGCGCCCAAAAGGAAGAAGAAGCAAAAATAAAAGACGATATGGAGAAAATCCAGATAGGTATCTGCTTTGACTCTTTTCTGATAGAAAGATGGGAGCGGGACAGGGATGTTTTTGTTTCTACGGCAAGGGATCTGGGAGCAGAGGTTAACGTGCAGAATGCCAACGGTAACCTGGAGGAACAGATTTCCCAGATTGAATATCTGATTGAAAAAAAGATGGATGTGATAGTCATTGTCAGTATTGACGGGGACGGGCTGGCAGATGTGGTAAAGAAGGCGAAGGATGCGGGAATCATTGTTATAGCCTATGACAGGATGATTCATAACGCAGATGCGGATCTCTATATATCCTTTGATAATGAAAAGGTAGGAACCCTTATGGGAGAAGCTATGGTGGCAAATGGAATGCCCGGTAAAAAAGTTTTAATGCTTGCCGGACCCACGGCGGATAACAATGTGGCCATGGTAAACAGAGGTTTTATAAAGGTCATGGACGCCCATGGCATTCAGGTGGTGGACATTATGCATGCGGATGCCTGGAAACCGGAATATGCTTCTGACTATATCTATGAACACCCCGAGGTGCTTGAGGAAGTAGATGGTATTATGTGCGGCAACGACAGTCTGGCCACCCATACGGTGCGGGTGTTGGCTGAAAAGAGAGAGGCGGGAAAAATTGTAGTAACCGGTCAGGATGCGGAGCTGGAAGCCTGTCAAAGGATTGTGGAGGGGACACAGCTCATGACCGTGTACAAGCCCGTAGAGAAGCAGGCGAGGGTTGCGGCGGAATGCGCCATTGCTTTGGCTAAGGGAGAAGAGGTGGACGGAATCAATGCGGTCATGTCAGACGGGACCTACGACATTCCCGGCATTGTCTTGGAACCGATTGCCGTAAATAAAGAAAATATTGACGAGACTATTATCGAAAGCGGTTTTCATTTGAGGGAAGAAGTTTACCTGAACGTATCCGGCCGCGGAAAAGAAGACTAGCACAAAATTGTCATTCATGAAAGATAAAACAAAAAAATGCTGGTTTGTCGAAATTTGCCCGTGCACGCAATCAAAAAAATGAAGAATTTCGCAAACATTTACTATTTGACCTATGTTATATTAATAATGTCACAGGGAAGCAAATAGCTTCTAAAGAGATTCACAAAACATAAACAAGGGAGGATTTCTAAATGAAAAAGAAATTACTTAGCGCATTATTGAGTGTTGCTCTGGTAGCTACTTTACTGGTTGGATGCGGCAATAACGGCGGCGGTACCGAAACGACAGCACCGGCAGATGACACACAGACAGAGGCACCGGCAGATAGCTCGGATGAGGCTCCGGCAGAGGAAAGCGGTTCCACAACAGGCGGCGGAGAATTAATCGGCGTATCAATGCCGACCAAAGACTTACAGCGTTGGAATCAGGATGGCGAAAACATGAAAGCACAGCTGGAAGCAGCGGGCTATGAAGTAGATCTTCAGTTCGCCAGCAATGATATTCCTACACAGGTTTCCCAGATTGAGAACATGATTTCCGGCGGATGCAAATTGCTGGTTATCGCTTCCATCGAAGGAGATTCCTTAGGAACTGTTTTACAGCAGGCAAAAGAGAATGATATCCCGGTTATTGCATATGACCGCTTGATCATGAATACCGATGCGGTTTCCTACTATGCAACATTTGATAACTACTTGGTAGGACAGAAACAGGGCGAATTTATTGTTGAGCAGTTAGACCTTGACAATGCAGAAGGTCCTTTCAACCTTGAGATCGTAACAGGCGATCCCGGCGATAACAACGTAAACTTCTTCTACGGCGGCGCTATGGATGTATTACAGCCTTATATCGATTCCGGCAAACTGGTTGTTAAATCCGGTCAGGTTGAGAAAGCAGACGTTGCTACAGCTAACTGGGCAACAGATGCAGCACAGTCTAGATTTGAAGCAATCATTTCTTCCTACTACTCTGACGGAACAAACTTAGACGTAGTACTTGCTTCCAATGACTCCACCGCTTTAGGTGTTGTAAATGCATTAGAGGCTAACTACACAGGCGAGTGGCCTATCGTAACAGGTCAGGACTGCGACGTTGCTAACGTAAAGAACATCGTTGCAGGAAAACAGTCCATGTCTATCTTCAAAGATACTCGTGACTTAGCAAGCAAGGTAGTAGAAATGGTTGACGCTATCATGAAGGGCGAAGATATCGCAGGTCTTGACACAGAGACATATGACAATGGTACAGGCGTTATTCCTTCTTACCTTTGCGAGCCCGTATTCGCTGATGTAAATAACTACAAAGAAATCTTAATTGATTCCGGTTACTACGCAGAAAGCGACTTACAGTAATTCAAATTTCATATATGAACTGATGCAGGCGGGATTTTTCCCGCCTGCTGAATTCATAAAGGCTCAATTTTTATCAGATGAAGGTAAATCAGTTTAGTTAGAATAATTAGATATTGGGAGGGATACAATTGGCGAAAGTATTACTTGAAATGAAAAATATCACCAAAACGTTCCCCGGAGTTAAGGCTCTTGACAACGTTAATTTGAAGGTAGAAGAGGGCGAGATTCATGCTCTCGTAGGTGAAAACGGTGCGGGTAAATCCACACTGATGAACGTTTTAAGCGGTATTTACCCTTACGGTACATATGAAGGGGATATTGTTTACGACGGCCAGGTTTGTAAATTTAATAAGATTAAAGACAGCGAAGAAAAAGGTATTGTAATCATTCACCAGGAGCTGGCGCTGATTCCTTATATGACCATCGGCGAGAATATGTTCCTTGGAAATGAGCGGGGCAAAAAATTCGCCATTAATTGGAACGAAACCCACGGCCTTTCCGAAAAGTATTTAAAGATGGTAGGCTTAAAGGAATCTTCCAGAACTTTAATCAAAGATATTGGTACAGGCAAGCAGCAGCTGGTAGAAATCGCCAAAGCCCTTGCCAAAAATGCAAAGCTTCTTATTTTGGATGAACCGACAGCATCCTTAAACGAGACGGATTCCAAAGCGTTACTGGATTTGCTGTTGAAATTCAAACAGGAAGGCATGACTTCGATTATTATTTCTCATAAGTTAAATGAGATTGCCTATTGTGCAGATAAAATTACGGTTATCCGTGACGGTTCCACCATTGAGACCCTGGATAAGAATAAGGATGATATTTCGGAAGACAGGATCATTAAAGGTATGGTAGGCCGTGACTTAACCGACCGCTTCCCCAAGAGAGCGGAAAAACATATTGGCGACATTAATATGGAAATTAAAGACTGGACGGTATACCACCCCATTTATACGGAGCGCAAAGTTGTTGATAAGGTAAGCATCAACGTGCGCAAGGGAGAGGTTGTAGGAATTTCCGGTCTGATGGGAGCGGGACGTACCGAGCTTGCCATGAGCGTATTTGGACACAGCTACGGTACAAACATTTCCGGTCGGGTTTTCATCAATGGAAAAGAAGTACATATGAAATCCGTAGGAGATGCCATTAAAAATAAACTGGCTTATGTAACAGAGGATAGAAAAGGAAACGGGCTTGTCCTTTCCAATTCCATAAAAATAAACACAACCATGGCAAACTTAGGGGCGGTCAGCAGCCATACCGTCATCAACAGGGATAAGGAATATGCCGTGGCAGTGGATTACAAGGAAAAACTGAAAACCAAATGCCCAAGTGTAGAGCAGAATGTAGGTAATCTGTCCGGTGGTAACCAGCAGAAGGTACTTCTTGCAAAATGGATGTTTACGGATCCTGATGTATTGATTTTAGATGAGCCTACCCGTGGTATTGATGTAGGTGCAAAATATGAGATTTACTGTATCATCAATCAGTTGATTGCAGACGGAAAATCGGTTATTATGATTTCTTCTGAGCTTCCCGAAGTTCTCGGTATGTGTGACAGGATTTATGTCATGAACGAGGGCAGAATCGTTGGCGAGGTCACTGCGGAAGAAGCTTCCCAGGAAGTGATCATGTCTCATATTTTAAAGTCCAGCAAATAAAGAGTAAAGGAGCGTAAATAAAATGGAAAAAGAAAAAATAATGTCATTTGTCAAAAAATATACGATGATCATTGTACTGATTTTGGTTATGATCTTCTTTGGAATAGGTACGGGCGGTAAGCTTTTTCTTCCACAGAACGTAACGAACCTGATTTCCCAGAATGCATATGTATTTGTATTAGCAACCGGTATGCTGCTCTGCATTTTAACAGGCGGTAACATCGACTTGTCCATAGGAAGCGTTGTCTGCTTTACCGGTGCGGTGGGTGCAACCATGATGGATAAAGGAATCAACTCAGTGGCAGCGGTTTTTGCCATGCTGGTTGTAGGTTTGATCATTGGTTCCATCCAGGCTGTCTGTATTGCCTATATCCATGTGCCTCCATTCATTACCACTCTGGCCGGTATGCTTGCATTCAGAGGTCTCTCCAATGTTGTATTAAACGGTATGACGGTTTCTGTTACCGACGAGGCTTTCCAGAAAATATTCGGCGGCGGCGCAAACTGCTATGTTCCCGACCTGTTTGGAATAGAAGGCTTTAATTTGACATGCATGCTGTTAGGCATCATTGCATGTATTATCTATGTTGCGATTCAGATAAACGGGCGTGTTTCCAGAGTGAAAAAGGGATATGAGGTTGATTCCCTTGCAGGAATGATTATAAAGACTGTTGTAATCTGTGCGGTAATCTGCGTGCTTGCTTTTAAACTGTCGCAGTATAAAGGTATTCCTACCGTACTTATCTGGGTACTTCTGGTAGTACTGATTTATGGTTACATTACTTCCAAAACAACCATCGGCCGTTACTTCTACGCAGTAGGCGGTAACGAAAAAGCGACAAAGCTTTCCGGTATCAATACCAATAGAGTATACTTCTTAGCATATGCTAACATGGGGCTTTTAGCCGGTCTTGCAGGTATTCTTACCATTGCCCGTCTGACAAGTGCACAGCCTACATACGGTCAGAACTATGAAATGGATGCCATTGGCTCCTGCTTCATCGGCGGTGCGTCTGCTTACGGCGGAACCGGTACTGTTCCCGGCGTTATCGTTGGTGCCGTATTAATGGGTATCATCAACCTGGGTATGTCTATCATGGGTGTAGACAGCAACTGGCAGAGAGTTGTAAAAGGTATCGTACTGTTGCTGGCAGTTATCTTCGATGTAACAACAAAGAAAGAAGGCAAATAAGCCATACACCAATATCTAATTTTTAAGGGGGCTTTCGTCGAAAGATGTAAGTCCCCTTACTTTTTTAAAATATCTGCAGGAACCAAGGTATTGTTATTTTTATAGCCAAGGGAATTTAACTGTGGTAAAATACTGAATGGTAAGTGAAAATGTCTGCATGGGATAAAGGGCGGACGGAAACAGTCTGTAGAATAAAAACATAAGAAAAACCAATAATATCAGAATAAGGAAATTAATTCGGATAAAGATGGATCAAACAGATCTGTTGATAAATAAAATATTTAGCAAAAGTATGTCAGGAGGAAAAGCATATGGAAGTAAAAGAATTGACAGGCGGTAATTTTGAAGAGGCTATGAAGGGCGGAGGAAAGGTACTGGTGGATTTCTGGGCAGAATGGTGCGGGCCGTGCCAGATGCAGGGACCGGTTGTGGATGAACTGGCAAAGGAAAGGACAGATATTGGCGTATACAAGGTAAATGTAGATAAGGAACCGGAGCTTGCGGTACGTTTTCAGGTAACCAATATCCCATCCCTTATATTTTTTAAAGATGGACAGATGGTAAAAAAAGTCATTGGATTTCATAGCAGGGAAGAGCTTGAGGAAATATTGGCGGCTCTTTAATTACTAAAAGCACCCCCGCCATTACGGCGGGGGCGACAAGGTGAAAGAATAACAATCAGGATTGTTACTCATCCTGTCAAAATCATAACAAAGAATTATGCAAAAGCCTAGAGTGATAGTGCCCACATTTTTTGGCTTTTTTTAGATATATTTACGAAAACTCTTAAAAACTTCCCGTTTGCCAAAAAGGGAAATGAAGGAGTATAATGAGGACAGTTTTATATTGGAGACAGTCTTATGCTATTTAATTCATTGAGTTATCTGGTGTTTTTTCCCGTTGTTGTGCTCTTGTATTTTGCCATACCGGGAAAGTACCTGAAACTGCGGAATCTATGGCTTTTAATTGCCAGCTATTATTTTTATATGAACTGGAATGCAGCGTATGCGCTGCTTTTATTTGCATCCACTTTTGTTACATATCTGGCAGGACTTCTTATTGAAAAGGCAATAAAAAAGGGGACGCCGGTTCTTGCCAAATGGATACTGGGCGGCGGCTTTGCCTTCAATCTGTCGATATTGTTTTTCTACAAATATTTTAATTTTTTTATAGATAACTGTAACAGGGTTTTGGGAATTGCGGGCAGAAAGATAAATCTGCCTTCTTTTGATATATTGCTTCCGGTGGGGATTTCTTTCTATATTTTCCAGGCGCTGGGTTATACCATGGATGTATACCGGGGGAAAACCAAAGCTACCGGAAATCTGTTCCGGTATATGCTTTTTGTATCCTTTTTTCCCCAGCTGGTGGCGGGACCTATTGAGCGCAGCGGAAATCTTTTGGGGCAGTTTGATAAAAAGCATACCTTTGAGGTTGAAAGAGTCAGAAAAGGACTTCTTCTTATGCTGTGGGGGCTTTTTATGAAAATTGTCATAGCGGACAACATTGCTGTGTACATTAATTCCGTATACGACAATTATATGGCGTATACAGGTGTGGAGATCATTCTGGCCACAGTGCTTTTTGCTTTTCAGATTTACTGTGATTTTGGCGGATATTCCTACCTTGCCATTGGCAGTGCGAAGGTGCTGGGCTTTACTTTGATGGAAAATTTTCATGCGCCCTATCAGGCAGTCAGCGTCAGGGACTTCTGGAAGAGATGGCACATTTCGCTGACAGGATGGTTTCGTGACTATCTTTATATTCCGCTGGGCGGAAACAGAAAGGGAAAGCTGCGCAAATATGTGAATATCTTCATTGTGTTTTTTATCAGCGGTATGTGGCACGGCGCGGCATGGTCTTATATTATCTGGGGCGCATTAAACGGTATATACATGATTGCAGGAGAAGCGGGCGCCGGTATAAGGAATCGCATAAAAAAATGGCTGAAGGTAGATGAAAGCCGCTTCAGCTATCGGTTCGGCTGTGGCCTTGCAACCTTTGCCATGGTTGATTTTGCATGGCTTTTCTTCCGTGCGGAGGGCATCGGGACGGCATTCCGTATTATAAAGCAGATTATTATGAGCCTGCAGTTTCCCCAGTTGTTTGGATTGGCGGTTAACCGGATGGGCTTTACCATGCAGCAGCTGGCGGCGCTTATAGTTGCTTTTCTTCTATTGATGATTGTGGATGTTTTAAAGAACAGAGGCGAAGACGTGTCCTGCCTGGTATTAAAACAGGGAATTTGGTTCCGGTGGCTCGTCTATATCGGGCTGCTCTTTATGATTATGACCTATGGTGCCTATGGACTGGATTATGCCCAGACCGAATTTATTTATTTCCATTTTTAAATATAGAAGATACAATGCGGAAATGAAGAAGAGTTTGATTGGAAAAAGGTCAATATTGGGAAAAAGGTCAATATTGGGAAAGAGTCAATATTGGGAAAGAGTCAATATTGGGAAAGAGTCAATATTGGGAAAGGGTTAATATTGGAAAAGGATCAATATTGGAAAAGGGTCAATATTGAAAAAGAGTCAAGATTGAAAAAGGGTTAATATGAGAAAAGACAAATATTGCAAAGAGAGATTTATTTGTGCAATAAGGTAAAGAAGGATGAGAATTCTATGAAGAAGATAATAGTATTCTTTTTGAAATGTCTGATTATGCTGGGACTGGTGCTCCTGTTCTGCTTCCGGTTCGTTATGCCTCAGTATTTAAATAATTATCAGGCGGCGCTGATAGATAAAAATGAAAGATTGTGTTCCATTGACGGCCCTAAGATCGTACTGGTAGGCAATTCCAATCTGGCATTTGGAATTGATTCAAGGGCTTTAGAAGAGGCATTCGGAATGCCTGTAGTGAATATGGGAATGCACGGAGGACTGGGGAACGCCTTTAATGAGCAGGCGGCAGTACAAAATGTCTGTAAAGGGGATATTGTGATTTTAAGCTACAGTAATTTTGATGACGGAGATGTGATTAAAAACCAGGAACTGGCGTGGATTACCATTGAGAACCATTTGAAGCTGTGGAATTATATCAGACCCAAGGACTGGAAGGAAATGCTAAAGGCATATCCTACTTATCTAAAGGACTGCCTGAGCCTTTGGAGCCAGGGAATCGGCAATATGGACAGTGGGGATGCGTACAGCAGGCTTCAATTTAATGAGTACGGCGATAATGTGTTTGATCGTCCGGGATTGGTGCCGGATACGGATTTTAGTCCAGTCCATATACCGGAAATCGGGGAGGAAACCATTGAACGAATTAATGAACTGAATGCCCGCCTTGAAAAAGAAGGGGCGACTCTCCTGATGACGGCGTATCCCATAGCCATTTGTGACTATACTCCGAATCGGGAAGAATACGAAGCTTTTTCGGATGAAATCGGAAGACTTCTGGATTGCCCGTTGATTTCACGCTATGAAGATTATATGATGGATAAGGAGTTGTTCTATAATACTTATATGCATCTGAATAATGAAGGGGTAGGCATAAGAACTGCATTATTGATTGAGGACTTAAAAAATTATCTGGACAAGAATAATGAATAAAGAGAAGCGATAATAGAGAAGAACAGTGAATAAAGAGAAACAATAATAGAGAAGAGCAGTGAATGAAGAGAAGTAATAATAGAGAAGAACAGTGAATAAAGAGAAACAATAATAGAGAAGAGCAGTGAAAAAGAGAAGCAATAAAAAGAGATGTGTAGTGAATAAAGAAAAGCAGTGAATAGAAGAAAGCGGAGGATAAAGCGATGATTGTACAAAAGTATAAAGATATGCTGGGAATGAAATCGGTTATTCGTGAAATATCCGAATATGCCAATAAAAGAGGGAGCGAAATAGGCTATGAGAATGTATTTGATTACAGTCTCGGCAATCCTTCCGTTCCCGTTCCGGAGAAATTTAACACGGTAATCAAGGAATTACTGGATACAAGAGAGCCCCTTGCCCTCCATGGCTACAGTCCCAGCCACGGTCTGCCCGAGGTAAGGCAGAAAATCGCAGATTCGTTAAACAAGAGATTTAAGCTGCCCTACAAGATGGAAGATATTTTTATGACAAGTGGTGCGGCGGGCGCCATTGCCCATGCTGCAAGAGCTGTTGCGGATGTGGGAGATGAAATTATTACCTTTGCGCCTTATTTTCCGGAATACGATCCTTATATAAACGAAACGGGAGCCGTATTAAAGGTTGTTCCCGCGGATACGGAGAGCTTTCAGATTAATTTTGAGGCCTTTTCATCCATTTGTAACGAAAAAACGGCGGCGGTATTGCTCAACACGCCCAACAATCCGTCGGGAGTCGCTTATTCTACGGAAACGATTGAAAGGCTGGCGCAGATTTTAAAAGAAAAAGAGGAAAAATTCGGTCATCCGATTTATATCATTTCAGATGAGCCCTATAGGGAAATTGTTTTTGAAGGAGCGGACAGTCCCTGCGTTTCCCGGATTTATGACAATACGCTGATGTGCTATTCCTTTAGCAAATCCTTATCTATCCCGGGAGAAAGAATCGGCTATGTGGCGGTATGCCCCAACTGTAAGGATGCGGCTTTAATTGTGAATATGTGCACCCAGATTTCAAGGGGAACCGGTCATAACTGCCCGTCCTCCCTTATTCAGCTGGCTGTGGCAAAAATGCTGGAGGAAACATCGGAGCTTAAGGTTTATGAGACCAATATGAATATTTTGTATGAAGAGCTGACAAAGCTTGGATTTACCTGCGTTAAGCCGGGAGGCACCTTTTATATTTTCCCCAAGGCTCCGATTCCCGATGCCAAAAAATTCTGTGAGGATGCGTTAAAATATGATTTATGTCTTGTTCCGGGGGATACCTTCGGCTGTCCGGGATATTTCAGAATGTCATACTGTATCCGGACGGAAAAGGTGGAACGTTCCCTTGACGCAATCAGGAAAATAGCAAAGGACTATGGTATGTAAAAGGAGAAGTTTTTATGGAAAACGAAGAATTAATTGAGAATTCTGTTGTAGAGGAGCATATGGTAAAGGGGGGGCTTGTATTAGAAGGCGGCGGAATGAGAGGCCTGTATACTGCCGGCGTTTTAGACTATTTCTTAGAACAGGGGCTTTTATTTTCGGACTGCTACGGCGTCAGCGCCGGAGCATGTCATATGTGCAGCTACCTGTCAAAACAGAAAGGCCGGGCATATAGAGTATGTGTGGACTATCTGAAGGACAAAAATTATTGCAGCCTTCGGAGCCTGATTACCACAGGGGATTTATTTGGTGTGAAAATGTTATATGACAAGATTCCCAATGAACTTGATTTGTATGATTATGATGCTTTTGCGGCCTATCCCGGCAGGGCATATGCGGTAGTTACCAATATTATTACAGGAAAAGCCGAGTATAAGCCCTTAAGGGAGATGCATAGAGATATTATAGCCGTCAGAGCTTCGGCTTCCCTTCCGCTTGTGTCCAATAATGTGTATATTGACAACATTCCCTATCTGGACGGAGGGATTGCGGACTCCATTCCCATTATCCGTTCCCTGCGGGACGGAAATAAAAAGAATGTCGTCATTATGACAAAAGAGGTGGGCTACCGGAGAAAACCTACTTCCAACATGCAGGCAATTAAAGTGCGATATCATAAATATCCGAATCTGATAAGGGATATGGCAAGAAGGCATATTGTCTATAACAGAACTCTGGATTTTATTGAGGAACATGAGAAAAAAGGACATATTTTTGTAATCCGTCCCAAGGTAAACCCCAACGTGGGAAGGCTGGAAAAGAATGAGAAAAAGCTAAAGGCACTTTATGAAACCGGCTATGAAGATGCAAAAGAGTCCTTTGAAGATTTGAAAAAATATTTAAAACTCAGTTAGGAGGAGCGCATGGTAGAAATTTTAAAAGCGATATTATTTGGAATTGTTGAGGGAATTACGGAATGGCTTCCCATCAGCAGCACAGGGCATTTGATTTTATTGAATGAATTTGTAACCCTGGATGTAAGTGAAGAATTCTGGTCCATGTTTGAGGTTGTCATTCAGCTGGGGGCGATTCTGGCTGTTGTGGTGTTGTTCTGGAACAAGATTTTTCCCTTTTACTTTGGGAAAAAGGCGGAGGAAAACGGAGGAATCATCAGAAAGGACGTTTTTGTGCTCTGGTTTAAGATAGTAGCGGCGTGTGTTCCGGCTGCCATTGTAGGTCTTGCCTTTGATGATGTTTTGGAAAAGTATTTTTACAACTATCAGACGGTTGCCGTTATGCTGATTTTGTTCGGTATTCTCTTTATTATCATAGAGAACCTGAATAAAGGGAAGAAGCCCAAAATCCGTTCTCTCAAAAACATTACTTATACAACGGCAATTATTATCGGTGTATTTCAGCTCATTGCTGCGGTTTTCCCCGGAACATCCCGTTCCGGCGCTACCATTGTAGGAGCGCTGCTTATCGGCGTATCCCGGACGGTTGCCGCCGAATTTACTTTCTTTTTGGCGATTCCGGTTATGTTCGGAGCCAGCCTCTTAAAAATGGTAAAGTTCGGCTTTGCATTTACAGGCATGGAGCTGGCGATTCTTCTGACGGGAATGATTGTGGCGTTCCTTGTATCCGTTGTAGTAATCAAATTCCTGATGGGCTATATCAAGAAGCATGATTTTAAAGTGTTCGGCTGGTACCGGATCATTCTGGGAGCGCTTGTCCTGGTGTACTTTATGGTGGCGGGATAATTGACAAGTGTCCTTTTTTAGGGTAAACTCTTTTTGTAGATAAGAAAATTTTGGAAAAATGAAAAGAGAAAGATTTATCAGACACATTTGTGTGTGAAAAGGAGGAACTATTATGGCAGAGGCAAAGGAAAAAGAGACGAATAAATCAGCAGTTAAACCTGCAGCTAAAGCAGTAGCAACAAGGGCTGCGGCAGAGGTAAAGGAAGTTGCAAAAGAAGTTAAAGAAACAGTAAAAGAGGTTCCTGCTAAAGCGGCGGCAGTCACAAAAACAGTTGCTAAGAAAGCTCCTGTTAAAAAGGCTGCGGCAGAGAAAAAAGCGCCTGCAAAGAAAACGGCGGCGGTAAAAAAGGCGCCTGCAAAGAAAGAAGCAGTGAAAGCAGTTGTTAATTTACAGTTTGCAGGAAAATCCTATACAGATGACGATTTAGTCAAAATTGCTAAGGATGTATGGAAATATGATCTGGGCAATAAAGCTACAGATTTCAAAAGTGTTGAATTATATGTAAAGCCTGAGGAAAGTCGTGCCTACTATGTAATCAATGGCGAAGTGACCGGAAGCTTTGCAATTTAACTTAACCTACTGTTATGTCGAAATACACCACGTATCTGTTTGAAGAAAACGGGAAAACCTATACTAAGAGTATTATGTGATACTGTTGGGAGGTCTTGCCGATGGATTTGGAAGATATGGGAAAAAGAATACGAATGAAGCGGATCTCAAGATCGATGTCGCAGGAAGAGCTTGCGGAGAAAACAAATTTAAGCGTTCCTTATATCGGAATGCTTGAAAGAGGAGAAAGAAAACCGAGTATTGATTCATTTGTACTAATAACGGACGTGCTCAATGCAACAGCAGATGAACTGCTCTGTGGAAATCTTAAAAAAGGCTATCTGGTAAGACTGGCAAAATACGAAGAAAAGATAGCGAAGTTGACGCCGGAAGAGGTCAAGAGATTTTATAGAGTGGTGGACGCACTATTAGGAATGTGACAACAGATAATAAAAGATTATTACAAAGGGACTGTCGTATGGGAAGAACATCAATGCGATCAGCCCCTTTTTGCTTTGCAAAATTGGAAAATAAGGGTAAAATATAAACTAACCATCAGATAAAGCAGGAGGATGCAGAGGATGAAAAGGGTATTGATTCTTGAGGATAATACAGTTGCGGCATATTCACTGGAAAAGGCCGTTAAAAATATGGATTTGAATGCAGAAGTAACCTGCGTTACCCAATATGTGGATGCCTGTATGATGGTTACAGACAGATTTTTTGATCTGTTTATCGTGGACATTATTCTGGATAAAAGTTATGTCCATGATACTTCCGGGCTTGAATTTATCAGTTTTTTACGGAATATGAAGCGATATGAGTTCGCTCCGGTTATTATTACCACTTCTTTGGACAGTCCTAAAATGTTTGCGTATGACGAACTGCATTGTTATCAGTACCTGGAAAAGCCTTATGCCATAAAAGATGTGGAACAGGTTATTGAAAAGGCGTTGAAGGTTCCCCAGCGCATGGACGAGGACAATTATATTTACTTGAAAAATGAAGGCTGTGTCTGGCCGCAGCGGATCAATGAAATTGTCTATGTCTATTACAAAGACAGGAAAGTCATTGTAAAAAGTGTGGACGGTATTAACAGTTTTTTCTATAAGTCGGTATCGGATATCAAAAATCATCTGCCCGGCAGTCATTTTTTTCAATGCAACAGAAATACGATTATAAATAAAAGATATATACATAAGGTAGACGTCATCCGAAATAAGATCATACTGAAGAGCGAATACGGAAGCTTTGAGATAGGAAGAACATTCAGGAAAAAGGTATATGAGGAACTAACGAATGGTTGAACGGGTTTATCTGTTATTTGAAATCATTACAATTTTAATAGGACTGCATGTATTACATAAAGGAAATAAAAGACCGGGCATTGCTACTATGGTTTATGTGGCGCTGGCATTGATTATTGCATCCGTCATTGAGGCAGGATGGCTACACGGGGCTTTTGTAAATCTGATCTATCTGGGACTGATTATTGTATGTAAGCTGGAGTATGGAGATAGAATCTTTGATGCGGTTGTTTATGTTGTTATGGATATTGTATTGCTTGGGATATTACAACTGTTTGGAAGTATAGTTGTTTACAGTATTTTTCGTGTAAATCGCATTGATAAAATCGGTATTTTATGTATTATAATATTTTCCAGTATAGTACTGTTGATTATGAATAGATATCTGAAAATAAACCGATACATTGAAATAGTATTGATTAATGGGGGCTATGGAAAATTAGTGCTATTGATTGCTTCAATAGTATGTATGCTCATAATTAACTTTTTTAAAACAGTTAATTTCATATCTTGGAAAGATGTAATCGGGTTACCTGTACTTGCCATAATTATTTCTATAGTACTTTTCCAATGGCAAAAAGAAAAATTTGAAAATAAGCAGAGGCAACAAGAACTACTGGCATATGAAAGATATAATTTAGTTTACAAGGACTTAATCAAACAAGTTCGAAGGAGACAGCATGATTTTAATAATCACATCAATGCAGTTTTTAGCATGAATACAGTCGCAACTGACTTGAAAGAACTGGTAAAGTGGCAGAATGAATATTGCTTAGAACTATTGGCAGAGAATAATACAAATAGACTGTTGCGCGACGATGTTTCTTCCATACTTGCAGGTTTTATTTATAGCAAAATTGAGCAGGCGGAAGGTAAAGGAATCCGGGTTAAATACGAGATAGATGTTGATGGAGTGGAGGAACATATATCTTTTGTAGATTTTGTTGAAATTTTTGGAAACTTATTTGATAATGCTATGGACGAGGTTAGCGACAAAGAAATAAAAATGATTGATTTTGCTGTTACACAAGATGAGCATATTTTGATTATAAAAATTGCAAATCCCTGTGATAGGACAAAATCAGAAAAAATACAGCATATGTTTCTTGAAGGTGTTAGCAGTAAAGGAGAAGGTAGAGGAGTAGGACTTGCCAACGTAAATCGGATTGTCGATAGATATGAAGGAAGAACACAGGCAATTTTTGTTAGTAATGAAGGAATAGACCAGATTGTTTTTAATGTAGTGCTTTGCTTAAAATAGAAAAATTAACAAAAGGAGTCAACATTGTTTGGAATGTTGACTCCTTTAAGCGTTATTCTTGAGGAAATTCAGGTTCGCCGAAAAGTATTATGCACCAACCGCCAATAAAAATAAACGTAGAATAAGCGAGACCTAATTCAATGATAGCCTTTCCGATTGAATTAAGTAGTTTGTGTGAGTTTTGAGTCAGTTTCTTCATTAAAATTTCTCCTTTCCGTAAAATGTTGCATGCATTTTGCTACAATTAATTGTGCAGAATGCGCTATGATTGTCCAAAATCCGGTAGCCAGTGTATAAGAAGCAGGAAGAAGATATAAAGAGATCAGATAAGCGAATACAATTGCAAAGGTTCTTATCTGGTTCTTTTTAAAGATACTTATATCTTTCACATGACATTGCCTGCTTCTGAGAGGTCCGATCAAATAATTAATGAGCATACAAAACAGCAATGCTGCCAGCATGGCCGGTTTTTGAACAGTTACCAGCGTTGGCATAGAAAAGGAAAAGATTAACACCGCAAAAGATAATGCGAAGCAGCTCCAGTAATGCTTTAAATGAATTCCGCCATGGTTGCTGCGAAGACCGGCAAGCAGAAAAAGGTCTAACAGACATGCCGTCCCCCGATGAGTGGCCAGGGCGAAGAGAAACATAATAAGCATTTTGGAACAATCATAAAAAAGCGCTTTATAAGCGAATTTCAGAAAATCCATATCTCTTTTATCCAATTGATATCCCATATCGATTTTTTTAATCAGTTTCTCCACAATTCTTATAACTCCTTTCCTGATTTGGATATATCCAGTATATTCCAAAAATTTGGAATAGAAAAAATTTCTTACACGAATGGCTGTTTTTGGGGACTGAAAAGTTTCATCTGCACTTTTTTTGATAACTGCGCATCATTTTTTTGCTTTTTTTAACTTTCAGTCCCGATAATTAACGCTTTGTGTAGGAAAATGTGGGGATTGCTTGGTTTCGGGTTATAATAAAGGTTTATGGCTTATAGAAAATTGCATCCATTTTGCAAAAAAAAATAAAAAAGTTGAAAAAAATTTAAAAAAGTGCCGTTTCTTTCCATATATGGTAAGCATTTAAAATTTGTTTATAGTAAGATATACGTAACTGTCTAAAAAGGACGGTTTATGCAAAGGAATGCCAAAAGGGTTTCTTTATGATAAACAAAAGAAAAAGCCCTAAAAGGCAAAAATACTTATGAGGGAATATGATTATGAACAAAAGAAAAAAGATTTTTAAGGATGCATGGAAAACAAAGGGGAAACTGCGCCAGGGAATAGCGGCGGCGTTGATTATAACAATGCTTCCCTTTTCCAGCTTTGCCTCTATGGGCACGGCGAAGGTTTACGCAGGGAGCATGGCGGGAGAACAAACAGGAAATTTATCAGGGGAAGTGCAGATATCAGCAAATTCTCCAGCAGGCATTTCTATGGAAGCGGAATCTTCCGAAGAAGTTAAGACCCATGGCGGGGAAGAAATAGATGCTTTTATAAATGCGTTTTTGCGGGGAGAAACGCATTATGAGGAAGAGGATTTAACCCTTGGGGAAGGCTGGGTTTTGCAGGAAGATATGGTGGTAAACAACCTGGTTTTGGAGGAAGGAAAGCTGGATCTAAAGGGGCACACCCTTTATGTGTACGGCGATTTCATCCAGACCGGCGGGACTTTGGAAATAGGAGAGGGCAGGGTGGTCGTCTGCAAAGATTACCGTATATCGGGAGAAGGGGCCTTTACCATGACGGGCGAAAACGGCTATCTTCTCGTTATGGGGAATTTTTCCACGGAGGCTTTGGTCCAGACGAATGGAATTTATCTGGGAATTATGGAATTAAAAGGAGACTTTGTCCAGCATGCGCCGGAAAGCTCCCGGAACTTTTATACATCCGGCATGGGAAGCGATAAAGGATTTACCCTGTACTTGACAGGAAATAAAGGGCAGAGACTTTTTATGGAGCAGTCAGGCTTTAACAATTCCTCCGTGATTGCCAATCTGGTCATTGAAAACGAAAGTGAAGAAGGCGTTATTTTAGAAAATAATCCCTGTGTATCGGGAAAAATAACCACCAACGGAAATACCGTTACAGGAAATCTGGGCATAGGGTATGGAACGGTCTTTACAGAGGATTATTTTGACGGGGGAATTACCGTGCCTTCCGGCATGGATGTAGATATAAAGACGCCCCTGACCATTGGAGATGGGCTTACGGTAAATGAAAAGGGTCATTTGTCTTTATATGACAGACTGGAGGTCTTGGGAGACGCCGGAATCGGGGGAAGCGTACATGTTTATGGAAACGGACTGAATGTAAAAGGCGATGTTTCCATAGAAAATGAAGAGGGGAACCAGAGCAACGGTCTGGATATGGCACGAGAAGAAGCCTATGTATTAGTTGAAGGAGACTTTTACCAGAAAATTTCAAGTCCTTATCATTTGACGGATGGAATTCTGGAATGTCAGGGAAACGTATCCGTAGACGGTTCCTTTGGTGCAAAGGGGAAGCATAGGGTTATTCTTTCCGGTGCAGGGGAACAGCATTTAAACCTGCTAAACGGCGCATCCTTTCAGACGTTGGAATTGAAAAACCACAGTTCTCAGGGAATTGTGGTGGATGGCAGCGGAGCGTGGAACCGGCTGGTTTTAAACGGGTGTAAAATTTCCGTTCAGGAGATAGTAAATGAAACGGGCCTCATACTGGAAGAGGACCAAAATATCTCCACGGATTTTGTATTAAAAGGCGGTGTCCTGGATTTAAACGGCCATACTCTGACGGTTAGCGGAAGCTTCCTTCACAGTGGCGGAACGGTAGTGATAGGAGACGGAAGGCTTGTTGTAGAGGGAGATTACCGTTTCCAGTCCAGGAGCGGAGAGGAAACAAACGGCTATAGCTATGGAGGCAGTGAAGGAAAGCTGGAAATGGCGGGGGAGAACGGCCATATTCTGGTAGAAGGGGATTTTTATGAGTATTCCGGTAAGTATAAGGCGGTGGAGTTATCGGCAGGATGTCTAGAGCTGAAAGGAAATTTCTATCAGTGGGAGGAGGCTCCAAATTATGGTTTCTATGCTTCGGAAAGCCATACTGTATTAATCAGCGGGGATAAGAAGCAGACCATTCATTTTCAGGAAAACTTTGATAAGCTTTCTTATATCCAGAATCTGTATATAACCAATGCTTCGGCGGAAGGTGTTGTAATAGAAGGGGCGCATAAGGTATACGGAAAATGTGAATCTTTACGGGAATCGCATATTGAAGGCCGTGTGTGCAAATCGGGCTATAACAGTGAATGGGGGGAATTCTATAATGGCGATATGCTTATTTTGGATACCCTTAATTTGAATTATGAATATGAATTAGGGGGAGATTTGTATATTCAGCGGGTTCTGAATGTTTATAAGGACTTTGTGGTAGACGGCAGTATATATTTAACGGGCGTGCCTGAATACGGAACCGGCGGATATCTGAACCTTTATGATGCAAAACTGACCGTAAAGGGAGATGTGGAAGCAAAAAGTGACTTTAGTTATGCGGGAATTATTTTGAAGTCGGGCAGCAGTTATGCGTTGATAGAAGGAAACTACAGGATTTCTGAATTGAAGCTGGAATTGAGCTCTCAGGGCGGAGCCTTGGAGGTTAGAGGGGATATTTCGTTTCAGGGAAAGGCGAATTACAATGCCGCTTTAATTTTAGGAGGCAGCCGGAAACAGACGGTTTCCGTAACAAATGATTCTTACTTTAAAACAATTATTATTCGAAACAGCAGTAAGGACGGAATTTGTGTTAACAGTCCCCTGTCTTATGGCAGCCTGATCAATGAAAGCGGATGTCCGGTTACTTATTTCGGCCAGGAAGGAATAACCGGTTTTACTCTTACGGAGGATCTGGTAATAGAAGGAAATGCGGTACTGACCTCGGGAACCATGGATTTAAACGGTCATACGCTGACTGTTCAAGGCGATTTGATCCAGATGGACGGCATCATGAATATAAACGGCGGAAATCTTATTGTAGAGGGCGGCTATTATCTGGGCAATCCCGATACTATGTGGGATGAAAACGATGGAGCTACTTCCACCGGTTATCTGTTTATGACTAAGCCTGAGGACTATGTGCGGGTAGAGGGGGATTTCTACATTTCCTGGGGAAAGCCCTACAATTATACGGATTATTATTACTCTACATCCAGCCTGTTAACGGACGGGGTTCTGGAGGTAAAAGGAAATTTGGTCCAGAAGGAGAAGGTGGAGCCTTATGCATCTGTGAAAAAATGCAGCTTTCCCGCATCGGGAAATCACAGGCTGATTTTGAGCGGGGAAGAAGGACAGACCGTATGGTTTGCCAACTCTTCTTTGGACGGTTCCCGTATTGCCGGTTTAAAAATTACCAATAACAGTGCGGCAGGTGTGACTTTTAAAGGGGAACCCTGTGTAACAGGAGAGGTGGATACTGAGAGGGGACAGAACATAAATGGATATCTGTCTGTTTCTTCCACAGATCAGTTGAAGGGCAATTATTTTGCGGGCGGCATTGTGAACAGCGCCATTATGGAAGTCAAGGAAGATGTGGAAATCGGCGGGAATTTCAAGGTTTTACACTATGGCGGTTCAAGTACAGCAGCGGATGTTAAAGTGAAGGACGCTCATCTTTCGGTGGGTGGCAGTCTGCTTATAGAAGGTATTTTAGCCATGGATAACTCCCGGGTGGAGGTGCAGGGAGATACCTGCATTGTGCCGGCGAACCGGTACAGCGCATTCGGCATCAGAATGCAGAACGAAAATGATCATCTGCTCATAAACGGAGATTTTATGAAAGAAACCGCCGATTCGCAATTCTCTTTCGGTACTCTGGAGGTAAAGGGGGACTATAGGGATAAAGGGGAGCAGATTTATGGCACGGACCACAGGGTAATTTTAAGCGGAACCGGTCTGCAGACCGTGGACTGCACATCTACCTTCGGAACTTTGGAGCTTCAAAATTACAGCGCGGCAGGAGTGTATTCGGAAAAGACGATCAGGAAAAACAAACTGATTCTCAACGGATGCAGGCTGACTATAGGGGACGGCAGCGGCATTTACGGTTTTACTCTGACTGAGGATTATATTGCCGCAGGAGATTTTACCCTTTTGGATGATACGCTGGATTTAAACGGTCATACGCTGACCATCCAAGGCGATTTGATCTTGCAGGACGGATGGGTTAATGTTAACGGCGGCAGACTGGTCGTAGAAGGAAATCTGCGTTTCCAGTCCAGGAGGCTGGATAATTCCGATATTTCGGAAATGGAACCGGATGAGAAAAAATATTTGTATTCTTCGGGAGAAGGACATCTTCTCATGGAGAATGAAGAGGATAGCGTTGCTATAAAAGGCAATCTGATCATAGATGCAAAAGAGGATATTACAGGGGATTTAATAAAGGGCTCCATAGAGCTTTCGGGAGATTTGCAGCAGATAGGCGACAATGCTTTTGCATTTGGCGGAGCCATGACTTTAATGGGGCAGAAAAAACAGAGTATTTACAGTGAAATGCCCATCATGCTTTATGATCTTGCAATTAAAAACAGTTCTCCGGAAGGCGTTTCCTTTATGGAAAACGTACTGATCGGGGGATGTGTGGAGGATTTGAGCAGGAAAGCAACCGGCAGCGGCAGCGTGGTTTTGCAGGATATAGGCCGGTTAAAGGACGGATGCTTTGGGGGAAATGTTATCCTGGAAGGAAGCTGTAGCGCAGAAGGAAGTATTGCCATAGACGGAATCCTGAGCGTAGGGGAGCAGGGGGAACTTCATTGCGGGGATGAAGCCATTCGTGCCGGCGTGTTGATCGTGGACGGAAAAGTATATACGGACAAGGCAGCTTTGGTTTTGGAGCAGGCGCTGACTGTGAGAAATCAGGGCTTATTTGTCATGGATGATAAAACCTATGTGCTGGTAAAGGGAGACGTAAGCTTTATAGGGACTGCCGGCCATGAAGGGTATCTTACGGACGGAACGTTGGAGATTACGGGAGATTTTAATTCCATTGGAGGCGGCAGAAGCTTTGTGGCCACTAGGGAGCATTATACCATTTTCAGGCGGAAAAACGCTCCGGCGGGAACAAACGTGAAACAGGCAATTAAAATTACTAACAGCCAGAAAATACATTTTGCCACCCTGGAGCTGACTGCGGGGCTTTCCATAGGAAGCGGAAAAGAGGACGGCTATGACATTCCCTACGGACCGGAAGCTTTGGCGGACAGAGTTATTTATATTACGCCGGGAGCCGTTATCCCGAAGCCGGTTTCTTCCCTTGCGGCAGAGGAGGTTACGGTCACATCGGCAACTCTTCGTTTCCAAGGGGAATGGGAAGAAGGCGTGGTAAAGGGCTTTGCCGTTTATCGTGACGGGGTAAGGCTGGGAACAACCACAGAGCTCACTTGTAAGGATACGGGGCTTTTGCCGGGAGAAACCTATGTTTATACTGTTTATCCCTATAATCCGGATAAAATAAGCGCGGCATCATCCCCGGAGTGCACAGTGGCTACACCCGAGGACGACCAAGCGCCTTCCGTGCCGGGAACGCCGGAAATCACAGAGCGGACAGGTTCTTCCATTACCTTGAAATGGGAAAAGAGCAGGGATAATGTGGCGGTAAAGGAATACCGTCTTTACCGGGACGGGGAAATGGTTTACAGCGGCGCTGAAACAGGCTATAAGGACAGCGGACTTTTGGAAAATACCGTATATACCTATTGTGTTATGGCGGTGGATGAGGCAGGGAATGAGTCCGAAAAAAGCCGGGGAATGGACGGCGTGGTTTTTATGCCCCGTATTACGGCAGTATTTCCGAAGGATTATGAGATTATCGGAGGAGAGAGCGTAAAGCTGGAGGTTCATTTTGAAAACGGCGGAGGCAGTAAGGGAAATGCCGTTACCATGGAGTATTATGACAAGACAGAGGAAAGATGGATTACCATAACCCCGTCGCCTTTGGGGCAAAGAGATCTGGATGCGAAAACCTTTTATGCCGTATATAACTGGAATATTGCAGGGCTTTCTGTGGAAGGAGATCTGGATATCAGGTACAGGATCACGGATTCCGATGGCAATTCAGGGGAACAGATTGTTACCTATACGCTGGATCGGACGGCGCCGGCGGCCCCGGAAACAGTATCGGCTAAGGACGACGGAGGAACTGTGGTCATAAGCTGGGATATCAGCAGAAGCGGCGACTGTGTGGGATATGAGCTTTACAGAATCGGTTCCGGCAGGTCGGACAGCGGAAAAATCGCAGATATTGAGGGAAGAAATGCAAGCTGGTACAGAGACAGCGATGTGGAGGATGATAAGACTTATAAATATTACGTAAAGGCGGTGGACGCTTTTGGACAAAAAAGTCCTATGTCCCCTGTAGCAGAGGTTTATAGCCTCTCGGATTCATAATGAGTTGGCTTAGATTTGTATTTTGATAACTGAATATTGTGAAGTTTTGGAAAGATATCAGATAAATGTGGAAAAAAGGGCGCACTTTTCCCTTGATATTAGATGAGATTTTTTTGAAATTGTGGTATGCTTATTTTGAAGTTGCCATTCGTGAGAATGTAAAAATCGTGT
>CAJTCE010000013.1 GCA_910574745.1 Lachnospiraceae bacterium | reverse complement strand
GAATGTCAGGGCACAGACCCAGCGAGAACTGATAGGGTAAGCATATGGATATACATCGTCAGAACATTATTTACCAGTAACTACATCCATTTATGGATGATGATATAAAAATTTAAAAATATATCGGGAGATGTATTGACAAATTTCAAATTTTGAGATAGGAGGAAGTTATCATGAATGATATTGTGGAATTTGCCAACAGAGAAGAGTTCAGGAAATGGCTCTATGAGCATTGCCGGTCAAATGAAGGAGTCTGGCTTTTATTCGGCAAAACCGGCGGACCGAAAACAATAAAGGCGCAGGAAGCGCTTGAAGAAGCTCTCTGCTTTGGATGGATTGACGGACAGATGCAAAGCCTTGACGATAAAACATATAAGAAGTATTTTCATATGCGCAGGGAAAAAAGCAAGTGGTCGGAGAAAAATAAGGCGTTGGTCAAAGAGCTTGAAAAACGGGGAATCATGACCGATTTTGGCAGAAAGAAAATAGAGGAAGCCAAAGCAAACGGACAGTGGGACGCTCCCAAACCTATGGGTATTACAGAAGAACAAATTGCACACCTTTCTGCATTGTTGGAAGAATATGAGCCTGCCTATACAAACTTTCTGGCTATGTCCCCATCGGTAAAGAAGACCTATACGCGGGCATATTTTGACGCAAAGACAGATGCCGGACGAAAAAAGCGGATTGCCTGGATGGTAGACAGGCTTAATAGAAATCTAAAACCGATGTAATGATATAAAGATGATTATAAATGAAGGGAAATGGAAGATGAATAAAGATACCTTTTCATTTGTTATATATATGATTCATGCATGTGCAAATCAATGGAAGCAGAAACCTTCCGAAGTATATAAAAATATGAAAAGTACAAATTGTATTATGGGATTTTTAGTGCCAAATTACGAGATTCTTCACACACAAAGTACAAAGTATGTTATTGAAGATATCAAGGAATATTTTACAGTCAGGGGGATATCTATATGATAGTTTATCATGGTTCAAATGTGATTGTAAATCAGCCGGATGTAGAACATTCTTTTCGGTCGCTTGATTTTGGAAAAGGATTCATTATATTATGAATCGTTTTATGAGGTAATGGAGATATGAATGAAGAAATGTTAGAAAGTGTGTATCGGGAAAATCTTGAAGAACGAATCATAACATATCTGGCAAAGATATGTGATTTTTCCTATGAAAAGGCAATAGACCTATATTATAGCAGTAAATTATCTGATAAGATTTATCTTGGAAAAGACGGCATACAATATTTGGATTATAAGGTGTTAGCGCAGATATTGCTTGAAACGGAGAAGGAGCTGTTGGCCTGATATTTGTCGAAACTTTTGACAGGATAAAACAAGCTTTGCTTATATCGAAATTCAAGGGGAAAAAATTGGAAAAGAAGATAATAGTATGGGAACCTTGGTTTTTCATGGCGTTCGGTTTATTCCATTTACACAGAATATGGGGATTGACAGATAGAAAATCTTATGCTGAATTTTTACTGTGAATGTTTGACGTGGACTCAATATATTGGAATGCTGTGTGGTCATTTTTTATATTGCTTGGAGGTTTTGTACTTGCGCTTGGCATAAAACTTCAAATTGATAAATCAAGGATGAATAAACGAGGAAAATAGAATGAAGCTGAATGTAGCGGTTTTACAAATGAAATCATTAAATCGGCAATGCAATAAAAATACGGATATCATCATTGAGAAAATGCAGGAAGCCGCAAAAAACAAGGCGGATATTCTTTTGCTGCCGGAGGCGTTTTTAACAGGGTATGAGTTACCCATGAGTAACGACGAGGCATTGGATGAGAACAGTCCTTATATCCGGGAAATATGTGGTATTGCAAGAAAACTGCATCTTGGAGTAGTGTTGACTGCCATTACAAAGGGACTGGATAAACCGCAAAATTCAGCATATGTAGTAGATAAAAACGGCGTGATAATCATGAAGTACTCAAAAGTCCATACATGTGATTTCGCAGATGAAGCATGTCTTGAAAGCGGGAATGCATTTCATGTCTGTGACTTTCACGGAATGAAACTGGGTATCATGATTTGCTATGACCGTGAATATCCGGAAAGCGCGCGTATACTTATGTTAAAAGGGGCGGAAGTAATTCTTGTCCCTAACGATTGCAGTGCAATGAAACCGCGCCTGTGCGCGTTACAGACCAGAGCCTATGAGAATATGACTGGTGTTGCAATGGCAAATCCCAATGGTGAGAATGCCGGTAATTCCTGCGCATTTAGTCCGATTTGCTGGGATGAAAACGGTAAATGTGCGGATAACGTTTTATTGATGGCGGATGATTTGACGGAAGGTTTATTTTATGCAGAATTTGACTTAGATGCAATTCGAAATTACAGGGAGCATGAGATGATGGGAAATACCTTCCGCAAGGTAAGGGCATATGATTTATTGCTGAGTGAGAAAACCGAATATCCCTTTATACGGGAAAACTTCAATAATGAAAAAGCTGGTGGAACATATATGGAGCAGATGAACATATCATCGTCAAATTCCAGCTGTAAAGAGAGGATAAAATCATGAAATTATCAGATATTTCAAACGGACCGGATTGGGTAATATGGGTGGCATTTGCCATATTTTTGGTATTGTCCGTAATTTTACTTTCCGGTCATGGAAGCTGGCTTATTGCCGGTTACAATATGGCGTCAACAGAAGAAAAGGCAAAATATGATAAAAAGAAACTGTGTCGAACAACAGGAAGCGGCATGGCTGTCATAGCAATTCTCATTTTGGTTATGGGATTGTTTGAAGATGTGCTGCCGGCTGCCTTTGCATATATTTTCCTTGGCATGGTAGCCGTTGATTGTTTTGTGATAATTGTTGTCAGTCATACAGTCTGCAAAAAATAGCAGTTTTGTAATAAATTGAAAATTTCAAAATTGGTTAAAAAATTTGAGGGAACTTTTAAGTTTTATAGGAGGAGAAGATATATGAATATCAGTAATTACAAGCAGTACATCTCATCAGAAACCATGATGGGACCAAATAGTATAAGGATTTTAGAAGAGTTATTTAACAGGTATCCCCTGCAATTGGCTCCTGACGCCTCCATTCTTGATTTGGGATGCGGAACGGGAATGACCAGTCTGGTAATTGCCAGAGAGACCGGTGCAAGGGTTTGGGCAAACGATCTCTGGGTAAGTGCAGAAGAGAACGGAAAACGATTTGAGAGGTGGGGAATAGGAGCACAGGTAGTACCTGTTTGTGAGGATGCGAATGATCTTCATTTTAAAGAAAAGCAGTTTAATGCACTGGTTAGTATTGACTCATACCATTATTTTGCAGGTCATAAGGGGTTTTTTCAGGAAAAGATTCTGCCATTCATAAAAGATAAAGGTGTGGTGTTGATCGGCATTCCCGGCTTGAAGGATGAATATACAGACCGTGCCGAAGAACTTCTTTCTGATTGGCTTGGGGATGATGCCTATATGTTTAAAAGCCCGAAAATATGGAAAGAGCTCATTGGCAGCGGCGATCGAATTGAAATGGTACAAACGTGGGAAATGGATTGCTTTAGCAAAGCGTGGGACGAGTGGCTTGCAGCCGATAATGATTTTGCCAGAGGCGACAAGCAGCATTTTGAAACGATTATCAAACCCTATACCTGCTTTGTGGGTATTTATATAAAGTTAAAATAGGCATTGTATGTATTCATGGTATTAGAAATAATCCCAAAAGCGTTTTATAGCTAAAGAAGTATTCTTTTTGTTTCAATTTTTTTCTGTTTACCAAGAAGTGGCTGTGTCATAGTCGGTTGTAAGTTTCCCTACGGCAGAGAGTAACTCATTATTTACCGGGGAAACAAGTAATGACCGGGCGTATGGTTGGGATAAAAAAGAACGGTTTGTATGGAGTGTAAAATAGGAAAAATGCGAATGGAGAAACTGGCAGTTATGATAAAAGAACTGCCAGTTTTGATGGAAGAGTAAATGTTTATAGGTGTTGATTTTATTGTGATAAAGTATACTTAAGCATCTGATAGGCGGCTTGTTTTTTTAAGCATGATTTCAATAACATCTTGAAGTACTTCCATATTCCAATCAGAGTCCAGCGCCACCGCACCAATAATTGCTTCAAACAGATCTTCTTTAACAGACATTTCTTGATTGATATTGTTTTGTACATCTCCGTTTCCCATAATGAGATAATCAGCAAGCCCCATTACATTAATTCTGTCAGCAAGAGTTTTCTTTTGAACCAGCTTTTTCTTCGTTTCTGTTAATTCGGCCTCATTTTTGCTACTGTAGATAATATCTGAAATGTCATTATTTATCCTCTGCAATTTATCAATGAAAAAGGGAATAGTTAACGTATTGATAAAATTGTGCAAATGTCCGTATAATTTCAGTTGTATATATGAGACAAAAACTCATATATTGTTTACAAGATAAAAAAATAGTGTATAATACAGATATTAGATGGAGGTAGAAGCTATGTTATGCCAGTTTACCGTGAAAAATTATAAAAGCATTCGTGAAGAGATGACGTTTGATATGCAGGCTACAGCTATCATGGAGCATAGGGATAGAATCATTAAAACAGAAGATGGAGAAAGCTTTTTGCCGGTATCGGTAATTTATGGTCCGAATGGCGGCGGTAAATCCAATGTATTGGAAGCGTTGCACACACTGGATGCAAAAGTTTTAAGACCGCTGTGCGCAACTTGTGATAAGACTGAGTGTGAATACAAAGCAAGGAAGATTCCTGTGGAACCTTTTACCTTTTCGGAAGAAATGAGAAAAGCACCAACGGAGTTTGAAGTTTTTTTCAGGACTGCTATTGCAGAATATCGTTATATCCTTCATGTGAAACAGGACTTTGTTGTTTATGAGAGTTTAGACCGGATTAAAACAGATACTGGAAGACGTTCGGCGCTTTTTGTAAGAAATGGGAATGAAGTGGAGTTAAAAGGGGTGTTCGGTAAAATCAAAATTAGCGAAGAAATTTCGGAAAATCTGCCCTTATTATCTTATTTAGGTATTACTTATAAAAAGAATGAGGTAATTTTCGATGTAATTGAATGGTTTGAAGAGTCTATTGACTTTTTAAACTATGGGAATCCAAGGCAGGAATTGCGAACAGCCATAGCTAAGACGGATGAGGTAAAAAAGCTGGTATTAGATATGATCCGTGAGATGGATCTGGATATAGAGGATTTTCGTATTGAAGAAAAGGAAGAAAATCATATAGAAGTTTATACAAAGCATACTGTAAATGGATATAGTACGGAATTAACTTTGGGGGAGGAATCCAGCGGAACAAAGAAGCTGTTTGGATTACTGCCTTTTATTGCAAGAAGCCTTGTTGTCGGAACAACTTTAGTGATTGATGAACTGGATGCAAAAATGCATCCGGTTTTGTTGCGCTATGTCATTATGCTGTTCAATAATATGGAAATTAATAAAAAAGGTGCACAGTTAATCTTTACTTCACATGATTTGTCAACTATGAACAATGACATTTTCCGCCGCGACGAAATCTGGTTTGTGGCAAAGGGAAAGGAGCAGAATTCTAAACTATATTCTCTGGTAGAATTTAAGAATACAAAAGGTAAATCTGTCCGCATGGATGCAAAATATGATAAGCAGTACTTAGAGGGCAAGTATGGCGCAGATCCGTATCTGAAAAAGATTATAGATTGGAGTGATGTCAATGCCTAAGAAAGTCGGAACTACCCGGTGGAGGAAACAGAGGCGCAAAGAATATCTGGAGAAAAAGGAATATCGCTATTATATTTTCTGTGAGGGAGAGCAAACGGAGCCGCTTTATTTTGAAGGTTTTAAGCGGATGATAGAGGATAACCCGATTTATAAGGATATGGTCTTGATCGAAATTGAGCCTTGTGCTGTGGAAACTATGCGGGTAATTGGCATGGCAGAAAGATATGTCCGAAAAAATGGGATTGATAGAGGACAGATTTGGTGCGTGTATGATAAGGACAGTTTCCTGGCAAAGGATTTTAATGGTGTTGCAGAGCGGGTGGATAAACTGAATCTGGAAAAGCCGGAACTACAATATCATGCGGCGTGGAGTAATGAGTGTATTGAGTTTTGGTTTATTTTGCATTTTGCTTACTATACTTCAAACAATCATAGATCGGAGTATGTGTAATTTCTCAATGATAAGTTTAAAGAATTGGGGATTGGAAAGTATCAGAAGAATATGAGGGATATATTTTATATTCTGAGGGAGAAAGGGAATCCCGGATTGGCGATACGGTATGCGAAAAGGATTATAGAGGAAAACAAGGGAAAAACACTAAAGGACATTGCGCCGGGAACGAAGGTATATGAGTTGGTAGAGAAACTGTCGAGGTATTTGCCGGAAAAATTATAAAATATCTTTGGCGGAAAGAAGAGCAGGAGAAAAAGAAAATCTTTCAACCTGGATTTGAGGGTCAAATATGAGAAAAATCAGTTTATTTATTGCCATGAGTCTTGACGGATATATTGCGGACAGTAAAGGCGGTGTCGATTGGCTGAAAGGACAAGGCAGCGAGCATGAGAACATTGATACCTATTCCGAATTTGTAAAGAATATTGATACGATTCTGATGGGATGGAATACTTATCATCAAGTCGTTACGGAGCTTTCTCCCAAGGAATGGGTATATGACGATTTTACAACTTATGTGATAACACATCATGAGCGTGTTTCTTCGGAAAAGATTCGGTTTGTTAATAGAAATCCTGTTGATTTGGCAAAAAGGTTAAAAAAAGAAAACGGAAAAGATATTTGGATATGCGGCGGAGCGAATCTCATTCAGCAGTTCGTAAATGAGGATTTTATTGACTACTACTATATCACTGTAATTCCCACAATTTTAGGCTCCGGTATCCGGCTGTTTGAAAACGCAAGGCATGAGATTAAGCTGAGATTGCTTAATACACAGTCCTATAATGGTATGACGGATTTAATCTATATTCGAAGATAAATTTGATTTAGCAGGAGAAAGGAGCATCAACATGTTAAGACTTAGACCATACAAAATGAGTGACGCCAAGACGATCATTACCTGGTGCAAAGATGAGATTACATTTAGAAAATGGACTTCTGACAGATATGAATCATTTCCTATTAAAGAAGAGGATATGAATAAAAAGTATATGGATAACAATGGAGACTGCATGGAGCCTGATAATTTTTACCCCATGACAGCGTTTGATGAGGGCGGTATTGTGGGGCACCTTATTATGCGGTTTACGGATGAAAAAAGGACAATTCTCCGCTTTGGATTTGTAATCGTGGATGATACGAAAAGAGGTATGGGTTATGGAAAGGAAATGATTTCGCTTTCCCTTAAATATGCTTTTGAGATTTTTAAGGCGGATAAGGTAACCATTGGAGCATTTGAAAATAATATGCCTGCATATTATTGCTATAAAAGCGCCGGATTTGAAGATGTAAAAACGGAAGACGTATTATGCGAGTTATTCGGCGAAAAGTGGAAGGTCTTGGAATTAGAATTTAAAAAAGAAAACTATTAGATTTTGGACTTATGTTAAATGAATTTGTTCTTTCTAATGCGGACTTGGCAAAGCGGTAAAACTGTTGATTTCAGATTTAATAGAGGAGAAGCTAAAAATGATTCCTGAAATTTGTAACAGACGAAGTATAAGGAAATTCTTGGGGATGCCTATATCAGAAGAGGATATGACAGATATTATTCAAAGCGGGATGAAGGCCCCCTCATCTAAAAACAGGCAGCCGTGGAAATATATTCTGGTACAGGGAAATGCCAAAGAGGAAATGCTAAAAGTCTTCCGGCGGGGGATTGAGAGAGAGGAAAATGAAAGCGCGTTACTGCCTGAGAGTAAGCAACATATTGCCGCGGCAAAGCATACTGTTGATATTATGGCAGAAGCGCCGGTTATCGTTTTTGTCCTTAATACATTAGGGAAAAACATTTTGGAAGAATTGACACCGGAAGAGCACGTTTATGAAATCTGCAATATTCAATCCATAAGCGCTTCCATACAAAATATGCTTTTGACTGCTACAGAAAAAGGAATCGGCAGCCTTTGGATATGTGATATTTATTTTGCATATTCAGAGTTATGCCAATGGCTGGACAGCGACGGACAGCTTATTGCCGCCGTTGCATTTGGCTACCCCGATGAATTTCCAAAGGAAAGACCGCGCAAAAGGATGGAAGATATACTTGAGTGGAGAAGATAAAAGAGGATTATGAAAACAGGCATTCATTTATTTTTACACCAATTTTGATTGGGTTATGCTGGACGGAGGCAGAATTGAAATCGGCAATAACGTCTGGATAGGCGCCGGCGTCCACATGAATCAGGGACATTACAGAAGCTGATAAAACGGGGGATCAGTCGTAAATTTAGAAAGGTCGTTTATGAAAGGGGCAATGAATTTATGCTGCCAACAAGACAACAGGCTGAAGAGCTTTTAAAAGAAGCGGAGAAGTGCAATCCGGGAGCATGGGTAAACCATAGCCGCGTTGTTGCTCACTGTGCGGAAAAGATTGCAGAGGAATGTGACGACATGAATTCGGACAAGGCATATATATTGGGGCTTTTGCATGATATAGGGCGAAAGTTTGGCATCAGACATCTGGGGCATGTATCAGATGGCTATTCATATATGATATCATTAGGATATGATGAAGTGGCAAAGATATGTCTGACCCACTCTTTCAATATACAAACCACCGATGTATATATAGGGAATTTTGATACTACCCAAGAAGAACTGAAAATGATTCAGGATACTTTGGAAACAGTAGTTATGGATGAGTATGATAGACTGATTCAATTATGCGATTCCATTGCAGGTCCGGAAGGCGTGTTGGATATAGAGGATAGAATGAATGATGTAAGACAACGCTATGGTGCCTATCCAAAGGAAAAATGGGATTCTAATTTAGAACTTAAAAAGCATTTTGAAGAAAAGACGGGAAAGAATATTTATACTGTGGTGGGAAAAGATGTTTTCAAACCATAAGCGATATACGGATCACAGTTGGAGAGGAAAAACGGAAGGGAGCATTAAATATGGCAGTTTCAAATAGAAAAGCTACATTTCAGAGTGACATTCAAAAAGTATGGAAGGTGGTTACCGACGTTGCAAACTATACATGGCGCAGCGACTTGGGCAGAACGGAAGTTTTAAATGAAAAACAGTTTGTAGAATACACAAAGGATGGTTATGCAACAACCTTTACCATAACCGTAGAAAAGCCCTGCGAGCGTTGGGAGTTTGATATATTTATGAAGCCCTTTGTAAAGGCTTATTTGAAAAAGCAGCAGGCACAGTTTATATCAGATTTGAAAAAGGCTTTGGCACAGTGATGACGGCCGGTACAGGCGGGGCAGATATGCGGACAAAATTTGAAAAGCGGGAGGAAAACCATGATTTCTTTTGAAAGTGATTATATTGCGGGAGCGCATCCGTTCATTTTAAAGCGTCTTGCAGAAACAAATATGGAACGGCTTTCCGGCTACGGCCTTATGAGTCCGGAAAGTGATCTGGCACTGCCTGATATAGCTAAATTGTGCGATGTTTTCTATATCGGCGGAACCAAAGTGGGAGCGTTATGCGGAGAGGCTGTTGTTTTTACAAAGGGAAATAAACCGCCTCATTTCATGAACTCCGTAAAAAAGAGAGGGGCGCTGTTGGCAAAAGGACGGCTGCTTGGAATTCAGTTTGACGTCCTGTTTACAGACGGGCTCTATTTTGAGATTTCAAGGCATGCCATTATGATGGCGGAGAAATTAAAGGCAGTCTTTCGTGAAAACGGATTTGATTTCTATCTGGAATCGCCTACGAATCAGCAGTTTATCATATTAGAAAACTGCCAGATGGAAAAGCTGAAAGAGCAGGTGGCATTCGGGTTCTGGGAGAAACAGGATGATGACCATACGGTGGTTCGCTTTGCCACCAGCTGGTCTACTACGGAGGAAGATTTGGATATGCTAAAGAGTATGATTACGGTGCTATAAATCTGTTGCCAAAGAAGTCCGGGCAGGTACAAGGCGACTGCAGTGTAAAATGGGAAAGGAATATCTGAATTTTAAGCGGATAAACCTTATGTCCTGCAGGCAGTCATCCGGTTTGCTATACCATGGTTTCAGAAATACGATGATGAAAATGTGTACAGAAAGCAGTTAAAAAGGGATTCAAAGAAATCCTTCTGCGGATATGATGCCGGTTTGTGGCTGGAAGCAATTGACGGATGCCATTATGAAGAACAAGTGATTTTAGTGAATGTTCAGAAACTGAAATTACCTAAAAAGCTGATTCAATAAATGACAGGAGAAAAGCAGTGAAACTGAAAAACGTACTGATCGTTGTAAAAGATATAGAGCGGGCGAAAAAATTCTATAAGGATTTATTCGGTCTGGAAGTGATTCTGGATAACGATGGAAATGTGATACTGACGGAAGGTCTGGTTTTGCAGGATGAGGCCATATGGAAGAGGTTTACGGGAAAGGACATCCTGCCGGAAAATAATGCCTGCGAGCTTTACTTTGAAGAAGCGGATATAGAGAGCTTTGCCAAGAAACTGGCAGCTTATGAACCGTCGGTAAAATATGTCAATGAATTAATGACCCATTCCTGGGGACAAAAGGTCATCCGCTTTTATGACCCGGACGGAAATCTGATTGAAGTGGGAACGCCGATGCAACAGGAAGTGTAAGGCGTTTGCAAAGCCGGTAAAAGGGATTTGGAGAAACATGAAATGAATGATAATATTTCGGCATTTAATGCGTCAGAGTACGGTAATAAGATAAAAATGACCATCCCGTACTATGAAGATTTTTATAAACAGGTTATTGATATTGTGAAAATCCGGTTTGAGAAACCCGTGAAATGGCTTGATGTCGGATGCGGGATAGGAAAAATGGCGGAAACGGCTTTTGAGAATGCGGATATTTATTGTTTCCTCCATCCTGGATTTGGATAGGAGCAATGAATTTGATGTAATTACCGCAATACAGGTATTTCACTATTTGCATAAAACTGAGCGCATGGAGGCTGTTGAACAATGCTATAAGGCGCTAAGCCCTAACGGCATTTTTATCACATTTGAAAATTTTGCACCCTACAGCGAAGAAGGAAAGAAACTGTATTTAAAAAGATGGAAGGCATATCAGGTGGCACAGGGAAAAAGTGCTAAAGAGTCTGATGACCATATTGACAGATACGGTAAAAATTATTTTCCGATTACAATATCGGAGCATTTGGATGTGCTTAAGCAATGCGGATTCAGAAACGCTGAAATATTGTGGGTATCTAATATGCAGGCAGGACTGTTGGGAATAAAATAATTCAGTGATAAATCTGATAGCAGATTGCATCGAGTACAGATTATGTTATCAGTTAGCTATCCGAAAGAGATTTACCGCATACTGAAACCCGACGGAATTTTCATCACAGAGCAGGTAGGAGCCCTAAACGACAGAGACCTGGTAGAACAGTTTTACGCAGTACCTCCTGCCCCTCCCTTTCCAAGGCAGCACCTTAAACTTTTTACCCGTGAGTTCCAAGAAAATAACTTTTCCATACTTGACAGTTGCGAGACATTTGGTACAATCAGATTCTGGGACGTAAGCGCCCTCATCTGGTTTGCCCGAGTCATAGAATGGGAATTTCCAAACTTCTCAGTCAAAAATAACCTGAAACAACTGTCCAATATCCAAGAACAGTTCGAGAAGGACGGAATCATAAAAGGCAAAACACACAGATTCCTACTGATAGCCAAAAAGAAATAATAATTTTAGTTCTTAATATTAAAATTTAAAGAAACAATTATAGCCTTAAGCAACAAAAAATCGACGCCAAAAGCAATTTTTCAGCCAAAGACAGCTTGATAATAAAAAAGATTTTTGAGCAGACTCTGTAAAAACGTCGGCACTTGAATTTTGCGCACAAAGTGCTGCAAAATTCTTAGTACCGCTACGTTTTTACCGAAGCGAGAGCACTCTAAAGTGTGTAAACGTGTCTGTGAAAAAACTTTTTTATAATCAAGCGTCCGGCTCCAAAAAATTACCCCCAAAGGAGAATCTTATGTCCGACCGCTGCGACACCTGCATAAACTACACATACGACGAAGACTACGAATGCTACTGCTGCGACTGTAATCTCGACGAAGACGAAATGAGCCGTTTTTTAAGCGGCAGCTACAAAGAATGCCCCTACTATCAGTTAGATGACGAGTATCAGGTGGTAAGACACCAGATGTAACAATAACAGCCGTAGCAGAAAGCGCTGCTTGCGCCGCGGCCGTTTATAGCAGAAAAACCGGAGGAAAAAAGACTAATGATTCGTGCAATGACACTAAATGACTATGAAAAAGTACATGATTTGTGGATGAAAATAAAAGGCTTTGCCATTCGAAGCATAGACGATTCCAAAGAAGGCGTGGAGCGTTTCCTAAACAGAAATCCCGGCATCAGCGTTGTAGCGGAGGAAGATGGCAAAATCATAGGAGCCATTCTCTGCGGCCATGACGGCAGGAGGGGCTGCATGTACCATGTGTGCGTAGACCCGGATTACAGGCTAAAAGGCATTGGCAAAAGCATGGTAGTCTTTGCCATGGAGGCATTAAAGAAAGAAAAAATCAATAAAGTTTCCCTGATTGCCTTTACAAAAAATGATATCGGAAATGCCTTCTGGAAAGAAATAGGCTGGACGAAAAGAGAAGATTTGAATTATTATGACTTTACTTTGAATGAAGAAAATATCAGCGCCTTTAACAGCTGATATGAGATGAAAACGGAAAATAAAAGAGTGTATTCGGGGTAACGAATGCCGTTATGAGGCTGTGTTTTGGCACAGTCTTTTATATTGCAAAATAATGAGATTATAAAAAGCCCAAATTGCAAGGGGAAATTAAATGCAACATGATATTTGAGATCATAAAAAGTGAAACACCCCTTGACATACCCATACATATACTGTATATATAAATATATACAGTATATAAACAAGAAAAACCAAAAAAGAAATCCAAAATCAAAAAGCGGAGAGAAAACACATTATGATTGAAGTAAAAGGGCTTTCAAAAAAAATGAAAAATTTCCGGCTGGATAATCTGTCCTTTACCATTCCCACAGGCTATATCTGCGGTCTTATCGGACAAAACGGCGCAGGGAAGACCACGCTTTTGCATTTTCTCTTAGGGTTGTATCAGCCAGACGGGGGAACAGTTTTGATTGACGGTATGGATTATGTCCATGAGGAAAAGCGGATTCATAATGAAATCGGTACGGTGCTGACAGAAGAGCTTTTCGACGGATCCCTTACCCTTATGCAGAATGGAGACGCTTACGGCAGATACTACGATGCTTATGATAAAAAGGCTATGGAACATTATCTGGAATTGTTCGGACTGGAGAAAAAAAGAAAATTCGGCAGGCTGTCAAAAGGGGAGAAATTAAAATGCCAGTTTGCTTTTGCCTTATCCCATGATGCGAAGCTTCTGATCCTTGACGAACCTACGGGAAATTTTGACCCTGAGTTCAGGGAGCAGTTTTTCAAAATATTAAAGGAGTTTATTGCAGACGGCAGCAGGAGCGTAGTGATTTCCACCCATCTGACAGAGGATTTGGACCGCATGGCGGATTTTCTCATTTATCTGGAAAAGGGAAAACAGGTTTTTGCAGGGGACATTGAAGCCTTCCACGGCAGCTACCGTATGGTTTTGGGAGAAGCTTATAAGATTAAACTTTTACAAAAAGAAAAAATCATTCATATGGAAGAAAACAGCTACGGGGCAAAGGCGCTCATAGCCCACAGCCGGTTAAACAATTATGACGGGGAATTGCAGGTTGTATACCCCACCATTGAGGAGTTTATGTATTTTTATGCCGGACGAAAAAATGGTTGAGAGAAATGCTATTTATGCCGCCGGCCAGGAGCGTGGGAATGGAGTGATAAAAGATGAAAAATATAGTCAGGGATTATTTTGCCGCATTTAGAATAAGCCGTCTGAAAGGAACAAAAAACAACGGATTGTTTCTTCTGGCATATTTCATTGTGATGCCTGTATTGATAGGAGTGAGCGGGAATGTAAATTTCCGGTGGGAGTATATCGCGGCGTCTGCAGGAATACTTCTGCCTATGGGATTGTCATGTCTCGATACCTTGTTCAGGAGCCCCGGGCTTGACAAAATGCTGTACCTGTGCCCCATGAGCAGGGAAGAACGGAAAAAATATATTTACAACAGGTATTGCTTCGGCGTGGGAGTCCACATGTTTATTTCTCTTATGGGAGTATGTTTGATCATTCCCTTTTCCCATTGTGATATTTTTTCGGCGATGCAGATATTAATGAATGATTTCCTCGTGGCAGTTTTAATAGCTTCTGACAGAAACAGGGAAGGAGATATGGCGGATAGGGAAATCGGGCTTCAGATAGGGATAATAGCATCAGCCTTTATTTCCAATATTATAGAGACGGCCGTTGTGACGGATGAACTGCCGGAGTTGATTGTGAAGCTGGTGCTCTTTTTAATATTTGTCATGGCACAGCTTCCGCTGGCGGTAATATACGGCAGATACGTAAAACAGAGACTGGATGATGCAGTTTGCTATGAAACATGGCAGAGGAGAGCAGCATGAAAATAACAATTCTTCCACAGGGAACTCTTGCAATCTATGAGCAGATTGTCAATCAATTGAAAAATGCCATTGTGACCGGCGAACTTCAGGCGAAAGAGGCGTTACCTTCTATCCGGGCGCTGGCGGCGGAATTGAGTGTAAGCGTCATTACCACCAAGCGGGCTTATGAAGAACTGGAAAAAGAAGGTCTGATCCGGTCTGTGGCGGGAAAGGGCTTTTATGTCTGTGAGTACAATACGGATTATCTGAAGGAAAAGCAGCTTATGATGTTTGAAAAACGTCTGGGAGAGCTTATTGATGAGGCAAAACAGGCAGGACTTAGCTGCAGGAATTTTGCGGAAATGGCGGAAGCTCTGTGGAAATAATGGAAAGCCCATAAAAATATCGGAGCTTTTACAAAAGCGGCAAAAGTCTTGGAGTAGGAGGGATAACATGGCAGTTCCTATATTATCATTTGAACATGTAACGGGAAAAGGACGCAGGTTTCATTTAAAAGACATCAGCTTTGAAATGATGCCCGGATTTATTTACGGGCTGATAGGAAAAAACGGCGCAGGAAAAACCACGCTCTTTCAGTATATCATGAATGAAAACGCCCGGTACGAGGGGCGCATCTGCGTGGAGGGCGAAGATATTATAAAAAACCATGCTGTCATTATGAATAAAGTGGGGCTGGTCTCTTCGGACAACAGCTTTTTCGGGGGGTGTACGTGTAGGCAGAATGCAAAGATTCTGGGCCCGTTTTATGATGAATTTTCCATGGAAACATTTGAAGCGGTTATGGAGGAGTTGAAGGTATCGCCGGGAAAGGTTTATCAGAAAATGTCCTTAGGAGAGAAATATAAATTCCAGCTGGCATTTGCCATTGCCCATAATCCCTGTCTGTATCTGTTGGATGAAGTAACGGTGGGAATGGACCCGGTGTTCAGGAGGGAGTTTTTTGATATGATGCGGCAGCTGATAAAGGATGAGAGAGCGTCTGTCCTTTTGACCAGCCATATTTTATCTGAAATGGAAATCAATACGGATTATGCAGGCGTGCTAAAGGAAGGCAGACTGATCGTATTTGGAGAAAGCCCTTTGGTTGTGGCGGGAATGAATGGCAAGAGTGACAGCAGGATGGAAGAGCAGCAGGATAAAGGAAGAGTGAAAATAAAATAAACAGTGGGAGAATGGCTTATGGATGAAAAAGGATTATCGGATAAAAAACAACAGATACTGCTGGAACATTTCTTTACAGAGCAGAAGATATGGTATCCGGACTATTGGGGACTGTGCCTTGCGGGAGGTATCATGTTTGTTCTGGCAATGTTTATGTTCATTATGCCCATCCAGCTGTGGGAGGGCGATTATACGCCGCTTCTGACCATGCTTTGTCTGGAACTGATCGGTGTGGAATTGTATCTGGGCAGATACTGCAGCTTCAGGGCAGAGGGGAAGATATGGGATGTTTATGAAGTGCTGCGCCAGCTTCCCGTTTCCCGCCGTCAGCTTAAAATATACAGAGTCAGGAAGCTTTTGAAGCTGTGCCTGAAAATGACAGGAACGGCAGTGATCTGTCAGACAGCCTTTGCCGGCGTATTTATGCACACCTTTTCCATAGGAAATATTGTGATGCCTGTAGTCTGCTGCCTGCTGATGCCCATGGGAATAGTAGGCGGGTATCTTTGGAAAAGATAGCATATATTATTTGCTTTGGACTGTTGAAGTGTAGCATGATCATGCGGATTTTCATCTATGACAGAACGGTGCTTTGGGAAGATTTGAACCTTGCCGCCGGCCTTACCACCAATATGATTGCGAACATGGGAAAAGGAAAGCATATCAGCATGGAAACACTGACAAAAAGTGGTATATTCGAAAATATTTGAAATTACCTATTGACCCTCACGGAACGTCATGGGTTAGAGTGAATATATCAAGAACAGGAGGCCGATCGCTATGAGGACAGTAAAAGAAGTATCAAATTTAACAGGTATCAGCGTGCGCACGCTCCACTATTATGATGAAATCGGGCTGTTAAAGCCCACTGGAAAAAGTGAAGCGGGATACCGGCTTTATGACGATAAAGCATTGGAAACATTACAGCAAGTGTTGTTCTTCCGTGAGTTTGATATTCCCTTGAAGGAAATCAAAGCGATTATGGCGAACCCGGCTCTTGACAGGAACCAGATTTTACAAATGCAGCGGAAAATGCTGGCAACAAAAAAAGAGCGTATGGAACGCCTGATCGCCAGCATTGACGACATCCTGAAAGGAGAAAACAAAATGGATTTTGCAGTTTTTAGTAAAACAGAGATTGAGGAAATGTTCCAGACTATGATGGAGCATATGCCGGAAAACATGAGAAACATCGCAATAAAAGAATTTGGGAGCATTGAGCAATGGAAAAAGCATTACACGGAAGCCGTATCTTCTGAAAAAATGCAGAAAGGATATGCAAAGGTAGTTGAATGGTATGGCGGGAAAGACAAATTTTTATCTGTCGCCCAGAACCCCATCAGCAAAGAAGTTGCAGAAAGCTATAACAAACGGATTGAAGCAATTTTGCAAAAGCTAATCGCTAAACGGGATTGTGCCGTGGATTCTTTTGAAGTAAAAGAGATAGTCGGGGAATACGGCTTTGTTATGAAACAACTCTCACAGATAAAAGAGGAAAAGGGATTCATGCTGGCGCAGGCGCAATATTACCGTAATGAAAAAATCAAGTCGATGACGGATGAAAAGTACGGAGATGGGGCTTCAGTTTTTTTTGCACAGGCGATTGAATCCTTTTATGGGAAAGAATAAATAGAAGGACAACTAAATATCTGCCGATAATATGGCGACAAAGAGCAGGAAATCTAAACAGGTTATCCTGTTCTTTTTTGCCCGGAACGCCTTGACCCATGAACCGGATGAAAAAATCAGTATTGTGGAAGGCATCAGAAACGATAATTTTTAGAGGAGAACGGAAATGGCGTTAATAAGTACGGAAAATCTTTCAAAGAGATACGGAAAAGATGAAGTGGAGGTTATGGCGTTGGACAAAGTAAGCCTGTTTATAGAAGAAGGGGAAATTTTGTCCGTTATGGGAACTTCCGGCAGTGGAAAATCCACCCTTTTAAATCTTTCGGGCTTCAGGCTGAAGAAAATGGGATTTATATTCCAGTCCTGTAATCTGGTGCCGGAGCTGGCGGTCAGGGAAAACATACTGCTTTCCAAAGCCATTGCAAAGGAAAATGTTATGGAGCTTTTGAAGATGCTGAATGGCGATTACGGAATTACTATAGTGATGATAACCTACGATTTTGCTCCTGTCAAAATGACAACGCGTATGATAACCATAAGCGGCGGAAGGATAAATAGTGCCAAAGGGCATTTAAATAAAGTATTTGCTGATTGAGAACTTGCTTTTTCTGTGCTATACTTAATTCCGAAAAAGGATAAACTTAAGGAAAAATACCTGAAGCTTCATATCAGGAGGACAGCTCTTATGACAAAGAGAAAATTATTTTGGGATATTATATACGTTGGATTTCTTTTAGCGGCGATAATTGTTTTGTTTTGGTGGTATACGGGGCAGAACAGCAGGCGGATGGAAGAGCGGAATAAAGTATATGCAGCCGATTCGGCCCAGATAAAGGCGGAGCAGATTAATGATGAATTAAATAATGCTTTGAGCCGCATTAGCGCATATTCTTATTTTGCGGGAGCAAGCCTGAGCGAACCGGTAATTACACCCCGGGTGTTAAAGGAAATGGAGGAGAAATCACAATTTGATGCAGTCATTTTTACGGATCTTGAGGGTATTGACCATGCTTCTGACGGACGGAGCGTGGATGTCATGGACAGGGACTTTTACATAGACGGCATAGAAGGAAATGATGGAATCTCCGTTATATACGATCCCCGGTTTTTTAATGAAACAATGGTATGCTTTTATACACCTGTTTACTATGACGGGGAAATCATAGGCGTTTTGCGGGGAGCTTATTTGGCGGAAGAGTATTTACAAAGTATGCTGAATACCACATATTTCGGCAAATCTGCGGAAGTGTTTTTGTGCGCGGCAGACGGGACGGTAATTGCCGGCTCGGGCAATACTACGATATATGAAGGAAACCTTTTGGAAATACTGCTGGAGAACGGCGTGATTGATGAAAAAGCGGCAGCCGATGCACGAACTGTTTTTGAAAAGGGCGGAGAGGGCGTATTTCTTTGTGATTCCGGCAGTAAAACAGATAATATCTGTGTGCAATATCTGCCCGATCTGGAATTTGTTCTGGTACAGACCTTTCCAAAGAGTGTGACTCAAAGCATGATAAAGGACGAAAACCTTGTGGGAATCCGTTTGGAGTCCATGCTGCTTTTACTGTTTATTATTTATATCGTCGTCCTCCTGGTCCGGGCCAACCGAAACAGAAAACTGCTGGAACAAAAGAATACGGAGATGGGGTATATTATCAACGGTGTCAATACCCTGTTTACCCGTTTTGTTATGATTGATTTTGAAGCGGATACTTACCAATATCTGGCGGGAACAAAGCCGGAGGGCATCAGCCTTGCAGTAAAGGGTTCTTATGAAGCATGGGTAAAGCATATAAGCTCTCTTTTGATAAACGACAGCGAGCGTTTGCAGTTTGCAAAGTCCCTGGAAAAGGATTCCCTGATGAAAGCCTTGCAGGAACAAAATGATGTACGTTTTGAATGTCATGTAAACCGGTGCGGGAAGAAAGAATGGGAGCATATAAATGTTATCTGTCTGGAAAGGAAAGAGGGAAGAGCTGTTAAGGTTTTGGCAACCCGTCAGAATATTACGGAATTAAAAGAACGGGAAATGCATATCCAGGCGGAAATGGCGCTTGCGGACAGAAAAGAGAGACAGTACCGGATCGCTGTTACTGCCAATGCTTTTTCTACCTTTGAATTTAATCTGTCCCGGGATTTGATAGAGCAGGATATTGTACGGGAAATAAACGGGCAGCAGGTTTCCTTACTCGAAAAAGCGGGCCTGAAAGCTCCCTGTAAAGCATCGGAGTGCTTTGAAAAATGGAAAGAGTTTGTTCTAAAAGAATCTCTTGAGGAATACAGCAAGATTGTCAATACGGAATATCTGAAGAAACGTTTTGAAGAAGGCGAGGCAGAGGTTATCATTGACTACTGGGGACAGGATTCTGACAACGGGCAGATGTGCGTCCGCCAGTCCTTTATTATGACGCGGGATAATGATACGGATGATATTATGGTCATGGTCCTGTCAAGGGAAATTACGGAGCAGGTACAGAAACAAAGAGAGCAGACTCAGGCGCTGCAGGATGCGCTGATGCAGGCACAGCATGCAAATAAGGCAAAATCCACTTTCCTTTCCAATATGTCCCATGACATCCGTACGCCCATGAATGCGATTATTGGATTTACCACCATTGCCGTCAGCCATATTGACAATAAGGATCAGGTTAAGGATTGTCTGCAGAAGGTATTATCATCAAGCAACCATCTGCTGAGCCTGATTAACGATATTCTGGATATGAGCAGAATCGAAAGCGGAAAGGTACAGATTAAGGAGCAGGAGTGTAACATTTCCGAGCTTATGCATAATCTGGTCAATATCATCCAGCCTCAGGTAAAAGCAAAGCAGCTGGAATTATTTATTGATACCTTTGAAGTTGCCAATGAAGATGTCATAGCGGATTCATTGAAATTAAACCAGATATTTATTAATCTTTTAAGCAATGCGGTAAAATACACTCCTGCAGGCGGAACCATTACCTTCCGCATTATGCAGAAAACCACCTTCCGCCATGGATACGGCGATTATATCTTTGTCATTAAGGATAACGGTATCGGTATGTCCAAGAATTTTGTGGAGCATATTTTTGAGCCCTTTGAGCGGGAGACAACCGTGACGCAAAACGGCATTCAGGGAACGGGACTGGGCATGGCAATTACCAAAAACCATGTGGAAATGATGAACGGCACAATCAGCGTTGAAAGCGAGGTCGGCAAGGGCAGTACCTTTACCGTAGAACTGGGGCTGAAGCTGCAGAATACCGAAAAGAACGCAGCCCAGATCAAAGAGCTGGAAGGCCTGCGCGTGCTGGTTGTGGATGATGATTTTAATACCTGCGACAGCGTCAGCAAAATGTTAAAGCAGATCGGTATGCGTTCCGAGTGGACAACCTCGGGCAGAGAGGCGATATATCGTGCAAAATCAGCCTATGAGGAAGGGGATGCTTACCATACCTATATTATTGACTGGCAGATGCCGGAAACCAGCGGTGTGGAAACCGCAAGAAAAATCCGCAGTTCTGTGGGAGAAGATGCGCCCATTATTATTTTAACGGCTTATGACTGGACTGACATTGAGGAAGAAGCACAGGATGCGGGAGTAACGGCGTTTTGTGCAAAGCCGCTCTTTATGTCCGATTTAAAATCTGTCCTGTTGGCAACCAACAACCTTATTGAAAAAGAGGAAGAGACAGCGGAATGGCTCAAGGAAAATTTTGATGGGAAGCGTGTCCTGCTGGTGGAGGATATTGAGCTAAACCGCGAAATAGCGGAAGTAATTCTCACGGAAGCGGGCTTTTTGGTAGAAACGGCGCCGGATGGAACGGATGCGGTATCCATGGTGGATGCGTCGGAAGAGAATTATTATGATGCGGTTTTAATGGATATACAGATGCCCATTATGGACGGCTATGAAGCAACGCGGACCATCAGAAGCCTTCCAAGGAAGGATGTTAAGGATTTACCGATTATAGCCATGACGGCCAACGCTTTGGAGGAGGATAAGGAGGCGGCCTTAAAGAACGGAATGAATGCCCATATTGCAAAGCCGCTTGACATGAATATCTTCATGTCTGTGCTGAAAAGGTTTCTGAAATAGCTTCGGAACATTTGTTTAAGAACTTTGCAAATGCCGGAGAATTGGTTAAATAAAGAGGAGAATGAAAAAATGGAACAAAGAGAAATGGAACAGGTCATGAAAAAGGCGGAGGTCTTAATAGAAGCCCTGCCTTACATACAGCGGTTTAACCGCAAGATCATCGTTGTAAAATACGGCGGCAGCGCCATGAGCAATGAAGAACTGCAAAAGAATGTTATCAAAGACGTTACCCTGTTAAAGCTGGTAGGCTTTAAGCCCATTATCGTTCATGGCGGCGGAAAGGCCATCAGCAAATGGGTAGGCAAGGTGGGAAAGGAAGCCGAATTTGTGGGCGGCCTTCGTGTAACCGACGAGGAAACCATGGAAATTGCAGAAATGGTCTTGGGAAGGGTCAACAAAAGCCTGGTTACCATGGTACAGGAGCTTGGGGTTAAGGCCGTAGGCATCAGCGGAAAAGACGGCGGTCTGTTAAAGGTGGATAAAAAATATTCCGACGGCAAGGACATCGGATATGTGGGAGATATTAAAGAGGTGGACGCCAAGATCCTTTATGATCTTCTGGAAAATGATTTTCTGCCTATTGTAGCGCCGGTAGGTCTGGATGATGATTTTCATACCTACAATATCAATGCGGATGACGCCGCATGCGCCATTGCCAAAGCGGTAAAGGCGGATAAGCTGGTATTCTTAACGGACATTGAAGGTCTATACCGGGATATTAACGATAAAAACACCTTTATTTCCAGATTGACTTCTTCAGACGCAAAGGCGCTGATCAACAGCGGTATTATCGGCGGAGGCATGCTGCCCAAGCTGAACAATTGTACCACAGCTATTGAGGAAGGAGTCAGCCGGGTGCATATTTTGGACGGAAGGGTTCCCCATTGCCTGCTTTTGGAAATCTTTACAAAGCAAGGTATCGGTACGGCAATTATTTCCGATGATGATAATCTGGCAAAGGGAATCCACAGGGACAGATTCTGCCCGGAGGAAGAATAAAAGGGAATCCGATGAAATGAAATATCATTTTAAACGGAAGAAAAATCCCGTAAACAGTTAGGAGAGAATAGAATGGTAAAGGACATGAAAACATATATTGACGAGGCGGAAAGCGCCCTGTTACACACCTATAACCGTTATCAGGTGGTGCTTGACAAGGGAGACGGCGTTTATCTGTATGATATGAACGGAAAACGTTATCTGGATTTTGTGGCGGGCATTGCCGTGTTTGCATTGGGATATGGAAATACAGAATATAACGATGCTTTAAAGGAGCAGATTGATAAAATCATCCATACCTCCAATTATTACTATAATATACCTGCGATTGAGGCGGCGAAAAAGCTGAAAGAGGCTTCCGGCATGGCTCGGGTGTTCTTTACCAACTCCGGGGCGGAGGCTATGGAAGGCGCCATTAAGGCGGCAAGAAAGTATGCCTACAATAAGGACGGCAAAACAGACCATGAAATCATTGCCATGAACCATTCCTTCCACGGACGAACCATGGGCGCATTGGCTGTTACGGGAAATCCCCACTACAGGGAAGCCTTTGAGCCTTTGATCGGAAATATCAGATTTGCCGATTTAAATGATCTAGAGAGCGTTAAAGCGCAGATTACGGACAAGACCTGTGCCATTATTTTTGAAACCGTTCAGGGAGAAGGAGGTATTTATCCCGCTACGCAGGAGTTTATGGAAGGCGTGCGCGCCATCTGCGATGAAAAGGATATCTTGATGATTTTAGACGAAGTGCAGTGCGGCATGGGAAGAACCGGTTATATGTACGCATGGCAGAAATACGGTGTAAAGCCGGATATTATGACCACTGCAAAGGCGTTGGGCTGCGGCGTTCCCGTAGGAGCTTTTCTTTTAAATGAAAAGGCGGGCAGTTCTTCTTTAGCGGCAGGAGACCATGGAACCACCTATGGCGGCAATCCTCTTGCCTGTGCGGCAGTCTGCAAGGTGTTTGAATTATTTGAAAAAAATCATATACTGGAAAATGTGAAGGAAGTTTCTGCATATCTCGAAAAGAGACTGGACGAGCTTGCAAAGGAATGTGCGGATATAAAGTGCCGCAGGGGCGCGGGGCTTATGCAGGGGCTGGAATTTTATAAGCCTGTAGGCGATATTATTATAAAGGCGATGGACGCAGGACTGATTCTCATCAATGCGGGCAGCCATATTATTCGCTTTGTTCCGCCTCTTGTTATCGGAAAACAGGATGTGGATGATATGATTGCCATTTTAAAAAAATGCCTGTAAAATAACAGGGCAACACAATGTAGGGAAAGGATTAAAGTTGGAAGAAAAGCTTTCAATTTTGATTTGAGGGTCAGATATGACAAAAAAGATTTATGCAATTCTTCTGATAATTGCCATGACGGCTTTAACGGCTCTGGCAGGAAATACAGAGAGCGCACAGACGGAGACGGCGGGTCTGTTTCAAAAAAAAGAAAATATTGTTATCTGGTATACGGATGACGTCCTAAGCGATTATCTGGCAGGGGCGGCGTTAAAATATTATGAGGAAAAGAATGTACGCGTTACGCCGGTGCTGGTATCCGGGCTGCAGTATTTAGAGCAGATACATGAGGCCCAGATGAGCGGGGAAGGCGTGCCGGATTTGTACATTATCAGTAACGATACGCTGGAAAAGGCTTATTTATCGGGGCTGGCGGCACAGATTACGGATCCGGAGGGGATTGTGAATACCTCCCACTATTCGGATGCGGCTCTTCATGCGGTCACATATGAAAATAAGCTGTTAGGTTATCCCCTGTATTTTGAAACTTCGATTTTTTTATATAATGAAACTTACCTGTCAGATATGGCGGTTAAAGCCATTGAGGCGGAACGGAATGCGGCAGAAGGGGAAGCCGCCATGGAAATGGTGGAGACTGCGGAGTCGGATGCAGAGCTGGAAGCCCTGGCTGAAAACGATAACGATGCTACCTTGGCCAGCGACATTACGGAAGAACAGATAGAAGAGAAGAAAGCGGCTCTTGTCCCGGCTACCATGGATGGCATTCTTACCTTTGCGGAGTCTTATGAGGCGCCGGAAACGGTAGAAGCGGTATTTAAATGGGATGTATCGGACATTTTCTACAATTATTTTATTGTAGGAGCCAGCATTGACGTGGGTGGCATAAATGGCGACGATTCCGGCATTATTGATATTTATAATCAGAAAGCTGTTGAATGCATGACCCTTTATCAGCAGTTGAACCAGTTTTTCTCCATCGACACAAAGGCGGTTACTTACGATTCGGTACTTTCAGAGTTTATAGAAGGAAAAATTGTCTTTACCGTGGCCACCACCGATGCCATCGGCAAACTGGAAAAGGCAAAAAAGGACGGCACCTTTGCCTATGAGTACGGGGTAACTGCAATTCCCGCGGTCAGTGATGCCTTAGATTCCAAGAGCCTGTCCGTAACCAATGCGGCAGTTATAAACGGATTTAGTAAAAACGGGGGACTGGCCAATGATTTTGCCTCTTATCTGGTTGAGAACCAGGCAGAGGATTTTTACACAATGACGGATAAGATTCCTTCCAGATATGATATAGCCTATGGAAATCCTGCGGTTCTTGCGGCGCTTTCGGAATATGGCACATCAGTGCCCGTTCCCAAAATGATGAAGACTTCTAATTTCTGGGCACAGCTGGAAATCGCTTTTACCAAGATCTGGACGGGTTCTAATGTAGAAGAGGTTTTAAGCGGACTGGATGAAGGAATAAAAAAACAGATATGAGAATATTTTTAACCGGGCATGGGTATAATAATTCCAATAATATTTGGAGGGATTTATTCATGCTTGGTTTTTTGATTGCTATTTTATCAGGAGCGCTTATGAGTATACAGGGGGTTTTTAATACGGAAGTGACAAAAAACTCTTCCATGTGGAGCGCCAACGCTTTTGTACAGTTGACGGCTTTTGCGGTCTGCATTCTGGCATGGCTGTTTACAGACAGAACCAGCTTTATGAAGGTCTTTTCCGTACAGCCCAAGTACATGCTTTTAGGAGGGGTGATCGGCGCTTTTATTACTTATACGGTCATTGTGAGCATCAATCAGCTAGGGCCGGCAAAATCGGCAATGTTTATTGTGATCGCCCAGCTCATAGTCTCTTATGCCATTGAATTAATGGGAATCTGGGGGATGGAGAAACAGCCTTTTTCTTTAAGAAAAGCGGCGGGCATGCTGATTGCCGTTGCAGGAATTGCCATATTTAAGTGGGAAACACAGCAATAGCGCCTATTTATTATGAAAATGTTACAAAAATTTTAAATTTCATAAATTCTTCCTTGTAAACTGATTTTTTTTGGAATACAATAGAAACACGATTAGCATAGAAGGGCCTTCTGTTTAGAAAATAGGAGGTTATGTTATGAATCAGGAAAGCGGGAAACTATTTCATTGGGGTCGGAACGGTAAAAGAATCTGTGTTCTGTTGATTGTTTTACTGTTATCCGGCTTGTTTGGCTGTGAAAAGAAAGATACTTATACTGTTTCCTTAGAGGGGCAGGACTATGAGGAAGTATCCGGAGGAGTAGAAGCTTCTGCAAAAGAAGCTTTATGGGAAAATGAAGGAACAGAAGACGACGCTTCGATCAAAAGTGGGACATCCGCAGGCGGCGCCTATGAAGAAAATACTGTTGGAGACGACAATGGCAGCCGTATTTATGTGCACATATGCGGAGCGGTCAAATATCCCGGCGTTTATGAATTTACCGGGGATACCAGGGTGTTTCAGGTTGTGGAGAGCGCCGGCGGGCTTTCGCCGGAGGCATATGAAGCGGCGTTGAATCAGGCTGGGGTAGTTAAAGACGGAGAGCGCATTTATGTTCCGACTCTTTTGGAATGGGATCAGGGGACTTTAGCGGATTTGGAAGAAAGCCGTGAGGAGGAAATTGACGACGGATTGGTCAATATCAATACGGCGGATGAAAACGAGCTTTGTACCCTTCCGGGAGTGGGGGAAACCAGGGCTACGGCCATTGTGGAGTATCGTGAGGAGCACGGAAACTTTAAAAAAATTGAGGATATCCAGAACGTGTCGGGAATCAAAAGCGGTCTTTTCGGCAAGATAAAGGATTTTATTAAGGTAAAGTAATAAGTAATAAAAATTGACTTAATTGAAGGCAGAATGTGGATGGAGAGAGAAATGAGTAAAAGGGTTTTGGTTGTAGACGATGAAAAATTGATAGTAAAAGGAATCCGTTTTAGCTTGGAGCAGGATGGCATGGAAGTGGAGTACGCTTATGACGGAGAGGAAGCGCTTAAGATAGCAAAGGAACAGAAATTTGATATGATTCTTTTGGATGTGATGCTGCCGGGACTTTCCGGATTTGAGGTATGTCAGCAGATTCGGGAGTTTTCCGACGTTCCCATTGTGATGCTGACAGCCAAGGGGGAGGATATAGACAAGATTCTGGGTCTGGAATACGGGGCGGATGATTATATTACAAAGCCCTTCAATATTTTAGAGGTAAAGGCGAGAATCAAAGCTATTATGAGGCGTACTGCCACAAAAGAAAGCCCCAAGGCGGAAAGCAGCAGTATGATCGAACGGGGCGACATGAAAATCGACCGTGAAGGCAGACGGGTTTATATTGAAGAGAAGGAAATCAATTTAACGGCAAAAGAATTTGATGTATTGGAACTGCTGATTTTAAATCCCAACAAGGTATACAGTCGTGAAAAGCTGTTGACTATGGTTTGGGGAGCAGATTATCCGGGAGATGTCAGGACTGTAGATGTGCATATCAGGCGCCTTAGGGAAAAAATCGAGAAAAACCCCAGTGAGCCCAGATATGTGCATACAAAATGGGGCGTGGGATATTATTTTAAATAAAGGGTGTTTTCGTGAAAGCAGATATCAGTGCATTTTTAAAAAAGATTTTATCACGCCTGACCTTTGTCAAGAGTCTGAGGTTTAGGATTTTTATCATTGTCATTCTTGTAAGCTATGTGCCTACCCTTATTGTGCGTTACGGAATTTTGCAGAATTACGAGGAGCGGGCTGTTTCCCTGCGTATTTCCGAGGTGGAAAATCAGGCGATGATTCTGGCAAACCATCTGGCAGCCAACAATTATCTGCAGGATACTTCCTCGGAAACCATTAATGCGGAGCTTTTGCAGCTTTCCAATCTCTACGACGGACGGGTGCTGGTCATTGACCAGAATTTTAATGTAATACGGGATACATATGGTATCAGTGAAGGTAAGACCATTATTTCGGAAGAGGTCATCCGCTGCTTCAAAGGCAGCAATACCAGCAATTATGACGGAAATAACCGTTTTATCGAAATGACTACGCCCATTACCATTACGGTAAACGACAAGGAACAGGGCAGTAATGCTCCGGGGGAAAAAGAAAAAACCCTGATTATCGGAGTTATGCTTACCAGTGTTTCTACGGACAATATTACCACTAATATCGCGGTTCTGGACGGTAAGGCTTCCATTCTCCAGTTTTTAATGATGATTCTGGTCGTGGCTCTTTCCTGGATTACCTCAAGGGTTTTGGTAAAGCCCTTTGAGCAGGTTACGGCATCCATCAGAGCGGTAAAAGACGGATTTGAGACGGAAGCCATTGACGTATCGGATTATGTGGAAACGGAGCATATCATTACAGCCTTTAACGAGCTTTTAAACAGAATGAAGGCCTTGGATGAATCGAGACAGGAATTTGTATCCAATGTGTCCCATGAGTTGAAAACACCTATCACATCCATGAAGGTGCTGGCGGATTCGCTGATCGCCCAGGAGGATGTACCGGTGGAATTATATAAAGAATTTATGACGGATATTGCCGATGAGATAGACAGGGAAAATAAAATCATTACCGATTTACTGTCTTTAGTTAAAATGGATAAGACGGCGGCTGATTTGAATATTGAGGCGGTCAACATTAACGAATTGATAGAATTGATATTGAAGCGTTTGAGGCCCATAGCAGGCCAGAAGGATATTGACGTTATTTATGAAAGCGTCAGGGATGTTACTGCGGAGGTGGATGAAGTAAAGTTGACCCTTGCCATTTCCAATCTTGTTGAAAACGCCATAAAATACAATGAAGAGCATGGCTATGTAAAGGTAACCCTGGATGCGGACCACCGGTTTTTTACAGTTGCCGTGGAGGACAACGGAATGGGGATTCCCGAGGAAGCCAAGGAACATATTTTTGAAAGATTTTACCGGGTGGATAAATCCCATTCCCGCAAAATCGGCGGAACCGGCTTGGGACTTGCTATTACCAGAAGCTCTATCCTGATGCACAGGGGTGCAGTCAAGGTGGAAAGCGAAGAAGGGAAGGGCACGACCTTCCTTGTAAAGATTCCCTTAACCTATGCTTTAAAGGGCTGACCTGTTTGGAGAGAATATGAAGAAAATCGGATTATATTTATGCTGTATCTGTATCGGTCTTTTGGCGGGCTGCGGCAGAAACGGCGGTAATAAAGCAAAAGAATATACGGTTTACTATGTAGACAATGAGGAGAACAGAGTATCGGGCCAGAGTGTGGAGATTGAAGGGGAAGATACACAGGAAATCCTTCAGGAGTTATTTGCCCGATTGGTGGCGCAGCCGGAAAATGCCGGGTACAAAAGCGCCATACCCGAAAATGTAGTGTTGGAATCTTACGCTTACGAGGATTACCAGCTTATATTGAATTTCAGCGGAGAATATTCTTCCATGAGTCCTACAAGGGAAGTTCTGACAAGAGCCGCCATTGTAAGAACTCTTTGTCAGATAAACGGGGTAAACTATGTTGCTTTTAATGTAGATGGGGAAACCCTGGTCAATGTCAGCGGAGTTCCCGTGGGCTATATGACGGCGGACCAGTTCGTAGATAATGAAGGAAATGAGATCAATGCCTACGAAAAGGTCAGCCTGACTTTGTACTATGCGGATAGAGGCGGCGCCAGCTTAGAGGCCCATTTGGTGGACAGAGTCTATAACAGTAATATTTCCATGGACAGACTGATCGTGGAAGAACTGATTGCGGGGCCGGAGGACGGAGACGGAAACGGCTATGCGACCATGTCCCCTGAAACCAAAATAGTCAGTGTTACCACCCGTGACAATACATGCTATGTGAATCTGGATGAAGGCTTTTTAAATCTTCCGGGAAATGTAACGCCGGAAGTGGCGATCTATTCCATTGTCAATTCCTTAGTGGAGCTTTCCAGTATCAATAAGGTACAGATTTCCATAAACGGAAGTACAGATCTTATTTATATGGAAACCATACCCTTGTCACAGGTGTTTGAGAGAAATCTGGAGATTATGCGTGCACAGTAAGGAGTGCTATGAGGAGACCTTTATGTCTACTGTGTTTTTTTTACGTGGCGGGGTTGATCCTGATTTTAGAGCTGTTCCCGACTTTTAAAGGGGAAGCTGAACAATTCCAGGAAAAGAACATGTGTACACTTTCTGGAGAAGTGTACCGGATGGAATACAAAAATGACAAATCTGTGTTATATCTGAAGGCTTCAAAGGCCGGAATTCCCGATTTAAAGGTAATCTGCTATGTAGCGGATGCAGAAATCTTTTCAAGGATAAAAATAGGAAATCGGGTTCTGGTAAAAGGAACCTGCCGCCTGTTTGACGAGGCTTCCAATGACGGACAGTTTGACGGAAGAATGTATTATAAGATACAGGGAATTTCCTGTTTTCTGACAGGATGTCAGGTATCTTTGGAGGACGGCGGCTTCAGGCCCTATGAGCAGGGGCTGTTTGTCGTAAGAGGTTATTTGTCCCGCATTTTTGAAAGGTCGCTGCCGGAAAGATATGCGGGGATCATGCAGGCAATGTTTCTCGGGGAAAAAGGCGGACTTGATGAAGAAATCAAAGAGCTTTTTCAAAGAAACGGCATTTCTCACATTCTGGCCATATCAGGCTTACACATATCCTTTCTGGGTATGGGAATCTTCCGCTTCCTTAAGAAAATCAGAATACCGTCTTTGGCAGGGGCCGTCTTTTCGATGGCGTTTATTATCAGCTTTGGCATTATGACGGGCAACAGCGCTTCCACAATCCGCAGTATCGTGATGTTCTTTTTGTTTATATTGGCGGGATTATGGGGGCGCACTTATGACATGCTGACAGGGGCGGCCCTTTCCGCGGCAGTCCTTCTTTTAAAACAGCCTCTATATATCTATCATAGCGGTTTCCTGTTGTCCTTTGGGGCGGTTACGGGAATTGCGCTGCTTGTGCCGGCGGTAGAAAGAATGCTGCCGGAAGAATCCGTGACGGAAAGCATGATTTTAAACCGGAGCAGAAAGGAAAAGGCGGTAAGGTCTTTAAAGCAGAAAGTAAAATCTTCTATGATAGCAAGTCTTTCCATTTCTTTGGCAACGCTCCCCATTCAGCTTTATTTCTTTTATACGTTTCCCATGTATTCGGTTTTTTTAAATCTTTTCATCATTCCTCTTATGGGTATTCTTATGGCGGCGGGAGCCGCAGGACTTTTTCTTTCCTGTCTCGTTCCTCTTTGGAGCGGTATATTTATGATGCCTTGTAAATGGATATTACAGATCTGTGAAGGGCTTTGCCGTATTTTTGACGCTTTGCCGGGAGGAAATCCGGTTTTGGGAAAGCCAAGGCTTTGGCAGATAGTGCTTTATTACGGGCTACTTTTATGGATGCTATTCATGAAGGAGACCTCTGGGAAAAAGTTATTTGGAAAAGCCTGTTTGGGCAAAAGCTGTTTTAAAGAGAAAATTTTCGGAAAATGGCTCTTAAGGAAAAGGAATCTGCACGGAAAGCAGCGTATATGTATCCTTCTGGCAGGGATATTCCTGTTGTGTATCAGGCCGCGGGGAGCGACGGCTTTAACCATGCTGGATATCGGACAAGGGGACTGTATGGTAATAGAGGAAAAGAGCGGATATAATATTCTGGTTGACGGAGGAAGCAGCGATGTATCAGAGGCAGGGCGGTACAGGATCATCCCTTATTTAAAAAGCCACGGCATTGACAGTCTTGATTATGTCTTTGTTTCCCATGCCGATTCCGACCATATATCGGGCATTCTGGAAATGCTTTCAAAGGAGGGAAAAGAAGAAATTAAAATAAAGCATCTTGTGCTGACTAAATTTGCCATGAGTGATTCTGACTATGATAAACTGTTAGCATATGCTAATCAGAGGGGCGCTAAAGTTCTTATGATATCGGAGGGGGACCGGTTTGAAGTCGGAAACACCTGCTGGGAATGCCTCTATCCGGGAATGGACGAGGAGGGAGAAGGAAATGACCAGTCTATGGTTTTATTTATGGAATGCCGCGGCATGGGAACTTTATTTACGGGGGATTTGCCGGGAGAAAGGGAAAGAAAGGCACTGGAAAAAATAGGAAATAGAAATGTTCAGGTTTTGAAAGTAGCGCATCACGGTTCCAAATATTCCACGACGGAAGCGTTTTTGGAAAGCTGCCTTCCAGGAATTGCCATTGTTTCTGCGGGACAGAATAATTCCTACGGGCATCCCCATAAAGAGGTAATAGAACGTTTAGAAGAAAGAGGCTGTAGGATTTACGGGACTTATTTCAAAGGAGCCATTACCATCCGGTACGAAAACGGAAAATATTCTGTTTTGACATACAAAGAAATGTGATATACTTTTAGGTAACGGCAGTTAGAAACAGATAAAATTGTTTTTAAGGTTGTTTCCTGTTAGAGCCAATCTTTCGTTGCTTACGGAAGGATAATGATATTTGTAATATCAGCAGGATGGTTGCTAACCGGCTGGGGACAGATACCGCTTATCGGCGGCAGGGAATGAATCGGAAAGTAAAATCCGGGTTATCCGGTTTTGGGGAGAAATTGTGCAGAGGATTAATGAGGATATCAAAACAGGTAATTATAAACAGATGTATCTGCTTTACGGAAGCGAGGACTATCTTCGCAATCAGTATAGGGATAAGCTGAAGCAGGCGCTGCTGGGAGATGGGGACACCATGAACCTTTCCTGTTTTGAAGGAAAGGACGTCAACCAGTCCCGGCTTGTGGACCTTTCGGAAACAATGCCCTTTCTTGCAGAGCGAAGGGTTATTGTCATTGAAAACAGCGGGATGTTTAAAGGCGGCAGCGATGTGCTGGCGGACTATTTAAAGGAGCCTTCCCTTACCACTTTTTTCGTGTTCAGTGAAAAGGAAGTGGACAAAAGGAATAAGCTCTTTAAGCTGGTCAAGGATAAAGGCTATGCCGGCGAATTCGGAGAGCAGGATGAGAATACCCTGACACGTTGGATTTTGGGCCTTGTCAAAAAAGAAGGCGTGGAAATGGACAGGGCCGCCGTGGCGCTTCTTTTGTACAAAACAGGAACGGATATGGAAAATATCCGCAAGGAGCTGGAAAAGTGCATCTGTTATTGTCTCAAAAGGGGCAGGATCACAACTGTGGATGTGGAGACGATTTGCACAGAGCGGCTTTCCAACAGGATTTTTGATATGATAAATTATATTTCTGCAGGAAAAAAGCAACAGGCGTTAAAGCTTTACTATGATCTGTTGGCATTAAAGGAGCCGCCTATGCGCATTCTCTTTTTGATTTCCAGACAGTTCAATATGCTGCTCCAGACAAAAATGCTGCGGGAAAAGGGGTATGACAAACGGATTATCAGTGAGAAAATGGGAGTTGCACCTTTTATTGCGGGAAAGTATATGGATCAGGCGGCCCGTTTTAAGCGTTCGGTTCTGCGCAGGGCTTTAGAGGACTGTGTTAAGGCGGAAGAGGATGTGAAAACGGGAAAAGTCGGAGATGTTATGAGTGTTGAGCTGCTTATGATAAAATACAGCAGTATTGCGTAAAAGGGAAGGGAAATGCTTTGGGAAAGGCGGCAGGAAATACTCAAAGAACTATGGCAGGAAATACGCCGGGGGAAAAACGCGGAGCGGAAAATGAAGTGAAAACAGGTTATCGGAGCGGTCTTGCGCGCTATTTCTGCAGGATGGAATTATAAAAATATCAGGAAGGAAGGACTTTATAATGAGTAAAATTGATGAAATCAGAGCACAGATGGTAACGGCGATGAAGGAAAAGGACAAGGAGCGTAAGGATTCTCTTTCCATGCTCTTAAGCGCCCTAAAAAATAAGGCGATCGATAAGCGGGAGGATTTGACCGAGGAAGAAGAAAACGAAGTCATTAAAAAGGAAATCAGACAGACAAAAGAAACCATGGAATCGGCTCCGGCGGACAGGGATGATATCAGGAGCCGGTGTGAAAAGCGCTTAGCTGTTTATCAAGAGTTTGCGCCAAAGGATTTAAGCGAGGACGCCCTCCGCCAGATTATCAGGGAAGTATTAAAAGATCTTGCCATTGAAGCGCCTACCCCAAAGGATAAAGGAAAGATCATGAAGGAATTAATGCCCAAAGTAAAGGGAAAGGCCGACGGAAGTGTTGTAAACAAACTTGTCGGCGAATTTATGGCATAAAGACCGTTTTATAGTACACACCTTCTGCTAAGATAGGGATAAATCATTTGCCCGAGTCTTAACAGGAGGTGTTTTTTATGAAGATAATAAAGAGAAATGCGGTGTTTGCAGGATTGGCATTGATTCTGATCACAATTATATTCTTTTGCTTTTCCCAGTCTGTTTACAGTCAAGGCAGGAAGGGATTTGCCAATCCGGATAAAGAGAGCATGGATAAGCTTGAAAGCGAGTATATAGAGCAGGTTGCAGAGCTTATGAAGGAATACGGCTGTGAATACGGCGGCATTACCATGACAAAGGTATATGAGACGGATGGGAGCAGAAGCTATAAGGTGTTGATTCATCATAGGAATCTTTCTTTTTTTAGCCGGGAGGAATTGGCAGAATTGGAGAAGCGTCTGACAGAGTTTTCCGAAGCTTTTCAGAATGCGGAATTTACCTATGGCTTTTCCTATTTATCATAAGGAAAAAGCATGACAGTATAGTTGTTTGGGATTATAATAGATATAACTTTTAAAAAGGAGCTGTGACTATGAGAGATAATCCTAAACCATTTGAAATATTTAAGCATTTTAAGGGGAAAACATATCAGATCATAGCCCTTGCCAGGGATGCAGGGGACGGACGCGATATGGTTGTATATCAGGCTTTATACGGGGACTATACCATCTATGTCCGCGATTTGGCGGAGTTTATGAGTCCGGTGGATAAGACAAAGTATCCGGATGCTTCCCAGGCATATCGTTTTGAGAGACAGAGCGGGAAGAACGCCGCAGAAGAAACAAAGCAGAGAGTACAGTGGGAAACGGATCGGACTGTGAGTCTGAGTAAAGAGCAGGAGACCCTGCAAAGCGCAGAACAGGAAACGGGGCAAAGGACAAAACAGGAAGCAGTACAAAATGCAGTACAGGAAACGGAGCGGGCAGAAGGGAATTCCCGGGGAGAATTTTTAGACCCTGCCGTAGAGGAATTTCTGGATGCTGACAGCGTTTACGAAAAATTGAATATTCTGGCGGGGCTACATTACCGGATTACGAATGACATGTTGGAGATCATGGCTGCTGCATCAGACATTGAGTTGAATAAAGGCAGCATCCAGGAGAAATACGCAGAGTTAAAAAACTGCCTTCTAATGACGGAAAGATATGAGTGTAAACGGATCAGGTAGTCTGTAAGCATTGTGTGAAGGGATTAAGCGCCGCCGGAGTGTACAAAAAAGGAGGCGGGCTTATGTCATTTAATCTGAATGATAAGCTGGTGGTGGGAGTCAGCACCAGAGCGTTGTTTGATCTGACCAAGGAAAGCAATATTTACGAAACAGAAGGAATTGAGGCGTTTTGCAAATTCCAGACGGAGCATGAGGAGGAAATCCTTGCTCCCGGTCCCGGATTTATGCTGATAAAGGCACTGTTAAATTTAAACAATCTTCCGGGGCAGTCGGACCGGGTGGAAGTGATTATTATGTCCAAAAACAGCGCGGATACCTCTCTTCGGATTTTTCATTCCATTGAACACTACGGTTTGAATATTACAAGGGCGGTTTTATCCAGCGGTGCGTCCCTGACCCCTTATTTATCCACTTTCCATACGGACCTGTTTTTATCCCATAATGAAGAGGATGTGCGGGGAGCCTTAGCGGACGGCATTGCGGCGGGAATTATTGTGGATACCGGAATGCATACCTATGATAACAAAGGAGATTCCAGTCAGATAAAAATTGCTTTTGACGGAGATGCAGTGCTTTTCTGCGCGGACTCCGAAAGGATTTTTCAGGAAAAGGGTCTGGAGGCTTTTACGGAGAATGAGAAGCTGAATGCAAAAAATCCCTTAGCGGAGGGACCCTTTGCCAGATTTTTAAAGATTTTATCATCCATACAGGGGGAATTTCCCGCAGACAAAGCACCGATTCGTACAGCCCTTGTTACCTCGCGGTGCGCTCCCGCCCATGAGAGGGTGGTACGGACTTTGAGGGCGTGGAATGTGCGGATTGATGAAGCGTTTTTCCTTGGAGGGATCAGTAAAAGAGAAGTCTTAAAGTCTTTCGGAGCCAATATCTTTTTTGATGATCAGGAGGCGCATACCCTTCCGGCGTCAGAGGTGGTTCCGACGGCGCGGGTTCCCTGTCTGGATGCTTCATGATTTATGGCAGATCCAACGCCCCTGCTTTTGCGGCATGGTTGTTCATCTTTTAAGAAAAATATAATAATTTGACATATAAAAGCGGTTGCGCACAGGGCGGGTTTCTGGTATAACAAGGATGTGGGAAACGGCAGCAAAAATAGAGTGAAAGAATCGTATTTGCGAAAATGAAGGAAAGCTATGGCGACGGACAAAATGGAAATAGAACAGGATATTGTGACGCCCCTTCTTTTGTGGTATGAAAGTCATAAGCGTGTTCTGCCCTGGAGAGAAGATAAAAATCCCTACCGGATATGGGTTTCAGAAATCATGCTGCAGCAGACGAGAGTGGAGGCGGTAAAGCCTTATTTTGACCGTTTTATAAAAGAATTGCCGGATGTGTCTCATCTTGCCGCTGCAAAAGAAGAACGTCTGCTAAAGCTGTGGGAAGGGCTTGGATATTATAACCGGGTCAGGAACATGCAGAAGGCGGCGGAGATCATTGTGGAAGCATATGGCGGGATGTTTCCAAAGGAATATGAAGCCCTTATAAAGCTGCCGGGAATCGGGGACTATACGGCAGGAGCCATTTCCTCTATTTCTTTTAATGAAAGCGTGCCTGCGGTGGACGGGAATGTGCTTCGGATTCTGTCAAGACTTTTGCTTTATGAAGAGGATGTTTTGAGTCTGAAGGCTAAGAAAGAAGCGAAGGAGGCACTTAAACCTTTGATGCCGGAGAGTCGTCCCGGGGATTTTAACCAGGCCTTAATGGAGCTTGGAGCAACGGTCTGTGTGCCAAACGGGGCCCCTCATTGTGATGAATGTCCTTGGAAGAAAATGTGTCTTGCCCACAAAGAGGACTGCTGGCAGGATTATCCAAAGAAATCGGCAAAGAAGCCCCGGAAAATAGAAGAGAAAACGGTTCTGATTATCGGGGACGGGGAACGAATTCTTTTGCATAAAAGACCCTCCAAGGGATTGCTGGCCGGAATGTATGAGCTTCCTTCCATAGACGGCTGTGCGGATGAGACCGCTATTGTGGAAGAAGTGAGAAGATTGGGGCTTTCTCCTTTGAGGATTTTGCAAAGCGGAGAAGCAAAGCACATTTTTTCCCATAAGGAATGGCATATGAAAGGCTATGGCGTATTGGTGGAGCCTGTGGAGCTTGAAACGGGTATTTTCAATGGCCGTGGAAAAGACTATATCATGGTATCGCCCAAAGAGACGAAGCAGGATTATCCCATACCCTCTGCTTTTTTTGCCTTTACGCAATATCTGGACATAAAACCCGGAATGGGTAAGGAAATAGTGAAAAAATAGGAAAAAAACGGATAGAATATAAAAAGCGCAAGACAGTAGAAGGCGTAAACCTATAAAAGTGTAAGAGAATAAAAATTAAATAAATTAAAACATAAGAAAAGGGGAAAGGAATTGATAAAATGAAACTCTTAACAGTAACTGTACCCTGTTATAACTCGGAGCAGTATATGGAAAAATGTATTGAATCATTGCTGCCCGGCGGCGAGGATGTGGAGATTATTATTGTGGATGACGGCTCCACAGACAGGACCGGAGAGATTGCGGACCGCTATGCAGAAGAATATCCGTCTATGGTCAGGGTAATTCATAAGGAAAACGGCGGACACGGTTCTGCAGTTAATGCGGGAATAGAAAATGCCACAGGCATTTATTTTAAGGTAGTGGACAGCGATGACTGGGTAAATAAAGATTCTTATTTGAGAATTCTGGTCTCGTTGCGTTGTCTGGTAGGCGGACATCAGGTTATTGATATGGTAATCAGCAATTTTGTTTATGAGAAGGAAGGCGCGGAAAGAAAGAGAGTAGTTTCGTTTCGCCATACCCTGCCGGACGAAGAGGTATTTACATGGGACGAGGTAGGGCATTTTAATGTAGCTCAGTATATTTTAATGCACTCCGTTATTTACAGAACCAGACTGCTGACAGACTGCGGTTTAAAGCTTCCGGAGCATACCTTTTATGTGGACAACCTGTTTGTTTTTGAACCGCTTCCCTATGTAAAAAATATGTACTATATTGATACCAATTTTTACCGCTACTATATCGGCAGGGCCGATCAGTCTGTTCATGAGAGCGTTATGATTGCCAGGGTGGATCAGCAGATCAAGGTCAATAAGCTGATGATTGATTACCTTATTGCAACTAAGATTGTCAATAAGAAGACTTATAAGTATATGGTAAAATATTTGGACATTATCACTACGGTGTCTTCGATTATGCTGATTCGGGCCCAAACCGATGAAGCGCTTGAAAAGAAAAAGGAATTGTGGGCATACTTAAAAAAACAGGACAAGAAGCTCTATTGTAAGCTGCGACATGGTTTTATGGGAAGGACTATGAATCTGCCGGGGAAGCTGGGAAGAAAAACTTCTACGGGGATTTACAAAATCGCGCAGAAATTTGTGCAGTTTAATTGACTTTTTCAAAATTAGTTTATATAATAGCATCAAATGGCGATGACGAAGAGAAGTAGCGTAACTTATCGTTTCCAGCGAGCGGGGAAAGGTGTGAGCCCTGTAAAGTGAATTTACGTGAATAACACTTTATCAGCCGCAATCTGAAAGCCTTGGCAAGTAGGTGCGACGTTGGCCACACGTTAGTGGCAGGGTTTAGATTTGCTAAACCGGTAAGTGACTGTTTTACAGTAATTCAGGTGGTACCGCGGACTTCACTGTTCGTCCTGAAACTATGAGTTTTGGGATGGGCAGTTTTTTTATGCCCGTATGAAAGCATCTTTTACCCAAAGCATGATAAATATAAAAATCATTATCAAATACCTCTGGAGGAAATGAAGTATTTGAAGCTTAAGTGAAAATCAAAAAGGAGATTGAGGACAATGAATATTTCTAACATGTATCGTGACCGGACGATGGATATGGTAACGGAAAAGGATGTGGATTCCTCCGTAAGGCTGGCAGGCTGGGTTGAGAACATCCGCGACCACGGCGGAGTTTCCTTTGTGGACCTGCGTGATATGTATGGCGTAATGCAGGTGGTTATGCGGGACACCTCTTTGCTTGACGGCATTAATAAAGAGGACTGTATCAGCGTAGAAGGCGTGATTCAGCACAGGGATGAGGAAACCTACAATCCTAAGATTCCTACAGGAACCATTGAGCTGGAAGCTCACAAGGTTGAAGTGCTTGGAAAGGTATATAAGCAGCTGCCCTTTGAGGTTATGACTTCTAAGGAAATCAGGGAGGACCTTCGTTTAAAATACCGTTATCTTGACTTGAGAAATAAAAAGGTAAAGGACAATATTGTTTTCCGTTCCAAAGTAATCAGCTTTTTAAGGGAGAAAATGACGGAAATGGGCTTTTTGGAAATCCAGACTCCTATTCTTTGCGCATCATCTCCTGAAGGGGCAAGAGATTATATTGTGCCTTCCAGAAAATATAAAGGGAAATTTTATGCGCTTCCCCAGGCGCCCCAGCAGTATAAGCAGCTTTTAATGGTTTCGGGGTTTGACAAATATTTCCAGATTGCTCCCTGCTTCCGTGATGAGGATGCAAGAGCTGACCGTTCTCCGGGAGAATTTTACCAGCTGGATTTTGAAATGGCATTTGCCACACAGGAGGATGTATTCCGTGCAGGAGAAGAAATCCTGACTGCAACCTTTGAAAAATTTGCACCAAAGGGAGCAAAGGTAACCAACGCTCCTTATCCAGTTATCAGCTATAAACAGGCTATGCTGGAATACGGTACGGATAAGCCGGATTTGCGTAATCCCTTAAGGATCGTAGATGTAACGGATTTCTTCCAGAGATGTACTTTTAAGCCGTTCCACAAAAAGACGGTTCGTGCCATTAACGTTCATGCCAAATTGTCCAAAGGCCAGCATGAGAAGCTTTTGAAATTCGCGCAGTCTATCGGAATGGGGGGACTGGGCTATCTGGAAGTGCTGGAGGATAAGAGCTATAAGGGACCTATCGATAAATTTATTCCTGACGATATGAAGGGCGAGATTGCCCAAATCGCAGGGCTTGATGTAGGAGATACCATTTTCTTTATTGCGGATAAGGAAAGCCGTGCAGCTAATTATGCGGGACAGATTCGTACAGAGCTTGGAAACCGTCTGAATCTTATAGAGGAGAATGCATACCGTTTCTGCTTTATTAATGATTTCCCCATGTATGAGTATGATGAGGAAGAGAAGAAGATCATCTTTACCCATAATCCTTTCTCCATGCCTCAGGGAGGACTGGAGGCTTTGACGACCAAAGACCCGCTGGAAATTTTGGCGTACCAGTATGATATTGTGTGCAACGGCGTGGAGCTTTCTTCCGGAGCGGTTCGTAACCACAACCTGGATATTATGGTTAAGGCGTTTGAGATCGCAGGTTATACGGAGGAGGATTTGAAGGAGAAGTTCGGGGCGCTTTATAATGCGTTCCAGTTTGGGGCACCGCCTCATGCAGGTATGGCGCCGGGTGTTGACAGGATGATCATGCTGCTTAAGAATGAGGAAAATATCCGTGAGGTTATTGCGTTCCCTATGAACGGAAATGCGCAGGATCTGATGTGCGGGGCTCCGGGGGAAGTGACGGAGATGCAGCTTAGGGAAGTGCATATTAAGGTCAGGGATTAGTGAGCGGATAAGAATTTGTTAGAGTGTTGGTAATACAAGAAAAGGATATTCCCCCTGCGAGGGGGTGCAATCCGGGGGCTTTTCCCGCAAAAAAAGTGTATTTATTTCAGGAACTCACTTGCGTTCCGGCAAAGGCGCAGCGGCACATAAGATTGCAAAGGACGCAATCTAAGTGCCGACGTCTTTGCTAGGGTTCCTTCAATTAAATACACTTTTTTTGCGGGAAAAGCCCCCGGATTGCACCCCCGGTAAGGAGAATATCCTTTTCTTGGGTTCAACACTTAGGCAAAGAACGGTGGGTATCATTAAAAATGGCTTCCGGGTCATCTTGACCAGGGAGCCATTTTGTGTCAACTGTGTTTGGGGATAAATATTGTCTGGTTCAGCCTTTAAGGAATTCCAGATTTTCCACCAGGGTGCTGCCGGCTTTGGTTTCAGGCAGGTAGTAAACAAGCCAGTATAGGGAGGCGGCCATGGCGATTCCGGTTAATACGTCAAAGACGGAATGCTGTTTTAAAAACATGGTGGATAGGATGATGGATATACATAATATGCGGGAGCATATCCGCAGTACTTTGTGGTTCGCTAACTGCCGGGATTTTTGGATGGCAAAATCGGCAGCTAAGGAATTGAATACGTGGATACTGGGGAATACATTGGTGCAGGTGTCGGCGGCATAAAGTCCTTTTACGATATCTAAGAAGATATTGTCGCGGGCAATGCGGTCGAGATCGGGTCTTAGAGGCTGCATGTTGGGGATGAAGTAAGAGACCGCTAAAAATACGGTCATGCCTACACCTAAGGTAAAGCAAAGTCTGATATAGTCTTTACGGTCTAAAAAGATAAATAAAGCTACGGTACCTGCAATATATAAAAACCAGAGCATATAGGGGATGATAAAATACTCACAAAAAGGAATGCGGAAGTCAATAGGCAATTTGATGACGTAGTAGGAATCTACAGGGCGTTTTTCGAGATAAGAAAAAACGGCAACGTAAATTATCCCGTATAACACCGGTATGAGAATACGAAGAGTGCGCTCTGCTTTGGATGAAAGTTTTCTGTTGTTTTTCTGATTTAATGTATTCACATAAAAGACTCCTTTATAAAAAATATTTATAAAGGTAAGTATGATACAAAATCAGGGGTTTGTCTAGATGAATTTTAAACCATTCTTTTGACAGGTAAGGGCAATTTTTTGCTGTTTTCCACAATATTCCCCGTCAGCATGTACAATGAGGGGGACGTCTGTTTCTATGACCAGTTTGCGGACTTTGTAAAAGTAGACATTTCGGGCCTTTGTGTGAAGACCGAAAAAGGCAAGGGGAAGCAGGTAGAGGGCCCGCCATTTTTTCAGACCGGCAACGATCATAACGTCAAAAAGGCCGTCGTGGCAGTCGGCCAGGGGCGCCATGCGGATGCCGCCGCCTTCATAAGGATGTACCATAGAAACGGCGAAGAGCAGCTTGGCGAAATGTTCTGTGGAGCCGTCTTCAAAGGTAATGTCACAGTTGCAGACAGGAGCAGAGATCAATTGTTTTAAGGCAATCCCTGCATAGGTAAGCTTGCCAAGGCCTAAGCGGTTTAGAGTATTTTTTAATTTTGAATCCAGGGCTTCTTTGCAGACGGCGGCGTCCAAACCGATACCGCAGCTGACGCAGAAACGCCTGCTGACACGGGTTTTTGTAACCAGCATCCCGGTATCCGTTACCCTGGCTGCGGGTTTTTTGATACGTCGGATCAATTCGTCAGGAGAGGAAGCCAGCTGGAGAGATCTTGCCAGATCGTTGCTGGAACCGGTGGGAAGATAGACGAGGGAAATATTCTCTGTGCCGTTAAGGGCGTTGAGCGTTTCGTTGATGGTGCCGTCCCCGCCGAGAACACATAAAACGTCTGAAGAGCAGGATCCCATTTTTTCCAAAACTTCTTTGGTGCATTTTGTAGCGCCGTGCTGTTTGTCTGTAAAAAAGACTTCGTATACAATGGAATTATGATTCAATTTTTCCTTGAAGGCTTCCCATTTCCGTTTTCCCATGCCGGATTTGGAAGCGGGATTGACAATGATGTAAAGCATATGAGGCTCTCCTTGTTATGATTTTCGAAATGTGTTGTCGTTTGGGATTATCATCGTGGTCCTTTTCCGGGTAATTACAGCATTTCTTAAATTTTAACATACTTTGTCAATAAAGGACAAATTTCTTTTTGAATTTTCCGTTTCTTAAAAATTCTATACTCCCAAATTGTTCGCATCTGTATAATTTTGACAAAAATTTAGCCTAAATCTGTTTTGAAATGGGAAAATGTTCAGATTGTCGACGGAAAAATGTACCAATGTTTATTTAAAGGATATAAAATAAATATATAGCCAAGATAATTTGTTAAGAAGGGGGAATTATATGAATTTTTTTGTAAAAAAATACAAAGAGCTATTAATTATGCTATTGCCGCTGTGTCTTATACATGCTAATTGGTATAGCAGTATGCGGCTTAATGAAGATTGGTCTGCAATGATTCCATATAAAGGATATGAATTTCTTTTTTATAATCGGGGGGAAGCTTTTCTTTTAACATATTTGTTGACAGTTATTATTCAAATCATGGCACTAAAGTATCCGGCGCTTCGCATATGTTCTATTATAGGACATGTCTTTTGTGTATATTGTCTATTAATCTTCCCTATTATATTTATAGGGACTTATACTCATGATATTTATAGTTTTTATCGTATAGGTGCATATGTTGCTGTTGTATGTGAGATACTTGTGATTATTTTAAATGTTTTTGAAATTATAAAAAATAAAATATGTGTTTGGGGTAGAGAGAGGGAAAAATATGAATAAGAAAATTTTTAGAAAAACTGTATATTTACTTTGTACATCAATGTTTTTATGTTGTATTTGTTATTCAAACGTATTTGCCCAAAATAATTATGAGACAAATACAATCCAGCCTGATACGGTTAATGATGAACAACTGGTTGATGAGGCGATATGTGAATATGACGAGTATTTAGACCAGAATATTGTTGAAATATTTGATAGGTGCAAGAATGAAAAGTGTGCAATCATAAATGATGCAGGTGTTATTGAGAATGACTCAGGAGAAAGCTATGAAGTTCCTGTTTATCTACTGGATGAAGTCATTTATGAAAAGAATACCGAAAAAGTCATTGCAAATACTTACATTTATAATATTCCGGATTTGGAAGAATTTGTTGCAAGTTCAACCACTGGAAGTACAAATGTTGAATCAATAGATGCTACGAGCAGCGTTAAAGGTTGGTGTACAATTTATTATACAATAACAACTAATGCTGATGGACTGGAATATCGTAAATTTACCAGCACATCCGGTGGATATACTATTGTAGACAATGCTTTTTCTGTTATTTCTCAAAAGGTAGAGATGATTCAGGTAGGGACTGGCCCGTCTTTTAGTGTAAATGAAAAACGCGGTCCACTTTATCCTACAGTAAATCCTTGGAGTTATAACACAAATTTCTCCAATCCTATTTCAATAAGTTTCTATCATGAATTAGGTGCAAAATATCAAATAACAGTAAAAAGGCAATCTTCATGGACCTTTGAAATTAGAAACATGATTTAAGTGGAAACCTGATATAAATTAATTATACCTTGACACATATTTTAATTATACAAAAGATATAAGAGCGCTCTAATAAAAAATCTTATTTATATTAGGGCGCTTGTTATATTTCTTTTTGGATTTCCCGTTTCTTTTGAAAAAAAAGTATGCTATACTAATTTGGATATTACACAAAAATTTCCCTGCGGGTCTTTGGACGAAAATTCCGTAAAAACATTATCTATGGCATTTATAGACGAGTGCACGGCATTTTGGAAAGTATGGCACGGGGGTAATATATTAAGCAAAGAAAAGCAGGAGGATAAAGAAATGTATTCTTTAGACGAAGTAAAGAAGGTCGATCCCGAAATCGCACAGGCAATTGTGGATGAGCAGGAGAGACAGAACAGTCACATTGAGCTGATCGCTTCCGAAAACTGGGTAAGCAAGGCCGTTATGGCTGCAATGGGAAGTCCCTTGACCAACAAATATGCGGAAGGATATCCCGGAAAGAGATATTACGGCGGATGCCAGTGTGTAGACGTTGCGGAGGAGCTGGCGAGAGAACGCGCTAAGGAATTATTCGGCTGCGAATATGCCAATGTTCAGCCTCATTCCGGCGCACAGGCAAATCTGGCGGTACAGTTTGCAATCTGCAAGCCCGGCGACACCATTATGGGCATGAATTTAGATCACGGCGGGCACCTGACGCACGGAAGTCCGGCTAATATTTCCGGTACTTATTTTAACATTGTGCCTTACGGCGTTAATGATGAAGGTTTTATTGATTATGATAAATTAAGGGAAATTGCGTTGGAAAGTAAGCCCAAAATGATCATTGCAGGAGCTTCCGCTTATGCAAGGACCATTGATTTTAAGAAATTCCGTGAAGTGGCTGACGAAGTAGGGGCTGTATTGATGGTGGATATGGCTCATATTGCGGGACTTGTGGCTGCAGGTCTTCATCCAAGCCCCATCCCTTATGCAGACGTGACTACCACAACAACCCACAAGACCTTGCGCGGACCCCGTGGCGGCTTGATCTTAAGCAGTCAGGAAATGGCTGACAAGTACAACTTCAACAAAGCAGTATTCCCCGGTATTCAGGGAGGACCTTTAATGCATGTCATTGCGGCAAAGGCAGTATGCTTCAAGGAAGCTTTAAGCGATGATTTCAAAAAATACCAGCAGGGTATTGTAGATAACGCTCAGGCTCTTTGCAAGGGACTTATGGACAGAGGCATCAAAATCGTTTCCGGCGGAACGGACAATCATCTGATGCTTATGGACTTAACGCCCTTTGAACTGACAGGAAAGGCTGTGGAGAAGTTATTGGATGATGCCCATATTACGGCAAATAAAAATACCATCCCCAACGACCCTAAGTCTCCTTTTGTAACAAGCGGTATCCGTCTGGGAACCCCGGCCATCACATCCAGAGGTATGAATACGGAGGATATGGACAGAATTGCAGAGGCGATTGCATTGGTTGTAAAGGGCGGCGAGGAAAAAGTTCCTGAGGCAAGAGCGATCGTACAGGAATTAACGGATAAATATCCGTTGAGCTAAAGCGGATTGGCAAAAAACGTTAAATAAAATAGGCTGTCTCGGTTTGTGAGGCAGTCTTTTTTATTGTAAACGGTCTAAAGAATCAGGAAGGCTTTGAGGTGCTTTCGCGTATGATCAATTCCGGCTCAAACTGGATGGTCTGTTTCATGATTTATTTCCTGGAAAGCACGGCTGCAGGCTTCATATCCCATGGTATAGCCGGACTGGCGTATGCTTGTAAGAGGAACATCCGGCAGGTCTGAATAAACCATGTCGTCAAATCCGCTGTCGCTCATATAGTCCCCTCCAAAAACCCCGTCGGAAGGCGGGGGAAGTCCCATATCTTTGTAGGCTTGATCATAACTCTTTAAACGTAAAATGGTATCGGTCAGATTTTTAGGACCTGTTAGGCAGGCAATCCGTAGGTGTTCCAATTCCAGTAAATGTCTGGTGGCAAGATAGCCGCCTTAGGGCGATAAAGTAAAAGAAATGCTGCCCTTTGAAATGTGGGAAATAGAGAAAATTTAGAGATAAAAATAGTAAACTTTTTTATAGAAGAGAGGTAAAATCTGGAGAAGGCTGGAAGTGGATTGACACTTGGAGGGAGATATGATATTTTAAGTGTATTATTGGTAATAGTACACTGGAAAATATGGTAATTTACTTATGGGAAAAAATACGATAAAAAAAGGAACCAGAGAAGAAGAAAGAGAACGAAGAAGACGAAAAAGAAGAATGCGGGTCTACAGGGCCCGTTTTTTAGCTGCCCTTGCATTAACGGGGATATTGGTATTGATGGTTCTCGGCGGCGTAGGCATTTTCAGACTGATCATTAAAAGAGACGAGAGAGAAGTCCGGGAAACCGTGCAGGAAACGATGGAAATTGTAGATGAAGATATGGGTCAATTGGATGAACTGAAAGAAAAGATGAAGGGAACGGAATTTGTTCTGATTCTGGATGCGGGACATGGAGGCAGTGACGTAGGAACCGGCGATGCCTCTTATTATGAGAAGGATATCAATATGGATATTGTAAATGAGATGGTTCCCCTTTTGGAGTATTGCGGCGTGAAGGTCTTGCTTACCAGAGAGGGGGATGAAACGGTAGCCTTGGAGGAACGCTCCGGCTATGCCAATGAAAGCGAAGCGGATCGTTTTGTCAGCATTCATTGCAATTATTGCGAGGACGATGCATCGGTAGCAGGGCTGGAATGTTATTACTGGGAAAGCAGCGGAGTAGGGCGAAGCTATGCGGAGAGCATTGTCCGTGCGGCGGAAGAGAGCGGAGAAATCAAGGTACGTGGAACCAGAACCCAGGACTTCCATGTGCTGAGGGAAACGCAGATTACTGCCATATTAATAGAGACAGGATATATTTCCAACGGAGAGGAAGGCAGGAAGCTTATGAGCTTTGATTATCAGAAAACCCTGGCCTTTTATCTGGTAAAGGGAATTGTGGAAGGATATCTGGACTCCGTGGCAGAACCTGTGGGAATGTGATTTTACGGGGAAAGAAAGCCTATTTCTTGTCCCCGTTTTTCATGCCTTTTTTCTCAACTTCTTTTTCTTTGGCCTCATTTCTCCTGACAGGTTTCGTCCCCCAGAATGCGGCTCCGAGAAAAAAGAATCCATACACAAGGGAATATTTTTGGAGAAAATGGTACAAAAAATAAAATAGGTTGTAAACAAGCCGTTGGAACAATCTGTCGGTCGTATGGAAGATATCGGGAACGCCGGTTACGCCCGCGTTTGCATTCATATACCGGATAAGCTTTAGGGCATATTGAATTTCCGTAATACAGAAGGGAAGAATCATGATTCCGTATATAATAAGAAAGAGAACAATAGAATAATGAATTACCCGGGAAATCTGTCCCGCCAAAGGTTTTGCTCCTAAAAAGGCGCCGGAGGCCTGCATAACGCATCGGCCGATGCAGAAAAGAAATGCCGGATATACGGATACCTGAAGGGCTATGGTTAATCCTATATGGAAAGTACTTTCCGACCATATTTTTAGCTGTGGTTTAGCTATGGCAATCAAAATTCCCAGCAGCAGAATGATAAAAATGCTGATGCCTAAATGCAGGTATTCCTTCTTTTTATCCGGCGGTGTGGGAACGCCGAAAATCAGAATATTCACATCGGTATCTAACGCCTCTGCAATTTTAATCAGCATATCAATGTCGGGATTGGATTTTCCCGTTTCATAATTGGAAACGGTCTGACGGCTCACAAAAAGTTTTCCGCCAAGCTCATCCTGGGTCATTTTATTTTTAGTACGTATGTTTCGAATGTTTTTTCCTACGTTAGCCATGGCAATCACCTCAAAAATATAGTATCTTAAGTTCGCGGGAAAGTCACGCAAAGTATCTTTGCATAATCAAAAATCCCTTGATAAAGGATAAAAAAGGCAAAAAGCACCAGAAGCTATCTTGATAATTCCATAAAGATATTAAAAAAAAGAAATAATTTGTAACCTTTTTATCTTATTTCACATCTAACTTATGTAAAAAGCATAAGATCCGGACAATATGCGAAACCCAAAAAGAAAAATCCCGCTGCATGAGCCGGAACGATTATAAGCGTTTGAGAAGGGCTTATGGCGGGAGCATACAAAGAGAGAGGCAAAGATGGATAAAGAAAAATTCAGTGCAGAGGTTCTTTCGGCGGAAAAAAGCATGTACCATATCGCAAAATCCATTGTGGGAAATGATGAGGATTGCGCCGATGCCATGCAGAACGCCATACTTTCTGCTTACACAAAACTTTATACATTAAAAAACGAGGCTTATTTCAAAACCTGGCTGACAAAGATTTTGATCAACCAATGCTATCAGCTTCTAAGGGAGAGAAAAGCCACGGTCTCCTATGAGGATTATATGGACGGGCAGTTTCCTTGCGAGTACTTACAGATAGAGGATGAACAATGCTCGGACGTATTTCTGGAAGTGATGAATTTAAAGGAGAAGTACCGTATCCCCTTTGTCCTTCATTATGTGGAAGGGTACTCTATAAAAGAAATTGCAGAAATGCTGGAAATTTCAAGACAGAACGTAAAGGTGCGTCTGTACAGAAGCAGGGATTTGCTGAAAGATAAGCTGAAGGGAGAGTATGGCTATGCATAATCAGGATAAATGGACCATGGAAATCGGAGAAATCGACGGGATGATGCAGATTGAAAAAGAATTTCCAATAGTGCCGGAAAAGATTCACGGTATGGTTTTGGAGACTCTGGAAAATCTGGAGAAAGAAAATCCCTCTATGAAAAAAGGAGGCAATACCATGAAAATAAAGAAAAGAAGAGTTATCTGGGCGGCAGCGGCATTGGCAGCCATGTTTGGAACCACGGTTGCGGCGGCGGAACTGTTTACTTGGAATGAGCAGGCTGCGGATTATTTTAACGATCCTCCTAAGGAAGTACAGAATGAGATGGTAGCCCAGGGAGTTGTTATGGAGCAGAATGACTCCGTAACAGATCAGGGAATTACAGTAACTGTAAAGCAAACTGTACAGGATGACAACAGATTGTATATCCTGCTGGATGTGCAATGCGAGGAAGCGTTAATTGATGATAACAGCGGTTTTGATAAATGGAACGTTATTACAAAAGATCCGGAAGCGTTTAATAATATGGGGGCGTCCTTTGCAGAAAGCGCTCCCAGAGGGAAGATGGAGGAAAAAAACAGCCGGGGCTATTATGAGATTACCGGATTAAAGACCTATGGCAGGGAGTGGAATGAGGATAGCATTACATTGGATTTAGGGCAGTTCTTCTATTACACCTATGAGGAGGAGGGACTGGGAACGTCCCATGTCATAGACGGAAATTGGAAACTGGAGATTCCTCTTGGGGAGCAGACACAGGCGTTAACAAAGGTTTATGAGCCAAACAGCCAGGTTATGGTTTCGGGAATGCCTGTAACGGTAAAGAGAGTGGAGGTGTCGCCTATTTCCACAGTGATTGCTTATGACCTAAATGATGTGCAGAATGTTATCGATACTGCCTACGCAGACGAGGAGGATGTTTTCCTGTATGAGCTGCAGTTAAGCGGGTTCCGTTATGATGACGGCGAAACAGTAGAAAGCGGCGCAGGCGGCGGCATGAGCAGTTTTTGGGACCGGGAAGCAGGGGAAGATGTTTATAAGATCGGGCTTGCCGGCATGATTGAACCGGACAGAGTAACGGCTATCCTTTTGGGGAATGATATGACGGTGGTGGAATTGCAGTAAAGTGTTTGTTTGAAACCGTAGGTTGCAGAATGAGTAACAGAAAGTTCTGTTGACGTAGTATTTTGTATTCTTGTATAATTTTGGTATAAATGTGAATCTGTCAAGGAAGGTATGAAAGCAGGTAAAGGATTTGATGGATGAAATATAATATCAGGAGGATATGAGAAATGATTCAATTAAACAATCTGCAAAACAACGAAAACATGAAAAAGATTGCACAGTTAGGGCCTTACACGGTATTCGAGCACCAGAAGGACTTAAGCGTATCGCCTTACAGTGCGTCGGTCGCGTATTTTATGCATGAGATGAATGTCAGAAAACGTCAGGTATTGTGTACCTTAAACGGTAATGCGGTAAAAGTACAGGCAGGCGCAATGCAGTGGACGGCAGGAGCGGTTGAAGCTTCATCAGGCGTAAAGGGCGTAGGAGATTTTTTGGGGAAGGCCCTGAAGGGGGCGGCAACAGGAGAATCGGCGGCAAAGCCCATTTACAACGGACAGGGCTTTCTGATGTTAGAGCCTACCTATCGTTACATATTATTAGAAGACGTAGGCAGCTGGGGCAGCGGCGTTGTATTGGATGACGGATTGTTTTTAGCCTGCGATATATCCTTAAAGGAAAACATCGTGGCCAGAAAAAACGTATCTTCCGCTTTATTAGGTGGAGAGGGACTCTTCAATTTATCCCTGTCAGGACAAGGAATTGCCGTACTGGAAAGCCCGGTTCCGAGAGAAGAACTGCTGGAAATCGTTTTGCAGGATGATGTGGTAAAGATTGACGGAAATATGGCGATCGCATGGTCCAATACTTTGCAGTTTACGGTTGAAAAGTCTACCGGTTCCCTGTTGGGCTCTGCTGTCAGCGGAGAGGGCTTTGTAAATGTTTACCGTGGAAGCGGCAAAATTCTTCTGGCGCCCACTGTTGCGGGAACTACCATGTCAGGCGCCAACAGTTCTAAAGAATCAGGTTCTACTTCTTCCAAAGGAATTGTGGGAAGCATGGCAAAGTCGGTGTTTGATTTATAAGAAACTGCCGGGAAGAAAACGGAAAATGAAAAAATGGCTGCTAAAAAGCAGCGCCATTTCAGTTAAGTTTTTAAAGAGTGAGTCAGCGTGCTCACTCTTTTTTTGCGGCAAAATCAAATGACGATTGGCGAAAGAAGCAGAAAGTTATCACATATTCTGAATTTTATGTTGACAAAGGATAAAGTATAAAATATAATTAATTAAACTTTAATTAATAAATAAGAAATTCGCTTCGTGTAAAGATAAAAATAATATATTGCAGCAAGATATGCTGTGTTTTTGCTTTTTATTATAAAACAAACATTAATAAATACAGACAATGTGTGACAGATGGATCCATAAAATTTATTGGAGTTGTAAACGCTTACCAACAGATAGATCAGAAAGGAGGACGAAAAAAGCTATAAAACATTTTGCAAATCGCAGTACACAACAGTAAATGCACATCAGTAACATGAATGAACTTGAAAAGGAGAAGAGTATGAAGAAAATTTGTAAAAAAATTATGGTAGTTATGATGGTATTGATATTGGCGCTTTCCATGGCTGCCTGTGCAGGCGGTAATCAGGAGGGCAGTGGAAGCTCTAAGGAAAACGGTGGAGGTTCTGCAAACAACAGTGGAGATTTGGCTGACAATAGTGAAGAAGCAGCAAATGAAAGCGAGAGCTTGGCAGACGACAGTAAAGGGGAGGGCGAAAAAATCGGTATCGCTATGCCGTCCAAGGATTTACAGCGTTGGAGCGAAGACGGGGCATACATGAAAGAGGCGATGGAAAGCAAAGGATATACGGTAGACATCCAGTATGCCAATAATGATATCGGCGTACAGGCTTCACAGATTGAAAATATGATTACCGGCGGATGCGATGTTCTTGTGATCGCAGCCATTGACGGCGGAGCGCTTTCGGAAGTGCTGGAAAAGGCAAAGGCGGCTGATATTCCGGTTATTGCATATGACAGGCTCATTATGAATACGGATGCAGTTTCCTATTATGCAACTTTTGACAATGAGAAAATCGGAATCATGCAGGGACAATATATTGCCGATAAACTGGATCTGGAAAATCAGGACGGTCCTTTTAACTTTGAAATATTTACAGGTCCTACGGACGATAACAATGTAAATTTCTACTTTGGCGGCGCAATGTCAGTTCTGCAGAGATATGTGGATGAAGGTAAATTGGTAGTGAAATCGGGAACAGAGGTTTCTATGGCCGCATGTGCCACACCAAACTGGTCCCAGGAAGAGGCACAGAAGAGAATGGACAATATTATTGCAAAAAGCTACACCGGCGGCGAAAAGATAGACGCCGTGTTATCGTCCAATGACTCTGTGGCAAACGGTATTACCAACGCCTTACTTGCAGCAGGTTATACAGAAGAGAACTTCCCCATCATTACCGGACAGGACTGTGAGATCACTTCCGTAAAAAATATGCTCAAGGGCCTGCAGTCAATGTCTGTTTTTGTAGACACAAGAAGACTGGCAAATGTAACGGCCGACATGGTTGACGCTATTATGAACGGAGAAGAACCGGAGATTAATAATATGAAAGACTATGATAACGGAACCGGAATCATTCCCACCTATCTTTGCGATCCGCAGGTGTGCGATATCGACAATTACAAGGAAGTGCTCATTGATTCCGGATATTATACGGAAGACAGACTTCAGTAGCAGGATTTTACATGGATTTTGCGGGGCTGTTGCAAAAAGTACGGTTATTCTCCGTGTAGCTGTATAGGAACGATATTCATACCGTATATTGGGTTTAGCTGTCATTTTGCAACAGCTTCTGTAAGGAGGAGAAGATATTTTGAGCAAACTATTGATGGAGATGAAGGAGATTACCAAAACATTTCCCGGCGTCAAAGCTCTTGACCATGTCAACCTGCAGGTAGAAGAGGGAGAAATACATGCACTTGTGGGAGAAAACGGCGCCGGTAAATCGACATTGATGAATATTTTAAGCGGCGTATATCCCTATGGGAGCTATGAGGGCGAAATTATCTATGACGGAAAACGGTGCGAATTCCAAAAGATTAAAGACAGCGAGCAGAAGGGAATCGTTATCATCCATCAGGAACTGGCCCTTATACCTTATATGACCATTGGAGAAAATATGTTTTTGGGAAACGAACGGGGCAGCCGCTATAACTTAAATTGGAACGCCACCTTCCGACAGGCGGAAGAATTATTAAAGAGAGTCGGATTGTCAGAGTCGCCCCAAACTTTGGTAAAGGATATCGGTGTGGGCAAGCAGCAGCTTGTGGAAATCGCCAAAGCGTTGACAAAAGACGTAAAGCTGTTGATATTGGATGAACCCACGGCTTCTTTAAACGAGTCGGATTCCAAAAAATTATTGGATCTGTTATTGGAATTCAAAAAGAAGGGAATGACCTCTATCATCATATCCCATAAGTTAAATGAAATTGCTTATGTGGCAGATAAGATCACAGTGCTTCGCGACGGAATGACAATTGAAACACTGGACAATCAGGAGCATGTTATAGATGAGAACCGGATTATTAAGGGAATGGTGGGACGGGAACTGACCAACCGGTTTCCGGCAAGAGAAAATGTGGAAATTGGCAAGACCAGCATGGAAATCAGGGACTGGACGGTCCATCATCCTTTGGTTCCGGAAAGGAAGGTTGTGGATTGCGTAAGCATGTACGTCAGACGTGGCGAAGTGGTCGGGATATCGGGACTGATGGGAGCGGGGCGCACGGAATTTGCCATGAGTATATTCGGAAAAAGCTACGGCGTCAATATAAGCGGTCAGACGATAATAGACGGAAAAGAAGTGAAACTGAATTCTGTTTGGCAGGCAATTGAAAATAAGCTGGCTTATATATCTGAGGACCGGAAAGGCAACGGCCTTATATTAAGCAATTCAATCCGTGTCAACACAACCCTTGCCAAAATGGATAAGGTCAGACGCTTTGGCGGCGTTATCGATAAGAACAAAGAATACGAGGTGGCCGAATCCTATAGAGAAAAGCTTAAGACAAAAACAACTTCCGTGGAACAGAATGTAGGAAACCTAAGCGGCGGCAATCAGCAGAAGGTCCTGCTTGGTAAATGGATGTTTACAGAACCGGATATTATGATTTTGGACGAACCGACGAGAGGAATTGACGTGGGAGCAAAATACGAAATTTACAGCATTATCAATTCACTGGCGAAGGAGGGAAAATCCATCATCATGATATCGTCCGAACTGCCGGAAATCCTTGGCATGTGCGACAGGATTTATGTGATGAACCAGGGGAAATTCGTAGGCGAGCTTGAAAGAAAAGAGGCAACCCAGGAAAAGATCATGGCAATGATTTTAAAGCACGGAGCAGAACAGTAAAGGAGGAGGAAAAAGGTGGATGGTGTAAAAAAGGTACTTAAAAAAAATTCAATGCTATTTGTTTTGCTGATCGTAGCAGTGTTTTTCGGATGGAAAACGGAGGGAGTGCTGTTTGATCCCCAGAATGTAACAAATCTGATCGCTCAGAACGGCCATGTGGTCATACTTGCAGTGGGCATGTTAATGTGTATTTTGACGGGTGGCAACATTGATCTTTCGGTAGGGTCTATCGTTGCATTTATAGGAGCTGTGGCCGGTAAGCTGATGGTTACGTATAAGATGAACTTTGTGCCGGTTATTATCATATGCCTTATACTTGGCGTTTTGATCGGTATGTGGCAGGGCTTTTGGGTTGCTTACATTCGGATACCGTCATTTATTGTGACTCTTGCCGGTATGCTTTTGTGGAGAGGCGTATCTCTCATCATTTTGGACGGTTTGACGATATCTCCGTTTCCGGATGAGTTTAAAGTGATTTTTAACAGCTATATTCCCAATCCCTTTGGAGGAAGTATCAACATAATGTGTATGCTGGCGGCAGTGCTCACATGTCTGGCCTATATTCTGATATTTGCCAACAGCCGCAGGATCAGGAAAAAACAGGGATATGTGGTGGAGAATCCGATTCCTGCTGTCATGAAAGTGGCTGTTGTCTGCCTGATGATCCTTCTTGTGGCTTTCCGTATGGCGCAGTTTCAGGGACTTTCAAGCATTCTCGTTATTCTGGCCATAGTGGTGGGAATCTATACATATTACACATCAAAGACCGTCGGCGGGCGTTACCTCTATGCGGTAGGCGGTAATGAGAAGGCGGCAAAAATGAGCGGAGTCAATACAAACCGTGTTTTATTCTTCGCATTTACCAATATGGCGTTCTTAAGCGCCGTAGCGGCGTTAGTATGTGTGGCCAGATTCAATTCGGCAGCGCCCACAGCCGGTAAAAATTATGAAATGGATGCAATAGCGTCCTGCTATATTGGCGGCGCTTCCGCATACGGAGGAACAGGAACGGTTATGGGAGCCGTTATCGGAGCCGTATTTATGGGATTGCTCAATAACGGAATGTCTATCATGGGTGTGGATTCCAACTGGCAGCAGGCTATAAAGGGACTTGTTTTACTGGGAGCAGTTGCATTTGATGTGATCTCAAACAGAAAGAAAGGATAGAGTGCAATGGATTTAAAAGAATTATATAAATGGTGTAGTATTCCAAAAAAGGAGTTAGCAGGCAGGAAGGACTTGAAGGTTCCTCTTCGAATTGTAAATGACGCGGATGAACTTGGAAAGGTAATGGCGAGGGATCTGGTAGATGAAATCAAAAAAGCTAACGAAGAAAATCGTATTTTCCATTTGATCGTACCCTGCGGTCCCAAAGAATGGTATGGGCCTTTTACAGAAATGGTAAATGAGGAAAATGTGTCGCTACGCAATGTGGTCTGCTTTCATATGGATGAAAATCTGGATTGGGAAGGGAAACTGCTTCCCAAAGAGGATCCAAACAATTTCCGTACCTTTATGGAAAGGTATTTCTATGGCGGTATAAGGGAAGAGTTGCAGGTGCGGAAAGAAAACCGGCATTTTCTGACGCCTTATAATATGAAAGAAATGTCTCAGATGATTTCTGAAACAGACATTGATTATACCTTGGGGGGATGGGGCCAGGACGGACATGTGGCGTTCAATCAGGCAAACCGTAACCCTTATGTAGAAGTATCCTTAGATGACCTTCGTCAGTCCACCGCAAGAATCCAGAACAACAATAGCGACACGATTCTTGCATTATCCCAGAGGGGACTCGGCGGGGCGTGGCAGTTTATGCCGCCTATGTCCGTAACGCTTGGGGTTAAAGAATGCATGAAAGCCAAAAAAGTAAGAGTTTATTCCGCCACAGGCGCATGGAAGCAGACTGCATTACGGGTGGCCTTGTTCTCAGAGCCTACGGTGGAATACCCCATGACCTTACTCCAGGAGCATCCGGACGCTTTGATTACCGCCACGAAAGAGACCGCGTCCCATCCTATCAGTGAACACCCGGAATGGGAATTCAGGAGGATAAACAGCAAAGAAGGATAAAGGTGGGAAATTATGGAATTTGACAAGATCATAGCTACCGGGGGGATTGGAACCGGTATGCTGTTTTTGAGTGACCGCCAGGAGACTCTTGGCCGGAGCGAATCACGTTTGGTAACGTTAAGTCCGGCAAAGGATTATTGTAAACAGCAGATCGTCCTGTATTATACAGCGTCTCTGTTGAAAAATACAGTGCCGGTGTACCCCATCGGATATGTGGGAAATGATAAAAGCGGCAGCGCAAGCATTGAAGAAATGCGCTTACAGGGTATGGATGTGAAATATATATCGCAGAGTCCGGATTTTCCTACGACCATCAGCATCTGCCTGCAGTATCCTGATAAGGAGACGTGCAATTTTACGGTTGATAACAGTGCGTCGGGACTGGTTACGCCGGAATACATTGTAAGCGCTATGGAGAAAATCGGCGTAGATGAAAAAACGATCGTCTGTGCCATACCTGAAGTACCAATTGCCTCCCGTGCGGCAATGATGAGAGCCGGCAAGCGGAAGGGCGCGCTTACCATATTGTCCGTACCGGCTTCGGAAGCCCATGAGTTTGAAAAGTTATCCGTATATGAGTATGTTGATATCCTTGCCGTAAATATGGAAGAAGCGCAGGCAGTGGCCGGCAGCAGTAAAGTGAATGAGAAATTGATTATAAAGCTGGCGGACAAGCTGGGAAAAGTGAATCCCGGCATATCGATCCTGATGACATGCGGCAGGGAAGGGGCGTATACATTTGTGGATGAAACCGTTGAAAAGATTCCGCCCTTACATGCAAATACTTTAAATACAACAGGGGCAGGCGACGCTTTTTTGGGAGGAACTCTGGCGGGCATTGCCTGCGGAATGAAACTTCAAAAGGGGCATAACGACCTTGCATTCGGCGATACAACGCTTGTAAGCGCGCCGGAGCTGGGCACCATTTGCGCCGGAATGGCAGTTGAATGTGAAGACAGTATTGCATTTCATGTGAGCCCCTTTACCATTCAGGATATGATTCATAAAAAAGAATGGGCCATAGGAAAGCTGTTTATGGAATGCATTGGAAGACTCCAATAATATTTTGTACGAGGTAAATGGCATATGAATAATATAAAAGTACAGCCTTTTGGCAGACTGACAACCGGGCAGGAAGCGTTTCTTTATACCCTGAAGAATAAAAATAATATGAGTATAAATGTTACCAATTTTGGCGCTTCCCTGGAAGCTGTTTTGCTGCCTCAGAAAACAGGGAATCCCAGAGACGTAGTGCTCGGTTTTGATAGCGCTTCGGGATATGAAAACACTGCTCTTTATCTGGGCGCGACCATAGGACGGTATGCGGGACAAATACGCGGAGGGAGCTTTTGGCTAAACGGAAAGCAGTATTCTTTATTCAAAAATGACCATGAAAATACACTTCATGGAGGAAGACATGGATTTGATAAACATTATTTTACCGCAAGTCTGGATGAGGATGATAATAAGGTAACGTTTTTTGCGTTGATACCGGACGGGGAAGAAGGGTTTCCCGGGAATCTGCAGGTTGAGTCAAGCTACCGGTTAACGGACGACGATGAAATCATAATGGTTCACACTGCCCGCAGTGACAAAGATACCGTTTTAAACATGACAAACCACAGCTACTACAATCTGGATGGCCACGATGGCGGCAGCATAGAAAATCATAAGCTGAAAATCTATGGCAGCCGGTTCTTAGAGTTAGCAGAGGATTGCTGTCCCAACGGCAATATTCTGGATGTTTCGGGAACGCCAATGGACTTTTTGAAAATGACTCGAATCGGAGAGCGGATCGGAATGTCGTATCCGCAGCTTATGATCAGTGAAGGGTATGACCATAATTGGAATATTGAAGGGACCAAGGAGTGCGTCAGAAAGATTGCTGTGCTGGAAAGCAGCAGCGGAGATGTACGGATGGAAGTATTTTCGGATTTGCCGGGACTGCAGTTTTACAGCGGCAATTATTTAAACGGCAGTGAAGCGGGAAAAGGCGGATGCCGTTACGGCTTTAGGGGCGGTTTGTGCTTAGAACCCCAGTATTATCCTGCGGCTCCCAATTACAAACAATTTCCTGCGGCCGTGCTCAAACGGAATGAAATTTATCAACATACGATTAAATTGAAGTTTTGTTATTTTTGATGGTAAAAGCAAGAAAAGTTCAGAAATATTGAAACTTTTCTTGCTTTGGAAGGTAAATTGGGAATTATTGTAAGATACGAAAAACCGTGGTATAATTTTCAATCATAGCATAAGATTTTATCCGGCAAAAAGGGGAAGCGGCCAGAACGTTGCTTCATGGCATTTCCCTGTCAAGTAACAGATAGAGATGATATATCTTTCCAGAAGAATCAGCTGAAAATATAAATAATTTTATGAAATCCGTGAGGGAAACAGAAGCCGTGAAATACTGTGGGGTTATGGTATATAATAGGAAGGCTCTGCTTTTTCCGGAACTTTAGTATCATTGATATAAAACAGTAGGAGGGGATTGTATGAAAAAAGGAAGCAAGCCCGGAGATCTTGGCGAAGCGAACAGAATGTTGATTCTGAACCGTCTTCGTTTAAATGGAAGTATGTCGAAAGCAGATCTTGCAAGGGAGCTCGGAATGAGTTTCCCGGCAATTTCGGCTAACGTAAAAATATTAATTGAGCAAGGCCGTGTGAAGGAATCGGGAGAGGGCGATAATTCATTAGGCAGAAAGTCTACGCTTCTGTCATTTAATGAAGAGATGGGAGTCGTCGTTGGCGTGGATGTAGGAAGATTTTGGATACGCGCTATGGCTGCCGATTTGCTGGGAAAGGTATTGGGCTATGTAAAGGTTCCTGCCGTTTCAAACGGTAATGCGGATGAGCTTCATGACATAGTAGTCGGTGTTATCAGACAGGCCTTAGAAAAGAGTGGAAAATCGGAAGATGATATTCTTTGTATCGGTATCGGACTGCCGGGTGTGATCAAGGATGATACCATTTTACTGGCTCCGTATTTCCCCAATATTAATTTAAAAGAGTTTAGAAATAGAATAGAAGAGGAATTTAAGACAGAGCTAATACTTGAAAACAGTGTCAATATGGGCGCTATAGGGGAATTGTCTGAAGGAGCAGGAAAGGGATATGACAACTTTATTGTTATCAATTACGGAGTCGGAGTCGGTTCGGCGCTGGTCCTGAACGGCAAAACATATTCCGGCAGTCATAATGCCGCGGGAGAAATCGGATTTATGGTTGCGGAACCGATGAAGCTCAGGGATTCTTTTGAAGAGGTAGGAGTGCTGGAAAGTACGATTTCAAAAGAAAAGATTGAGAAATTTATTTCACATGATAATTTTCGGCAGGAAGTGGAACTGCTGGTGGAGAAGTACCAGGCAAATGATTTATATGTCCGTTCGGTTCTGGATGAAATATCCATTAATATAGGGATAACTTTGATTAATTTATGCGCGGCCTTAGACCTTGAAGCGGTTATTATTTCAGGCGGCCTGGGTACGGCATTCGGAAGGGTGTTTATGGAAACGTGGCGTTCCATGCTTGGTAAGCATATTCCGTTTCCTCCAAAGATCATTCTCTCGGAATTAGGCAACAAGGAGTGCGTTCTGGGAGCGATTCATAGGAGTATTGAACATTTATTTGTGACGAGGGATATTATTTGATTTATACATTGGGTACGCTTTTCCCAAAAGCGAGATATTTTATGATAGAGGGCAGACATGAGGAAATCAGATAAAATATATAAAATTTTTAGCTGTGTTTTCCTGCTTATTATTTTGATTCTGGCAGGCTGTTCCAAGCAAAGTACCGGTCCTTATGATATGCAGCCTGTGCAGGAATCGGATGATATAAGGCAGGAGGAAGACTTATCGGAGAAAGAACTGTCAGCGAAAGAATCGTCAACCGGAGGATTGGGAACGGAGGAAACGTCCGCAGAAGAAATAGGAGAACGGGAAGAAGCTGTTGAACCGACTATTATGGAAGCAGACTGGTCGGATTATTTCGACGGAATAAACGGTGCTGCCGTTATCTATGATCCGGCAGAGAATAGCTTCCGGATATATAATCAGGAATTAGCCCTTACCCGTCGTTCGCCGTGTTCCACCTTTAAAATTATCTCTTCTTTGATTGCTTTAGAAAAAGGGATAATTGAGCCGGATGATTCTGTACGTACATGGAGCGGCGAAGTATTCTGGAATGAAGAATGGAACAAAGATATTGATTTTCCCGATGCCTTTCATGCTTCCTGTGTCTGGTATTTCCGTAAGGTTATTGATGACATCGGAAAGGATGCCATGCAGGAGGAATTAAACAGGCTTCAATATGGTAATTGTGATATTTCCGACTGGAAGGGATCGTTAAATACAAATAATAATAATCCGTCACTGACCGGTTTCTGGATTGAGTCTTCTTTATTGATTTCGCCAAAGGAGCAGACAGAAGTTATGGAGCGTATTTTTGGCAGTAATACGGATTATTCGGAAGAGACATTGAATCAATTAAAACAGGTTATGCTGTTGTCAGAGCAGAATGAGACGGAGGTTTCCGTTTATGGTAAAACGGGAATGGGCAAGGCTCATGGCATTGTGGTTGATTCGTGGTTTACGGGCTTTGCAGATGGCGATGATAAAAGGATTTATTTTTGCGTGTATTTGGGCGAAACGGATGATGCAAATGTGTCCAGTGCTAAGGCGAGGGAAATAGCTGTAGAAATAGTGGAAACAACTATGGATGATATTGAAAATTTAATTGCGTTAAAATATTATATGAAAAACAAACAATTCATGGAGTGATTGAAAAATGGCTGGTTTATTCTGGCATGTATACGGATAAGGCTATTCTATTGCAAAATATCCGTGAAACTGAAAGCTTCAAATGAAATTAACCCAGTTCTCTTTCATTTTTTGCCACTCTTCACGTGTGATAGCATAGGCATAAGAAATAGTATTTTTAGGGTCAGGATATTCCTTTACCTTTTGCATTCCATTGGCTATAGCAATGGAATAAGAACCTATATTTGTATATTTCATATAAGAATAAATTGTGTCGTATTGCGTATTAAGAAATACCCAATCCCGTACTGCTTTAGCAGCTTCTTTAGCAAATCCTTTTCTCCAGTATTTTTTATGAACATGGTAACCTATTTCTTATCTTCATCAAAAGGGTACTGGATAATGTTGCATAGTTTCTATATCAGATACTATCTCAAAAAGTGCCTCAAAATCTTCCGTTAAAATCCCCCACCTTGAAATCACATAAAACAGTATAACACAAAACATATGGGAATGATAAACTAATTTAAATACTTTCAAAAAATCAATGACCTTAGCAAAGCAGATAAAAACCTGAAAATTGCATCATGCTCGCAAAATTTACTTAATGCATTAGCAATTGATAAACTGCTTGAATTTGCAAGGCTACCGGAGTGCGAAATACAGGCATGGATATGATTGATAGTTAGTAAGTATGGTAATTTTATCATCAAACAAAGGTAATTGACAAAAATATTACCATATAGTAATATTTTATATAGAAAGGAGGTGCGTGTTTGGAAACTAAAGGTGGCTTTTTGATTTCTCGTATCAAGCAGATGGGAACTCGAATATTTGACCGTATGCTGGCGGCGTCAGGGATAGATTCATTCAATGGGGCACAAGGACGGATTTTGTATGTGCTTTGGCAGAATGATGATATCAGTATCAGCCGTTTGTCTTCACAAACAAGCCTTGCGAATACTACACTTACCGCTATGCTTGACCGTATGGAAAATATTGGACTGATTGTTAGAAAGCCTGATCCTAAGGATCGTCGCAATAGGCTGATTGCACTTACCGAAAAGGCAAAATCCCTGCAGGACGATTACACCAAAATCTCACAAAAAATGAATGAAATCTATTACACTGGTTTCACAGAAGCAGAAATAATGCAGTTTGAATCGTATTTGCAACGTATACTTAATAATTTGGAAGAAAGGTAACTATATTATGAAAAAAGTATCAGTATCTGTAACAAATGATATATGTCCTCAGACTCTATTTGTCTATGGTAGCATGAATGAAGATGGCACGCCAGATTTCGGCTTATTCTGTTGGTTCAGCTATTGTTGGTTTGATCAGCTTGGCGTGATATGCGCCATCGGTGGAAGTAAGAGAACATTAGAAAACATTCGGAGAAATGGAATGTTTTCTGCAAATCTTGTGGTAGAAGATAATTTACCTTTAGCGGATTATTTTGGAACAGCGGATGGCAGAGATAACGACAAGATGGATGTAGCCGTTGAATGGGAAAAGGGCACAGTGCTCACAGTTCCTATCCTTTGCAGCAGTCCGATTAGTTTTGAACTTGAGGTAGATAAGGAAATTTCTACGGGTGAACATGATGAAATTGTTCTTATGTGTCGTATCCGAAATACACTCAAGGATGAGAAATTAGTAAATTCTTCGATGACTTCAGAAGAAATTCTCAAAGCTACAGCAGCAGTACGAACCTGCGTTGATTATGACTATTGGTCATGGGATGGACGCCATCTTGGCAAATGGCACGAGAGGGCAAAGGAAATTAAGCCTGATGTAGAAATTGGAGCGGCAGCTCGTGGAAATTAAAAGAAGCATTTGTCAACCCCTCAGAAATTGCCAAAACATCTTCACTGCTGACAATTGTTTCTTTTTCCGCTTTACTGAAATCAATGACCAAATATCTGGGTACATTAATTTTCAGACTAACCGCCGTTCCATTGCCTTAAAAATAAAGAAAGTTCAAGAAATTCATCTGCAATTCCCGATTGTGATTTGATAGTTTTTAAGGGAAATATTGGTTGTCATATCTTCTCACGGGGCATTACGAACCCTGATAAGGGAAACAAAATCATATAAAACAGTATAGCACTAAAATACGGAAATTTGGAGTATGCAGATGTGGGTGGAGGAGGAAGATTCTCCGGAAGCTTGGTAAGAAAAATTTGAATAATTGCTTCTTTAAACAAACTATGACATAATGTTGTCATAGTTTGTTTGTTATACTGGAACAGAAAGGAGAAAAAATGAAGATTGACCGACTTATAAGCATTGTTGTTTATTTATTAAATCATGGTCGGACATCAGCACAGAAATTGGCAGAAGAATTTGAAGTTTCTTCCAGAACAATTATGCGGGATTTGGAATCCCTGGATCAGGCAGGTATACCGATTCAATCTTTTTATGGCGTAGAAGGCGGCTATCAGATCATGGACAGCTTTATTTTAGAAAAACAGGTTGCAACAAGTCACGAATATGATTGGATTGTCACTGCGCTGGAAGGAATGGCAAGCGCATATGCAAGCAAAAGTCTGAAACAGGCGCTGGAAAAAGTGCAGAGTATAAGCCATACAAGGGACACTGCTGTTTCCGTGGACTTGGGTGTCGCAAGTGAAAACGATAAAACAAATGAACAATTAATGCTGTTAGAAGATGCAATCAAGGAAAAATGCGTTGTTCGATTTTCTTATACAAATAGTCATGATGAAGTAAAAGATATTCAAGTAGAACCGGTTTGTCTGCAATACAAATGGTATAACTGGTATCTGATTGGATATTATGAAAAATATCAGGATTATTGTATGTTTAAATTAGTCCGTATGGAAAATTTGCAAGCAACAGAGATAAAATTTACAAAATCTCATAATCTTTCGGATATTAAGATGAAAGATAGCAATGATGATATGATACATGTCAAACTATACGGAAAAGCAGTCATAAAAGCAAAATGCAGAGAATATCTAAACGGACGGATTACGCGGGAATTTGAAAATGGGGATTTTGAGTTTTCTTTTTCTGTACCGGAACATGAGACATTTTGGTACGGGGTAATTCTTTCCTTTGGAAATAAGGCTAAGATCATCGAACCGCAGGAAATAAAAGAACGCATTATAAAAACCTGCAAAGAAATACAAATAGCATATGGGGAATAAAGATGAAATTATATCCGAAGGATGAGGCAAGACGTATGCTGTGCCGATATCACAATTTGGACGGTGCGGAAGCATTATGCGGAAAAAAAGGTGTCGAAAAGATCATGCGGCGAATACACAGTATCCAGTATGATCCTTTGAATGTTGTAGCAAGGAATGCGGATTTGGTATTACAGGCAAGGGTAAAAGATTACAGGGAATCAGTTCTTTACGATTTATTATATAAGGAACATAAACTGATTGACGGCTTTGATAAAGAAATGTGCATATATGACATGAAAGATTTCGCCCGCTTTCAATTTGTGCGAAATGAATATGAGAAATATGCAAAGTCTGCCCTGATATACCGTAACCAGACAGGCGTATTGAATATATTGGACGATGTCAGAGATTTTGTGGAAACCCATGGCAAGACAGGAACAAAAGATATTTCAATGGGAGAAGTGAGGGAAAGTCGATGGGGACATAAAAAACTATCAAGCATTGCTTTAGATTATCTGTTTAACACGGGAGTTCTTACTGTAGTCGACAAACGGGGAACACAGAAGTATTTTGATTTGACAGAGCGTGTGCTTGACAGTGAAAACCTTTCCTGTGACCCCAATATGACCGTAGAAGAATTTCTGGAGTGGTATGTCGAGAGGCGGATCCAAAGTGTAGGCTTTCTGTGGAACAAGTCAGGCGGAGCATGGCAGGGACGGTTTTTAAGTGAAAATAAACTCCGCAGTTCTACACTTCAGTCGCTTGTAGAAAAAAACAGGATTGAAGAAATACAGATAGAGGGAATCAAAGAGCCTTTTTATATTTCGGCAAAAAATAAGAAATATATGAAGAATCAGGCAACAGGCAGCTATGTAAGATTCGTTGCCCCGCTTGACAACATTATGTGGGACAGACAGATGCTGGAAATGCTGTTTGGCTTCACATACCGCTGGGAAGTGTATACCCCTGTTGAAAAAAGAAAGTATGGCTATTATGTATTGCCTGTGCTGTATAATGGTCAATTTATTGCCAGATTTGAGGCAGAACCGATTCGCAAGGCAGGAGAATTTATTATTAAAAACTGGTGGTGGGAACCGAAAGTTGAACCAAATGACGAAATGAGAGAAATGATTGTAAACGAAATAGCACGTTTTACAGAATTTCTTCAGATTGATAATTCGCCAAAAAATATTATAAAATTAGGAGTGTAGCAAAATGAAAGAAATCAGACGATATGACATTAACGAAAATTGGGCACATTCAGGAATTATTCAAGCAGGAGACTATTGTTTTATAAATTACTGTGCCCGCAATATAGGCGGTACGATTGAAGAACAAATTGACGGTGCCTTTGATGAAATGGAAGAACGACTGGCATTAGTGGGATTGACGCTGGAAAATGTCGTACAGATGAATTGCCTGTTTAAAAATATCTGTGATATTCCGGTAATGGAAAAGGTAATTAAGAGAAGATTTAATGGCAAATATCCTGTACGCAAGTCATTTCAGACTGAATTTGACGATCCGGGTAATTTGTTCTTCCAAGTGGATGGTATAGCCTGCTCGGCAATGAATTCTTAGACAAATAGATTTCTGTATACTCAATTTTTAGGGTAGACAGGGGCGGGCAAATTATCTCGCCCCTATATTCCTGCCCATGGCTGAACCTGTTATTGACGGCAAGGTAAGGAATAGCGGAATTTCTGTTGTTCATGCTTGTTCAAAGGGTATGATAAAACAGTATTGAAGTTCTTGATTTTTCAGATAGGAGTTGGAAGAAACTTTTAAATAAGCTTTCATACTATAAGCGCTTTAAACCGTCTGACTTTTGAGAGGAGTGAAATGATTGATGGACAATAAGGAAAAGGATGACAGTTTTTACGTTTGTTCATAAATAGAATTTATTTCAAGAGAGACCTGTAATCATAGAAGTGATATTGTTGGATATTTCAACAAAAAAGATATAGCCAGACAACTGGAATCCTCTTTCATCAGCGATGAGATATCAGATTTCAATTCCAATGTCTATTACAGCAACCCGGATTATTTAAGATGTTCTTTTCTCGAGGGAGAAATGCTGGCTTAGAAAAACGAAACTCAATCCCACCAGCAATAATAAACAACATATCCATCTCTGGAAAGTTCTGCAGCCGGAACGAAACCGCCATTATCGTCAATAGGAAAAGTTGGCTGTGAAAAATCAGTTACCTCTCCAATGTCGCTTGGAAATATATCTTCCGGTTCATTAAAGATATGCCACACTTGTTCGTGAAGAGTTGGCTGCCAAAAACAAAAATAAATAGAACAGGGACACGATCAGCCGACAATTCAGCTAATCATGTCTTTTTTATTTCTTTTAATCTGGTACAATTCTGTACGTCTGAAAAAGTATATAAGGGAATAATGGGGTAATTTAACCAAAACGAAAGTATGTCAGGAGAAAAAGCATGGGTAAACTAAAGGAACGGATAACGGAAAATGGGATTGACTACATATTGGTTGGGGGTTACTTAACTTAAAGATAATATATACATACAGCCTGCTGAAACATTGCTTGCAGATACCCCGCAGAAACCAAACCATACAAAAAAGGAGTTTTTGCATATGAAACCAATATTTGAACAGTTGGGCGGCACATACCACGAAGAAAATGGATATCTTATTCCAGATTTAAGATTACCCGCCGAAGAAGAACAGCCGATAGGCACAGGGCAACAGAACAGCTAAAGGAAGAAAACGCCTTAGAATGGACAGGACGGCTAGGTAACATAAGGGCTTGTGCGAGGGAGATTGTAATCAAGGAAATTATTTATATTTAGACGTTGATGGCGGTAGAGAGAAATCTTTGCCGCTTTTTATTGACTTTCAGACACATGTGTCGTATAATATTTTCAGACACGTTTGTCGGAAAGTGGGGCTGTTTATGAATAAAAGAGGACAGGAAACAAGGAAACATATAAAGAAATGTGCATGTTCTTTGTTTGCAGAAAAAGGTTTTAAACAAGTGACAATGAAGGATATCTGCGATGTGGCGAAATTAAGCAGGGGCGGGTTGTATTGCCATTACGAAAGCACACGTCAAATCTTTCAAGAGATTATTGATGATATGACAAGTGAGCAGGATAATGAGATTGATTTAAGGATAGAACAAAATTGTTCGGCAGTAACTATTTTGGATGAAATTTTAAACAAGTATGAGAATGAAATGTTGGATAGTCAATCTTCATTAAGCATAGCAATATATGAGTATTTTAGTATTCGTGATATTGCGAATCAGAGCAATACGCTATATGAACAATATTTAATTTCAGCAAATACATGGAAGAAGCTAATACAATACGGGATGGACAGGAATGAATTTAATGAAGTGGATATTTCTGCGGTATTTGATTTAATTGTGTTTTCGTACCAAGGGGTAAGGATGTACAGTAAACTTATGCCTATGGATAAAGAAACACCTTCCAGAATAATAAAAGAAATAAGAAGAATATTAGTGAAAAGCGGCAGTAATAGCGATATTGTTTAAATATTTAACATGAATAAAAACGCATTATTATTCCTTGCGATTCATGCAATAAGGCGGTGTGAAAGATTTGAAATTGAAAATTATTGGTAGCGGTGGCATGTCAATTATTCCGAGTTCATTTTGTAAATGTAAAATTTGTGAAGAAGCCAGACGAAAAGGCGGCAGGTATGAACGGTTAGGGCCAAGCCTGTATATTGACGATATAAAAATGTTGATAGACACACCCGAAGATATTGCGGTAGCCTGCAACAGACAAAGAATATCGGAAGTGAAACACCTTTCCATTTCCCATAGTGACCCAGACCATGTCAGGGGTATTCGGATTGTTGAAAAGATAGGCTGCGACTTTATTAAAGGAACGAGTATGCCTATTGGCTTTTATGCTCTTCCAGAGGTCATTAAAGATATAAACCAAATGAACCGTGACTGCTTTAAATATTATGGTGACGTTCTTCATTGTATTTCTGTTAATGAAACACCGCATATAAAAATAGATAATATTGACATAGACTTAATCAACAATAACACAAGCCGAAATATCACTTTTTATGTTCTGAAAGAGCATGAAAAAAAGGTTATCTATGCCTGTTGTAATCCGAAACCTTTTGCTCATAATGATTTATATTTTGATGCAGATATTTTGATTATAAGCATGGTTTCTGATGATGGAATATTAAATGATGGAACGAAGCTTATGGATACGCCTTTGAAAGATGAAATATTCACTTTGGATGAGGTTATAGAACTGAAAAACTATTATAGAATCAAGAAGATTATAGTTACACATATTGATGAAATATGGGGAAAATCATATGGTTATTACAAGGAACTTGAAAAAGGATTTGATGATATTTTATTCGCTTATGATGGCATGGAAATCATGGTTTGAAAAAATAAAATTTATAAAGTGGAGGAATGAATGATGGTATATGAAGAAATACGGCTTGTAAAGCCAAGTTTAGGATTGAAAGATAAAGCGCTTGAATACCGGCAGGAGCATTTTGATTTTGGAGAACAGATAATCAATGGGAGTGAATTATTTGATAAGATTGCTTCTTATGAGGAATGGTTTAAGAAAGTCATTGCCAATGCAAGTACGGAGACGGTTGACCCTGATTGGGTTTTAACAGATACATTTTTTGCAGTTAGGGTGTCGGATAATAAAATTGTTGGCATTGTTGATTTGAGGTATCAATTAAATGATTTCCTAAAAGATTTTGGTAATTGTGGATATAGCGTAAGACCGTCAGAAAGAAGAAAAGGGTATGCTACTGAAATATTAAGACAAATATGTTTGGTTGCGAAAAAATACGGTCTGAAACAGTTGCAGTTATCAGTTGAAAAGGATAATGCTGCTTCGATAAAAACAATCGAGAAAAACGGTGGGAATTATTGTAGGAGCTTTACTTTTGGTAATGAGGAAGCATATGTATATTTGATAAATCTTTGAGGAGGATATATGTCGTGTTACATAAAATAGAATGGGTATATTGTCCTATATGCGGAAACAAAACCCGTAACAAAATCAGAGAGGACACTATTAAAAAAAACTATCCTTTCTATTGTCCAAAATGCAGACAGAAAACATTGATTGAAGTAACAAATTTAAAAATGACAGTCATCGTAGAGCTAGACGCAAAGACGCAGAGCCGATGAACTTGTGAGATAAAATCACAGTTCGTTGGCTCTGTTTTATTTCATAAGGTTTTAAGGCAAACTTTTTATCGGAATGTGTCGAGGGGCTGTTTCTGCTGTTGGCTGTCGTTCGCCGCCTATCCAATCTGGATTTTTACATTTTCAAAAATTCGGATTGGAGGAAATAAGGAATGGCAGACTTACTGGATGAGATTGAGAACGAAACACTGTACCAGACATTGATTACGGTGGACAAGCATACCCTGCTTATTCTCCTGCTGAAAATGCAGGGGTATTCCACAAGGGAGATTGCGGCGGTTATCAGTGAGGAAGAACATTCAGAGGGCGATGTGCAGATGTTTGTGGGGGAAATCAGGCGTTATGCTACCGTTACGGAGCTTGATGAAACGGTATTAAATCGACTGATTAACCGCATACTGATAGGAGAGCTTAAAAAGGTTGACGGGGTAAAAACACAGGAAGTACGGATTGTTTATAATTTTGTCGGGGAATTGTAAAAATTTGAAGCCACATCTGCGATTATTGAGCAGATGTGGCTTCTTTTAACATTAGGCTTTCAAGCCTTGAAATATCAGGGAAAACAATCATTTTTCCACGTGCATGGAGTTGTAGTATGCGCTTCATTTTTGTGCTTATCTCAGTTCGTATGGAGTATTTAACAGGAACAGGGTTATTATTACGGGCGTGTATATGGTCAAGATATTTTTCCGTAATAGGAAACATATTCTGTAAAAGAAATGCAGCCTGCTTTCCGTCATATTCTCCCATAACAATAGTTAGACAGTTCCCATATTTTTCTATTTTTTATCATAAATTGCTTGATATTTTTCAACACGACTGCTGAGAGGAACTAGCCAAAGCAAAGCCGTTTTTTCATCACGTATACAGTAGAAGGTTGGGCGATAGTTACCATTTTCCTTATTTTGCATAAGGTTCGGATCATTTGCTTTAATAAAATATTCGTCTTTAATATGATAAACGTATCCTTCTTGGTAATCCATAATATTCTCTCCGTGAAAACGTGAAAATAGCCTTATCACCTAAGCGATAAGGCTAGAATTTTCAAGCCGGACATTTATTAGACGCTTCCGGTAAGCGAGCAATATTTTCGAGCCGTACATTTATTAGTCGCAGACGGTGTGCGAACAATATTTTCGATGGCGGATTGCTCCGTCTCTAATAGTATCGTATGAAATTGTGTAGAATATGTCAAATAAATTTTGTAAAGTTGTAAAAGATAGATTTTCGCAAGCGAAACGTGTAAAATCATCTGTCAGATTAAGGTAATCCTTATATGAGAACCAGTAGTTATTTTTATAGTTTCGATTAGCTTTATCAGATTTCAGCAATGCTAAAATGGTTTCTTTTTGCTTATGGAACATAACATTTCTCCTTCAGAAACACCGATTTTGTTGTACTTATTACAATTTATCCCCGACAAGGGCGCAAGTCTAATGCCAGCAGAAAAATCTATTACCGGTCTCCATATGAAATTCTTCATGAATTTCCACAAAACCTCTTGCCACAATTTGTCTATTATGCTAGAATATCCTTCGGCGGCAAACAAGTGTCCGTCGTGGAAAAACATAAACCCTAAGATTCCAAAGAGATACAGGATGTTTGAAAGAGGAGTTTTTCATGACAGAAACACCCAAATATTTTGTAGTAAAGCAAAAGGCTCTGCCTGAGGTGCTTTTGAAGGTAGCCGAGGCAAAGCGCATCATAGAATCGGAAAGAGCATCCTCCGTGCAGGAGGCGACGGAGCGGGTGGGTATCAGCCGCAGTTCCTTCTATAAATATAAGGATGATATTTTTCCATTCCATGACAATGCGGAAGGGACCACCATTACCCTGACCTTCCAGATGGATGACGAGCCGGGACTGCTTTCGGATTTGTTAAAAATAGTGGCGGAATACGGCGCCAATATTCTGACAATCCATCAGAGTATTCCCATTAACGGGGTCGCATCCCTCTCCATCAGCATCCAGATTCTTTCCAGTGAATGTGACCTTTCGGGAATGATAGAGCGGATGGAGGCACAAAAGGGTGTACATTATGTAAAAATTATAGCTAAGGAGTAAAAGACATGGCAAAGGTAGCAGTTTTAGGATACGGAACAGTAGGAAGCGGAATCGTTGAAGTGATCAATACCAATCAGGAACTCATTGCGAAAAGAGTCGGATGTCCTGTGGAAGTGAAATATATTCTGGACCTTCGGGACTTTCCCGGAGACCCTTATGAAAATCTGGTTGTCCATGATGTGGATGTGATTATGAACGATCCGGAAGTGGAAATTGTCTGCGAGGCAATGGGCGGAACCGGAGCGGCGTATGCCTTTACAAAGACGGCTTTATCCAAAGGAAAAAGTGTCTGCACTTCCAATAAAGCCCTGGTAGCAGAATACGGCACAGAGCTGATTGAGTTAGCAAAGGCTAATAAATGCAATTATCTTTTTGAGGCCAGCTGCGGAGGCGGTATTCCCATTATCAGACCCTTAAGGACCTCTCTTTCTCCTGAAAAGATTGTTGCTATTAAAGGTATTTTAAACGGAACTACCAACTATATTCTGACCAGAATGGAGCAGGAAGGAGCGGACTTTGATTCCGTATTAAAGGATGCCCAGGCATTGGGATATGCAGAGGCTAACCCGGAGGCGGATGTGGAAGGGCATGATGCCTGCCGTAAGATTGCCATTCTTTCTTCCTTAGGATTCGGAAAAACTGTTTATTATAAAGATGTTTACACAGAGGGCATTACCCGGATTACAATGGAGGACTTTGCTTATATGAAGCAGTTAAAAGCTACCATTAAGCTTTTAGGAATGAGTAGGGAAGTGAACGGGGAATATTTTGCCATGGTTGCGCCCTTTGTCCTCACAAGGGAAAATCCTCTTTACAGTGTTGACGATGTTATGAATGCGATTTTAGTAACAGGAAATACTTTAGGGGATACTATGTATTATGGAGCGGGAGCAGGAAAGCTTCCTACAGCCAGTGCGGTTGTTGCGGATGTTTGTGAGTGTGTTCTTCACAAAGGCATTCATCTTTCCAGCAACTGGGAGCCTGAAAAGTTAGCTCTGGCTGATGCGGCTCTGGCGGAATGGAAATTCTTTGTCCGCGTGCCGAAAGCAGATGAGGAGAAGATTGGACAGATATTTGGAGAAGTAAAAATGCTAGAGTCCGTTAAAGAAGGGGAAACGGCATTTGTAACGCCGGTTATGTCTGAAAAAGCCTACAAAGAAAAAGCGGCCTCCCTCAATGTAATCAGCATGATTCGTATGGAGGTTTAAAGATGAAATATGTAATTGTTTTAGGAGACGGCATGGCGGATGAGCCTATTGAAAGTCTGGGAGGAAAAACACCCCTTGCCTATGCCAAAACTCCGTCTATGGATGAATTGAGCAAAAAAGGAGAAATCGGCTTGGTTCATACGATTCCTGACGGTATGAAGCCGGGCTCGGATACAGCAAACCTTTCTGTGCTGGGATATGACCCCGAGATTTATTATTCGGGACGTTCTCCGCTGGAAGCTCTCAGCATCGGCGTTCCCATGAAGGATTCGGACGTTGCTCTTCGCTGCAACATCGTTACCATTTCCAATGATGATGTGCCTTTTGAGGAAAAGAGCATTATCGACCATAGTTCCAGTGAAATCAGCACGGAGGATTGTGCGGTCTTATTAAATGAAGTTAAGAAAGAACTGGAAAATGATGAATATAAGTTTTATGTTGGCACTAGCTACCGACATTGCTTAATCTGGGATAAAGGAGAAGTAGTGGACCTGGTTCAGCCTCATGATGTGCTGGGACAGAAAATCGGGCCCAATCTTCCCGAAAATCCGGTTTTTCGTTCCATGATGAAAAAGAGCTATGAGATTTTAAAGGATCATCCTATTAATAGAGAGAGAAAGAAAAAAGGATTAAACCCTGCTAACTGCTGTTGGTTCTGGGGAGCGGGAACCAAGCCCATGGTTGCTGATTTTAAAGAAAAGACCGGCAAATCCGGCATTATGATTTCGGCAGTAGACCTGCTAAAGGGTATTGCGGTAGGCTCCAATATGGCAGTGGCAAAGGTAGACGGTGCCAACGGCGGTCTGAATACCAATTATACAGGTAAAAAGGATGCGGCAGTTAAGGCGTTGACGGAAGACGGTTTTGATTTTGCCTATATCCATGTGGAGGCTCCCGATGAAATGGGGCATCAGGGAAGTGTGGAAAAGAAGGTAAAGGCCATTGAAAATATTGATGAATTTGTAATAGGTCCCCTCGTAGAGGCGTTGAAGGAAAAAGGCGAGGACTTCAGGATTCTGATTTTGCCTGATCATCCCACTCCTATCAGGGTAAGGACCCATACAGCGGATGCCGTTCCCTACCTTTTGTATGATTCCGCCAAGGAAGAGTCCCATACCTGGGATTATAATGAGGCGGAAGCAAAGGAAAGCGGCAATTATGTTGCCAAGGGCCATGAGATGATTGACGTGCTGTTTTCACGATAGAAACATATGCATAAGACATGTAATGTTCTAAAGAGCACAAGTACCCTAAAGGGCACAAGTACCCTAAAGGGCACAAGTACCCTAAAGAGCGTACGCAGCCGGCTCTTTGAGAAGAAAATGCAGTCTCTTGGGGCACGAAACGATATTTATGATAAAACATTTGAGGAGATATGAAAAATGAAAAAAGTGGTAAAATTCGGCGGAAGCTCTTTAGCAAGTGCCGAACAGTTTAAAAAGGTGGGCGAAATCATCCGCTCTGACAGTGACAGGAAGTATGTAGTGCCTTCGGCGCCGGGAAAACGTAATTCCAAGGATACGAAGGTTACGGATATGCTCTATGCAACTTACGCTTATGCAGAAGCGGGCAACGATTTTAAAAGAGCCCTTTACCAGATTAAGCTGCGCTATCAGGAAATCATTGACGGTCTGGGACTTGATTTATCCCTGGAACAGGAATTTCAGGCTATTACTGAGCAGTTTAAGGCCAAAGCAGGCAGCGATTATGCGGCAAGCCGGGGGGAATATTTAAACGGAATTATTATGGCCGACTATCTGGGATATGAATTTATTGATCCCGTAGAGGTTATTTTCTTTGATGAAAACGGCGAATTTATGGCGGATAAAACGGATGAGGTTTTGTCACAGAGACTTGCTGACGTGGAATGTGCTGTCATTCCCGGATTTTTCGGAGCGAAGGAAGACGGAAGCGTTAAAACCTTTTCCAGAGGCGGTTCCGATATTACAGGTTCCATCGTGGCAAGGGCGGTAAAAGCGGATATTTATGAAAACTGGACCGATGTTTCGGGATGTCTGATTGCAGACCCGAGAATTGTCCATAATCCCAAGCCTATCAGCACGGTTACCTATAGGGAACTGCGTGAGTTATCTTATATGGGCGCCAGCGTTCTTCATGAGGATGCGATTTTCCCTGTCAGAAAGGCGGGAATCCCTATCAATATCAAGAATACAAATTCTCCCAAAGACCCGGGTACATGGATTGTGGAGAGTACCTGCCAGAAGCCTCCTTATACCATTACCGGTATTGCGGGAAAGAAGGATTTCTGTGCAATCAATATTGAAAAAGATATGATGAATGCCGAGATCGGATTCGGCAGAAAGGTGCTTCAGGTATTTGAGGAAAACGGCATTTCCTTTGAGCATATGCCTTCGGGTATTGATACCATGTCGATTATTGTTCATCAGTCTGAATTTGAGGAGAAGGAGCAGAGGGTACTTGCGGGAATCCACAAGTTAGCGGAGCCGGATGCCATTGAGATGGAATCCGATCTGGCTTTGATCGCGGTCGTGGGCAGAGGCATGAGAGCAGCCAAGGGTACGGCAGGCAGAATCTTTGCTGCACTGGCGCATTCCGGGATTAATATTAAGATGATTGACCAGGGGTCTTCGGAGCTGAATATTATTATCGGGGTGGAAACGGCGGATTTTGAAATGGCGATTCAGCAGATTTATACTATTTTTGTGGATACGGTGGCGTAGTAGAATTGCCATAGGTAACGGATAAAAGAGCAGGATTTTGCTGTAAGGGCGGCTGTAAAGTGGCTTCCCGGCAAAATCCTGTTTCTTTTTCAGTGTTTTCGTAATTCTGGGTTGAGAGGATTAGGAAGGGACGTAAGTATTTTTTAGAACATGTACGCTTTGAGGCGTATACATGCTCTAAAAAATATAGGTAATAGGGGCGGGAGGTTGGGCTTTGTATTGGATGATTGTGGACGGTTATGAGTGGTTTTATGAAGTAGCTGCGGGGCGGCTGCGGGGGCGTTTGTTTTTGATCAGGGTGTATGTTACGCTCCATAAAATGGCATGGACGAATAGGATGAAAAGGTTCAGCGATAAGCGGTCGGGCTGGTTGTTTAGTAAGTCCATAAGGGCGTAAAAGGTTGCGCTGGAGGGCAGGAGGTAGGAGAGGTTGAATAATGGGCTTTGGGGTGGAATCGTTAAGTAAAAGAGGATGGGTGGAGCAAGGAATAGTATCATGAGAATTTTGATGTAGACGATTCCTGTCATCAGGCCCTCGGAAAGGTGGCCGATGAATAAGCCCGTTAGTGCCGATATATAGGCGGATAAGATAATCAGCAGGAGGAAGGGAATGAGCTGTGAAGGTTTTATTTGCATGCAGATAAGGGAAGTGATCAGGGCAGATGCCGCACTTCCCATAAAGCCTAACGTGATTTTCTGGATAATATAGGATTTTGCCGTCATGGGGAGTATCCGGTTGATAAATGCGACGCCGTCTTCTTTTTCGCCGATGATGTTCATGGCATTGAAGGTAGCGCCCATGAACATAGCTGTAACCAGTGTTATGACGATTAAAAGGGATGTTAGGCCATCGGCGTTTTCGGATACGGGAATGATGGTCCTTGTGTAGGGGGATTTTTCCGTCCGGCCGGTATAAGCCTGGGGAAGGGTGTCGGCAATTACTTTGTTGAGGGTCAGTTCATCGCCGGATAAGAGGGTCCTGATACCGTTATCGGTCTTGAGAACGCCTATGATCTGGGTGGAAGGGTCATTGATTGCTGCATAGAGTTCCTCCGGCGTTTCATACTGCGTAAGGTTTCCGTTTGCCTTTAGCCACAAGGAGGCTTCCTGGGAAAGGTCATTTTTCAAAATGCCGAATGAGGCTTCGCTGACGGTCTGAAGATTTACACCGGAAAGCAGATGAATGGCTATGCCGGCAATGATCGGAAGCAAAAAGGTCAGGATGCACATTTTATCCCGTCTGATGTTTTTAAGTTGATATTTTAGTCCTTTCATTTTATCCCTCCTTGGTTATTTCTATGGTCAGTGTACGATGGGCAAGCAGGAATAGCAGGGCGATTGCCCCGAAGCTGATCAGGTAGTAGATTGTTCCTGCGCTTGGCGCTGCGAAATATGCTGATTTCATTGCCATAAATAAATGATACATGGGATGGTAAACAATCCAGTCCCACGCAACGCCTATCTGACCTGCCATAAAAACCGGTGTTGTAACAAAAACGGCAAGCGCCAGATAAACAAGTGAAAACTGTTTGAAATTGGGCAGCCTTACGGCGCAGAAAAAACCGATTAACGCCATGATCAGTGATAAAATGCCTGCATGAACGAGCACAGCGGGTAAAACGGCAAGGCCATGGGACAGACCGACATTTAAAACTGTCAGCAGGGCGGCAAAGGTTAAATCCGATATGAAAAGTAAAAACAGCTTGGACAGAATAAACATTGACTTACTGACCGGCAGTATTCCGTGAACGCGGATGACGCCCATCTGTTTTTCCTTAAACAGCATGGAGGCCAGCCCCAAAAAGCCGACTGCGGATAATTCGAAGAACAAAAATTCGGCAGTAATTTCCCGGCGGTTTTTCATTTCCTTGTTGTTTGTGCCGATCAGCCGCGCCTGACCGTCCGTGTTTCCTGCTAATACCGTTTCGCCCCAGATAGAGCGGTAATGGTCGGTAACGTCCGAGCCGGAGGAAAGCATATATAGTTCCGGGCTTTCGCCGGAAAGGTCAAAGCCTATGGAATACCGGTCGCTGCAGGCCGTTTCCAAAGCCTCTCTGGTATCCACTTTTGTAACGTACTCGGAGATCAGGGGCTGTTTGCTCTGGGGATCATAAAGGCACACAGGGTAGATGTCCTGGTCTAAATTCACGTATACAAAATTGATATAGCAGGAATACAGCAGGAGAGAGGCAAGAGCCAGCAGAAAAAATTTGCCGGATACCATCAGCCGGAAGTCCTTTTTCAGTAAATGGAAAAATCCTTTTAACATGAGGTCAGCCTCCTCCCGGTGTATTTGATAAACATATCCTCCAGAGTAGGTTCCTTTGAATGAATACCGATAATCTCGTCGTGCAAAAAAGGAATACCCGTTTCCAGTTCCCGGGCTTCCATTGTTGCTTTTTCACGCTTTCCCTGATACAGATAATCAATGACCACGCTATGGCTGCTGTTTTGCTCTTTCAGATTTTGGGGCGTATCCAGCGCGGCAATATTCCCGCCCGACAGGAAGGCCACCCGGTCACACAGCAGATCCGCGTCCGTCATATTGTGGGTGGTTAAAAATACGGTTGTGCCTTTTTTGCGTTCTTCCTCAATGATTTTACGGAACAGGACAGCGCCGGCAGGGTCAAGACCGCTGGTGGGTTCATCCAGAAAAAGCACCTTGGGGTTGCTGATGAGAGCCCGCGCCATGCTGACTCTTTGACGCATTCCCTTGGAGTAAGATGAAACGGGCTTTTTCAAAAAGTCTCTCTTAAATTCCAGCATATCCAATAATTCCATTACATCCCGCAGCTGCTCCTTGGGGTAAAAGGAAGAAAAGTATTTGAGATTATCCACTGCGCTTAAATTTGTATACAAATAGGGAAACTCAAACAGGACTCCGATTTTTTGAAAAAATTCCGGGGAAAGCGCCGATGAGATTTCTTTGCCCAACAGTGAAACGTGGCCGCCATAGCCTTTTAAGATCCCGGTCAGGATTTTCTGGGTAGTCGATTTACCGGAGCCGTTGGGGCCCAAAAATCCAAAGATTTCTCCTTCTTTTACAGTAAAAGATAAGCCGTGGAGGGCCTGTTTATCCCTGTTATAGGAAAAAGTAAGGTTTTTTACTTCGATCATTGGTCATCCCCCCATTTCCCGTCATAACGTTCTTTCTTTTCCCGCTGTCTTTTTCCTATCCGTTTCATAAATTTTACCTTGAAGGGAATGGAAACTGCCACAATCAGGACAATTAAAAGCCACCAGTACCATTCAATACCTAAAAACATAGTCGTTTCCTCCTTTGCTGTGAGGGTTATTCCCTCTGTCAGAAAAATATATAAAAGTGCTGTGAAACCGGTGTGAGGCGGATGTGAAGTTGAAGTGAAATCTCAAAAAGTGCGTTCTTTGGGGAATGGTAAATTATAGGAAGCTTCCAACAAAAATAAAAGCTCCTTTCTTAAGCAAGAGACCGGAGCTTTTTAAAAGAGTTTTGTTATTTTATTATTGGGATAGAAAAATAAAACCGGACGCCATCTTGAGTATTTTCTGCGCCATATTTTAAGCCCTGCATGGATAAAATCTGTGCCACAATGGCAAGCCCCAATCCGGAACCGCCATATCCGGAATCGGGGATGCGATAGAATTTTTCCCAGATTTTAGAAAGACTTTCCTTAGAAAGGGGTAATCCCTGGTTAAAAACGGAAAAGTGCAACATACCGCCGCTTTCTGTCAGAGATAATTTCAATATACCGCCCGGATGTACATTCTTTTTGGCATTGATGATCAGGTTGTCCAAAACCTGTTCCATGCGGTCTTTGTCAGAGTATACATATGTTTTGTTCTCTGGAAGTTCATACTGCAATTCAAAATTCCCGTCGGGTATATCTATTAAAAGCCGTCCCGCAACAGTTTCCAGAAATTCCACAAAATCAAACCGTTCCAAAACAAGTCCGGATGCACCTGTTTCCAATGCGGACAGATCTAAAAGTGTGGTAATTAAAGCGCTCATACGCCCGGTTTCCGCAATGATGATTTCGGAATACTTTTGCTTTTTTGCTTCATCCTTTTCGTCCTGCAGGCCTTCGGCATAAGCCCGGATAACGCTCAAGGGCGTTTTCATTTCATGGGACAGCCGGTCAACCAGCTCCTTGCGTTCAGCCAACAAAAGCCGTTTTTGCTCCACATCCTTTTCGAGCCGGATATTTGAGGAATTTAATTCTGCAAGAGTCCGTTGTAGATTTTCGGCCATTTTATTGAGACTTGCGGATAATTCGCCAAACTCATCAGTTGTTTCCAAGGTACAAGGAGCGGAAAAGTCCAGTTGTGCCATTTTCTTTGCCGATTGATTTAATTTTGAAACAGGAGATGAAATGAATTTCCACATCAGGTAATCAATGATGAATACCAACAGGGTAACGAAAATAAGCCAGATTAAAAGTGAAACATCCGGGGGAACGGGCATGCGGGTTGATGCGATGTAAGAAACGATCAGGGCAATTCCCGCCAATTTAGAAACCAGAATGATTTTTTTACGGACCGTACGGAGCGAAAAGTTATTTTTCAGCATGGCATTTTACCTCGAATTTGTATCCGGAACGGATCAGCGTAACAATGTGTTTTCCTTCGCTTCCCAGCTTTTGCCGGAGGGTTTTGATATGGGTGTCGACTGTTCTGGTGGTTCCGGTAAAATCGTAGCCCCAGATTCTGTTCAGAAGCTGTTCCCGGGTAAAAATTTGTCCGGGATTTGCCATGAACAAATGAAGCAATTCATACTCCTTATGGGTAAGCGCGATTTCATCCCCTTCCAGCAGAACTCTATGGGAAGAAGGGATCAAGGTAATCCTTCCGGCGTTTAATGTGTCCGGAGAATCGGGAGAAACCCGGCGGAGCAGGGCGTTAGCTTTTGCTAATAGCACCTTGGGGCTGAAGGGCTTGGTCATATAGTCGTCAGCCCCGTATCCGTAACCCTTTAGCTTATCGTCCTCGCTGTCTTTAGCGGTCAATATGATAATGGGCAGGCTGCTCATTTCCCGGGCCAATTTGCAGACGGAAAAGCCGTCCAGATGCGGCATCATAATATCCAGTATCAAAAGATCCATAGGAGTGCTTTTCAGCAGCATTAAAGCGTCCACTCCATCATTGGCAGTAAAGCAGGCGTGCCCGCCCCGCTGCATATATGCAACAATAATATCCTGCATATTCTTTTCATCTTCAACAATTAGAATATTTGCCACAAGTGATTCCTCTTTTCTAAAATCCCAATTCTTCGCCCACTAAGAATACTTTGATTCTTCCTTTATGTCCGCTTCGTCTCGTTACCACAAACTGATTGCACATGCATTCCTCAGACATGCATTCGCCGCATCGTCCGATTTTGGCACAGGGAGTGGATTTATTTAACCTGACTCCGTTTGGCGGACAGGCGCAGACTCTGGTGCGCTTAAAGCCTTCCTCCACATCTTTTGTTACCTTGTTCATTCCTGCTATGATAAACACATGGGCAGGGCCGTGAATTAGGGCGGAAAGCCGGTTGCCGTTTCCGTCAATGTTGACAAGCTCGCCGTTTAAGGTAATGGCGTTGGTACTCATAAAGAAATAATCGCTCATGGCGGTCTGGCCGAATATTTTGCGGCGTTCCTCTAAAGTTGTGGCTTTCATACGGTCTATTAATTCAAAACTGCCGTCCTGCTCTAACGCGGCCAAGATACCGCTTTCCTTAAAGGATTCGGAACCGCCCCAGGCGATGGAAGAGCCTTTTTCCAGCATGGGCATGATGGCTTCTGCCAATTCTTTTTTGTTGGCGCAGTAAAAGCCCTCCATGTTTCGTTTTTCCAGATTTCCGATAATTGTTTTTGCGGTAATTGCAAATGCATCCTGTTTTGCTGACATGATTAACCCTCCTGTTAAATTGTGGCTCCCGCGGAATGATTAGAGGACAATGTATAATGAGTATTTGACCAATCCCGCGAGGGTTACATTCCCCGCTGCCCGCAGCGGAGTGTTGACTTGGTATGTAGTTGCTTTTAAGAGAAGTATAATACAAAAGTTTTAAAGGGGCTACTCTAATTTTATTGGCAGCTGTGATCCGGCTGCTAGTGGGATGCGGCCTATTTACAGATAATTGCCTAAATTATCGGAGAGGATTTGATTATTTTTTTGTCTGTTTTAATTTTTGGAGCAGTTGATTTTATTTTCGGGGTAGTTGGTCTGATTTTCGGAGCAGTTGTTGCCGTTTTTTTGTAGGATGGTGCAAATTTTTGGTAAAATTAACCAATAATTTCTTGTGTAAATTGTTTAAAAAGTGAAAAAAGAAGAAATATGAAAAAAATGAAAGAAATTTAAGAGAAACTGTTGACAAATGTCAGACTATTGGTTATAATGAATTCATACTTAAGATATACTTTCATATAGATATCCTAATGAAAGGGAGGTACGGTCCACCAGAGACGAGATGTTAAGTACAAAAGAAAGAGAAACTAAAGACAAGATCTGAATCGAGTACATATGAGAAAAGAGCAAGGTACCAAAGATAAAAATTGGAGAAAACACCTGCTACAGTGCCAGAGGTACAAGTTAGAAAATGGAAAGAGAAGAAGATCAGAAGGAGGCAGGCAAATTGAGGCCTACACATTAGTAACGGGTATTAGTCGAAAGGGATTGATACTCGTTACTTCTTTATGTTAATATATATTTATGTATTGATATCCAATATTCTTGGGAAATTCTTGGGAAACAGCGGGGCGGCTGTCCTTGTGACGGTAATAAAATGCCTATATAGATAGATTTACTTGGATTGTCTGTATTCTTTAGTCATTTAACAATGGAGTAAATGGATAAAGGGTAAAGTTTTAGCGCCTTCTTGTGCGACAGGCTGCGTGGAGGAAGATCGAGTTGAGAAAAGATAACTATAATTTATCAAAAGAAGAGTTAAGAAAATTAAAAAGGAAAAAAGAACAAAGAAAAGCTTTCGGAATCTTGGCCTTGATGATTCTGGCAGTTTTACTGGTTCTCGGAGGAATCGGTTTTGGCGTTTATTTCTTTTTACATAGAGAGCCGGCAAATGAGAATGAGATAACAGCAGAGCCGGAGCCTGTCGTAACGGAGCCGGAACCTGAGGTTTCTGCTAATGAACCGCAAGAGGAAGAAGCGGTTTCTGTTTCCGTAAATCAGCCGGTGGACGGGGAAACGACAGAACTTACGGATGAAATGAAGGCGGCAATTTTAGATGAAACCATTGCGGGTTATCTTGCCAATATGACTGTTGAGCAAAAGGTTGCCGGTTTATTTTTTGTAACGCCGGAAGGATTGACCGGAACGAATGATGTGACGATAGGGGGAAGCGCAATGAGCGCAGCCTTAAGCGAATATCCGGTAGGAGGAATCCTGTTTACGGAGAGCAACATGGAAAGCCCCGAACAATTCAAGGAGATGGTTTTTAATGTGAAATCTTTTACCGGCAATGAAATCTTTATGGCTGTAGAAGAGACGGGAGGAGAGAAAAGTCCTTTTGTGGTTTCAGGGTTGAGCGAGGCTGTTATTACCGACCAGAAAACAATTGGAGAGTCGGGGGAAAATTCAGGAGCGTATACGGCAGGAATAGCGATCGGAAACCGTATGAATGAATATGGCATTAATACGGTAATCGGTCCTTTGGCAGATATTGCATTTTCGCAAAACGGATATACTTCGCCGCAGGCATTTGGAGATGAGCCAATGCTGGTAAAGGATATGGTAAGAAATGCAGTCAGAGGTATTGAGGATCAGAATATACACGCATGTGTAAAATTTTTTCCGGGTTACGGAGATGTGGAAAAGAATCCTGAAAGTGCAAGACCGGTATCAAACCGTACCAAAGAGGATATTGTGGAGAAGGATTATCCTGTCTATGATGATGCTATTGACGGCGGTACGGATTTTATCATGGTTTCACAGATCGCGTATAAATCGATTACAGGTGATGTTCCGGCCTGCCTTTCGTCAGAAGTGGTAACGGATATGCTAAGGGGAGAGCTGGAGTATGAGGGAATCATCATTACTGACTATATGGATACTCATTCTCTGATTATGCATTACAAGCATGCGGATGCGGCCGTTATGGCGGTACAGGCGGGAGCGGATATGCTGTTTTGTCCCGGCGATTTTAAGAAAGCATATAACGGTATTTTAAGCGCTATTGAGAGAGGGGAAATCAGTGAAGAGAGGATTGACGAATCCCTTTACCGCATTTATCGTGTAAAATACAGGAAGTTAATAGATTATGATGCCATTGCGGCGCTTATGTAAAGACGGGCAGAATGGAAAAGTTGGAAAAATGGGTGAAATGAAGAGGTAACTTCCACCTTGTAAGGGTAAATTCTACCAGAGATAAATTTTTATGCTCAAAAAAGGTTTATCTCTGGTATTTTTATGTTATGATGAGGGTAAAACCACCAAAAACA
>CAJTCE010000012.1 GCA_910574745.1 Lachnospiraceae bacterium | reverse complement strand
AAGCACGCCGCCAGCGTTCATCCTGAGCCAGGATCAAACTCTCGAATTTAAGTTTTAAAGATTGCGGCACATTTTTGGAAAATGCCGTCCGTCATGCTCGCATGTAAGGACGGGGTTTTCTGAAAATGTATCAGCCATTGGAAGTTAGCGAGTGAACTTCGTTCACGGGCTGGATTCCAATCCCGCAATCGGCCGTCTTTCAACAGCCTTTCTTCGTCTGTCCCGGTCATAAAAAACACTTGGCTTTTTTTAACCGTTATTTACTGTTCTTGGTTTGTGTTCTCAAAAACACTTCTTCTCTGAAAAATTTTTCTCTTGGAATTTTTCAGGGTTGCATTGCTGTTTATTTGTCAAGGTCCTATATGGTAATCTTGAGAATCACCAACGGAGAAGGAGGGATTTGAACCCTCGCGCCGCTATTAACGACCTACTCCCTTTCCAGGGGAGCCCCTTCAGCCTCTTGGGTACTTCTCCAAACATAGCTGAACTTCTTACTCTATATCATTACCATTGTCTGCAAAGCCCGAAGGCTTAACGGAGAGGATGGGATTCGAACCCATGCGCCCTCACGGACAAACGGTTTTCAAGACCGCCTCGTTATGACCACTTCGATACCTCTCCATGTCGTATCGTGGCTGTGTCTCTCAGCCGACGCAAGTGTTATTCTAACAGAGTTGCTTTTTAGTGTCAACAACTTTTTTTAATTTTTTTCGAGAATTTTTTCAAGAAATTTTTCGATCAAATATCTTTCACGTTTAAAATTATCGGAATTGTTTAATTAAGGTAACCCCTCTCGTCCATTTTTTCAAACTGTATATCATTTTCGGTTATGGTAACGTTCATCAGGTCATTGCTGTATGATGCCGCAATCGCATTTAACTGTTCAGCCACATCTTCCTCCGACATCAATAAAAACTGCTCCAAATCTGTTTCCGCCCATAGCGCATCCACTTCCTTCTGAATGCCGGCTATGCATTGGTCTCTTTCTTTTACCTTAAGGCTTTTTTTATCCATAATGCGATACTCCAGCCGATACCACAAACTACACCAGGCTCCTTTTGTAGATTTGTCCATATAGCAGTTTGCAGAGTGACAAACCTCTTCGGGACGTCCGGTATTAAGACTTTGTATCATACGGAAGTTTTCTTGGCTGGAAAGCGTGACTGTCAAAGCAACAAATATTTTTTCTTCCTCGGACAAATTTACGCGATAATTATCTAAACCTGCATCCTGAAGAATTCTTTCATGGCTTTCAAAGTTTTCGTTTGCCCATTCTAACAGGTCCGCATTAAATTCTGCAACAGACATATTTTCATATCCAGGAGTCATTAAGTAAAATAAAGACCTGTAATCAGCTTCCGTTCCCGGCGGATAACCCGTAGCCTCTCTTTCCTCTTCTATCAATCTTTTTCTTTCAGATTCCATTTCATCAGATTCTCTTTGGGAGCTTTCTTTAACCTCCGGAAGCCGTGAACTTGACTCTTCCCTTTCCGCAGTCCAGTCCGCCATTTCTTCAGGAGAAGCAGGACGCAAACCGGTCAGTTCCCCGTTTTCATATACGGCGTAAAGCTCCACTGCATCAGCGGAATAAGTGGATATTCCTGTATGCTCCGTAATCCATATGCTTTCTTTTTCATCAAAAATGCCTCTGACCTCTTTTCCCTGCCAGGTCATTTTCACATCCCCTCCGTTATAATCAGAAATATATGTCCAGTCCAGTCCAAAGGGTATATAGGGAGACAGTATTTCCTCCCATAAGTCTTCACTTTCTTTATTTGCTTCGTCGTGCAGCGCCAGATCTTCCAGCATTTCCGAAGACACAGGGCGGAAATAGTATTCGGCAACTTCAACCTGTAAATTTTCAGTAGAAAGGCTTTCCGTTAAAAAAGAAATCTGTTCATCCAGAGAGGCTCTCATTTGCCTTTCATCGCATAGTTCTTCCATAGTATAATTGTTTAAAATATCAGACAGAGCACTATCCGCTTTTTCCCTTATGGAGTCATACTCTTCTACCGTTAATCGCTCTGCATTGACGATATTTAAAGAAAACCGGTATTCGAAAACCGCCGAATCCACGGGTACGTCTGTGTTCCGATCAATTGCATATCCTTCAATTTCTCTGGTTTCCCATTTTTCTGCCGTCAGAGGTACGAAAATATCAAAAAAATAATTCGTAAAAGCTTTCATCGCCTTTGCTTCTTCATCATCCTTTATTTCATATACAAGCTCTGACACAAAAAAACGATCGACCAATCCCCTCATTTCCGGCTCATCTGCCATTTTATTCATGATTTCCCGATAATCTGCAACGGGCATCTCCTCGTAATCATCAATCCATAGCGAAAACAGTTTTTCGCTTTCTTCTTTCGTAAACTCTCCGCCGGGAATCTCAGTCAATGCTTCTTTTAACGTTTCCTCATAAGAAGCGGACTTGGCCGATGTTGCAAATAACGCCGCAACGCCGACTATTAAAACAACGGCGGTCACGATTGCCGCAATAGATATTTTCTTTATTTTCATAATGGCTGTAATCCTTTCTTCAATGGCGTTTTTACTGAAGCTGCTGTAAAAAGGAACCAATCCGCTTCTTTTTTCTTCCATGTAAATCAGAGTATTGGCATAAAGCGCCTTGGAATTCTCTCCAAAGGCTCTGACAACACTTTCGTCACAGGATAATTCAATATCTCTGTTATAGAGAACATACATGACCCAGACCATGGGATTAAACCAGTGCACGCATAAGGTAACGGCTGCAATCAGCTTTGCGGCCGAATCGAACCTGCGGATATGCACATATTCATGCATCAGGATATATTTTATCCGCTCTTCGTTCTCCCATTCCGTAGTCTTAGGCATCAGAATAACGGGACGTAAAAGTCCGTATGTTAAAGGAGCGGTAATCATATCCGACTGACGGATGGAGACATTCCGTTTTAAAGGATGTTCTTTTAACCAGGCAATTCCATAGCCCTTACCAACGGGAAGGGACATTCTGAATTTTTGCAGGCATTTCCAGTAGGAAACTGCCAAAAATGCAATGCAGGGCAGCATTCCTGCCAGATAAATAATAAACCAGGGTAAAAAGATATTTGCCTCTCCTGTGGTTTTAGAGCCTCCGGAATATGACGGAACTGTAGAATACGGTAATTCCTCGGCATATAACGATGTCTCTGAACCTGGCAATATCTCAGAGTCTAGTGATATCTCAGAATATGGCGACGCTTCAGAACGTGATGAAGCATCCCCATCCAGATCAGTTTCAGATGGCTCCGTATGAGATTTGTCCCTCCCAAAATCTCCGGTAAAAGCGCCGGAGATTCCCAGAGCATTCTCCGCTCTCGCCATGCTTTCAGCTGCCAGCTTGTTCTGTCCGATCAAGGAATAAGCCGAAAACACCGCCGGCACCGAAAAGGGAATCAGCAGCCGCAAAAACGTAATTGCCCACAAAATCAGGAATGCTCTTTTGGGCAGTCTGTTCTTAGCAACGGCACGGATTACCATAATGACCAGAATCAAAATTCCCCCGGAAAAACTCATTTTCAGCAAATTCATAACCTTTTCCCTCCTATAGACTGCTTACTCCATTTCCTTTACGATCTGCTTCAGCTTTTCAATCTGTTCTTTGGAAAGACTTTTCTTGCCCAAAAGAGCCGCAAACAGTTTATCCTCAGAACCATCGTAAACCTTATTGATCAGTTCCTTTGTTTCCGCCGCCTGCACGTCCTCCTGTGGAATCAGGGCGCGGCACATAAAGTTGGGCTCAGAGCGTTCAATGGCTCCTTTTTTAATACAGCGTTTTATCAGGGTATAGGTAGTGTTCACATTCCAGCCCGTTTCCTCCTTTAAGACATCGGAAATATGCTTTGCCGTAGAATCGCCTTCCTTCCAGAGAACACTCATTATTTTCAATTCAGAATCAAAAAGTTTTACATTCATATAGGTATCATTCCCTTCACTTAGCTTTGGAAATAAACAAAGCATGAAAAAACGCTTTATTTTTTGCTGCATTTATTCCTTTAATGCATATAAGACTGCAGTAGTTTATTGCTATACTACCACAGTCTTATATCTTTGTCAATACTACCAGAGTAGTTTAGGGCCGGATCTGTCCGTCTCTCTGTTTTCTTTCTTCTGTCTTCCTTCTACCTCTCTTTTTCCTTGGTTTTTATTCTAAATTTAGTCCGCCTCTACCATTCTGTATCCTACTCCCGCCTCTGTAAAAATATACTTAGGCTGAGCGGGGTTTTTTTCTATTTTCCGACGGATATTTGCCATATTGACCCTTAAAATCTGATTGTCGTTTTTCATATTGGGTCCCCAGATTTCCTTCATAATGTAATCGTAAGTCATAACTCTGCCCGCATATTTGCCCAGAAGCGCCACAATTTTAAATTCGTTCTGGGTTAGATTGGCATCCTTTCCTTCTACAAATACCCGGTGTTTATCGTAGTCAATCACAAAGCTTCCTGACACAAAGGTGCCGCTTTGTCCCAATCCCGGGGTTGCCGCCACAGTTCTGGTATGTCTGATTGCCGTACGGATTCTGGCAAGCAGCTCCGATGTGCCAAAGGGCTTTGTAATGTAATCATCCGCTCCCATATCAAGGGCTGCAACCTTATCCTTTTCATGGCTTCTGGCAGAAACCACCACGATAGGCATGGAAGACCATTCCCTCACATTCTTTAAAATTTTCATGCCGTCCATATCCGGCAGTCCCAAATCCAGTATGACCAAGTCCGGGCACTGGGATGTAATGAGACTGTAAGCCTCCGAACCGGTATTTGCCATCATTACGTCGTAATGATTGGCTTCTAACGCCGCACGGAGAAAGTTGCGAATGCTTTTATCATCTTCGATTACCAGAATCCTGTCTCTAATTTCCATAATTCTGCTCCTTTTGCAGGGGGAGCGAAAATCTGACTCTTGCCCCGCCTTCTTTTCTGTTTTCCGCCTCCATATTGCCTTTGTGCGCCTTTACTATACTGAAGCAGACCGAAAGCCCGATACCCATATTGCGCCTTGTATCCGGTCCGCCGCTTTCCCCGGTATGCATTCCGCCTTCAAACATGCAAGGCAGCACATCCGGTCTGATTCCCCTGCCATTATCTTCCACGGCAAAGAAAACCGCCTGTTCATCATTGGTAATATTAACGGTAATATCATTGGTTTCTCCATGAAGCACAGAATTTTCCAGCAGGTTAACAATAACCTGTTCAATCAAAATCCCGTCCATAGGCACTAACAATACCTCGTCAGGAATATTAACCTTTACTTCCGCATCAGGAAAACGCTTTAAAAATTTCTGTACCGCACTGTCAGCAATCTCCTCCACCACTTCCAGATTTGTGCTGATATTGGCGCTGCTTTCGTTAATCCTCGTCACGGACAGCAAATTCTCCACAATACGTATCAGCCATTGGGCTTCTTCCTTAATGTCCTTCGTCAGCTCCAGTCTTTTGTCATCGGGCAGCACATCATAATTGTCAATAACCGCCGATGCGGAACCCACTATGGAGGTAAGGGGAGTCCTGATATCATGGGACACCGCCCGCAGCAGATTCCCCCGCATTTTTTCTTTCTCTATCTCCAGTTTTATCTGCTCCTGCTTCTTAATCTGCGTAGTCAGGGCGCTGATGCTGATTGCAACTGCCAGCATGGCCAGAAAGGTCAAAGGATACCCTGTTATGGTAAAATCAAATTTGAAATAAGGATAAGTGAAAACAAAATTCACACCGATAACCGCCAGAAGGGATGCCACGATTCCATATACATATCCTTCCGTATAGCGGGATATAAAAAGCACTGCCAAAACAAAGATCAGCGGCACATGGGTATCTGTGGAAGCTACCCTTTGCAGCAGAAAGCAGAAACCCGCTGCGATTGCAAAAATGGCTGTAGTAACCAGACAGTTTTTCCATATGGCATTTTTCTTTTTCTTTTCCTTCATTTTTGTCTCCATGGGGCAAGCGAACATGCTTGCATGTTCATTTGACCCTCAAATCAAGGTTAAAAGATTTTCTTTCAACCTTCCTGCAGTCACATATCTCTCCTGTAGCTTTATAATCCAAGGCACATTTCAGCCTTATCCCAAAGAAATACAGACCCCTCGGATAAAATCCCGGAGCCTGCATCATCCTATATTTTACTTTTCCCTTTTACAGCAGAATCTTAGTAATACAAAGAATATCCATGGCGGATTTTCCGATAAAGCTTCCACCCAATCAGTACCGGGATGCTCACAAGCAGATACAAAGATGTAAATCCACCCACAACTCCCATAAAAGCAACTAAAATCATTGTAACAAAACCTGGCATTTTCTTAACCTCCATCTTTAGAAATCTTTAAGATGGTAACATATCCGAAATGCCCGTTCCATAACTTCCTCCCTATCTTAACCCTGCCTTAACCCTCCGGTCTTTTTCCTTATCGCTTACTTAACAAATACTTTCCAACCGTGTCCGGCATTTTCAGCAAAGCTCCTTGCACAAGGTATCAATAAGCCTGTCAATATCAATGGGTTTTGCTATATGCCCGTTCATTCCACACTTTAACGATTCTCTTCTATCCTCTTCAAAAGCATTGGCTGACATTGCCAGAATCGGTATGGATGCAAGTTCTTCATTTTCCAGTCGGCGGATTGCTTTCGTAGCTTCATATCCGTTCATAACCGGCATCTGGATATCCATAAGCACTAACTGGTAATATCCCGGTTCAGACTTTGAGAGCATATCCACGGCAGCCTGACCGTTTTCTGCCACCTCCGCCGCAAATCCCGCATCCTCCAAAATCGCCACGGCAATTTCCTGATTCAGTTCCACATCCTCTACTAACAGGATACGCCCCGTATGAAGCTGTTCTCTTACCCTTCCGGTATTTGCCACGCTTATTTTTTCTCCTGTTGTAATATAATGCAGACAGTTCCTCAATTCCGAGTCAAACAACGGCTTGCTGCAAAATACTGCAGGACCGTTTTCCTTTACCTCATCTTCCATTTCGGACCAATCATATGCCGATATGACAATGACCGGCACTGCCTCTCCCGCTTCTTTTCTGACTTCCCTGATTTTTCCCACAACATCCATATCAGGATTCAGCCAGTCAATGATGCAGATGTTACAGATTCTGTCCTGCCCCTCTCCTTTACCTTGCAACAGTCCTTCTTCCGGCACAACCTGCTCAGGCGCCATTCCCAGCTGCACCAGCATGCGGGACATATTTCGACCGCTGTCCAAATCCTCGCTGATGATCAGCGCCTTCTGTCCTTTCCACTGAGGTATTGCCTGCTTTTTGTCCGCCTCATCCTGGATACGGAAGGTAAAAGAAACCGTAAACTCCGTTCCTTGTCCCTGCTTGCTCTTTACTTTGATCGTACCCTTCATGGCATCCACAATGCTTTTTGTAATGGACATGCCAAGGCCTGTTCCCTGAATTCCGCTGATAGTGGAATTGTTTTCCCGTTCAAAGGGTTCAAAAATATGGGCTGCAAATTCTTCACTCATACCGATACCGGTATCCCGGATGCTGAATTCATAATTTGCATATCCCACAGGAGCTCCTTCTCTTTCCGTGATCTTCAAAATAATGGAACCGCCCTCATTTGTATATTTAACCGAATTGCTGAATAAATTTAACATTACCTGATTCAGACGCAGCTTATCACAATAAACCATCTCATGCAAAACATCTATGGCGTCCCCCTGAAGTCTTAATTTCTTTTGACGGACATCCGCCTGCAAAATATTACACAGCTCATGAAGTACTTCCGGCAGGCTGCATGGCTTTTCCTCTAAATGCATCTTGCCGCTTTCGATATGGCTCATGTCCAAAACGTCATTGATCAGATTCAGAAGATGATTGCCCGATGACATAATCTTTTTCAGATATTCCTCAACCTGGTCGCTGTGCTCAATGTGGGTAAGCGCCAGGGAGGTAAAGCCCACAATCGCATTCATGGGCGTACGAATATCATGGGACATGTTGGAAAGAAACACGCTTTTTGCCCTATTCGCCCTGTTTGCCTGAATAAGCGCATCTTCCAAAATATTTTTCTTTTCCATTTCACTGCGGGTTTCCTCATCCACGCTGTGAAAGCCCAGAACGATACCGTAATATCTGTCCCATGTACCTGCGCGCACTGCTTTGATCTGGAAATATTCTATCCTGCCGTTCTTTAAAATCCTGCAATTTATGCAGCTGGACTTTTTCTTCCCCAGCTCCGCCTTCAACCGTTCCGGTATAAAGGCCTCCCTAAGCATTTCCTTATCCTCTTCATGAACATACTTTTCTATGTAAAGCTCCATGCTTTCCTGATAAGATATTTCCCCTCCAAGACCATGTATAAATTCGCCGCCGTTGTCATCCACGTTGCGAAGCGGATATCCCAGCCCGGTATCCAAATCAAAAAAGCAGACCAGATTATAGTCAATTGCCAATGCCTGAATTAATTCTATCTGGCGCCTTTCTCTCTTCTTTTCCTCCTGTTTCTGGGCCGTACAGTCCAAAAGGAACCGTTGGTAGAACAACTCTTCGTTTTCCTTTTGAAGCTTAACGTTTCCCATGATATGCAGTATTTCCCCGTCATCATGCCGTATACGGTACTCAACGCTGATACTGTCTCCCTCATTTTTAAGCTTTTTCATATTGGCGACCAGTTTCTCTTTATCTTCATCCACTACTGACGCCGCAATCATGTCAAATTCACTGGCTGTCAGTTCTTCTTCAGACTGATAGCCAAGAATCTTTAATGCCGTGTTATTAATATTCAAAATGCGGGAGCCGTCCACTGTATGACATATAATTCCACAATCCATGGAAGTAAATATCTTCTCCAGCGCGCGGTTCTTTTTCACGAGTTCCCCTTCATAGGCGCGCTCATTCGTTACATCAATTCCTACGCCTACCGTACCCATTACGCTTCCGTCTATATCATACAAAGGAGATTTGTAGGTCGTAAGAGTCCGCATCCCTTCTCCGGTCTGAATGATTTCTTCCGATACACAGGTCTCTCTTTTGTCCATAACCTGTTGTTCGGATTCCACACAGGCAGGATCGTCATTTTCCACATCCCAAATATAAGCGTGTCCACGCCCCTCCACCTGTTCCTTGGTTTTATTGACTGTCTTGCAGAAGCTGTCGTTTACCTTTTCATGGATTCCGTTTTTATCCTTATACCAGATAAGGTTGGGAATGCTGTTAATCGTAGTCTCCAAATACTGGCTTGTCTGCAGAAAATCCCTGCTCATCTTGAAATTCTGCTGCCATCTTAAAAACCGGAAGCTTACTTCCCGATCCGCCATAGGCATAGTCCATATGTCTTTGATCGCTTCCAGATTATCCTCCAAAAGCTCTGCAACGCTTTCCTCTGTAAGAAGAACGAGCTCACCTCCGACTTTTCTGTTTTCTATTAATATTTGCAGATTCTCTTTTACATCCCCGCACCTCAAATCCGCAAAAATCAGATCCGCCTCCTGAGCCAATACGATCTCAGGGCTTCTGCTTTCTGAAAATGCGTGGGTAAAATATTGAAGCGGCGGCATCTCTTTTATGATTTCAAATGCTTTGCATGAATTGCCCACCAGATAAAAACGAACATGACAATGGTACATAGCTGTTTCCCCCTGAGATTGATAATATTAAATCCGTACTGTATTTCACTTATTTTCATTTTAGCAATCCGTTTGTAGTTATGTCAATAACAAGTGCGTTTTTCTCCGTTATGAAATATATTTCATGATAATACCTTTTACCGGTGGAAGATAACTCCTTCCAAACAGATTCAAATGATTCAGAAGATGATAAAGATTGTATAAGTCGCGGCGTTTTTCATAACCCGGCTGCAAAGGCATTGCTTCCTTGTAAGCACTATAGAAGGCTGTCGGAAATCCGCCAAAAAGCTCCGTCATGGCAAGATCTGCCTCAGGATGTCCTACATAAACCGCCGGATCAATGAGCCACGCCTTGCCGTCATTTCCCCTTATAACATTTCCCGCCCACAAATCGCCATGCAGCAGAGACGGGGCATCCGGCTCCGCAAGAATATCCTTTAATCGTTCCAGCAGCCTTAGGATATTTTTCGTATCTCTTTCATCGAAATATGCTGCGGCACGTTTAAACTGCGGTTTTAAGCGGCATTCCCGAAAAAAATCTATAAAGCTGTCATAGGCTGTATTGTTCTGCTTTCCCGCTCCTATATAGTTATCTTTTGCAAACCCGTAGATTCCTCCCGGCGCCAGACCGGCAGTCCCTGCTTTATGCATGGCCGCCAGCTCATAGGCAAAGGTTTCCCAGTAGTTCTTCACGGCTCTGCCGTTCGTAATGAATTCCATAAGCAAAAATGAAAACAGGTATCCTCCGGCGCCTTGGTCCGTTCCGCTGCAAAAGACGCGGGGCGCGCCTATGGCTCCGGTTTTTGCAATAGCAGAAAGTCCCATCGCTTCTGCCGTAAAAAAGGGCAGGTTTTTCTTTTCATTGCATTTCATAAACATACGGCTTCCATCGCTCAAAACCAGCCCCCATGCTTCATTAATGTCGCCTCCGGCAATGCGTTCTTTTTTTACAATTTTTATATTTTCCCCAAAAAGTGAATGCAGCGCGTCTTCCAGCGCATTAAAATGAGGTAATGGTGTATCGTAATCCATAGCCTTTTCCTCCGATACGGCCCGGACAATTTTCATAAATTCCCTGAATCCTGATCTTTCCGGACACTGTCTTTTATTTTTATTATATCCGCCTTTTCTGTTATCCCGCAAGCCGTATCGAGTAATCCGCTAACGCCTCATTCATTTGCTATGTCCCTGATTACTTATCGTTCTTATATCCTTTCCACATAGAAGTAAATAAACAAAACAATTTTATTGTCAAAAAAATATCAATGTGGTATGATAGTCCCGTATTGTATCTCAACAAAGAGAATAATAACAGGAGGAAACGTACCATGAAAAATGAAAAAACCTATGAACTTGTGCTGACTGCACTGTTCACCGCCATAATCGTCATTATGGCATTCACACCGCTGGGATATATCCCGTTAGTTGTTATTAACGCAACCATCATTCATATCCCGGTTATCCTGGGAGCACTATTTTTAGGACCAAAAAAAGGTGCATTTTTAGGATTCGTATTTGGCTTAACCAGCTTTATTAACAACACCTTTAAAGCAGTTACCGCATCCGCTTTTGTATTTTCGCCGGTTCTGGCAGCAGATGTGATAGGCATATCAGGCGTATTCAAAAGTCTGTATATCTGCTTTGTACCACGTATTTTAGTGGGAATCGTCCCCTATTTCGTGTATATCCTGATTCGCAGGTTATTAAAAAGCGAACAGAAAATATGGTCTGTTGTTATTAACGGTGCTGCGGCGGTCATCCTATTTATTTCCGCAAGAGCATTTATCATCAATTTAACAAAGAATGACTCCGGTCTTTATGGCACCATAGGCGGACTCGCCCTTGGCATTTTACTGTTTGTTATTCTGACCGTAAGCAGCGTAAAGCAAAAAAGCACAGCGAACATCGCCCTTGCTTATGCCGGGCTGGCAGGTGCATTTACCAATACCCTGTTTGTCATGAGCGGAATTTTTATTCTGTATAAGGATGCTTACGCACAAGCCCTGGGTATTGCCGGAGATGCCGTTATTGACGTCATCATGGGCATCATCAGCTTTAACGGTATCGTAGAAGCTGTGGTTGCCGCAATTTTAGTAACCGGTGTCGGTCTGGCGCTGACACATGTAAAGCCTGTCAAAGAGCTTAGAAAAGCTTAGGAGCAGACGGAATGAGAGGAAATATGATTTTAGCTGTAGATATTGGAAACACCAACATAGTCATAGGGTGTATTGAAGAAGAAAAAATTTATTTTGTGGAAAGAATATCCACTGACATTTCAAAAACAGAGCTGGAATATGTAGTGGGATTTAAAACACTTCTGGATTTATACCAAATTAAGATGGAAGAAATCACAGGGTGTATCATCGCTTCGGTGGTGCCTCCCCTTAACAACATTATTAAAACCGCTATGAAAAAGCTGCTTCATATTTCCCCTCTGATTGTAGGTCCCGGCATTAAAACGGGGCTGAATATCCTGATGGACAATCCAGGCCAGGTAGGTTCCGACCTGATTGTCAATGCAGTTGCAGGGCTGAAGTATTACGGCGCGCCCATTATAATCATTGATATGGGAACAGCCACTACTATCAGCGTCATCGATCAAAAGAAGCATTACATCGGCGGCATGATCCTGCCCGGCGTTAAAGTGTCCCTGGAGGCATTGGTCAGTGGCACTTCCCAACTGCCCAGAATCAGTCTTGAAGCGCCCAGAAAATTAATCGGCACAAATACCATAGACTGTATGAAAAGCGGTATCATTATGGGACAGGCTTCCTGTCTGGACAGTATGATCGACCGTATTTGGGAAGATCTTGGATATGAAACTGCCGTGGTAGCCACCGGCGGTCTTTCCGGTTGTATCGTGCCTCATTGTAAAAGAACTGTTGTTTACGACAACGAACTGACATTAAAAGGACTGGGTATCATTTATCGAAAAAATGCAGAACCTGCACTTTCATGACCGATAGATTTACATTCAGACAACATTCCGCCGCAGACGGCAAAAAATCAAAAAAGGAGGCTGACGGCATGTTAAACGGAAAACATATTGTATTAGGCGTATCCGGCAGTATTGCAGCCTATAAGGCCGCTTCACTGGCAAGTATGCTGAAAAAACAGAGAGCGGATGTCACTGTGATCATGACTGCAAATGCCGCCAATTTTATTACTCCCATAACCTTTGAAACATTGACGGGAAACAAATGCCTGATGGACACCTTTGACAGGAATTTCCAATACAGCGTGGAACATGTGTCACTTGCCAAACAGACGGATTTGTTTATGATTGCGCCGGCATCGGCAAATGTAATCGCCAAGGCTGCCCACGGTATCGCCGACGATATGCTGACCACTACTCTTTTAGCCTGCCAATGTCCCAAAATCATTGCTCCTGCCATGAATACACGGATGTATCAGAATCCTATCGTGCAGGATAATATAAAGACCTTACAGGCTTATGGCATGGAAGTCATTACCCCTGCGGTAGGCTATCTGGCCTGCGGCGATACGGGGGAAGGCAAAATGCCGGAGCCGGAATTTCTGTTTGACTCCATTTTAAACACTCTTCATCCAAAGGATATGAAGGGCGTTAAAGTACTGGTCACGGCAGGTCCCACCATAGAAAAAATTGACCCGGTACGCTATATCAGCAACCATTCCACGGGCAAGATGGGTTATGCCATAGCCGCCGAAGCCATGATGCGCGGCGCAGAAGTGACCCTTGTAACGGGAAAAACAGATATTGCACCGCCTGTAAACGTGCATACCATAGAAATTACTTCTGCGGCAGATATGGCAGCAGCAGTTAAGGCATGTGCCGAGGAACAGAATATTATCGTCAAGGCTGCCGCCGTGGCGGATTACCGTCCCAGACAGGCAGCAGATGAAAAAATGAAAAAAAGCGACGACAGCTTGACCATTGAGTTAGAACGCACCGAAGACATTCTGGGATATTTGGGTGCCCACAAAAAAGACGGGCAGTTCCTTTGCGGCTTTTCCATGGAAACCGAAAACATGATAGAAAATTCCCGGAAGAAGCTTACGAAAAAGAACCTGGATTTAATCGTGGCAAACAATTTGAAAAAAGAAGGCGCCGGTTTCGGAACCGATACCAATATCGTGACCTTGCTCTCAAAAGAAGATACCATAGAGCTTCCCATGATGTCTAAGGCAGAGGTTGCAGGGCGGCTTCTGGATTATATCCTGGAGCACAGGGTAAAATAGAAAATCAGGAAAATGTTCTGTATGCCAGTCATTTTCCTGATTTTTAGCTTATGTATAAACTTTTTTACTTCTTCTTTTTCAAGTTGATATCGCCCAAAGCGTGTATCAGCTTTTTAATCGCCTCTTCTACCTCTTTGTCCGTAGTGAGTGAAATTCCGCCCCCAATCTTGGAAAGCCTTTCCAGATCATCGTTATTTAGGGTAACCACATGCTCTCTCTCACTCTCCGGCTTTGGAATTACATAGGGTTCCATTTCCTTTTCCAGCTCATTTAGCTGACGCATAACAGTGGTAATCTGACTCTTTCCGATGCTTACCGCTTCAAGAAGTTCATCATAATCTCCTAAAATTCTCTGGCAGTCCGGAACATCCTCGTAAACCTCTTCCAAATCGCTTACAATCCCTGATTCATTGCCGTTTCCGTAGACATATCTGTTGTCCTTGATATTCCTGTCCAAAAAGTTCAGTGTTTGAGTTATCTTGCCACCTTCAACCGTAATGATAAGTTTTGCCATAGTCCTGTCTCCTTTGCAATACTTTTCGATGGTATGGGATGGGAAAACGCCATGATACTGCCCATACCGTCTTCTTCATATTATTTATATTATGCCAAAGCTACGGGCAGAGCCCCGAAAAACTAAAAGTTTCCCGGGGTCGCTTCGCTCGTCAAATACTCAAAGAAGCCCTCGCTCAAGCGATCTTGGCAATGGCTTCTTTGACCATTTGACTCTGCCCTTTTCGCATATTATATCACAAGTAATTTCGGTAATTCAATATGAAAACTTAAGTATGTAATTAAAAAAACAGGTAAATCCTATGCCAAGAATTGAAATCCGGCAAAAGCTTGCATAACCCTTTCACAAATAGTCTGTTTTGCATATTGCATTACCCCTAAATGAGTGCTAAAATATCCACGAAAAAAATAGAACTGAACAGTTCACGAAAGGAAGGACTTACATATGGGATTATTTTCGAGAAAACCTAAAATTGACATGGATGAGGCGCAGAAAAATAAGGTCAAAATGCGCCAGTTATTTAATCAGGCCATTTCCGACGGGGATTCCTATCAGGTTCTCTACGCTACTACCGGCTCCACCTGGAAAGAAGAGGGCATCCTTTCCGATACCCGTGTATATCAGTTTATCAGTCTCGTACTCGGCTACAGGGAATCAGATTTCAAAATTATCGCCCTCCCTATAAACATTGAACTGACAGAGTTTTCAGAGCCTCTTGAAATCCAGATTTCAGAAGTCAAGGCTGTAAAGTACAGAAAGAGGGAAAACACTCTGGATATGGATTTTTCAAAGCGCGGCAGAGGCTCCATGTATTTCAGCTTTGGAGACATAGAGCAAAATTCCCGCAGCTTTGTGGACAATGTCAGTCAGGAAGAGGAACGGCAGCAGTTTATGGCATTTATTGAAAAATATAGGGCAAAGCTGTAAACAAGGCTATGGTAAAATTACCTCCGGAACACAAATTTCCGGAGGTAATAATGTAAAGCGGTTTCTTTCCCATGTCGCTGCCATCTTTTTCATGTCCCCGCTTCCTTTTCTGTCATAAATCCCTTGGGGTACAGCCAGCCGGGCAGCATAGTGTCTCTCAATACCGGATACACAGGATACCACTCCACTATGTAATAAGAATCTATTTCATCTTCAAACGCAGCATGGTTTGTCTTTCCTTCATATTCTATCTTACAAAGAAACGTATTGGCATAATCTTCATCATACATTTCCATCTGTGGCAATATATTCCCGTTTGTCAAATTTATATCGATATATTCATCCGTCAAAAAAACGCCTTTCTCATTGCCGGTCTGTACCCATCCGGTTCCTGTATAATGGACTTCCTGCACCAGTATATAAGGCTCGTACTGACTAAAATCGCTTTCCTTTACTGCGTATTTACCCGGAACCCAGTTTACCTTTATAAACAGCCCGATTATGCCGGCCATTATCACCATTATAGTGATGCCCGCCCATATTTTTTTCTTCATGCTGCTCATCCTTTCTCCTTTAACAAGTCTCACTGCCACTCTGACAATACAACTATCTTTTTTTCTTCCCAGTCATCCCCGTTTCCGCTGTCTCCTGTAAAATAATCCAGATATACCGTATTCCGGTCAAGCACCCTTGCCTCTTTTATAAAACCGGTTCCTGTAGCTACAGGCGGAAAGTCATCTGTGATTTCCTCATAAGCATTCTCGTTGTAAATGTCCCTGATCATGATCTTAAAAACGCCGTCTTCAAAGACCGGATATACTGCCGTCTGTTCATTACAGGCAATCACATCCGCAATCGGTTCGGACACTTCGCCTGTCTCCCCGTTAATAAACACCGACCACCAGGTATTTCCTGCACCTTCATGTATTTCCAGCGTGTTCTTTCCTATCCTTTTTATAACCGGCTCCCTGGGGTAAGAATCTTCATACAACAAATTCTTCCGGCTGTCATATACAGATATCCTGTAATCTTCTTCAACCTGCTCTATCTCATAGGCAAGACTCTCTGTGCCGGCTTCCACATAGGTGTCGGATATATAAGAGCCATAATCCGGCGCGTGCGTATTTCCGGCACCCTTTTCCAAAAGACCATACAGCCATAAACAGGCTTGAAGCTGCTCTCCCTTATCATCCGCCAGTGTATAGGTCCATATATATACATATCCTTGTAATTTATCCGATTTCGCTTCTACTGTTTCATATTCTGTGGATAATAGTTCAAAAGGCTTGTCATACCAATAATCCAAATGATACATCATTTCATTCTTTGCATAGCGGTTATGTGCATTATAAAAATAGTACCTTGTCAGCATATAATAAACGCCGCCTGCAAACAGCATCATCAGCATCATACAACCTGCAGTAATAGACAATATCCGCTTCTTCTTTCCGTTTTTCATGATCATCACTCCCTATTCTCCAATAAACTCCCCAAGCAGACAGCGAATAAGCATGTCTTCTGTAAACTCTACGGTCTCAGACAGTTCAATACTCTCAATGTCCTGTACGTAATTACTCAATTCCGTAAGCCTGTATAGAAAGTATTTGCCGCTCCGTCAGACCCCTCATAAACGCCATTTTGATGGATTCTCTTCATTCCCCGAAATACAAACTGATAACTATATATAACACCCTCTTCATAATGAAGAACCTGCGTAGATTCCGGCGAACAATACAAAACAACCTCATTGCTTCCATCGCCGTTCATATCTACGAGCATAAAGTTCTTCCATAGCCTTGTTAAGATTTTCCTTAATGCTTCCATCCATCATCATAAAGCATCTGTCATATGCAACTACTTTTTCTTCATAGTTGTCCCACATTGCGCAGGCTGCCATATATTCTTCTTCGGCCACCTCTTTTTCGTCCACAATATAGGTATATTCGGGATCCTCATACTCAGAATCCCAATGAATGTAAAGGTCTCTGCTTTGCAGGAGAATTTCTTTTGTACCGTCTATACGATATATCCAGTAGTGTGCAGCCTCCGCCCCATCATACTCGCCAAATATAATGCTTTCTTTTTCCACATAACGATTGCCGCCATATTGTCCGTATTCCCCGATAAACACCACTTCCCCGTCTGCATAAATATAATAACCGACTCCGTCTCCATGCCGCCAATCATCCACGATTGCCAATTCGGGGATTTCATCGTCATTCAGATAAACCAGTGTAAACTTCGGTCCCTCAAAACTTTTATCACTTTCAAAACCCTCCCGCTCTTCGTCATAATCTCCGGCATAGTCCTCCAGAAAGACCTCATAAGCCTCCAAAGCCTCTGCCTGCTGTGACGTCAGCTTGCTCTTTAACCACCTTAACTCCAAATCCTCTATTTTCTGTGTCTGCATTGCTTTGGCATTAGCATCTTCTATCAGTTCCGGCAATTCCTTATAAAGCTCCCGTACCTTATAACCCGTATTCCGCAAATCTTTTCTTTCATAAAATGTCAGTTTCCACTTAATTCCCGCAGTCGCTTCTTTAGCATTTTCTTCCCCTGCGGCAGAAGAAAAAGTTCCCGATGACGCCGCGCCCAGCGTAAGCATCAACACAATCAGCACTGATACAATTCTTTTTTTGGTCATCTCTTTTCCCTCGCTTTATCCCTTACCGCCTTCTTATTCAATGCCCTCTCAAATCAAATTCATTAAAAATACCGTCATTGCTTCACCATGAATAAACAATGTAAAATTCCTCATTGCTGATTTCAGTTTCAAAATTCAGGTTTCCATGCTCTATGACCTCAATCGCTTTATCATCCTGCTTTTTGTGAATTACCTATTTTAATCTTTGTGCCAATAGATGCAAGTTGTAAAGCCAGTCTTCATCATCCTCCGCACAGGCTTGTACTAAATATTTATCTAAGTATAATACGACCGTTTCGCTATCAATAGTTGTAAATAACTCCATTGCTTTTTGAAAAGCAGGCCAGTTAGCATCCTGTAACAATTCAAACAGAAGCGAAAGCCCCCTGACTTTGTCCTCTTTAGGCAGTTTCTCCAAAATATTCAGATAATTCAACCAGCAAAATTTAGAGGAACATTTTCGTAAATCAAAAAGTTCTTTCAAATCAATCCTTTTATCTGCGGCAATCATCTCGGCTATTGTTTTGATTCCCTCATCACTGACGTCAGGATTGTTGTAAATGTCATATTCAGTTCTTTTTAGTAATTCATCAATCTGACTGCACAATATAGTCGCCTCCTCAAATATCGGTTTTAGTGAACGTCAAACTTATCCAAACAAGTAAATATACATAAAACCATCCTGCTCCCAAACAATAAAAATGCGAACATCTCTGGTCACTTGCCCATGAGTTCCTGGCAAAAATAAGTCTCCCGCCGTTATTTCTATGGCAGAGCTTCCTCCCTGAATGTTATCTCATAATTGGCCATCAGATAATACAATGCAACAGCCTCTATCCGTTCATCTTCCGTCCGCCGGCACACAGCCATTAATAAATCATCCCGATAATATGTACCGCCTGTAATTTCCGAAACAATATAGTGATACTCTTCTCCTTCCGTCTTTTGTGTCCATATACGTTTTACCAGAAAGGAAAAATTTTCACTATGCCAATAAGTCCATGCAGACGGCATAATATCATCAGCACTATGATCATCTGAATTTATAAAATCTATATTTTTCAGATAATCAACAGAGACCGCTTCCAAAGAATACACTTCCAAAGGAGTATAGCCTGTTACCTTTTTTTCTATGGATAATGTATTCCAGCATTCCGCCTGCCCAGGTACAGGATGCTCCTTCCAGTTTGGCTCATCCGCCTCGCCATTCCAATAGGCTAAATGGTTACCCATTAGTAAATAATATTGATCTTCCCATTCCAGCAACGCCCTGACAGCGGAATTCTTTGATGTAAGCCCTCCTATTTGTACCCACTCTCCATTTATTGATTTTGCGACTATGGTTCTCACATCATGTGCCGTTCCCCCTTCTGAAACAGAAAAAATATATTCTTTCTCTCCATCCGAATCAATGTCTGCTTCCAATGCATTGACATTTTCAAAGGGAGAAGCATACCCATCTATTTCTATTGTAATATATTCATATTCACATTCAGCCCTATATTCCATCCACGCATTATCATACTCCTCTTCCTGAATATCATCATTTGCATATACCAGGGCTTCTTGTAAATTTACCGGAAATGTTTCACTGTAATCGCTTAACACAATCTCTCTGGAAATATTCTCCGGAACATGAAAGGCATATATAGATTCCTCCCTGTTTACTGCTTGTCCCTGTTCCAATTCCTCTAAAAAAGCCTTATATTTTTCTACAGGCGTATCATAGCAAAACCTTCCGGTCTCTTCCGTCCAGCGGTCACTGACATCTCCCGCCAAAACGCTTTCTATGTAAATACTTCCCTCTACCGCAAAACTTTCTTGTCCGCTAATATTATGGTAATTATCATTGTATGACCAATCTCCGCCTCCATCCATTGGTCGGGCATATGCAATGAATCTGCCTTGATAAGGCTTTTCTTCTTCCTGCTTGCTTAAAACAATGCTCATTGGACTGGCATACACTTTATTACCGTTATACACATAAATGTAATGACTGCTGACAGCAGATTCTTCGCCGCTGCCACCTTTTACCTGAAAAAAGAAGTCCGGTGGATTTTTTTCTGCCCCTTCTTTAAGCTCTCTATATTTTTCCCGCTTTTCTTCATACGTGCCTTCTCCCATCCACTGTTCCACAGTTGCATACGGCGCAAAACCCACATATTCATCAATGCTCCATGCCCCTTGTATTGCATTTAAAATGGTATCTGTTTCTTCCGGGGTAAAACAATTATCTAAATATCCCGGTCTGGATTTATCTGCATAAAGTCTCTCCGTTTCAATGGCAAGTTTTTCTTTGCCAAGCACAGATATAACTAGCATACTTCTATGCGCAGCCTCTTCCGTTTCTGCATTTTTCATTTCTGCATTTACTGTTTCTGTATTCGTTTCTTCTTCATCCACCGTTGCGGCTATAACAGCGCTCTCCGGCACATCTGCCTGCTGTCCTCCTGATTCCGCTTCCTGACCACATCCGGCTAACAATAAACAGCCTAATAAAAACAAAATCACTTTTCCCTTTTCAACTTCCATCTTGAATCTCCCTTATCATTTGACTTATTTCCCTTTATCGGCTTCCTTAGAAATCCGTCCCATATCCTGTTTGCACTTAATCTTTTATAGAAATATTTTCTATATACAGAATTTCCGCTTCCGCTCTGAAACCACTTTACCTGCAATTCCCCACTGATGGTGTCCCATGTTTCTAATTTCTCATATTTTATATCTGCGGACAGTAAAGTATTTCTCCGTAGATAAAAAAACGGGTTTTCTTCAAAAACCAGATTTGCCATAGCCCGATTGAGATTCCCCCTGACATTCGCGTCCAGCATCAGGAAGCAGTCGCTATATAAAACTTTCTTTTCCTTCTCTTTATACTCTTCATATATATGGTACTCTGCCATATACTCTTCTTCAGTGGCGTCCTTTTCATCTACCGTATAAGTAAAATACTCCTCTCCCTCTCTCGGATTCTCCTCAGACTCCCAATGCCGGTACTCATCAATCCGCAGAAGTTCATTCCCCAACTGCTTGCCTTTTTCTGTTCCTTCTACTTGATGTGCAGCATAATGACCATGTGAATGGCGATAATATTCGGATAGCAGAATGCCTTCTTTTTCCACATAGCCGATTTCGCCATATTGTCCAAATGATCCGATACACACCACTTCTTTGTCCGCATAAGTAGAAACGGAAGGGGAATGTGCAAAGGACCACCCTTCTGATATTACCAATTCGGGAATTTCATCATCATCCAAATAAATCAGCGTAAATTTTGCTCCCCTATAACCGTCTTCATATTCTTCATAATCCTCCCACACACGATTATCTTTTTTCAAAAAATCCTCTGCATATTCCTCCAAAAAAGCTTCATAGGCTTCTATTGCCTCGACTTGCCGGGACGTCAGGCTGCTTTTTAACTCCAAAGCCTCTATTTCCTGTGCCAGAACCGCCTTCAGCCGTGCCATGTCATCCACAAAAACCGCATCATTATAGCCGATAGATTCATAGTTATCGCGCTCAAATTCGTCCAGCTTTTCATGGTATTGCTTTTTCGTAACAGGTTCCCCGTCTATTTCATAAAGCGTTACCGAATCATCATCATAATTCAAATCGGGATAAGCATGAAAGCTACCGATTATCTCCGCTTTACCACGATCTAATACATAATAATCGCAAAATGATTCCCCAAAATTCGTGAAACCGCCGTTGATTTCCCCCTGTCTTTCTGCATAAAACATATTTCCCATAGAACCAAATTCCCCGATTTTCACCAATTCATCATGATAGTAAGTACACACTCTTACTCCTGCCCCATGAAAATCGTCTTCCATAATCAACAGTTCCGGCACATCGTCATCATCTATATATGCCAGTCGAAAGCCGGTGGGTTTCATTTTGGATGAATTATCCTTCAATTCTTTCTCTAAAAACTCATAATATGCTTCCGCCCAGGGCGTATTTAATTCTACGTCCTCTTTTTCCTCCCCGGCTGTCTCTAACCGGACGCAAATCTCTTTTATCTCATCTCCGACAGACATCATGGCTTTCCTTACAAAGAAGTTTAGATTCCATCTATATTTTGCCGGCAGCTTTATAAACAAATCTTTCATATTGAGTGATGCTGTATCGTTTTCTTCCACACCGGTTCTTTTATCCGATCCTTCCGTATTTGCTTCCCTTGACAGTTTCCCTTCCCCGGCGTAAAAGAGATTCCCCGCCAGTACCACTCCCAGAGTAAATAACAGCACAAATAACACCGACGCTATTCTTTTATTTAACATATTCTTCCCCCGCTTTGTCTTTTGCAACTTGTCTGCTATTTTATACAGCATAGCATATCAATGCATCATAGTTGCATCATTTACTGATCCTTTCATGAAAAGTGTTTATTCTAATTAGCGGCATCCTCCATATCTGTTCTTATAAAAAAAATAATCCCAAGCCGTCAAACCCGGGATTAGTTTTCCTTTATTACATTCTTTTTTATTTTTCTTTTTAAAAATCTGCGAATACTTCCATCTGTTTTTTCAGTTCTTCTACAATCTCCCGGTTTGTATCCATACGGCCTGTAATATCTGCCATATCTTCCACCAGGCTCTTAGTGCTGTCCGCAACTCCGGTAATTCCTGTGGCCCCCTCATCGATTGCTTTTGTTATACTTCCGATAGAATCAGCTATCTCGATCATGGAGCTGCTAAGGCGGTCGGTTCTGTTGTTAAATGCATCGATCATTTCCTTTACATAATCGGCATCCTCTTTGTACTTCCTGCCAGAACTTACAAATTCCCGGAATTCCTCCAAAATAGTCTCGCTCAAATAGTCTGCCATATCCTGGGAATGCTTTGACAGATTATGTACTGCATTTGTAACGATCTGGTTGACCTCCTGAATATGCACGGCAGTTTCGCCGCATGAGTTGGCTAAGGATTTAATCTCTGCTGCAACTACGGCAAAGCCTTTTCCGGCCTCGCCGGCTCGCCCGGCCTCTACGGAAGCATTGAGGGCGATCAGATTAGTCGTTGATGAGATTTCCAAGATATCTTTTGTCAATTTGTTTACCTGATCCACACTCTTACTGTTTTCAATGGCCTCTTCCAGTACCTGCAGAATGTCGGCTGTCTTTTTCTGAATCGCTTCTGTATTTGTCTGTGCCGCTGCCTCCATTTCATTTGCCCGTATCTTCATGGCGGAGGAATAATCCGTGAGAGCGCTGCATTCTACCGCCATATCATGGACATCCCCTTTGATATCTTCCGCATTGCTGTTTATAATTGTTGCATTATTTGCCACCTTTTGAATTGCCATAGACAGAGAATCTGCGAGAGAGGAAAGGCCCCCTGCGCTTTTTTCCGACGTGCGGGTATGTTTCAGCACTTCGCCCGTTACCTCATCAAGCTTCCGGGAACTTTCCTGAAGCGTATCCACCGTACCTTTAATTGGTCTTATCACATATTTTTTAATAATCCGGATGGCCGCAAATACTAATGTCAGACACGCTGCAATCGATGCAGCAGCAATAATCAGGGAAATAATATAAACAGTTAAAAGCCGCTGTCTTGCACTCGCTGTTCTGGCTCTTACAGCCCCATACAATTCATCTATATCTCCTGCCATGGCAGAGCCAAAATCGGCAACATCGCCATTGGCATAAGCATAGGCGTCCTGGGTCTTGCTGTCCGCGCTGGCACATACGAGGTAAACCAAAGCATGCTTGAAGGAGTCATAGTCTTCCAAAAGCTGCGCATAAATCGCTTCTTCATCTTCTGTAACATAGTTTTCATATTCTTCTAAATATGTTTCTAGTGTTACTTCTTCTTCCTTGATCTGTTCCACGACGGCAATCATGGTATTGTAGTCCGTTGCCACAATATGGGACAGTGCCATTTTATGAATGTTGGTAGTTGTATGGCGGATATTCTGTAGTATCTCCAACCCTACCATATCGTTATCTACAATTTCCGCAGCATTGAAATTTACATTGTTGATACCGATAACCGACAGGGCATTGGAAATCAATGCCACAATTCCCAAAAGGATAATCGGAAGTATCAGGCGTTGTTGTATCGTAAGTTTTTTCTTCATCTTACATTAACAAATCCTTTCTACATATTTATTTATCTTGCAGAAACGCCTTCTGCCATCTCATCTAACTGTGCCTGTAAACTTTGGCCGGAAGGATTTCCTGCCGCCATATTTCCCGCAAATTTTGAGACAGGATCCCAGAACTTGCCGCCTACCCGCTGAAGCTGGGAAAATTCAGACTGCTCTAAAAGAGCAACGATTGCCGGCGACTGGCTGACCTCTGCGGAATTTGCAACCGCAATGTTGGACGGCCCCTGCCCGCGCATTTCAAAACGCAGCTGCTGATTCTCTTCATTCGTTATCCATTCGGCAAGCCGGGACGCCCATTCCGGATACTTTGAATAAGCATTTACACCAATCAGTTTACAGCCGGAAAAAGAAGCCATCTGTACCTGTCTGCCGTCACAGGTATAGGTCGGCAGCTTGACGGCTCCCACATTCGCTCCCCAGGCCTCCTTTATGGCAACGGAATTCCACACGCCGCTGACGCCTGCGATTACCGTGCCATTCTTTACTCCATTAAGAAATTCTTCGTCTGTATAACTGGCAAACCCCGGCTGTTCTGCAATCCGAAGCATTGCCTGCGCCACATCAACGCCCCGAATGTCCCCGTCTTTCTGATTCCATGTACAGTAGTTGGTAATTCCGTCATCGTTAAGCCCGACTTGAAGCCCTGTGTTTCCAAAAAAAGAATATACATACCATGCCGAAGTCCAATCCATGGTAAACAGTTTTCCGTTTGCAGCTGCAGCTTCTAATATACCATCCAGCGTCTTGGCCTGTTCTTCTGTAATATATTGCTTATTATAATATAAGAAATATCCGTTATCTGCGGTCAATGGATATGCATACAGCTGATCGTTTACCAAAGCCGCCTCTACCGTACTTGAAAGATTTCTATTCCTGATCTCATCTGCATTCTCAATAGGCGTCAATGCCCCTGCTGCTGCCAGCGTATTTAACTGATCATCTGCAAAGGTAAATACATCTGCACCATCCTCCAGTCCACCGATCAATGCATCTTTGCACTGGGATTCTCCCTGTACCTCAAAGGAAATCTGAAAATCTGCCTGTCCCTGGTAGTGTATCTGAAAACTCTGGATGATCTGGTTCATCAGTTCCTCATCTTCCTCAGCTCCCCAGACAACCAGCTCAACCTTTTGGATTTCTGTACTCTCCAACTCCGTTTCCTCTGCCGGACCACATCCCGTAAATGCTGCGGTACATAGAACACCAAGAAGCAATCTCCATATCTTTTTTCTCATATATTTTCATCCTTTATGTTCCCGTTTTTTCTGCAATTATTATATCATTGGCATCGGATGTTTGCAATATGAGAGGGCGCCGGATGACAGGGGTATTTTAGTCTCTTTAGTGCCTATAGCTTACCCCTACAAAGTCCTTCCCACCCCTTTCATGTCAATACAGAGTCATGAGATTTTTAAAATTTTTTTGAGTAAAAAATCCGGAAAACAAAATGATTTCGTTGGGGGTGTGGTTTAGTATGCCCTATTACATGATTACATTGTTTTCAGCCTTTCATTAAAAAAGGACTGCAGTAAGCAGCCCTAAAATATCCCATTTTCATCTTTAAAACGATTCTTATTAACTATCGGCTGCGTCCACAGCATATCTCCATCCGGCGCCATAGCTTCTACCCTTACATACATTTCATCGCCTCTTAAAATATAGCTGCCGCTTTCGCCGTCTTGCTCGGCTAATATTGCGCCATTTTGTCCGATAAATTTGTAATGGATTTTCTTAATGCGGTCATATTGAAAATCTGCCGTTACCCGGATCAGCTTACCGTCAAAAGAATAATCATGAAGATATAATCCATTTGAAGCATATAGATTTCCCTTTTTTACCGCCCTCTTAACATCTTCTAAAGAAGTGCTGTCGGCAAAGATATGGGTCCACCCAACATTGATTTCAAAAGGCTGATGAGAATCGTCATTGGCAAATCCCCAAAAAAGAATGCCTTTAGAAAGCTGGTCATCCCAAAAATCCGTCCCTATTCCCCAGCCTACACGCTGGCCCCCAAAAAAATTACGCCGTGAAAGGCAGCCATTATATATTTCTACCCCGACTGCACGTCTTAAGGAATATAAAATATCTTTTGGAAAAACCGGCGGCAACGGCACTCCTTCCACCTTTACTTCTGCCTGATTTGGATGATTTATAATCGCAAAACCGCCCTCTTCAATGCATTTATCTATGGCCTCTTGCGGTTCTCCGCCAATCATCTCATGAATCCCGACCAAAAGAATGCCATCGTATCTGATATACTCTTGGCCATTATAGGTTTTAATTCCCAATTTTTCTCCTATTTTACCGGTATCCTCAAATTGTTTTTGAGAAGAATGCATTAATATATCATATTCTGCATCTTTATAATACTCAAAAATCGTCTCTGTTGGTAACTTACCAACTTCCGAATGGATATGGAAATTACATTTCATCCACCTTCCATTTACGCCTGCTATACCTTCATACGGATTATAATAATTTCCCATTCTTTACCTCCCAAACTAATAAGTCAACACGCAGGCAAGAAATTCCAATTCATCCTCGCCGCAATTTTCAATAGCATGGAAACATCCCGAAGGTGTTATGGTTGCGTCTCCTGCCTGTACAATTTTCTTTACGCCATTATCATCTACCATGCCTTTGCCGCTAATAATATAGTATAGTTCTTCTTCTCCTTCATGTCCATGCCTTCCTATGGAGCATCCGGGTTTCAGGGTAAAGTGTGCAAACAATCTGCACGCTCCCTGCATATCTTCTTTCTCTATAAGCGTTATTATTTCTGTTTTTCCCACACCGTCCCTAAGCTTATCTACAGTGACAGTCTTCATCTGTCGGGCATTTATTACCATTTTTTCACCTCACTCCCTATACCATTCTTTTCTCTTCTGCCAGTTCGATACGTTCATTGGAGGGGCCATAAATAAATGCATGGAGCGTTCCGCCCTCATAGGTTATAAATTCTATATTTTCTTTTATCTCAATGCCTTTATTTTTAAGTTCCAAAATTGTTTCCTCCAAATTGTCGACTTTCAGCGCAAAGTGCTGCACAGGACCCGCAACGCTATGTACACTATCCAATACCGGAGGTAATACAATCTCTAATATGCATGACCCCAGCTGTAATGTGCAGGCATGAGTAGTGCCGGACTTTACTTCAACCATTCCTTCCCATACATTTTCGAACCCAAGTTTATTTATATAAAATTCTTTTGTTAATTCAATATCTTTTGTATATACGGCTATATGTTTTAATCCTGTAATCATAATAGAATCTCCACTCAATACGGCATTGGTTTACCGTTATTTTCAATAAATATGTGACCCTCGTCCTTTAAAGGCTGAAACACCGATTCCAAAATCAGTCCTGCCGCCTCATCCGGTTCAAATGTTGCATCCTTCATAACATCGGCATTGCCAAAAATGCTTGTATGCATCCATCCCGGATGAACAGCCCTTACCTCCAGCCCTTGATTGTGAAATGTATTATAAATCAGCTTAGACTGCATATTTACCGCCGCCTTACTCATAGTATAGCCATATTGATTTTTTCTTGTTACCGTGCCAACGCTTGCTGCAGCGCTGGATATGTTTACCAGCAGTTTCGGCTCTCCTTTCAGCAAAAGATTTATAACTGATTTTGTGACCCTTAGCGTTCCCAAGGAATTAACATTAAAAAGCCTTAACATGTCATCGTAATACATTGTGTCCAAAATTGTTTCAGACCTGTCTTTCGCTATCCCGGCATTATTTATTAGCAAATTCAGATAATCCGTTTCCCTGCTTATTTCTTTGGCTGCACTCAAAACAGATTCATCACTGCTGACGTCCACTTTAACAGTTTTCAACTGTTTGGAATATTGATTCTCAAGCTCACTAAGTCCTTTTTCATCCGGCATAAACGCACCTGCAAAAACCATATAGTCTTTTTTCAACAATTTTTTTACAAGCTCCAGACCAAGGCCTCTGTCTGCTCCGGTTACATAAGCTCTCTTTTCTTTCATTTTTAACCTCATTTTATGCTTTCATGTATTTGCAGGAGCGCCGAACATTCATAAAATGTTACAATCGCCCCCGCATCTTTAAGTTTCAATTCCTATTTTACAGAATCGTCCAGTTCTCTTCCCATACTTTCGTATAAGTTTTTCCTGCCGGCTTTATCATTGTTAAGTTCCTGTCTTGCATATTTGGCAACATCAAATGCAGCCTTTCTGGGAACAACGACAACGCCGTCGCCATCTGCTGCAACTACATCTCCCGGATAGATTACAACGCCACCGATAGAAATAGGAACCTGCTCCGCTTCCCAAATTAAACGCCCCTGCACCATAGGCTGTGCACAGCCCGTCCCCCAAAACGGCACCTTTTCAAGAATCATTTCATCCGAATCTCTGACAGCGCCGTTTGATACCCAGCCTACAGCGCCTTCCTTAATGGCCTCCAAACCGCTAAAGCTGCCGATTAAACCCACATCCATTCCACATTGGTCAAGACAGATAAAGTCTCCCTCTTCTATACGGTCAAAGTAACCCAAAAAGTTAATGTTCTTATAGTAATCCGCTGCCCATTTAGTATAGTCCTCTCCGGTTAAAAACGGCATTGGTCCCTGATACGGCAGATATTTCCATGTCCGTGCAATACCTATTTTGCAAGTTCTGAATATGGGCTGAATTTCTTTGGAAACCGTGCCGTAATGCATATATCCGCACCAATCCATTCCATCCCTGATGTCGGCAACGCGCAGTCCTTCAAAAGCCTCTAAAATTTTTTTGTTTTCCTTACTTGTTTCGTTCATTTCATTCTCTCCTTCTTGTAAATCAACTCAGCCGTTTACATTTAATCATCCATATTGCTCATTTCCTGTTACGACCGCTGCATCACAGCGCTACCAGCTGATTAATTCCATGTTCATCTTTCTCACGTTTAAAATTGCCGTCCGGAATTTCAGCAATAACAAGTTCACATAGATAAAGCACCTGACAGCCATGCTCAACATGTCCTGAATAAGCATTTTCTTTATCGGAAACAACCATATGCAAATGAATGTCTCCGCCTGCGATCACACCGGATACCGCTGATAACTCTAATGCCGTATCATCTTTACGATCAAAATATTCTATTGGCGGATATGTAGTCGTCGTTACCATATGCATTACACAGTTCTTAAATGTTGCGATACCGGACACTACTACACCGTGCTTTATGCCCGTTTCCTTTACAAATTCCTCTACAGCCCCTAAAAAGTCTTCATCCGGACTGATTCTTATTGTATAAAGCTTTCCAATTTTTCCTTCAAAATAATTCATATCTTCCTCCATCGGTTAAAAACCGTACTTTTCTTTAATTTGTTTTGCCCGTTTCTTATTTTCCCTAATTTCAAATATTTTATTTTGATTTATAGATATTCCCATAAATATTATCAGGAATACGCCTGTAAATACATTTTGCATATAGGACGGAATACCAAGTGAGAGAATACCTGTTCCAAGCATCTTTATGGTAAATACGCCTATGATAATCGCTATTGGCATGGAAATATATCTTTGTAACGACATACCGATAAAAACAGCAATCATTGCATCAAAGCAGAGCGACATTGACGCCATGTTCAACACCGGCTGCACCAATCCCGAATTTGTCAGGAAAAAAACAGCCGAAAATCCCATAAATATCGAGCCCATCATAATTGCCTTAAATTCAGCCTTTTTAATATCAATGCCCGAAAGCTCTGCTCGAATCCTATTTGAGCCGATTGTTCTAATATGGCTTGCCACCAGAGATTTTTTCCATATTACATAGATACCCGCCAGGGCAGCCGCAACAAAGATAAAGCACCACGGTGCACGCGCAATCATTGTAATATCTCCCATGACAATAGCTCCTTTTGAATCGAAGAGAAAATATGTACAGCATTCAAAAACAAGCAAAAATCCTATGGACAAAAGATTGTATGAAATATTCAGAAGATAATTAACCGCGGCCTTTATCAGACAGCATATAATTGATACAATAATGCATATAATGATGATTCCACCAATTCCCCAGCCCAATTTCTGTCCCAGATTTCCTCCAATGATTGCCGTCAGATACACGGAAGCACCAATGCTCATATCCATATTTCCTTCAACCAATAGCAGTAAAACACCATAGGCGAGCAAAATCGGACTTACGGATTTTACAGCATTATTAATCAGCGTTGCCGGTGTTCCAAATGTACCTCCTGATAAAATAAGAAAAATCAGGTAACAGGCCACCGGAAGAATAAATGCCTTTAATGGATTTGTAATAATTGATAATCTACTATTTTTCATAATTTTACCTACTTACCTATAGTGTTATTGATTATAATTTATTTGCCGAATAAGTCTGCATGCCTTGCTGCAATGTTCTCAATTGTAAACTCGGTTTCCAAATATTCTTTAAACCCTTCATTGGTCGCATCCGGATTATAGCACTTCATCCATGCACGTAACTCGTCAGCTGTAAAAGGCGGTATTTCTGTGTTCTCCACATATTGGAAAAAGTCGTCCATATCCTCAGAACTATGCATCTGAACATAATTAGGATACAGATAAACAGGTCCTTCATAATTTCCCTGCAATGCATTAATAGCCGGCACAACCATAACTCCTGCATCAATTCTATCTCCGCCATTCATGAATGCAAGCACACCGGAATCAAATAATTCCGCCGCTGATTCCGATACATCAGTAACACTGATATGTGCATCGTTCACACCTGCCGCAGCCAAAGCTCCTACAGCTCCTTCCAGACCATGAGACTGAGATGCCGATGTTTTTCCCACAGCATCAACATTTGTTCCATGTAATGCAAGAAGGTCCGCCAAGCCCTGATTTCCGTCTGCTCCTCTATATTCTCCGAGAATGGTTGCATCGTCTTTGCTTTCCAGAAATTCTTTCATTCCTTTATAACGTGCATCTCCTGCCGGATGACCAGGGTCCGTAGCAATTAAAACAAAGTTTCTGTCGCCCATCTCATACATTGTTTCTACTGCAGATCTGCCTTCGAATTCTTCATCGCCGTGAGGGCAGTATCCCAGCCAGATGCCTGATTCTTCCAGATAATCCAATAGTTCCTGATCGCTTACAAGATTTGTCCCTGCACCAAGCCACACACCGTATTTTTTACATACATCCGCCATAGGCGCCGAAGGAAGATAAGCTATAACCGCATCCACTCCGCTCTGACATAAAGCTTCCACTTCAGAAACCATTGCGTCGCTTCCTCTTAAACCGGCATCAGAGTATACAAATGTAACCTCCGGCATCTGTTCATCCAGATATTCACAATATGACTGGATTCCGGCACCGATATAGTCTGTATTTCCCCAGCCAACCCATGCAATTTTGTACTCTTCTTCAATAATGTCATATTGGCTTTCGTTTCCCGTTGCCAGGGGCGACGATGTTCCTGTTTCTTCGTCGGATGTATCTGTAGACGTTACAGTTGTTTCTTCCACAGACTGCCCTGTTTCCGTGTTGCCGCATGCCGTTACGGCAAGCATCGTTAATAGTGTTGCTCCTGCAACCATTGTTTTTAATAATTTTTTCCTCATTTTTTCCTCCTTAAAATATTATTTTTTATTACAAACGGCAGCTATTTTAAGCAGTCGTTTTATCAACTTGATTTCTTTGCTTTCCAAATATCTTTTTAAAAGATTTTAATAGACCGGGAGACGTTATTGTCAGGATCACAACAAATAAAATACCTTTCGTAAACTGCACGATGCTGCTTTCTACATTTAACAAGGCATATCCCTGATTTAAAACGGCTATGATAACGCTGCCGATTATTGGCTGAGAAATCTTTGACCCGATTCCGCCCGACATGTTAAAGCCTCCGATCATCAGGGCGATTAATACATCTATTGCCAGAGTATTTCCAATAGTTGCCTGTACCATGGTAAATCTTGGGGTTATTAAATAAGAAGCTACGCCAACCATAACGCCTAAGTAAACATATGCCAGCACGCCATACCGGCGATTATTGACCCCCGAAAAATCTAACGCCTGATTATTTTCTCCATTTAATTTCTCAGCCTTTCCCATTACCGTATTTTCCATAAGAATATAAGTGATAATGCATACCGCCACCAATACAACGAAGCAAACCACAACATTGTAATTCACGGCATAAGATGTGGGAAAGCTTACCTCTTTGTAATCTATCATGGTATAGATAACGCCGCGAAGCACATAATTCACGGATATAGTTGCAACAAACGATGGTATTCTTAAATTATTTGTAATAAGACCGTTTATAAGTCCTATTACTGCACCTGTAATAATTGAAATCAAAAGGCCAAGCCAGCCTAAATTAATATTAGATATAACAACATAACCTATCAGCATAACGCATATGCCTTCTGTACTCCCCAGGGAAAAATCCATCTCGCCTCTTGCAAAAACCGGAACTGCAGCAACGCTGCAAATCATAATTAGCAGACCATTATTTACCAGATTTCCCAAACTCGAAATATCAAAAAGCACTCCCTTTGTCAAAACACCAAAAAGGACAAAAACCAAAACAACGCCCAGATATGGAGTTATTACACTCAGCTGAAGACAGCTCTTTTTCCTATATTGTTCCTTCATCATAATCCCTCCTAAATCACATATTTAATAATATCTGTTTCAGCCAATTCACGTTTTCTTTTAAACTCTGCTTGTATGATTCCATCCTTCATTACCAAAATACGGTCGCTCATTCCTATAAGTTCCGGAAGTTCTTCCGAAATCAGAAGAATCGCTTTCTTTTCCTTTCTCATTTGGTCAATCAATTTATACATTGCACTTTTCACACCGATATCAATCCCTCTTGTAGGGCAATCCATAATAAAGATTTCAGAATCATTTCCCAGCCATTTTCCAAATACTACCTTCTGCTTGTTACCTCCGCTCAATTCCATAACGTTCTGTTTAGCGTCTTTACATTTTATCTGCATGGACTCAATAATGTTACCGGCATATGACATCTGCTTTTTCTTACTGATATAAAAGATCTTTTTCAATTTTTCGTATGCCGTAATCGCTACATTTTCCGAAATGGACACCCTTAAAAACAAGGCTTCCGTATCTCTGTTTTTAGGTATATATGCAATCTTATTTTTTAGGGCTGCACGGCTGTTTTTGATTATACTTCCGGTCTTTTTAACAGTCACGGCACCGGTAATAGGTTTGATAAGTCCAAAAATAGTCTTACCCAATTCATGAATACCGCTATTGCTTAAACCGCTTATCCCTAAAATCTCTCCATAATGAAGTTCAAAATTTACATTTTCCAGCTGTTTATCCGAACTCAAATTTTTTATCTCCAGCGCCACCTCCCCAAAGGAAAGCTCTTCATAATCTCCCCGGAAATAATCCTGTGTTAATTCACGTCCTACCATCATTACCTGTAGCTTGCGCTCATTCAGATCTTTTCGTGAAACCGTATTAATTAATTCGCCGTCCCGCAATACTGTGATGACATCACAATTTTCCAGCAATTCTTCGATATCATGTGATATGAACAATACTGCTTTCCCCTCGCTCCTCATACGATTAATAATATTTTTTACAATAATTCTCCCGTCCGCTGAAAGCGCTGTTGTCGTCTCATCTATAATTAATATTTCCGGATTACTGTCCAATGCCCTTGCTATCTCAACTAATTTCCGTTCTTCAAAATTAAGGGTTTCAATGGGTAATGCAGGTTCCGCATGAATCAAATTTACCCCTTCAAGAAGTTCTCTTGCCTTCTTGTACATCACTTTAGTATTTAACAGCCCGCCTTTTGTAAATTGTCTCTCTTTTCCCAGAAAAAGATTTTCGGCAATAGAAATTCCGTTTACCGTTCCCTGTTCCTGTGTAATCATTGCAACTCCACTATTTTCTGCTTCCACAATATTACTTGGCTTATACGGTTTATCCTTCATAACCATTTTGCCGTAATCAGCCCTATACACTCCTGAAAGAATAGAAGATAACGTTGATTTTCCAGAGCCGTTTTCTCCTACAAGACCGTGCACTTCTCCACTGAGAATTTTCAAATCTACATTTATTAGAGCTTTTGTCGCACCAAAATTTTTACTTATTTCATGACATTCTAAAACAACTCTTTTTTCACTCATTCTTCTGTGTCTCCTATAATATTCTTTACAAAATGTAAACGTTTTCATTTCGTGTTTTAATTATACTTTTATTTATATTTATTGTCAATAATCAGATTCACAATCGTCGTTTTCTACAATTTTGCATATTTTGTTTTGTGTATTTTTACATTTCGTTACATTTTATTACATTTGTTACTTTTAATTGATTTCTTTAGATATGTCTGATATATTATTTAGGAAGCCGTATTTATGTTTTTCAGCTTACTATTAGTCTGACATGAGGAAAAGGATATGAATGAACCAACAATTAAGGATGTAGCAAGGGCAGCAGGCGTTTCAACAGCCACTGTTTCACGTGTTATCAACGGCACCGGCACTGTTCGTTCCGGTACAGCTGCCAAGGTCAAAAAAGCAATTCAAGATATGAATTATATCCAAAATTCCATGGCAACAAGTTTAAAGCTCAATAAGACTAAAATGATAGGGTTTATTGTTTCAAATATTTGTAACAGCCATTTTACATACATGGCTAAATCTATTGAAAGTGTTCTAAATACTGAAAATTATTCTTTAATCGTATGTAATACGGATGATAATCCGGAATTGGAAAAAAGACATATCCAGCGGCTCATGGAATACCATGTAGAAGGACTGATTATTAATACGACATGCATGAATGATAAGTATATAGAGAGTATCAGCCAGACAGTTCCGGTTGTATTGGTAAGCAGAAGAATTAATTCCAATATGTTCTGCGGCGATTTTGTCGGAAGTAATAATTTTGAGGGCATGAAATTATTAACACGGCATTTACTTGATTTGGGACACAGGCAAATCGGTCTCATTACTTCTGATCTCAAATTTTCTACCGGTAAAGAACGATTAGAAGGGTTTAAAAGCGCTATGTCGGAAGCTAACATTATAGTGGATGATTCTTATATATACCGCTATGACGGCAACTTATTTAACGAAATAGACGGAATGGACGGCTGTCGGTATCTTCTTGGACTTTCTCCCAGGCCAACGGCAATCGTTGTAGCCAATAATGCCATGGCGATAGGCGCATTCAAATTCTTAAGAACTGCACAGATTCAGATTCCAGAACAGCTTTCCGTTGTCTCCTACGGCAACATAAGCAACAGTGAATTATTTTGGCTTACCCCCACAATAGTAACCTTGAGTTCTACTTATATTGGTAATGAGGCAGCAAAAAATCTTATTTCACGAATCAAAAATACTCATATAGGAAACCGGGAGATTGTATATGAACCGACTTTAAAAACAGGGGATACCAGTAAGGCTATAAATCCTTTGAAATCTTTCTATTCCAATAATTAAATACAATAGAAAAATTTACATATATTTTTCTTATTTTAATCAATAAAAATAAACACTTTGTTTGGCACGTGAGTGATAAATAAAGTGTTTATTAAACTAAAAATTTACCTAATTTCCCCCTACCGGCTATCGGCCCTACAAAGTCATCCCCACCCCTTTCATGTCAATACAGAGTCATGAGATTTTTGAAGTTTTTTAGTAAATAATCCGGAAAACAGCATGATTTCGTTGGGGTTATAGTCGAATAGTGTTAAGCAGCAGGTCAACAACGCTAACCCACTACCCTTTATCACACATTCAGGTTTATGATATGTTACAAAACCGTACTGCAACACTTACAACCTACACTTTTACATTGAAACTAAGGATTTAATAATTCTTCCAATGAGACAGTTTCAATTTTATCTCTATATTCTTCACTTTGAACCTTAATTGATTTTTCCTCTCCCAGTGCAGCTAACATTGCATCTACCAATTCATTACACTTCGTCTCTTTTGCTTTGCTTTCAGGAGGCGTACTGTATTCGTTCAATTCCCGATCGTAGTAGTATTCATAATCAATTTCATTTACCACTTCTCCACTCTCATATAATCTCAGCCAAACACCTTCCACATCGTAAGTATCATAACATTCTCGTGTTTCTGTATAATAGTCCATCAGGCATTCCTGTTTCCCTTCCTGTGTATAATGTCCGATAGATATTCCCAACCCACCAATCCGCTCAAATGTTGCATTACCGCAATAATATACTTCACATAGCCTATCAATTAAAAAATCTTTCCATACATCCCATGAAATAAATTTTCCATTCTCTGTTTCTTCAAAAACTAACAAATCCCCAAAATCATGCCCGGTTTGGATTAATACTAATAATTCATTTTCATTATCGTTATTTAAATCTTCTGCCATATAATGAATACCATATATCATGTGATAATCTTTTAAATAATCAAGTAAATATTTTTCATTGTTTTCTTGCGGGTCATACGCAGAAACTTCATTGTTAATGAAAGCAACAAAAGCATAATCTTCCAGAACATTTTCATCTTTTACAATTAAAACATTCTTATCTTCCTGTTGCTCAGTTTCCACTTGTTGCTCTTGTGCTGTATTGAAAATTGTCTTTTCCTGCTCATCAAATTCTTCAATCACAGTATTTGGTATATCTTCACTTTTCTCTGACCTACTCTTATATAAGAATCCCATAAAAACTATTCGGGCATTTCCCTCATCCGGAAAATCTGTTATTACACGTGGCGCAGCCTTCAAGCTCTTCTCTTCTCCGATTTATACATCTGCCACACACAGTCCTCCCCAGCCCGTCTTATCATCCGGCACTTCTCCTCCCCCCGCCAGCTTCTTCGCATGCCGGCACAGCCACGCCTTCATCTTCTCCCCATACAGGTAAGGGTCTTCGCCTCCCAATATGGCCCTCTCCATCAAAAGCGCCGCCGCTCCCGTCACAAAGGGCGTTGCAAAGCTGGTTCCTTCTAAACGCTGCAAGCCATAAGCGTTTTCCGCTAAAATCCCCACACCGGGAGCTGCAATTTCCGGTTTTACCACACTGATATATCCTTCCGAAAGTCTTGTTACATATCCTCTCCCCGAAAAGTCGGCATAAGCTTCATAAACGCTGTTGTAAGCCCCGACTGTAATAACCCGTTCCGCTGTGGAAGGTATGGTAAGAGTCTGCTCGGGAACAGGGCGCAGGAATCTGGTATCCCCGCCTTTAATCTGGGATGAAGGCATATAAAGGCTGTAGTTACCCGATACCAGCCTTGTAGGACGCAGTATCAGCCTCCATACGCCTTGATTTACATAAGTCGAGACAGGAATAAAATCCAAAAATACTTCCTGATTTACGCTATAGGGCTGGGGCGCTCCCACAAAAATCAGCAGGGACGTATCCGCAAGCCTTCTTCTGATAGTAAGTCCCATATCGCTCTCCGTGCTGAAAATAAAAGAATCTCCCGAAGGAGATTGCAAAGTAATTTCATAGCTGTCCACAAAATTCAGCCACATCTGCAGATTGAATTCTCTTTCATAAGCGCCCATGGTAAATTCCACAACCCGCTCCCTTTCATACGCCTCTATCACTCCTGCCGCATGTCCGCCTGCCGCGCCTTCATTGCCGCTTCCCACGCAGATAACAGTCCTTCCCACCTCCGCCATATTATTGATGTATCTTTCAATCAGCGCCGTCCCGTCATGCGCTCCGTAAGTATTTCCAAAGCTTAAATTTACCGCCAGAGGCATTTGTATCTGAACGCCTTTATTAACCACATAGTCTACTGCGCGCATCAAGGATGTGGTAAGGGGAAAGCTGCTGTTGGCTCCGGTATCCAGCTTTACGATCATCAAAGACGCCTGGGGCGCCATACCCACTAAATTAACATCCACGCCTCCGTCAGCCCTTCTTCCGTTACCCGCCGCTATGGCGGCCACAGCAGTTCCATGTCCGGAATTATCCGGAGTCGGGCGGTTTTCCCGATCGTTTACACCATTCAGTAAAATAGCATCCAGCTCTTCTTTGGTATATTCCCTGTCCTGAGTCTGATCCAGATAGTAAAGCACCCTGCTGGTCCCATCCGGGTTGCGGAAGGCAGGCATTTCAAAGGATAAACCGCTGTCTATGACAGCAATGCAGATTCCCGCACCTCTATATTGGTTTCCAAGGACACTGTTGCTGTAAAGACAGCTTGCAAAATTTCCGGCTCCGTCATTTGCATAAAGCCGTTTGGGCTTTTCCACAAATTCTATTTCCTCTAACGCCGCCAACGCCTCTATATACCGCTTTGGCAGAGTGATAATCCCATATCCCGCAGACAAAATCTCCACCTTAATGTCTTCTCCCGCAAGCCGGGATATGTCTCCATGAAATTTTACAATAACCTCCCAGTGCTCATTATCCGCATCCGTCCCCGCACTAAGAACGGGAGACGCCATTCTTTCCGCCTCCGTAGCGTCCAGAGACAGATTTAACAGGTTTTCCGCTTTTTGATTTTCAGGCATGACTTACCCCACTGCCTTTTCTATCATTTTATTGGAAATTTCCCAATAAGTGCCTGTCTGTTGTTTCTGCATCCCTCTTCTTAAGCCATTGATAATAAATAAAATTCAGCAAAATTCCAAACACCGTGGCCGTGGGCGCCGCCCAGCCTATCCTCATCAGGCTTGTACCGGGCCGTATGCTCATAATATAGGACATGGGCAGTCTTACCACAAAGGTCTGGGCAAGTCCCTGGACCATGACAAAAACCGTCTTTTCGTGTCCGTTAAAATATCCCATAAAACTGAACAGGATACTGGTTACCACCGCCTCAGGGGCAAATCCTTTAAGATATGCCGCCGCCTGAATGATAACCGCTTCATCCTTGGTAAACAGCGCCGCCAGCAAATCTCCTTTTAGGAATGCAAAAGTTCCGATAAAAATCCCCACGCCTGCACCCATTGCCATACCGTAAAGCATTGCCTGCTTTGCCCGTTTCTCCTGACCCGCTCCTACATTCTGCCCTACGAAAGAAGCCATGGACTGCATCAGGCTGGAAGGCACCAGCATCACAAAGCTTACGATTTTATTTGCCACCCCGTATCCCGAAGACTCGTCCAGTCCCAATCGGTTAATAAAAGCACAAAGAGCCAGAAATGACAGATTTGTCAGAATTTCCTGTAAAGCGATAGGAGCACCCAGTCGCAGAAATTTCTTAACCTCTCCGTTAAAACCTATGTCCGATTTTTTCATGGAAAAAGGCAGCTTCTGTTTTCTGATGATCAATAAAGACAAAACCACGCTGACCGCCTGGGCGAAGATAGTGGCAAGAGCCGCTCCCGCCACATTCATTTTAAAGCCCGCCACAAGCACCAGATCCCCTATGATATTGGTCACACAGGCTATGGCGACAAAAATCAAGGGAAGTCTGGAATTGCCAAGTCCCCTGAAAATACTGCTGATTACATTATATCCGATGACAAAGACGATTCCTCCGCCACAGATTTTTACATAAAGGGAGGTCAGCTCCACCGCTTCCCTTGGCGCCTGCATCAAAACTGCCAAGGGTCTTGAAAAAATGAGCAGTAAAACCATCATTACCGCCGACAAGGCCAAAAAGAAACAGATCACGCCTCCTAAAACCTTTCCGATCCGCTCTTCCTTTTTCTCTCCCAGATAACGGCTGATCAACACCGTAACTCCCATCGTCAGACCCGCAACAGAAAATACTACCAGATTGACGATATTGCTGCCTGTGGATACGGCAGAAATCCCCGCCGTGGTCCCAAACCAGCCTACAATCAGCAAATCCACCGCACCATACATTGCCTGTAATATCAAAGCGCCCAGTATGGGAATCATAAATTTTGCCAGCTTCGCCGGGATATTGCCCGTGGTAAAATCGCTGTTCTTATTTTCCATTTTCACTCCTCTTCCAGCACCAGTCTCTTAAAACATTCCCCGCGCTTTTCAAAATCCTTGAAAATCCCGTAACTGGCTGCCGCCGGGGAAAGAATACAGCTTCCGCCCTTTTTGGTAATCTCCTTTGCCAGAGCCACCGCTTCCTCCAGATGCTCTACCACATATAGTCGCTCTTTTCCTGCAAAATCCGGCATGTTTTCCGTGATCTCCCGGTAAATCCGCTTTCCCGTTGCCTCCATTAATATAATATGCGCCACTTTAGAAGAAGCAAGATACTCTTCCAAGTTTACATAACTTATATCCCTGTCCATGCCGCCGATTAAAACCGTATCCGCATTTCCGATGGTGTTAAGCGCCTGTATGGTCGTTTCATCTATAGTGGATATGGAATCGTCATAATACGCCACTCCGTCTACCGTTCCGATATACTGAAGCCTGTGGGGAAGAGGGACATAAGATATGAGCCCCTTTTCAAACTGCTCGTTACCGATTCCCAAATCACAACAGATACCGTATACGAAGGCAATATCCAGATAATTGTGTACTCCTAAGAGGCTGATCTTTTCCACAGGAATCTCAAAGCTTCGTTTTCCGTAAATGATCTTCGTTCCTCTTAAGACGACGCCCCCATCCGATGTTATGTCAACCGCTCCGTCAGCTGCATCCGTTCTGTCCGCCACCCCCTCTTTCCCTTCTGTTTTCCCTTTATTCGCTTCTCTCTCCGTCTCTACAAAAATACATGTTCCTCTATGGCTGTCCTCTTTCGGTGCAACGGAAGGATGCACATATAACAAATCTCCGGGTAATTGATTTGCATAAATCTTCTCCTTGGAAGCAACATATTTTTCCATGGTTCCGTAATGATCGAGATGTTCCTCATAAATATTGAGCAAAACTCCCCGTTTCGGGGAAACCGTCATATATTCCAGCTGATGGCAGGAAAGCTCCAATATAAGCAAAGAATCCACTTCTATCTTATGAACAATGTCAAATACAGGAATCCCGATATTTCCCGCAAGCACGGCAGGAACCTGCGCTTCCTCCAGAATGTGATATAAAAGAGTGGTGGTAGTGCTCTTTCCCTTTGTTCCGGTAATGCCTATGATTCGGTCCCTGTAGACCTCAAATATCAGCTGCATCTGGGATAAAATCTCCGCCTTATATTCTCCCACCGGCTTTTCTAAAACAATTCCCGGGCTTTTCATAACCAGGTCATAGTCATCCATTGCCTTCTGATAATCCGGCCCGCAGATAAAATTGATTTCCTCAAAGCCCGCCGCCTGCACCTCTGCAGTCTCCTCATTAAGATATGAAAGATCCTTTTGGGAAAACTCCTTCAAATCCCCTACGGCCAGCTCTTTTGCACCCCCTGCTTCCAAAAACAGCTTCAGGGTGGACCTGCCTTCCCTGCCGAAGCCTAAGATCAATACCTTTTTATTTTCTATTCTTTTCCTGATATGGTCAATCACGATATACGCCCCTCTTTTTCAATTCCGCCACAAATTTATCTTCAAATGCTTCCGGCAGCAGGTTTTCATGGTCATAATAACTAAAATAGGCCTCGCACGCCGGCAGGTTTTCCTCATAACATCCCAGCTCTTTATAAAGCCTGAACAAATAAGGAAGCTCCTTTTCTTTTGGATAATCCCTGATTGTAAGGGCTATGGCCGCATTGATCTCATCCCGGCTTCCCACACATTCAAAGGGCTTTTCCTTAGACAGACCGATCAACTGCTTAAAATACGCCTCCATCCCCGGATTCTCCGCCATATTGGCGCCAAAGATTTCCGCAAGCCTCTCCTGGGTAAGAAAAGGCGATAGGATCAGCCAGACAAAGAGACATTTGGAGCACCTGCCGCACCAGATATTCTCCTTGCTGCCCGCATTACAGCTTTTAAATACATCATGGTATGCAGGGATTCCTGCAAAAAAGGCCGCAATCTGAAATTCGCTTAAAGGGCGCAGCAGACTGAAATAATAAGTGCCGCTTCCTAAATATTCCTTCTCGTATTCATGAAAATCCTTTTCAAACTGAAAGCTCTTAGAATACTGGTGGTTTACATAACTATCCTTTACGGTACTTTCATTGGCGCTGGATTCATTGGACAATACGATATAAGTCAAGCCGTGAAGGTATGCCGTAATCGTAGCCGAAAATGCCACGATCGCCGAAAAAGGCGTATGCCCGTTTAAATATCCTTCCTTATTCAACTGCAGCATGTTGGCATCCAGCGTTCTTTTTACCGCAATGACCTGCTTCTCTTCGTATCCTGCCGCTTTTGCCGAATCTATGGTAGCTCCCCTGGGATTGATGATATAACAGCAGTTGTTATCCTTCTGTTCCCTTAAGATTTCCAGGGAAACAGAGGAATCCTTCCCCCCTCCCACAGGAACCAGGCAGCCGCCTGATTCTTTATGGGGCAGGCTGTCTTCTGCCACGCCTTGACACCGTACATTTTTTTCTGCTTTGGCACGCATCGCGTCTTTCTCCGGACGCCAGGTCTCTCCCAAAGCCTTTATATCCATAAAATCCTCTTCGTTTTCTTCAATGCCGTTGGTATAATAAAACTCCCCCAGACCGTTAAAATAGAGGCGCTTCCACCATTTTACCTGCTCCTCTGAAAGTCCCCAGGGTTCCACGATCACTTCTTTGGGGCAGGCAGTCTTCCAGTAGCTGACTAACTCCACCATTCCTAAGGAAAAGACCATGTTTAAAAAGGTCTCGTCCTCCCCGAGGTTTTCCCTCTCACAGGGTATTTCCCAGCAAGGGGCAAAGGAGGAAAGCCCCGGGATTTCAAAATCATAGGTAAGACATACCTTTCCCGGCTCTTCCGATATTTCAAATCCGTGATAAATAAACTGTTTATAGGTTTCCCTGAGTCCCTGATATGTTTTCATGCTGTTCCTTTCCCATAAAACCCCGGCTTATCTGCAAGGATGCAGAACGCCGCTCTTTTTTGTTACCTGCTATATTATAAATCAATTTTCCGGCTGTGACAACGCAATCTATCTGTCGATTTTTCATGACAATATGAAATTTACTTCAAGCTAATATAATGTTATAATTATCAATATCGTATTGCTTTAACAAAAGTCAAACATAACGAAGGAGAACAAAGCATGACAGATAAGATATCCGGCCCATCCACAGACTCCATCCGTGTTTCGGAAAATTTAAAAGAAATAAAAGACCATGGTGATTTCGAATATCCCGTTGGAGTATATGAAGTCAATATGAAAAATATGTATATGGAAACGGTCAGGTGGCACTGGCATGATGAACTGGAAATGATCCTCATTCACGAAGGATGCGGTAAATTCCACGTAAGGGATGATTCCTATATTTTATCAGAAGGCCAGGGACTGTTTGTCAACCAGGGAATGCTCCATTCCTTCAGCATTGCGGAGGGCAGCGAAAACTGTATTTATTCTTCTGTGGTTTTCCACCCCTCTTTCCTGTTTTCCTACAGCCAGACCAAGCTGTGCTCCATTTATCTTCATCCGGTCATCAGCAATCATTCCCTGGCAGCACTTCCTTTATCGGAAGATGTCCCCTATGAGAAAGATATTCTGAACTTATTGCAGCAGATCATTCAGATCAACAGGGAACGGCAGTACTGCTATGAACTGTATACCAAGGACTGCCTGATGCGGCTCTGGATCATCTTACTGGAACGCTATATCAGCAAAAACGGGATTTCTTCAGAGGCGAAAGACAGTCGCATCAGCATGGATGAAGCCCGGGCAAAGGAAGCCATCCGTTTCATTGAAGAACACTATGCGGATCCCATTTCCCTGGATGATATCGCCGCCTCCATCCACGTGAGCAGAAGCGAATGCTGCCGTTGTATCAGGCGGTGTATGAAAATGACTCCTTTCGAGTATTTGATGAAATACCGCATCTTTATTGCCGCAGGCCTGCTCTGTGACAGGGATTTTGATGATTCCTTGGCAACCCTGGCTTCCAGGGTCGGTTTTAACAGCAGCAGCTATTTTAATAAATTATTTAAAAAATATATGAATTGCACCCCTACCCAGTATAAAGCCAGACAGCTTGCAAAAGCGGAAAAAACGCAGCCCTGATCCGGCTGCGTTATATTATCAGTCATGTTGATTTTTTGCCGCTGCTCCTTTCTTCGGCTCTTAAATCACTTTGTGGTAACAACACCCTTTTCCTGCAAAAATACGGGATAATAGGACAGCTTGGCTTTCCTCAGACCTTCCGCTCCCGTGTCCTCTTCCCTGTTAATATAACGGTAATCCGCCGCTTCATGGAGCACAAACTGCTGGTTGATAATGGGATAGGCTCCCTGAATATCGGCATATGCTTTTTCGATATGGACCACAAAGGTATCGTTGCAGAGCTTTTCCCCGATGCTGAAGGCGACCACCCTGCCATCTGCCCGGATGAGCCCTCCCGTTAGGTTTAAATCTTCCAGTTCCTTTAAAGCCCTTAAGGTTACGCAGAACTCCTCATTTTTCTCAGGGTCACTGTCGCACCCGTTCTCCTTCCGCCAGTTTTGCGCCAGCTCTATACATTCCTCTCTATTTTCCCCGTTGATCCTTTCATATTGATAATCGGGATAGGTCTTGATGAAATTGTTGATGTGGTTCCTCTTCCCATGAAGCTTCTTCCCGCTTAAGGAAATAAGCTTTTCGGATTCATAAACATAATCTGCCCAGTCCCTGTCATAAGCGATCTGAAATTTTCCGGGATACATCCCGTTCAGCGATTCAAACTGCTCCGGCGTTACGGAATGCATACAAAAAGGCTTCTTTTGCTCCTCAAAGTATTGAATCAGCCTGTCCACCGTTTTTTTAACCTGATCCTTTCCTATGGGATAACTGACCGAAAGCCTGTCCTCTCCCGATTTAAACACCAGATTTCCTTCTATCACACAATACTTTGTTCCATAAAAGGGCGACCACAAAAGGTTATTGGTAAAGGAATGCTCGCAGCTTCTGGACTGTTCTCTTTCATAAAAGCCCTGAAACAGCTCCCGCTTTGCCTCTGTGATCTCTTTCCATTCAAAGTCCGACATATTCGTAATCCTTTCTTTTCGTAAGTTGCCGTATTTCCCTATGCCCTAAAGGACACAGGTATCCCTAAAGGACGCTCTGCATTTATGGAGTTTCCGTCATTTACAGCCGGCGCTTCCTGCATCCTCTAACACATCAAAGGCGTCCCCCTTTGCCCAGGGGCTGCCCACATCGCATCTGCCGTGATGATAAGCCTTTGCACTCTTTCCCGCCTTAACTTCATCCGATACCGCCACATTCAGCCTGCTGATATCGGAATTTCCGAATTTTTCCAATATAGCCAGCATATTTTCAATATCCTCGTCGCTGACCTCCTCCTGTTTCTTTTTTTCCTCTTCCTCTGCTGCCAGAAGATCCATAATAAAAACCGGTTCTCTATTGTTTCCTTCTCTATCCATCTTAACACGACCTCTCCAAAATATCCGCAATCTGTCTGCTGGCCGTCCCGTCTCCATAAGGATTGACCGCCTGACTCATCTTATCATATATTTCGTGATTTTCAACCAAAAGTTTAAATTCCCCGGAAATATTTTCTTTCTTTGTCCCTGCAAGCCGCAGCGTCCCCGCTTTCATTCCTTCCGGACGTTCCGTGGTATCCCTCAGCACCAAAACGGGCTTCCCTAAAGCCGGCGCTTCCTCCTGGATCCCGCCGCTGTCGGTCAGGATCAGGAAACTACGTTCCATCAGATTATGGAAATCCACTACCTCCATGGGTTCGATCAGCTTTACCCTGTCCATGCCTGCAAATACCTGATCTGCGGCTTCCCTCACTATGGGGTTATAATGAACGGGGTAGACCATTTTTAAATCATTATGCTCCAAAAGCACTTCCCTGATTCCTTCAAAAATTTCATAAAGGGGCTTTCCGAGATTTTCCCTGCGGTGAGCCGTCAGCAAGATAAGCCTTCCGCCATCCGTCCATTCATCGATTTCCTTTAAAGCAGGGCTGAAATGGCCCCGTGAGACTGTTGTGGCAAGCGCATCAATTGCCGTATTTCCCGTAACAAAAATCCGTTCTCTTTTCTTTCCCTCCCTCAAAAGATGCCCGGCAGCCGCCTCTGTAGGAGCAAAATGGAAAAGAGCCATACTGCCGATGGCCTGTCTGTTAAACTCCTCCGGATAAGGGGACCGTATATCATAGGTCCTAAGCCCCGCCTCCACATGTCCTATGGGGATATTTTCATAAAAGGCCGCCAGGGCGCTGGCAAAAGCCGTGCTCGTATCCCCGTGTACCAGCACCATATCCGGCCTTTCCGCCTCATAGATTCTTTTCATACCTGATAGGACCTTTTCCGTAATGTCAAACAGGGTCTGTCCTCTTTCCATGATCTTAAGATCGTAATCCGGCACGATCCCGAAACTTTTAAGCACCTGTTTCAGCATTTCCTTATGCTGTCCCGTAACGCATACGACCGCCTGAAAAGAGTCCCTTTTTTTTAATTCCCTGACGAGAGGGCACATTTTTATGGCCTCCGGCCTGGTCCCAAAAACAAGAATCAATTTCTTTTTCATTTTTACCTCCATGGGTCGGGCAAACATTCCTGCATGTTCATCTGACCCTCAAATCATATTCCGTTAACCTGCATTTTCTTCCCCACAGGGCCGTTTTTTCTTTTTTCCGGAAAACACGGACCATATCCACGGAACCGCCGCCATCAAAAGGCCCAGGAGACTTACAAAGATTCCCGGCTTTAACAGGGGATAACGGAACGTGATCCTCGTCTCTCCCGAAGCCGTTTTAAGCAGATTATTCTGCCGCTCTATGGGCCTGTCGGAATCAAAAATATCCTGATAGGCCAGCGTGGTATTGATCACAGCCTTTTCATATCCGCCTTCCGCTCTGATGGTAAGCCCTTCTGCATCCGCCTCATATGAAAGAACAACCAGCTTTCTGAAAGGAAGCTGCTCCACAGGGATACAAAGAAGCTCTGTCATGACCGAAAGCGCCTCTTCATCTCCGGTCTCTGTAGCATGATACATCAGATTCAGCCCCAGATAGCAGATATTTTCGTGATTCGGATCCACGCCTGCAAAGACCAGTTCCTCCCCTTCAAAGGAAAATCGTCCGGTAATGTCCATATTGCCTGTAAGATACCCTGTATTCCACAGGGTGTTATCTTCCGAAAACTCCCTTAGGAGGATTTCCCTGTTGTTATAATACAGCATGGGAAAGCGTTTGTGAAAGGTAACAGGCATTGCCGTGATCCCCAGAAAAGTCTGCTGCTTCGTTTTCTCGTCGGCAGGCACATGGGTCATATCCAAAACGACCTTAACGCCCTTATCGGACGCATCCTGTAAAAGCTTTTCCGCCTTTTCCCTGTCCCGGTAAGAAAATCCGCTTAAGAATACGGCCTTATATCCGCAAAGCTCTTCTAACGTATAATCATCCAAATAATCGGAATTTCCCTCTGTAAAGCCCGGATAATATAAGGTCATGATATTTGCGTAGCTGCCCACTGCAAGCCCATGGTATTCCGTTACAGTCCCGAAGGATTTTGGAGTATCTTTTTTGAATATATACGCCACTTCGGTTTCCGCCGTTTTAAAATAGCCGCTGGCTTCTGCCCCCGCCAAAAGATCTTCATAGGTCTTTCCCTTTTTTCCGATATACTGCTTAAACACAAGGACCGTATCATTTCCTAACTCCAGACAGCGGTCAAACAAATATACATAGGCTTCATTTTCCAGGGCCGTATTCAGCATCACGATATTTTCACTCGTTGCGGCTCCCTGCCAGGCCCATCCATAAGTATAATCAACTGCCCCCTCTCCCCTGCAAAGCTCATAGGAGGGGTAAGAACCCAGACTGCTCAAATCCATAAGCGCGGCTCTCTGCACCGTCAGCTCTTTTACCTCTTTTGTATTGACCACCGCATTTTCTGAGGCTTCCGTCAGGTATCGGTCAAACATAAACGAAGGAACACAATCCGCTATGAGAAGAAGCACCGCCAGCGCACCGTACCGGACCTTCAGGCTTTTCCACTCCAGCATGGAGAGGAAGAAGAAACCGTACACGATCGTTGCAAAACGCATCATCCAGAAAAGCTGGTTTAAGGGCATCTTTCTTAAAACAGGAAGCAGCGCCGGCGTTGTCAAAATAAGGATCACAAGGCTTAAAATAAATCCCGCTTTCTTTTTATTCTGCGCCAGTAAAATGCCTGCCACAGACAGAAAAGTTACCGCAATGCCGTAATAAAATGTATCGGTTATGCCGCCTATCCGGTTCATGGGATTTAAAGACACGGACAAATGATACATCAAAGATTCCATGACCTTAGAACCGGCTTCCGGGTTCATGGATACCATACCGCCGGATAGAGCGGGAAGCAGCCAGATCCCGGTTATCATGATGCCGCAGACCATACTCCATAAAATCCGGACGCTTCTGCCAAATCTTCTGTTCTTAAAGTAGTCAAACAGCAGGAACAAAAACGCCCCCACTCCCGCCATTGCCGCTATCATCACATGGGAAAGAGTGATCATCGCCATTGTGAGTACGATCCCCGGTAAAGCCGCTTTTTTTCCTTCCCTCAAATATCTCCACAAAAAGTAGATCAAATAGGGGATGATGATTCCCGTCAGCATACGCGGCAGATTTCCTTCACAAAAAAATACCCGGAAATTTTCCGGCATAAAAAACCAGAGCAGGGCAAAGGAAATCCCCATATAGGGCTTTTCTCCCCTTCTTCCCATGAGAATAAAAGGGACGCCTCCAAAAAACAGGGATACTCCCGCAAAGAGATAATACGCTACGATCAGGCTGCCGTCTTCTATAAAGATCAAAAGCGCCATCAGATAATAAGGAAGGGGCGCCCAGTAACGATACAGCTGAATGCCGTTATACCAGCTGCTTTCATAAAGGGGATAGAAATTTCCCTTTTTTATGTTTTCATACATGATCTCCGATTTGAATAAATGCCCCCAGATATCGTTTCCCGAAGGATCGATCCCTTTGTTTTTTAAAAAGATCACATAGCAGATGCTAAGGACTGCCAGAAGCAGAAGGCCGGCGAAAAATATGAAATTTTTCCACGAAAAGATAAGGCCGCTTTCCCGCTTTTTATTGTTTTTTTGCACTCTTGATCTCCTTTAACAGCATATCAGTCAATGTATTGAGGGACTGGGTATCCGCGTTTTCTCCCTCGTCGATCAGACTGATCACATAGGAACGCGCAGGAGTCTCGCTCATTTCCATCATCAAAAAAATCCACCCTTCTTTATTGAGGATTTCTACAAGCCGGTCCTTAAAATATTCACAGCAGTTTTCCAGCGTGGGATTTCGTACGTCGAAGGGTTTTATCTCATTTAAAAGCCGGTCCTGGAATGTTTCCATAAATTCCTCCACCTTTCGTTCCAGCACATAAAACTCCACAAATTCATCCCTGCCCTTTATCACGTTTAAGGTAATCTCCCACGTATGGGGATGTACCTGTCCCATAACGCCGTCCCGGTATATGGCGTGTCTGGCATTGAGATAAAATTTAAATTTATATTGTTTATACCGCATAAAATCTATTCCTCCTGGTTTTTTAAAAAACCGCTCTTTTTAAAAGCCTCTGACGGCTCTTCTCCCTCCATGACCGGATACAGCTTTAATTCCAGTTTTAATTCCCTGCTCTTATCCGACTCATTCCATGCGGATATTATTTCCTCTTTCTGCTCTTTGGCTTCCGAAAGTTCTGTCTTGTAAAGGATGGCAGCAAATCTTCCCTTTCCCAGCTCAGCCAGTATCTGGGTATTCTTAAGGCGTTCCTTAATGAAATCCATAGCGCCGAAAATCTCGTCGCGCCCGTAATAGCGGTCTTCCATTACCACTCTTGCAAGCATGAAGGTAATGGGAAAAAGGGCCGGATCCGAGGATTTATTAAGAAGCATCCTAAATACGTCCTTATCATAATATTCCTTTCTCCCCTGCCCGCCTTCATCCCGCAAAAGCCGCTCCTTTGCATCTTCTTCGTCCTGCAAAAGCTCCTCTTCGTATTCGGCAAACTTCTCGTTTCTCTCTACAAGCTCCCCCCGGACCTTAAAAAGGCTCTCGTCCCTTGCATTCAAAAGTCCTGTGACAAAGATCAGGCCGCCGGCAAAGATCAGCGTCACGGCGGACAGACACAATATGATATAAATCTCATGGCTGGTTACCCCCGCCAGCGATAGAGCATGGTCCCTATCCGATATGATGCCGATATAATAGTTTTTTCCCTCATCAGATAAAAAGGCGTCGCTGACGGTCAAAATTCCTTCCTGTCCCTCCAGATAAGCGAGAAAGGCTCCCGTTTCCTTTAAAGCCCCCAGATTTTGGGTCGTTGTATCGTTTTTTGCAAAGACTACCTCCTTATCATGATAAAGAAAGGCCCACTGCGCTCCCGATGCCGGAAAAGCCCTCCTGATAAAGTCGGTCATTTCCCCTTCCGTCTGCCCTTCCAGGGCCGCTTTTAAAATCGTTGTCTCCTCCCTCTGGCTTCTCTCAAATTCCCCGATATAAGCCCTGCGGTTTTGTATCAATTCCCTGCCTGTAAACACAGCGCCTATGATCGTTAAAATAAGGCACATATATAAGATCGCCGGCATTCTCTTTTCCCTGTTTGTAAACAAAGAAGCTAATTTTCCCATTATATTCTCTCCATAACTTTTTTCCCGTTTAGGGAACGAATCCCCGTCCTCTTACAGGGAAAGCCGCAGGTTAAAAGCTAATATTATACTGTTTAGCGCGGTTTTTATCACTTTCATTTTACTACTTCCCTTCTTATCCTCATAATGCAGCGAAAAGGGGACCTCCATAAAGGAAGCTCCTGAGCGGTAAAGCTTATAAAGCAGCTCCGCCATACAGGTAAACCCGCTTTCCTCTATCAGCCCTTCCCCATACAATTCTCCCGCCGCTAAAAGGGCTTCCCTTTTATAAAGCCGGTAGCCGCATGTATAGTCCCTGACGCCGGGAACCCCTAAGATCAGCTGGTATACAAAACGCGCTCCCTGGCTGGTCAAAAGCCTGTGTCCTGCCACTCCAAAAACCTCCGAACCCCTGCAGTATCTGGAGGCAATGACCACGTCGGGAGCTTTTCCGCTTTTGTACATGCCGTAAAGCATCCTGCCGATATACTTAGGCTTTTGGGTATTGTCGCAGTCCATAACGCAGACGCAGGCGCAGTCTGCCTTTTCTTTGGCATAGAAAAGCCCTGTTTTCAACGCTTCCCCAAGTCCCTTATTGACGGAATGGTTTATGAGACGGCACTCCGGAAAATCTTTTTCCATTTTCTCCCCGATTTCCTTTGTTCTATCGCTGCTTCCGTCATTGACGATAACGATTTCCATTCCCAGACGGAATTTATCAAAGATCCGCTCTTTGTAATGAAGCCATCCCTTTACCATGATCTCCACATTTTCTTCCTCATTATAGGCGGGAAGTACAACATACAGCTTTTTACCTGCATTCGTATCCATAATACTATCTGCATTATTATCTGCATTTCTATCTATATTTTTAACTGTCCGTTTATCCATTTTTCTCTCCTTTTCCTTCTCTTGATCCTTATCTTAAACTCCGACTGTTCCCGCCGATTTATCCGGCCGCCTGCTCCTTTGGCGTTTCCGCCTGCTCCCCATCCTGTACATTGACTTCCCTTCTCAAGGCCTCTAACAAGGTGGTAAACCAGAGGAAATCTTTTTTTACGATCTTTTTTACCACTTCTTTTTCTTCCGTAAAATTCCTCATTTTCCAAGTGGACGCTCCTTTTATGGAGTTGATGATCCCTGCAAACCGGAACCAGAAAATAAGGAAATTGTACAGGGGCAGGAAAAACACCAGATACCATTTCCTGGCATAATATTTCCGCAAGTCCTCAAATTTCCACAAAAACATGACGATGCAAAAATACAAAAGGACCGAAGAAAATACATACAGAAGATACATCACAAAAACCGACTGTATGATAAGGCTGAAAGGGTAATTGATAAACCCAAGACAGATCAGGGCAAAATACCATATCATCCTGGGGAAGGCAAAGGTGTGGTCAAACATGACAAGGCGGATGATAAAGCTGGATAAGAACCCTTTTACCGCACCCATCCTCTCCTTCTTAAACATGTGCATGACTTCCAGCTCCCCGCGCTGCCACCTCTGTCTCTGGATATAAAGCCGGTTCATATCCTCAATAGGGTCCACAAAGAAAATGGCGTCGACACAAAGCGCCACTCTTTCCTTTCTCATATCACGGATCTGAAAGGTAACGTGGGTATCCTCGCACACTGTTTCGGTATTATAAAGCTGGGTCTTTAAAATAGAGGATTTCCGGAAGGCAGAAAACGCCCCCGACAGTGTGAAAATATTATTAAATTCCGACTGAAAATTCCTTCCTGCCAGGAAGGCCTGACAGTATTCAAAAAATTCCAGTTTCCTGAACTGCCGTTTAAAAAATCCCTTTGTGCCGTCTATCATCTCCGGATTGGTCATGATGGTTCCCGTCATGCACTGGATCCCCGGGTCCTGCTCAAATTTAAGGACCATATTGCGCAGGGCATCCTTATGCAGCACACCGTCGCTGTCGATGTGGATGATATATTTACCGTAGCTGTTAAACAGACCCAGATTCAGCGCTTTCGATTTGCCCTGCCTGGAATTTACCCAGTTGATGGTCAGCCCCGGAAAATCCTTCTGGCACTGGCAGAATACTTCAAAACTGTTATCCGTACTCATATTATTCACTAAGAGAATATAGATCAATTCATTGTCATAATCCGAATTGTGGATCGATTCTATGCAGCGGTATAAGCTGTCCGCTGAATTATATACCGGAACGATCAAAGTGATTTCCGGGAAGAAATCCTGTTGCTCTTCCTTTTTATGAAAAATCCTTTTCTTTAGAAGGATAAAAAAATCAGCAACGGTGGGGAGCACTTCCATCAAAATGGGGATAATGACCCACGCCGCCCAGAAAAAGATAGAGCTTCTGAAAAAATCACTTATGAATTTCATACCGCAGCCCTCCTACTTTCTGTCTGATAATCTGCGACTTGGTAAATACGTAAAAATACAGGGCTATGGTACATGCATAAAATACCAGCCTGCCAATGATCGTATGGGCAAGAAAATACATATCTCCTCCGAAGAAATAGACCACAAGACAGATCACAAAAATGCGCAGAACGTTGGAGGCAAAAATCAGTAACCCCCCTGCAATGCTGACAACAACCTTCTCATACAACCGATACACAGGAAAAAACCATAGCAATGCAAAGAATGCCAGGGTTTCGATGATTCCCGAGCATTCAAAGTCGATATAAAGCGACAGGCTTGTGCCCCCCGTAGAAATGAAAATAATACCCTTTTGAAAATATGATTCATATATCCCGGTCAGCCGCCCCGGAATACCGGCGGCGGCTGCAACAGCCTTCTGGAGGGGCTCCACAGCCACGGGCTCTATAAAGATAACGGAAAAGATAAACAGCCCCACACTGCCGGCTATAAAATACCAGAAATCAAGCTTACCCCTTTTTAACACTGTCAGCAAGTATACCCAAAGGATAAAAACAACTATACTAAACCAGTTCATGATAAGCCTTTTTCTTCCTTTCTCCTTTTTGCCAGATACCCCGATGCGATCAGCAAAGCAGCCAGGGCTCCAAGCCAGGGACCCGTAGGCGTTCCGGAAATTTCAACGCCTTCCGCACCGATATTGGGATTGCTCAGCCTGATAGTAGACATCTGGTCTACCGGTACCCCCGTAATCTCTGCCAGTCTATCCAGACTGATGGAAAATTCAATCTCATCGCCCTTTCCTTCCATCGTATGGGCTTCATCATAAACGGTAAAGGCCACCTTTCCTTCACAGGAAGGGTAATACCCTACAAACACATCAAAATTGCTATGAGTGCCCTCTCCCCATTTTGCCTCGGAATTCTGCCAGTCAATATCCCCGCTGCCCGTTACCGGAAGTATCTGCAGAGGATAGGTATTTCCGTTGATCTGGAGATTCCAGATCTGGATCCGCATCTGGGACGTATATAGATCGCTCATGGAAAAATGGGCATACAATCTGTCCCCCTCAACGGCCATCTGTCCGATATGGACCGCATTTGCATTATTGCCAAGATAAGTGATCTGCGTTTGAGGATACCCCGACCAGTCGGCATAATATCCGTCTACGGCCAGCCCGGAAGTAATAACCGGCGGATTCGCAGGCATACCCTGGATTACCTCGCCCTGACCGCTCTCTCCCTCTGATCCGTCCTGATTGTTCCCTTGTGTTCCGTCTTGTCCGTCCGCATTTCCTATTTTGGAATCCGTGCCTTTATTTGGAATATTCCCATGGTCCAGCAAAACTTCTGTCCTTTGCCCTTTCCAGTCAAAGGATATTTCAGAAATCCCTTTTCCGCCATAAACGCTTACCGGGATCATTACCGACCATTTCATCGTCTCATATCCGTATTCCGGCCCTGGGTTTAAATTCTGTATCCGGCCTTCCGCACCGCCGATAGGCTGCCCCCAGGCATTATAGACCTGAAAGCTTCCGCCCTCGCCGCCGTTTCCTGTATTCAATACAATACCCGACATGGCTCCGTTTGCCGGGGCTCCATTCACTCCCACGCCAATCTGCGTTCCCAGATAATTAGACCAGGGGCCTTCGTAATCCATATAGATAAAAGTGCCGTCTGTGGTAATCTCCAACGTTTCCCCATCCGCAGTCCGCATCGTATCTGCAAGAACGTTCACGGTATGGCTTGTAAGGATCACGATAAAAGCTGTCAGTATAGCCAGTTTTCTCTTTATGGTAAAAGTTCCTTTCATATTTCATCTCCTCGCTTCAAAGTGGTCAACTGCTTCTTTCTTCCCAATATCTGTTTGAAGTTCCTCCCGCTCTCCTCCATGCTGGATGTGGGTAAAAGGATCCTGTCAGAAATCTGATAGACGCACAGGGGATTCTCAGAAATATCCAGCTGGTACAGGGAAAGCCCCGCTTCCTCAAGCCGCTTTCGCAAAGCCTCATAAAATACATCTCCCATATTTTCTATATTGGGCTCCTTCCCGGCAAATTCCGGCATATCGTTTAAGTATACCCCTTTAAAGTTTGTAAAGTACGCCTTTGCTATGGCGTCTATTTCAAAAAAAGGAATGTCCTTTCCCTTTTCAACGCCACCGATATACAGGCCCACAGTAAAAGTATGGGTATGGGCATTTTCCCTTTCATTGTAAAAGCTGTGTCCCGCATTAAAATAATATTTATATCTGTAATATTGAAACATAAATGATTCTTCCCAGATCTACTGTTCTTCCTGCTTTTTTGTTTCCTGCTTTTATTTTATTTTCTTTTTTTGTTTTTGACAATAGGTAAGGGGAAAGAAATACTTTCCTATACGCCCCGTTTCTTATTACTTTTGTACAAAAAATATTTTTATGATGAAACAGTTGACAACTGTTAAACACTGTTATATACTGTTTATCAGATGGAGGGAACACAAATGAAATTAATGATCAACAACTCGTCCATGCAGCCCATATATGAACAGATCGTAGAGCAGATCAAAAGAGCTGTTATGACGGGCGAACTAAAAGAAGAGGAAATACTTCCTTCTGTCCGAACACTTTCCAAGGATTTAAAGATCAGCGCATTGACGGCTAAAAAAGCCTATGACTGTCTGGAGGAAGAGGGCTTTATCATTACTGTGCACGGTAAAGGAAGCTTTGTAGCTCCGGCAAACCGCGATCTGATCCTTGAAGAGATGCGTAAGCAGGTAGAAGCCGATCTGGAAATGGCCGTTCAGAAGGGCAGAAGCTGCGGTATGACAAATCAGGAAATAAAAGAGACCTTTGATATGATTCTGGAGGACACATTATGATTTTAGAAATGAAAAATGTTTTAAAACAATATGATAACTTCAAGCTGGACTGCTCCCTGTCCTTAGAACCGGGATGCGTGACCGGCCTGATCGGGCAAAACGGAGCAGGCAAAAGCACCACCTTTAAGTCCATTCTGGACCTTGTCCACATTGACAGCGGGGAGATAAACGTATTCGGCAAGCCCCATACCGCTTTAACAAACAAGGATAAGCAGGATCTTTCCATCGTCCTTTCTGACAGCGGTTTTTCCGGCTATCTTACGATAAGCAAGATCATTCCCGTTATGAGCGCCATGTATGACAAATTTGACAAAAATGACTTTGCAGAACGCTGTAAACGTTTCGGTCTCCCTTTAGATAAACAGATCAAGGAATTTTCCACAGGAATGTGTGCAAAGCTTAAAGTACTGGTGGCATTAAGCCATGACGCAAAGCTTCTGATCCTGGATGAGCCTACTGCTGGCCTGGATGTTGTGGCAAGGGACGAGGTTTTGAATATGCTCCGTGATTATATGGAAGACGAGAGCCATGGGATTCTGATCAGTTCCCACATTTCCACGGATCTGGAAGGGCTTTGCGATGATATTTACTTTATCTGCGACGGAAAGATCATCCTCCACGAGGATACGGACGTGCTTTTATCGGATTACGCCTCCTTAAAGGTGGACGAAAAGCAATATGATAAACTGGACAAAAAGTATATTATAAGCGTTTTAAAGGAAAGCTACGGCTACCGCTGCCTGACCGCCCAAAAGCGGTTTTATCTGGAAAATTATCCGGGTATCATCGTGGAAAAAGGCAGCATTGACGACATTATCATGTTAAAAGTGAAAGGAGAAACATTATGAAAGGTTTATTGATCAAAGACTTCCAACTGATTTTTTTGAATATCAGAATGCTTGTAGCTTTATGCATTGTTTCTATCTTTCTTACAAGCTCCTCTACCAGCTCCGCCGCTTTTGTCATCAGCTATATAACCATCGTCTTTTTCATGTTTGTGTTGACTACCATCAGCTATGACGAGCTGGACCACAGTATCAGTTTTCTATTTACCCTTCCTGTCAGCCGGAAAACCTATGTACTGGAAAAATATGTTTTCAGTCTGATATGTGGCATGGTCGGCCTGATTTTTTCCACCGTCATCTGTACAGTCATCGGCATGATTAAAAATATCAACTTCATCGGACCGGATTTTATCCCTGTTGCCCTTTCGATTTATCTCATGCTCCTGTTCATAGTGGCGTTTATGCTTCCCATACAGCTGAAATTCGGAGGGGATAACGGAAGAATTGCCATCTTTTTGGTCTTCGGTATCATTGTTGCCGCCGTCTATATCGGCAATAAAGTACTGGAACACTTCCATATTTATAAAGCCGACATTATAAAATTTGTCCAGTCTCTGTTTACAGCCAATACAGCGTTGATCATTCCCGCCTTTATTATCCTAGTACTGGCAACATTGGGAATTTCCTACGGGATTTCATTACGGATTATGGAACGCAGGACATTGTAGAAAGCAGAAAGGCTGATTCAAGAAACCAGCCTTTTATAAACAAACGTTATAAAATCTTTATTTAAAAGCATTCGTTACTAAAAAGCTGCTGATAGGGATGAAAGCATCTTCTGTCAGCAGCTTTTTCATATTTCTCTTAATAGTAAAATCTTATACATAAAATTACGCTCATTTAATATATGCGCCTTTTATCAGTACCCCCTTCTTTAAATACCCGCATCATCTCGTGGGTCAGGCTTAAATCTTCTCCGTAATCCGGAACATCCTCTCTCTTCATCCACTCCGCTAAAGCCAGTTCCCCTTCATCCATATGAATGGACGCCGTATCATCCAGTTCACAAAAAAATCCCAACAGCAGATTCAGATCAAAGCCCCAGGGCTGGGATTTATAATAACGGATATTTTTTACATGAAGCCCTACTTCCTCCATAACCTCCCGTCTGACTGTTTCCTCCACGGTCTCCCCGATTTCCGTAAAGCCTGCAATCAGGGCATAGCGCTTATATTCCCGGTTGGCGTATTTTGTCATAAGAATCCTGTTTCCGTCAGTTACTGCCACAATAACCGCAGGCGCTACCTTAGGGAACACCCTATTACCGCAGGCAGGGCACCTTAGCATCCTCTCTTTTTCATCCTCTTCCGTTTTCTCCCCGCACCGTCCGCAGAACCGGTTGTCCCTGTACCACACATGCAGATGCCATGCGGTAGAAGCCGCCATTACCTGATATTTAGGGGCGCGCCTTCTGATATCGAACATTTTGCAATAAACAAAGCCCGGAATTTCCAATTCCACATCTTCTTTCAGCAGGAAATATTTCTGCCTGTCGATGGCAAAAAGATATGTAAAATGAAATTCTTTTTCCCTCTCTTGTTCCGCTTTCTTTTCCGCCTCTATGTTTCCATGTATGTTTTCACGCCATTTAAAAAAATCCTCATAACGGATGAAATCCAAATCCCGTCCCGCTTCCCTGGCAAAAATCAGATTGCTGTGAAAACTGATTATGTAATCGAGGGGTTTTATGGCTTCTTTGTGAAATTGATTATAAAAATGTTTGGGATTGATGTCTTGTATCATAGGTATTTTCCTTTCGAATCGCAACATGAGTTCTCTTCTGCACAAGGGTAACATACATACTGTACATATGCAATTCTCAAAATTTTGTCCGAAGCCAAAATATTTATCAGAAAAGCCCCTGTTTCCTCCGCTCAGGACAAAACAGGAGCACATCCGCTTTTCTTTATGCCTTATACTTCTGAAAAGAGTAATAAGTAATGGGAATTGTTACGATTGTGAATAGCACATGCAGGGGCATTAATATTTCAAAGGGCGAATATACCCTGCCCCCAAACTGATACAGCACATAGGTGGTCAGATAATCATATCCCATAATGGTTCCATGCGGAAAGAGGGACAACACATCCTTCCAGAAGCTATTATAGACGGACTGGGTCGCTATGGCAGGAACCATAATGATCAGGAATGCCAGAATAATCGCTACAAAGGAGGATTTAAACTTAGAAGACATCAGCATGGTAAGTCCGCTCATGGACATACAGCCTATATATCCCAACAGAAGAATCAGAATCCATGCCTGGGCCTGCGTCAGTGAATACAATCCCTTGTAAAATTCCAGCTGAACGGGAACCGTTCCTCCCGATGTAGAATACGCAAGCAGCAAGATGCCGCTTCCCAAAAGCATTGTCCCCCAGTAAATGACCGTTGCAAGAATAAAACCGGCTGCAATTTTCATTTTATTTCCCGTTTTCTTTCCCAAACAGGTAGAAAAATAAATGGCGTCAGCTTTTGTCTGGCATTCTGCGGAAAAATTTCCCGCCAATACGATACAAATTACAATAACCGTTCCAAATACCAGCGTCAGGTTCATTTCCTTTACCTTTTTCCAGCCGTCATAATATTCGTAATAATAGGGCGTTTCCACATTCAGGGCATGCTCCCTGATATAAGCTCTCTTTTCATCGGAAAAAGTCTGGATTACCTCCTCTCTTTCCAGCCATTCGTCAAATACAGCCTCCTTTTTGTCATAAAACCCCGTGGCGTCATCAGGACTTAAACGATCGCAGGTATAATAATCATAATCGGAAAAGCTCTTTCTGTAAGTAACGTTGATCAGATTCCTTAAATCCTCAAATCCCTGCTGCCTGGAATATCCCTCGTCAGAAAGCCATCCATCCGTACCTATATAAGACGGATTGGCATGCAGTTTATTATTTTCTTCTATAACCCTTGCAACAACCTCCTCCGTTACCATTCCCTCCCACGGCTCTTTTGCCTCCTGCATTTTAACTGCCGCTTTGATTCCACGGATTTTACTGCCGTCCTCCTGTACATAGTATCCGCCATATATATAACCGATGCACAATCCCACCGCTAAAAGGATTAAAAATCCAATGGCGGCAATGGATGTTTTGGCACACAGCATTTTCTTTATTTCAAATTTTAGAATCGTCATTCTTCCTCTGCCTCCTCTCCGAAATAATACATATAGACATCCTCCAGGGAGGGCATAACGACTTTGGCATTGACAGCCGGTTTTTCTTTTGAAATTAAAGTAAGCATAATACCGCCCTCCTCCTTTTTCCGGTTGCAGACCGTATAGTGTTCTTCCGCATACGCGGCCTCCTCATGGGTCATGAGACATTTCCATACCATGCCTTCAAGCTCTCCTGTTAAACGCTCCACCCCTCCCGCCGTCTGGATTTTTCCGTTCTTCATAATTAAAATCTTATTGGCAATATTTTCCACATCAGACACAATATGGGTGGATAACAGCACAATCCGCTCCTCCGCCATCTCGCTGATTAAGTTGCGGAAACGGATTCTTTCCTTAGGATCCAGTCCCGCCGTAGGCTCGTCCAACACCAATATTTCAGGATCGTTTAATACCGCCTGGGCAATTCCCAGCCGCCTTTTCATTCCTCCCGAAAAATTCTTTACTTTCTTCTTGCCCGCTTTTTCCAGGGAAACCAGCTGCAGCAGCTCCCTCGTCCTTGCCTTGGCATAATTTCCTTTCATCCCTTTTAACGCCGCTATATAAAGAAGATATTCCTCCGCGCTAAACTGTGGATAATATCCAAAATCCTGGGGAAGGTAGCCCAAAACCTTCCGATAGCCCTCTCCCGCCTTTAAAACCGGCGCTCCCTCATAACGGATTTCCCCTTCCGTAGGATTCAACAAAGTACATATCATTCTCATAAGGGTGGTCTTTCCCGCCCCGTTTGCTCCCAGCAATCCGTAAACGCCCTTTTCCAACTGTAAATGAACATGTTCTACCGCATAAAAATCTCCGAATTTTTTGCTTACGCCATCAATTTCTAACATATTCCACCTCCGAAAGCCCATTGGCATTTTTTACGATCTTCCCTATGACAAATCCAAGATACACATAGGAAAATGCAAGAAGGATTCCCCACATAAACAGCTGTACCTTTTCATAAATGTGCAAATACCCTGTCAACCAGAAAACGGCCGCCATCCATAAGGCGCCGCCCGCCTCCGCCATGGATTCGGACGTTCTTTTTCTAAGGACCATAATTGACAGACAGACTATCAGCATGGAATTATAAGGCACTAAAAGCCATACCGCTATCTGATAAAAAGGAGAGGAGAGCCATCTGCTTGTGCACAATACAAAAACCGTCGCCATACACAAGTCCGCCATACCCAGCAGTAAAAATCTGGCAAGGTACGCTTTTTTTAGTCCGAAACGGGTACAGCTTTCCACATCCATAGCCTGATATCTGATATTTTTCCAAATTTCCGGCATAGCCGTCAGCACAAGAAGGGAAGCCGCTACCGCTATTACCTGATCAGCCCCCTTTCCTTCTTCCAAACGGATTCCGTACAAAGCAAGGAACATCCCCAGAAAAACAACTGCCTTTACCGCCCACGTCCCTTTTGATATAAAACGCATCTGTCCAAAAATGAATTCAAGCATTCCCGCTTCTTTTTCCTTCTCACGCTCCATAAGGATTCTTTTTGATAAAGCAACGGTCTCTTCCAGCCTCTCCGGCTTTAAAACGCTTTCATCCATCACAATATAACCTGTTTTGCTCTTTTTCGCCCAATCTGCTCCTTTACGCCTTTTCATGTAAAATCCTCCTTTCTCAATATTTCTTTTAACCTGTTCTTTGCCGCCTTTAACCGGTATTTGATATTGGACTGGGTCTGTCCCAAAATCGCGGCAACCTCTTTGATCTTTAATTCCTGGAAATAATACAGAAGCACCGCTTCCCTCTGTTCATTTGGCAGCTGTGAAAGCGCCTCCCGAATGCTGATTTCCTCTGCCGTTTTCCCTGCAAAATCCCTATTTCCCTCATCTGCCAGCGCATTTCTTTCTTCCTCGCTTAAAGACACTTCCTTAGACCTTCCCTTTTGCTCATAAAAATTTTTACAAAGGTTGCCTGCTGCCACATAGAGATAATTCTTCGCCTTACCCCGGTGTTCATACCGTCCGATATTCTTAAAAAAATTTAAGAAGGTCTGCTGTGTAATATCCTCCGCCTGCATAAAGTCCCCGGTTTTTGCAAAACAGTAGTTTAAAATCTCACTATAATATTTCCTGACGAACCGCTCTGCGGCATCCTCTCTTCCATTCCTGATGCCCAGAACCAGAAGGAAATCCTCATCCACTCTGTTACCTCCGATTTTTTATCCATGCGCAAATCCTTTACAGTCATCTGCGCTTTTGAAAGCTTTCTACTAAGTATAACAGCCTTATAGGCCAAAAAGTCAGTGACAGAGGAAAAATCGTAGGGTCTTTTCCTTCTGCTTATTTATCATAATTTCTGTTCCTTTTTCTCATAAATGTATTATAATATCTTACATAGAGTTTCAAATGCACCAACATAAGCAGCTCAAATTAAGAATTTACATTTGGATAAGCTATAAAATTCAGGGGGAATTTATGATGAAGTTCAATATCAAAGAAGATGGAAAAAGAATTGTTATCATCTGTCTTGCCGCCTTTATGATGGCATTAAATATCAAATCCTTCGTCCGCACCGGCGGTCTTTATCCCGGCGGCGCAACGGGACTGGCGCTTCTCATACAGCGGGGCGCAAAACTGTTTTTCCAGATTACCCTGCCCTATACGGTAGTCAATCTGATTCTCAACGCGATCCCCGTTTACATAGGATTTAAATATATCGGCAAAAAGTTTACCCTTTATTCCTGCCTGATGATTATCTTAACCAGCGTACTCACGGATATCATCCCGGAATACGCCATAACCTATGACACCCTGTTGATCAGCGTATTCGGCGGCCTGATCAACGGCTGTGTCATGAGCCTGTGCCTGATGATGAGCGCCACCACAGGCGGAACCGATTTTATCGCCATCTTTTTATCGGAAAAGAAAGGCGTAGATTCCTGGAACGTAGTACTTGGCTTTAACGTCATCATCCTTACCATAGCAGGCATCTTATTCGGCTGGGACAAAGCCCTTTACTCCATAATCTTCCAGTTTGCTTCTACCCAGATCCTTCACGTTTTATACAAAAGATACCAGCAGCAGACCCTGTTTATCGTAACCAACCACGCCAAGGAAGTATATAAAGCCATCTCCAAGATCAGCAACCACGGCGCTACCATCATGGAAGGTGAAGGCTCCTACGAACACCATGAGCGAAAAGTAGTCTATTCCGTAGTCTCCAGCGAAGAAAGCAAAATCATCATCCGCGCCATCAAGGAAATAGACCCCCATGCCTTCATAAACGTCATGAAAACCGAACAAGTAGCAGGAAGATTTTACCAACGCCCCAACGAATAAAATTGTTGTGTTCATTGTTAATACACTGTATTGACTTTTTTGTCTTTTTCACAATGTAGTGGCATAACACGCAAAATGCAAACTTATCATACACTTAAAGTGTCTTATACGGCATTTCTTTTAAAAAGTTATAAAGTGGTGTAAGCTGGAGATTAAGATGAATAAAATAGATACAAAAGGACTTGTATTGAGAATATTTATCCCTACAATAGTTTTGAGCCTAAGCTATTTGATATTGGGACATTTTTGCAGTATACCGCATATTTTACTATTTTGCATTTTAGGAACATTGGTTTTAGTGCCAATAGAGTTAGGAATTATTTTGAAAGCAGGAAAAAGTGAATATGGGAAGTATTCTCTTCAAAATGCATTTGCAGGACAAGAAAAATGTTCAATTTGGAAAGTATTGATAATTGCGTTTGTGTTTTTCAAAATTGCAGGTCTGCTGTCTGCTATTATTGCACCTATTGAAAATCAAGTTTTTGCAGAGATAAGAAGTGCGGTACTTAATAGTTTGCCAAGAGGCTTTGATTGGACAGATTATGACTACCTGAAAACTTTTTCAAACCCCATATTGATTATAACTTGTGCCTATTATGGTATTTTCAATGTGTTAATTGCACCTATAACGGAGGAATTGTTTTTTAGAGGATACTTAACATCGCATTATGAAAAGCAAAAGCCTTCTACTCCAATAATGATAGCTATTTTATTTTCATTATATCACTTTTGGCTTCCTTTTAATAATGTATTTCGTATATTGGCATTTGCACCAGTTGCATATGCAGCGTATAAGAAAAAGAATTTATATATCAGTATATGATTATACTATTTATCTAAAACAAATCTCTAACTATTTTTAATACAAACCGCCATATACCCTTTTCCCGTATTAAACAACAAACCATACTTCGGATATTCTATCCTGAAATCCTGAACCATCTGCTCTTCCGTCAGCATATTGGTTTTCTCAAGGGTATACATACCTGTGGATTTATAATACATGGCAATCCGTTTCATATACTGTTCCGCAATCAGCTTGGCGGCGTCTGCCACGACTTTGTCCATTTTCTTAAACTGGACGTTCAAAAGCTGTCCCACTGTATGTAGAACCAACCTCTCTTCCAAAACAAAGAATACCTGAATACGTTTATTTTCTTTGTCACGGTAAGTCATGCGGTAACAAATCTTTTTGCCGAAATCCTCTCCCGCATAATGCTCGCTGACCACCTGCAGCTTCAAACCGAATACCTCATTCATGACTTTTACAATCATTTCCTCTAAAACAGAGGTTTCTTCCGTCGGCTCATGAATCCACTTATTTGCCACTCTTCCCGTAATAGCATGGTCCTCCAGCATAATGTGTCCCGTGAGCCAGCCGATGCAGATTCCCAAAAAGTGCTTAACAGACTCCGGAGAATAACCGGACTCCACCATGTCCTGTTCAAGGGCGGGCAGCGTCTTATCCCTCAAGTCATCATGAATATGCTTATGGGCTTCATAGCCTTCATAATGGATGGATTTCATATAAGCCTCTTCATCCGCAAAATGCTTTAATGCATAGCTTTTAAAATACTTAATCCCTTCCGTGCAAATCCACTGTCTGTCCTTCTCATCGTCGTTGAGATCCACCATTTTGCGCACAATGGAAAACAAACGCTGGTGGGCCTTGTCAATAGAGCTTACCCCTATATTAAACCTGTCATTCCATTTGATTTCAGTCATTCTTCTGCTTCCCCCAATTTGATAATCGTACTATTCAGACCGTCTGCCCGGGAATTTCGGAAAGATCTGATAGTACTATTATCATAAAGGAAAAATCCTCTCTTGTCTATTACCATTCTATCTCATATACTCTGACAGCAGCATTTTGATCCGGCCTGCCGTTCTTTACGATATACCGTCCCGTAATCAGGCGCACATTTCCTTATTAAAGCTTCTTTCGTCACAGGACTCAAAAAGCCCCGGGAATTCCTGAATGAGATTTGCCCTGGTCAGGTTCTTTATCTTGAAACGTTTCTTTTCTTCATATATGGATGACCACTGTTTGGCTGTCTGCAATTTTACATATCCCTTTGGAATCAGGGCCTCCTCTGTCGGTTTTGAAGAAACGGCGGCTTATGAGTGTTACCAAAAAGAAAGAAGCGATAACCGTATTTTTAACCTTGCTTTGCTTTGGCATATGGGGCATATTATCCATTCAGTATTCATGTTAAATACCCCAATCCCTGCTAATCATTTGCAGCTTTACCATATGCGGGTAAATCCTGCCTGTGTCCATCAGTTCTTCCGGTGTTCCCCATTCCGCAACAGAACCGTCTGAAAGCACAACCACTTTATCCGCGCCACTTACGGTACGCATACGGTGGACGATAACAAGTACCGTCTTATCCTTTATCAGCCTTGACAAAGCAGCCTGTATCAGTGTTTCGTTTTCCACATCAAGGCTTGCCGTTGCTTCATCAAGCAAAATGATAGGGGAATTTTTGAGGAAAGCGCGGGCGATTGAAATTCTCTGCCTTTCCCCGCCGGACAGCTCGCAGCCGTTTTCACCAATCATACTGTGATACCCGTCCGAAAGCTTTGCCGCAAATTCTTCACAATTTGCCAGTCTTGCCGCCGCGATCACTTCTTCGTCGGTCGCGTCCTTTCTGCCTATTCTGATATTCTCCATGATTGTGTTGTTAAACAGCGTTACGTCTTGAAATACGATAGAATATAAGAAAATCCTACATGGTCGAACACAATATCATAGCCTTTATTTGTCACGCAAGCGCCTCCCCGGAAAGCCCCCTGGCATTCCTTCGGTATTCCGCAAGGCTCTCCTCATTCTGTGCCTCCCGTTTCCTTGCCGTTGCCTCCCTGTCAAAAGCGTAGCCTGCTTATTCCAGCTTTTCGCAGAAATCGTCCATCAGGTACCGCCCGTTGCTGTTCCACCGGATTGCGCCGTCCGTATCGACTGTCGCCTGCGTGTCTGCCTGCGCCACCGCTTTCCTTACCTCCTCCTCTGCGTTCTTCTTCCAGAATATCCCAAGGCTGCCGTTTATCTCCCTTTCAAATCTTGTCATTGTGTTTTCCTCCATTTTCGTGTTTTTTCCCTTTCGACAGTAAACATATTCGCTCTGAACGCACATATTATCAAGCAGTTTCAGAGCATAAGCTGCACAAACATCCGGGGCGGGAATTGTGTATTTTATATCTGCTTCGGCAGCCATTCCCAGAGCCTCATGTCCTCCTGCCCAAGCGACCACATACACATCCCCCGCAGCTTCCAGCGGTACGCCGCCTGGTTCGCCCAATAAACGAGGGAATCCACGTCCTGGTAATAGAGGTATAAGAAAAGCACCCGCCATTTCTGACAGATGCCCTCCTGTTCAGTATTCCATTTCTGTCTCACTTAGCTGTCTGCGGATATCCCTGCCGCCGTACATGATGCGGACAATGCTCACTGTGTTTTTGGTTTCATCCGGCAGATAAAACACAAGGTAATTATCAATAGGGAAAAAACGGAGCCCTTCGCTGTGCCACGGTTCTTCTTCGTACAGCCGGAACCGCATCGGCATTTCATCAAGAGCGCGGATTTCCTTCATGATCCGCTGCGCCTGTCCTGCTGCCGTTTCCGGCTCAAGCAGTTCATATGCAATATACTCGTATATATCCCTCAGATCACGCCTCGCCCCGGCCGTGTATACGATATCCCAACTCATATCCCATAATCCCGCCGCATTTCTTCTTCCACTGCATCTGCTGAATATACCCTGCCTTCCCGTATATCCTCCATGCCCTTTCCTATCTCCGCATCAAACTGCTCTTTTGTAAGGGAGCCGTATGCAAGCGGCACCCTCTTCGGCAGCTTCATCTCGAACGGGATGCCCTGCTGAAGCACGACCTGCCTTAAAAACATACCGACTGCATTTGACATCGGTATCCCAAGCTGGTCAAGCACCCGTTCCGCCTGCTCTTTGATCTCAGGCTCCACACGCGCGAATACATTTGATGTCCTTGCCATTTAAACCACATCCTTTCACTATATAGTATACCGCTTTTGCTTGCGGTATGCAAGCGTTCTGCTTGATTTTTGTATGGATGCACAAATCAGAACACCAAAAGTCCGCGGGAATCGTACACGCTTTCGGATATCTGGTTCCCACAGCGCACCGCACGGTCAAGCCCCATGATCGCAGGTATCGTCCGGTCATCCGCTTCATCCGCACCGTAGATCACTGGGTAAAATGTCGGGTCAATCTTCCTGCCCTCTAAAATGTCCTTCGCCTTCTGGTGCGTCTCGTAACAGATGGAATGGGTGTCCGTCCCCGCCGTGGTAATGAGGAAATACAGCGGCTGCATCCTGGCGTCCCCGGATCCCTTGGTCATGACATCAAACAGCTTCCGGTTCGGCTGCGTGTGCAGCTCGTCAAACACCACGCCGTGGATGTTGAAGCCATGCTTGGAATACGCCTCCGCCGAAGGCACCTGGTAGAAGGAATTGGTAGGCGTGTAGATGATCCGCTTCTGTGAGACGAGTATCTTGCCTAATTGCGCACTCAGACAACCGATATTATTTTTTTCAGCCGTAAAAGGCCGGCTGCTGCCTTTTCATCTTTGGGAATGCTCCCCTGTGCCGGGCGGCATAAGCCTGTCCCTTTATACGGCATATGTCTCATGGTGTTTCCTTTCCGGGGACGTAAGTGTTCACCGCCTGCCACTTTCTGCTCCGGCAGCATTGAGAGCAATGCCATATAATCCGCCGCAGAGAACAAAACCTATTTATCCATAACAGAAGCATCGAATCCTGCCTGCCGGATGCTCCTTATGACCTCTTCTATATCCGGCCCGTTTTCATAACTGACTTTGCATTCTTTTGTAAGGATATCAACTTTTGCAGCATAGCCCTCCATTCTGTTTACCGCTTCTGTTACGGTCCTGCGGCAGTTCTCACAATGTATTCCCTCCACAGTAAGCGTAAAGCTCCCGGCAGGTTTGTTCAATTTTTTCTTTTTCACTTTTACGTTTGCGGTTCCACAGCAGTTCTCTCCCTGTTTTAACTTCTTAACAAAAGAAAACAGCATCCCTGCAACTATAGCAGCGAGCAGAACCACCAAAAGCAGGTCAGGCAGCATCATCCAAGTTTTTCTCCCTTCTCCCAACATACCAGGGGTTCTCCTGTTTTCATGCCGCTGCAGCCCCGGCACCTTTTACAGTTTCCATTGCACCCCGATGCATCCATGCGCACCCGTCTGACATATCCTAACTGTTCATATCTCTCCAGCTTGGCAGACAGCAGTTCTTCTGATATCTGAAGCCTTCCTGCAAGCTCCGGCAGGGAGGCTGTCTGTCCCTGCCGGAGGATTTCCAATAAATTTTCCACTTCCTGCTCCTCTGCTTAGAAAATCAATGCTGCCACATGGTAGACTGCACATGATAAAACCAGCGCCGTTCCGATATAATATACCGCAATCCTAAGCGTCCATTTCAGGGAATGGCTCTCCTGGTAAGTGGAGACGACTGCCTGCAGGCACGGCACATTAAAGGTAACCGCAATCATGAATGCCAGCGCTTCTGCCTGGGAGATTGCCGTACTCGCCAGTTCCCCTACATTTCCTACTGCCGCCGCAGTTCCTGACGTGGAGTCAAAAATGCTTCCTGAATTTGCAAAAATAGCGGAAAGCACGCCCAAAACCGCCTCTTTCGATACCATGGATGCAATAAATGATACGAAAGTCTGCCACCCCATTCCAAAAAATTTTGTTACCGGCTCAATCCATACGCCCAGCTTATACAAAAGGCTTCCCTCAATTCCGGTACTGGAATAAGAGAGGAAATAGAACAGAACGCAGACAATAATTTCAACCGAAAACGCTTTCTTAAAAATACCCCATACCCTGTTTGCCGCCTGCCGGAACAAAAATCCCCAGCGTGGTTTATGATACGGCGGCAACTCCATGATAAGCCCTGCCCGGTCTTCTTTCGGATTCAGTTTTTTCCCGAAAATTTTTGCCGTGATCAGGATATGTACAAACATAATTGCAAAAATCAGTACCATGACCAGCATACCGCCCCAGCCAAAGAATGCGGTTGCCAGGGTAGGGATTACGGCAAAGGTTGCCCCGCAGGGCACCGCCCACACCACAGCCATGGTCAAAAGCCGCTGCCCCCATGTGTCCATAACCCTTGTTCCTGCCGCCCCGCCGATGGTACAGCCAAAGCCTGTCAGGATCGGCATGATCGCCTTTCCCTGCAGGCCGAGCCTGCCCATGGTACCGTCAAAAGCATAGGACACACGGGCCATATACCCGACTTCCTCCACCAGCCCAAAGACCAGATTGATCCCGAATACAAAACCAAGCATGGAAATTACCCAGCCAATGGCGGTCACAAAGGTAGACTCGATAAAATGAACGATTCCCGCAGACACACCGGCCGCAGACAATCCGGCTGTCAGAGCGCCGTTCAGGATTCCCGGGAGCGTGCCTCCAAGCACCATGATGGGCATTGCCACTACCATGGAGCCGATCAGCGACAGCAGCATAATCCCAACGGCCATGGGTTTCCCCCATCTCGTGCTGATTGCCGCACGGTCAAACCTTCCAAGAAGTTTTGACGGTTCTTTTTTCCTGGAAACCGCTCCCTTAAGGATACCTTCAATCCACCGGAATTTACAGTCGCTTGTATACTGAAAAACTGCCCCAGAACATGAAAATTGAGTTGATAATCCACGGATTCAGAGGTAATATGCACCACTGAGGAAAGGAGGATTCCGTTATGGATAAGGACTGCGTATTGTATCTGCTGATGGATATGCGGGTGAACGGCGTACTGGACCGCATCCTTGAAAAGAATGCTGATTATCAGGAAATCATCCGGAAATCCAGTGATTATTCCACCCGGCTGGATGCCATGGAGCTGCCTGCAGAAATCCGTTCACTGATTGATGAGTACATCTGCGAACAGAACTCCCTTGGCGCACGGTGCGGCGCTCTTGCCTATCTGCTCGGCTTTTCAGACTGTGTGGAGTTGATGACAAAGCCGCTGCATCTTACCGGCACGCAAAAGAAAACGGATTGAAACTACAGAACGAAAAAACAGCCAGCAGCATCGTTTCCAAATGCTGCGGGCTGTTCCTCTGGCGGTATTTCTGCAAATTCTTTCTGCGCCTTGCAAAAGAGTTTTAATAGGAAATCGTAGTGTTCGCCTACCAGTGCTTCAAATAAATCTTCTTTGCTGTCATAGTAGCCATAAAACGCCCCCGTCGTCACGCCCGCTGTTTTAACAATGTTGTGAACTAACTCCCGCAATCGTCAATGAATTTATCAAGAAAATCATAGTCCATGCACCGGAAAAGATAGACGAGAAGCGGGTACAGAAAGCAGACATTGTTTTCAACCTTGCAGGCATAATCAATTTCCTTTCTGCCACGCAACCGAAACGGCAAGGCACATAAGGAAAATACGCTCGTTGAGCGCAAGAAAAAACGGTACAGCCCTTGTAATCGGGGCTATACCGCCTAATCTGAAATTACTTCCTTATAACTTGGAACCCTTCTTTTGTGATGCTTTCCTCCATCCCTTTTTCCAAGCCTCCAATAAATTGCGTGTATACATCTTCCTCATGTCCTGAAGAATTTTTATGGTATATTCCACTTTTTCATTTCCCCGGAAATCAATCTCCAGCACTTCCGAAGCCGCCTCTTCCTCTATGAGAATGCCATATATGATATATCTGCTTAAGCCCTCGTAACAGAGCAGGCATACAATCTGCTTATCCGTCTCCTCCACATGCTCCACCCAGAAAGCCAAAGGTACTCCTTCATATTCCAAGCCATAATATGCCAGCAATTCCTCTCTCTTGGAATTCCCGTTTAAATACAGACTGTCCTCAAGATACATATTCGCGTAGAGACTGGACGGATAAAAAATAGACTTTGTATACCATTCCTCTTCTCCGTCATTATTGATGTCCGAACGATAATATGTTCCCCTATGAGGATCCTTTAGACCTTCCGGTGCATCCTCCTTTACTTCGCCGTTCCCTATATCAAGCAGCCAGTCATAAACGTAACCCTTTTCGAATCCGTCATCTGCCATTCCTGCAATTTTATGAGCCAATTCCTCATAACCGGGATCTGACAGTTCGATATCCGTCTCATACCCATCGTTGGTCAGGAGAATAGAAGCCCTTTCACGGCAGATTCCGTCCTCAAAAGCAGAAATCAGGAAACCGTTAGTATATTTCTTATTATAATCATAGGTTGTTTCCAGAAGGTAATTCTTCCCTTCAAATTCAATAAAAATAAGTTCCTGGGTAATGTTTTCCCATACATCCGTCTTGACAAAACTGCCGTCTTTTTGTCCTTTCAAAAACACCCTGCTGTTACTGCCTAGAGAACCACCCTCGGAAATCCATACAATCTTCCCATGATTCATCTTCCGGCTCCGTCCCTGTTTTTTCTTTCCGGGCTTCTGCCTTTTCGTCCACCGCTGTTTCTGCCCTCTTTTATTCCAAAAACCGATTCCCGTTACTCTTTACCGATCATGAGTCATGCAAAAAGAGCATATAAAAGCCCTTTTTATTTCCGGTTTCCACATGCTCTTTTTTAAAATATTGCCGCTATAAGAAATACAAAAATCCCAATCTATTCCACCTGAAACGCAATTCCTGCAATCTGCTTTGCATCCTCATTTTTCTTTTCCGTCACCTCCAGATAGAACTCCTTCTCCCCGTTGTCTAACAATGTAATCTGATACACATGGGTTCCGTCGTCCTTAATGCCGTCATAGCATCCTAACATCGTCATCCAGTTGCCGGCTGCATCCTTGATACCGATTTCCGGATCGTTATAAGGGTCATTATAAGGCGCTTTTGAAAAATCAGGCGCTTCTATGGTCAGATTCACTGTAGCCTTAGTCCTTACTGCATTTACAAGCCTTACTCCGTTGTCCTCCTTGTTGATTTCCGTTACCACATTGGCAGACGTATCCACCGTTACAGGGAAAGAAAGCCTCCATTCGCCTTCCACAACCTCTGTGTACACATATTCTCCCGTCTCATCGTGGTTATCATAGTCGACTCCCTCAAAACGCTTTAAACGAATCTCTACCGGCACGATATCTCCATTTTCATAGTTTTTCGGCATAAGGGTTGCAAAAAAGTCATAATCCTGTACTGAAGTAAAGGTTCCGTCCGCCTGTTTCCGGAAGGAAAAGGGAGAGGATTCGTTTTCCCCGCCAACCCATACTTCACAAGTCTGTTCTTCCTTTGTAGATACAACATCCGAGAAAACCCCGTCTACTTCTTCTGCAGTCAGAATTTCATTGTCGGTTTCTAATTCCAAAGTATAATACAGCTTATAACCGTCGCAGAAAATATCACACACCCGCAGCTTCACGCCTGCATCTTCCGCTTCTAATATTACTTCTTCTCCTGCAGATTCTGCCCGTACACTTTCTGCCGGTACGCTCTCTTCTCCGATTTTCGTATAGATTTCCTTTATTTCGTCTGCGTTTTTCTCGTCCTCGCTTCCCGCAATGATCTTCTCATAAAGATTATTCAGAAGCGCCTTTGCCGCTACGGGATTGCTTCCTATGGCTATGGCGGATACAGCCACACATGCCGCTGCCGCAATTCCTGCGATTTTCCTTCCTGTCTTTCTGTTCCCTTTCTTTTCCTTTCCTGCTTTCATATTCTGTGCTTTTCTGTTTTTGGTTCCTTGTTTTTCCGTGTCTCTCTCTTCCTGTTTATTCATGGTCCTTACCTCCTGCAATAACCGGTTTTCGATTTTCTGCTTTTCCTCGGAGGATAACTCTTTTTCTTCATATTCATCCAAATCCATTTCCACATCGTTTAACAAGTCATAGATTTTATGGTCCATCTCTTCATGCCTCCCTTTCCTTCAAATGCTGCTTTCTCATACGCTGCTTCCCGCGGGAAAGTCTGTTATAAATAACCGCCTTACCCATGCCCGTTTCCCTGCTGATTTCATCCATTGATTTTTCTTCCACATATAGTTTCAAAAAAAGCTTTCTGTCCTCCTCAATCAAACAGGAAAGCAATTTTTCTAATTCTTCTGATAAGGTTCCGTCAATCAGCCTCTTGAGCTCTAAATCCTCTTTGGAAATCACGACTTCCTCAAGCTCCGTATACTGGATTTTCTGACGGTATTTTCTCAGATAATCAATAGACTTATACTTGGCAATGGCCGCAGCCCAATTTTTAAAGGTACTTCTGCTTTCATCAAAGGAATCTATATGATTCCAGATGCTTAAAAGCACATCGTTCAAACACTCTTCCAGCTCTTCCGGCATTAAATAGAGCGTTTTCCTGATGATAGCCTTTAATAAGCTTCCGTATGTTTCTATGACATAAATCAATGCGTCTTCATTTTGCAATTGTAATTGCTGAATATAATTATGTTCTCCGATTCTCATGTGTTACCCTGCCTTTTTGTAAACCTTTATGGCTCCCATGGGTGGTTCCTTTATGTCTACATCTGTTATTACGAACAGGTAATGGATTTTCTATCAAGTTAAAATAAAATTTATCCTGAATCATTTTTTACCGCTAAATATTCCCCCTATAAACGACTTTGGTCATACACCAGCTTTTCATTCGGCCTTAAGCAATACTTTTGCACATAGTTCTTGAATTTCCGGTCAAATTCCACACTGCTGTCCCTGAATTCACGCAGGGATTCATGCAGATTCATATTATGATGGGCAATATCCGTCACACATCCCGCAATATTGGAACAGTGATCGGATGTCCTCCCCAGATCAGTAAGCAGGTCCGACCATATAAATCCCGCGCGGATAGAGCATTCTCCTTGCTGCATCCGGAGAATATGACGGGTCCGCAGCTCCTCTTTCAATTCGCTGATTACCTGCTTCAGCGGTTCTACCGAAGCTGAAGCGTCCATATCATCATCCAGAAACGCTTTCAATGACAAGTCAAGGATTTCCTCCACTGCTGAAAAAATTACGGCAAGCTCCGAAGCTGCTGCATCGGTAAATTTCAGCTTTTTGTCCTGCATTTCCTCCGCCGTTGCAAGCAGGCTGACCGCATGATCGGAAATGCGTTCGAAGTCCCCGATGATCTTCAGAAGCTTTGCCGCTTCCCTGCTGTCCGCTTCACTAACCTGTTTCATGCTTAATTTCACAAGATAAGATCCTAAAATATCTTCATAATGATCCGTTTTCTCTTCCTTTTCCCGCACAGAGGACGCCGTTTCCGGCAAATACCTTTGAAGGGATTCCAGTCCTTCTTTCAACGAAGAAACCGCTGTTTCCGCCATATCGGCCGCAACCTTCCTACAGCGTTCCAATGCAATAGGCGGTGTCGCAAGCAGCCGCTCATCCAATTCTGTGTGTACCTCCGGCTGCCTGGAATCAGGAACAAGCCCTGTCACAAGCTTTTCAAGGAAACCGGAGAAAGGCAGCATCAATATGGTACACAGCACATTAAAAACCGAATGCGCCACGGCCACCCCCAGCAGGGAAGCCGGATATTCCAGGAATATTGGATGGAAGATTGCCTTTATCAGGCCGAATACCGTCAACCAGACCGCTGTGCCAATGATATTAAAGGATAAATGCACCATTGCAGCGCGCTTCGCATTTTTATTTGCTCCCACGGAAGAAAGCATTGCCGTTACGCAGGTTCCGATATTCTGTCCCATAATAATGGGAATTGCCGCACCGTAAGAAACCTGTCCCGTGACCGCCAGCGCCTGTAAAATCCCCACTGACGCAGAGCTTGACTGAATAATAGCCGTAAGAATTGCCCCGGCAAGGACTCCCAGAACCGGATTCTCAAATGCAATAAAAAGGCTTTGAAATGCCGGAACATCCCTAAGTCCCGAAACCGCACCCGACATTGTCTCCATTCCGTACATCAGCGTGGCAAATCCCAGCAAAATCATACCGGTATCTTTCTTCTTTGCTTTTTTGCAAAACATATAAAAAATAATTCCGATAACCCCCAGAACCGGTGTAAAGGAAGAAGGCTTCAATAACTGCACCAGCATATTTCCGCTGTCAATTCCCGCAAGGCTTAAAAACCATGCGGTAACCGTCGTACCGATATTGGCCCCCATAATCACATTGACCGCCTGACCGAGAGTCATCAGGCCGGAATTGACAAACCCTACCACCATTACCGTTGTAGCGGAAGAACTCTGGATGACAGCCGTAATCCCCAATCCTGTAAGAAGACCTGCCCATCTGTTTGTGGTAAGTCTGCCAAGCAGTGACCGCAGACTATCTCCCGCTCTCCGTTCCAACGCCTGTCCCATAATGTTCATACCAAACAAAAACAGGCTCAGGCCTCCAGTCAATGTAAGTAGATCAAAAATATCCATAGTAGGAGCTTCCTTTCATTTTCTATATAAATGCATTATCAAATCTATTACCACGCTTGTAATCCACAGGCAATGCCAGGGATTTTAAACAGACTTTATCAACTGCTTTTTTGCAGCTTTGGGAAAATGACCGTGACAGTAGTGCCTTCATCTGCCGTACTTTGAAGTTCAATATTCGCATTATGAAGCCCTGCCGCATGTTTGACGATGGAAAGTCCCAATCCGGTACTGCCCGTTTCTTTTGACCTGCTTTTATCCACACGATAAAATCTTTCGAAAATCCGCTCCTGATGCTCTGCCGGAATACCGATTCCTGTATCTGTAACGGCTATTACAGCGCAATCCTCCCGATTTGTGACCGTTATAAAAACACGTCCGCCTTTACGGTTATATTTAACGGCGTTATCACAAAGATTGTAGATAATACTCTGTATCAGCTGCGGTATCCCGCTGATCACAGCCGGTTCCCCGTCCATTGAAATTTCAATACCCATATTTTTAGCCTCCGGCAATAATGCCTGTACTGTCTCGCCTGCCAAAGCATAGAGATCAATCTCTTCACTTTTCATAGCTTCTGCGCCCTCGTCAAGGTGCGAGAGGCGGATAATATCCTCCACCAGGCGGATCATGCGTTGTGCCTCTTTATAAATACGGTGGTAAAAGTCCTGCCGGTCTTTCTCCTGCACGATTCCGTTCAGCAAAAGTTCCGCCGAGCCTGCTATGGTATGCAGAGGCGTTTTCAGTTCATGGGAAACATTGGCCGTAAATTCCCTGCGCATCTTTTCTGTCTTTTCTTTCTCGGTAATATTAATTGCCAACAGCACGAACCCTGATAATTCCCCGCCGGAAATAACAGGACTTAACAACATCTGATACCTGTTATCGCCAAGATTTATCCTCTTTTCTGCATGCAGTCCTTTTTCCGCTTTCCGCAAAAGTTCAGAAAGCTCAGCGCTACAGCTGACCGACAGAATGTGCCGGCCGATACAAGCTTGGCCAACCCCAAGTAACTGTGTGGCGGTACGATTGATTCCTAGCACTGTTCCACTGGCATTTAAAAGAATAATTCCTTCTGTCATATTTTCCGTTACCGTATCGAATTCCTTTTGTTTTTGCAAAAGCTTATCGCTCTGGCTTTTAATCTGTTTCTGCTGACTGTCGATACGGTAAAGAAGCGGAAACAGTTCATCATATCCTTCATTATTGAGGGGGGCGTCCAGATTCAGTTCATTGAGCGGCTTCACGATCTGTTTGGATAAACGGGCGGCAAATAAAAGGGAGAGGGCAAAGGCAATGGCGATAATCATACAGACCGGCTGCGCCATCCCCAAAAACAACATCAGCAAAGTATTTTGCAAAACGCCGAGCCGGATTACCGTTTTGTCGGGCAGGCGCATGGCGCAATAGAGTGTGCGCTCCATCAGTGTAACGGAATATCGTGAGCTCTCTCCGAAACCGTTTGCAAAAGCTTCCTTAATTTCCGCACGTTCCAAATGATTCTCCATTTCATCGGAATCCCACCGATTGTCATAAAGAACCTCTCCATCCTCTTCAACCCATGTAATGCGGTATTCTGCCGTATCCAGCCCGTCAAAATAACGGATGCCTTCATTTGCCACGGCCCGTGCCACAAAATAGGTCTGCTCTTTAAGCTGGCTTTTACGGACATTTGAAAAGTAGTTGTAAAGTACCCACATAAACAACGCAACAGACGCCGCAAAAACACCCATGGCGACCATGCAGATAGAACGAAAAATCCTTTTTGTCATAATACGGCCTCCATCCGATAACCTACACCCCGCACCGTTTCAATATAATTTCCGCAGTTCCCCAGTTTCGTCCGCAGGGTAGCAATATGAACATCCACAGTCCTTGTTTCGCCGATATACATGTCTCCCCAGATATCTTGTAAAAGCTGTTCGCGGCTAAATACCATACCCGGATTTTCCATAAACTTTTTCAAAAGTTCATATTCCTTCAGGGTCAGCTGTATACGCTCCCCCTCCGCGAAAACCGTATGCTCGCCGGTATTTATTTCCATATCCCCTATCCTCAGCAGTTTAGAAAGTTGTTTTGACTCTGTACGCCGCAGCACGGCTCTCACACGAGATATCATTTCCATCATGCCGAAAGGCTTTGTAAGGTAATCATCCGCCCCCAGATCCAAGCCGATTACTTTATCATATTCCGTTCCTCTGGCTGTTGCCATGATAACGGGAATCCCCGCCGTTACAGAGCTTCCCCGCAGTCGTTTTAGAATTTCTATTCCGTCTTGCCCCGGAAGCATAATGTCTAACAGGATAAGCCGTGGCGTCTCTTTGCCCAATGCGTCAAAAAAATCCTTGCCGCACTCAAAACCTTTAGCCTCAAATCCTGCAGAATTTAAAGTATATATTATTAAATCACGGATACTGCCGTCATCCTCCACACAATAAATCATATCCTCATTCTCCATTTTGCCCTTTCAAGAAAAAATTATAGCATATTCTTTATCATTCGGTAACCGACGCACCCCGCAACATTCTATTTTGTTCTTTTCGGTTATGGTTACAGGATACCTTGAAAATATCAAATCTATTATCGTTGTATTGTAAAATTTATGTAAAATAAAAACCTCCCAAATTGAGAGGTTGCTATTTCCGTATACTGGATACTCTGTCATTTTAATATCAATCTTATCCCCGTCGGTGGGGAACTTCCCACTCGTCAGATACCAATGATTCAGCGATTTTGGCCAAATCCTGAATATTACCCTTCATTCATCTTCGCCAGCTTAGCCGTCTGATCCGCAGCAATCAACGCATCCAGGATTTCCTGAATATCCCCGTTCATGATTTTGTCCAGTTTATATAAGGTCAAGTTAATACGGTGGTCCGTTACCCGTCCCTGAGGGAAATTATAAGTCCTGATTTTTTCGGAGCGGTCTCCCGTTCCGATCTGGCTCCGGCGCGCTTCTGCTTCTGCATCGTGGGCCTTCTGGCATTCTATATCATAAAGCTTTGCCCTAAGCAGTGCAAACGCTTTTGTTTTGTTTTGAAGCTGGGATTTTTCCGTCTGGGAATAAACCACGATTCCTGTGGGGAAATGGGTCAGACGAACGGCCGAATCCGTTGTATTAACGCACTGTCCGCCGTTTCCGGAAGCACGCATAACATCAATACGGATGTCCTTTTCATCAATCTGTACATCCACCTCTTTTGCTTCCGGCATGACCGCAACGGTAATGGTAGAGGTATGGATACGGCCTCCCGATTCGGTTTCCGGCACACGCTGTACCCTGTGAACGCCGCTTTCATACTTCAGCACGGAATATGCTCCCTGTCCCGTTACCATAAAGGTCACGTTTTTCATGCCGCCGATACCGATTTCCTCGCACTCCGCAAGCTCTACCTTCCAGCGTTTGCTTTCGGCATAATGGACATACATACGGTAAATCTCCGCCGCAAAGAGAGCCGCTTCATCCCCTCCGGCGCCTGCACGTATTTCTACAATGACATTCTTATCATCATTAGGGTCTTTGGGCAGTAAAAGAATTTTTAACTTCTGCTCCAATTCCTCAATGGACTTTTTCGCATCGTTGAGCTCTTCCTTGAGCATCTCCCTCATATCCTCGTCAGATTCCTCCTCCAGCATGGCAAGGGAATCCTCCACATCCTGATTCCGCTTTTTGTATTCCCGGTAAGCCTCTATAATAGGAGTCAGATCACTTTGCTCCTTCATAAGCTCCCTGAATCTCTTCTGGTCATTGGCAACCCCCGGCTCATTTAAGAGCCCCATTAATTCTTCATATCGTCCTATAAGGTCTTCCAGTTTATCAAACATCTTAATCCTCCAAAAAGGTTCCGAATACTACCCGATCCAGACCTGCATAATCCTTTTTTATTTCTATATCAACATAACCCGCATCCTCTAAAAGCCGGGATACCGCTTCTCCCTGGTCATATCCGATTTCAAAAAACAGCATACCGCCCCGGATTAGGTATTTTGCTGCCTCTCTTATGATCTCCCTGTAAAAATACAGACCGTCCTCCCCGCCGTCAAGGGCCGTCAAAGGCTCATGCTTTGCCACCTCCGGTTCTAACGTGGGAATAACCTTCGTAGGAATATACGGCGGATTGCTTACAATCAGGTCAAACTTAATTTCTGCTTCCCATACGTCTTTAACCTCCACGGCATCTTTTTCCGCCATGCTTCTCTCCGGGTCCGTTCTTCCTGCGCCCTTTCCGTTCATACCGTTTTGGGCTTCATATGCAGTCAGTGTTGCCATATTCAGCGGCTGTAACAAATCCCCCTGCAAAAAATGGATTTCATTTTGAACCGGAAATGCATTCTCCATCATGACCCGCATATCCCTCTTGCCCAGAATTTCCTCCGCATTTCGTTTAGCAGTTTCCAACGCTTTTGAGGAAAGGTCAATGCCTACTCCTCCACAGTCATTGGAATATTGCAGAAGACTGATTAAAATACAGCCGGAACCGGTACATACATCCAAAATGCTCATGCCGTCATGAACATGAAGCATAACCTCTTCCACCAGTATTTCCGTATCCTGTCTGGGAATCAGTACATCTTGGTTTACATAAAATTCAAGGCCCATAAATTCCTGAACTCCGGTAATATGCTGTAACGGAATGCGTCTTGCACGGTTTTCTATGTGGGTTACATAACTTTTTTCCTGCTCCTCCTTTACCGAGAACTCCGGATGAACTAACAATGTATTCCTGTCCGTCCCGCACACATGCTCCAAAAGCAGCCTTGCATCCAGCTTCGCTTCGGCAATTCCCGCTTCCTCCAACTGCTTTACTCCATATAAATAAAGTTCATCGTATCTCATGCTTCCTCTTCCAGTTCCCTGGAAACCTTCTCCGATTCTTCCATAATCTGCGCCGCATCGTCCACATCATAATGAAAGGTTTCCTTAAAATACTGTTTCCAGTCAAAAACCGCCTCTACAGACGCAATGGCAACCTCAATCATATCGTCATCCGGCTCTTTGGTCGTCAGCTTTTGTAAAAGCATTCCCGGCGCCGATAGTATACTGACCAGAATATTATCGCTCTTACCCGCAAGACGGATAATCTCATAAGCAATGCCCGCAATGACAGGAATCAGAAGAATCCTGATCGCCACGCGTAAAAAGGGACTGTCCACACGGATAAAGAAAAACAGTACCGCGCTGATAAATACCACAAAAAGAAGAAAACTGGTTCCGCATCTCTTATGCTGTCTGGAAGATTTACGGACATTTTCCACATTCAACTCTCTTCCCCGCTCAATACAGTTAATACATTTATGCTCCGCACCGTGATACATATAAACTCTGCGGATGTCCTTCATAAGAGAAATGGCAGTTACATAAATCAAGAATATCACAATACGGATAACCGCCTCTAACAATGCCAAAAGAGAATCGTTTCTGACATAAACCTTCAACAAATTCGCCAGAAAATAAGGAAGAACCATAAACAAGGCAATGGCAACCACCATAGACAGCGCCACTGTTAAAAAGCTGAATACCCCTTCGCTGTTTCCGTCTGAAATCTTGTTGACAGCCTTATCCGCTTTTGTCTCCTCCTTTTCCTCATCTTCATAAAAGGAAGCGGAGTAATTTAAACATTTTGTGCCTAAAACAAGAGAATCCCAGAAATTAAACACGCCACGGATAAAGGGCAGCTTAAAAAATTTGTTTTTATCCGCACTTGACTTGTACTCATCAACCTTAACCTCTATCTTTCCATCCGGCTTTCTGACCGCAACCGCATATTTATCTTTATTTTTCATCATAACGCCTTCTAAAACCGCCTGACCGCCGATTCCGCAATAGCGTTTATTTGTCTTTTCTGCCATAAATGCCTCCTGATAGGTGGTAATCAAAAAGAAAAAGGTTGAGACGTGAAATCTCAACCCTTTTAATCACATGATTATTGAACGCCGTATTTCTTATTGAATTTATCAATACGTCCACGAGCCTGCGCTGCTTTCTGCTGACCTGTGTAGAATGCGTGGCATTTGGAACAGATTTCAACGTGAATATCCTCTTTTGTTGAACCGGTTACGAATGTGTTACCACAGTTACAGGTTACAGTCGCCTGATAATAGTTAGGATGGATTCCTTCTTTCATAATTTCACCTCTCTATATAAAATATCAATGATTTTTTCACAAACAGCTTTATAAGTGTAGCATAGTTTTTGTGAGTATGCAAGTTATTTTTTAGAAAAACAACATAATTTTGTCCTATTCATCATTCTTTTTTAGAAAAACTTGATTTTTTGAACCATATCCACAAATTCCCTGTTGGTCCGGGTACGTGCAAACATGTCCAAAATCTTTTCTACAGCTTCCTCCGGCTTCATACCGTTTAAAGCCTTTCTCATAATATTGATTGCCTGCAGTTCCTCTTCGTTTAAGAGCAGATCCTCTCTTCTGGTGCTGGACTTGGGAATATCCACCGCCGGGAATACGCGCTTTTCTGAGAGCTTTCTGTCCAAAACCATCTCCATATTACCGGTTCCCTTAAATTCCTCGTAAATAACGTCGTCCATTTTGCTTCCGGTTTCCACAAGGGCTGTGGCAAGAATGGTCAGACTGCCGCCCTCTCTCATATTTCTGGCCGCTCCGAAAAATCTCTTAGGCATATGAAGCGCCGCCGGGTCAAGACCGCCTGATAAGGTACGTCCGCTGGGGGGCACCGTTAAGTTATAAGCCCTTGTAAGACGGGTAATGCTGTCTAAAAGTATGGTTACATCTTTTTTGTGCTCAACCAGGCGCTTTGCACGCTCGATTACCATTTCCGAAACTCTTTTGTGATGCTCCGGCAGTTCGTCAAAGGTGGAGTAGATCACTTCTACATTGGGACCTTCAATGGCCTCCCTGATATCCGTAACCTCCTCCGGTCTTTCATCAATCAGAAGAATGATCAGATGCATGCCCGGGTTGTTCCTTTTGACTGATTTTGCCACTTCCTTTAATAAAGTTGTTTTACCTGCCTTGGGGGGAGAAACGATCATACCACGCTGTCCCTTTCCTACAGGGCTCATCAAATCCATGATCCTCATGGCAACGCTGGCTCCCGGCGTCTCCAGTTTCAACCTTTCATCAGGAAAAATAGGCGTCATATCCTCAAAGCTGTATCTTCTTGCCGCCTCCGAAGGATGATATCCGTTAATCTTCTTAACATACAACAATGCGGAAAACTTTTCGTTTTGGGTCTTGACCCTGGTATTTCCTTCCACAATATCTCCGGTCTTTAAATTAAATTTGCGAATCTGGCTGGGCGCCACATAAACATCATTCTCTCCCGGAAGGTAGTTGGCACAGCGGATAAATCCGAAACCATCCGGCATAACCTCCAGAATTCCGCTTGCCGTTTCTCCGCTGTCAAGGGTGTCGCTAAGCTTTTCGGGACTGATCTTGCTTCTCTCGTCCTCTTCTAACATTGCCTCCACCACTTCCGCCTTTTTCATGGTAGAAACGCCCTTGATTCCTCTTGCTTTGGCAATTTCCTTTAGATCCGCCAAAGCCAGTGATTCATACTTTTCTCTCATTATCATTCTCCTTCATTAAAACAATCAATATAATTCATCGTTTATCTCAGTCCGTTTTTATTTATCATAAATTTCCTTTGGGAATTCACTTTCAGAAAATCCAGTGCACGATTTGTTTGATTTGTAAGATTAAGTATACACCAAGTTTATTTTTTCGTAAAGTTCTTTTTCAAAATTATTATCGTTATTACAAACGGAAAAGTCATCTTTTATGTGATAGCGGCAGTTCGTAATAACAGGGCCTGCAAGGCTTGCAAAAAAATCACACGTACTATATGATAAGAAGGATAACATAGTTAGGTATGAGACAAATTAGTTCATAAAATACAGTACCTACAGACATAGCAGAAAAGAGGAAATATTATGACTGTAAATGAAAAAGCATTGAAGCTACACGAAGAATGGAACGGCAAATTAGAGACTGTTTCCAAAACCCCCGTAAAATCCAGAGAAGATTTATCCTTGGCTTATACTCCCGGCGTTGCAGAGCCTTGCAAGGTCATTGCCGCAGATCCGGAAGCCGCCTATAAATATACGATCAAATCCAATACCGTTGCAGTCGTTTCCGACGGAAGCGCAGTTTTGGGACTTGGCAATATCGGTCCCTTAGCTGCCATGCCCGTTATGGAAGGAAAAGCGGTATTGTTCAAGGAATTCGGCGGCGTAAATGCCGTTCCCATCTGTCTTGATACCCAGGACACAGAAGAAATCATCAAGACTGTTACTTACCTGGCTCCTGCCTTTGGCGGCATCAATTTAGAGGATATCAGCGCTCCCCGCTGTTTTGAGATTGAAGAAAGGTTAAAGGAAACTCTGAATATTCCTGTCTTTCATGACGACCAGCACGGAACGGCCATTGTAGTTCTGGCAGGCGTTATCAACGGATTAAAGGTTGTGGGCAAGCAGAAAGAGGACTGCAAGGTAGTGGTAAACGGTGCAGGCAGCGCCGGCGTTGCCATTACCAGGCTTTTACTGACCTACGGCTTTCAGAACGTCATCATGTGCGATAAAGTGGGCATTTTAGATAAAACCACCGAAGGGCTGAACTGGATGCAGCAAAAAATGACGGAAATTACCAATCCCAACCATGAAACCGGCTCTCTTGCCGACGCTTTGAGAGGAGCCGATATCTTTATCGGCGTTTCTGCTCCCAATATTGTGACTCCCGAAATGGTTTCTTCCATGAACAAGGACTCCATCTTATTTGCCATGGCAAATCCCGTTCCCGAAATCCTGCCCGATGCGGCAAAGGCTGCCGGCGCTAAGGTTGTAGGCACGGGACGGAGCGATTTTCCCAACCAGGTCAATAATGTGGTAGCCTTCCCCGGCATCTTTAAGGGTGCTTTGGAAGGACGGGCTTCCCAGATTACGGAAGAGATGAAGCTGGCTGCCGCTTTTGCCATTGCAAGCCTGGTACCGGATGAAGAATTGAACGAAGATAATATTATGCCGGAAGCTTTCAATCCCGAAGTAGCCCAGGTCGTAGCGGATGCCGTAAAATCCCACATTAAGTAAGATGACAACAAACTGGAAGGGCAAACCCTATTATTCGCTGGATTGTTATTGTAAAGAGACCTTCGGCGAAAAGCTATATAAAATTGCATTAGACGGCGGATTTACCTGCCCCAACAGGGACGGCACAGTGGGATACGGCGGCTGCATCTTCTGCAGTCACGGAGGAAGCGGCGAGTTTGCGGTTCCTGTGGCCGTCTCTTTAGATGAAAAAGCATCCCGCAACAGAAAGAAATCCGATAGTGCGGAAACAAGCGGCAATAAAGCGCCGTCCGGCGGCAAAAATGCCATAGATATAGGCGAAGAAATCCAGAGAGGCGTTTCTCTCTTTCAAAAGAAAAAAACAGGCGATAAATATATCGCCTATTTTCAAGCCTATACAGGAACTTATGACAAACCAGAACGCCTCTACTCCCTCTATTATGCCGCCTTATGCCATGATAAAGTAGCGGGCATTTCCATTGCTACCAGACCGGACTGTCTGGAACGTGAAATATTAGAGGCGCTTACCAGACTAAAGGAAGAATTTCCTCATAAATTTCTCTGGCTTGAGCTGGGACTGCAGACCATCCATGAGGATACTGCCGCCTATATCCGGCGGGGTTATAAACTTCAGGTATTTGAAAAAGCTGCCGCCAATTTAAAGGAAGCGGAAATTCCGTTTATTGTACATACCATTTTGGGACTTCCCGGGGAAGACCGCAGCCGTATACTGCAAACGATAGATTATGTCAACCGAATAAACCCTTTTGGAATAAAATTACAGTTGTTACACATTTTAAAGGATACGGATTTGGCTGTGGATTATGAGAAGGGATTGGTTCCCGTCTATTCAAAGGAAGAATATCTCCACACGCTTCTTGCCTGCATTACCCGTTTAAGTCCCCACATTGTGGTACACCGCATTACAGGCGACGGCCCCAAAGATTTATTGCTTGCTCCCAAATGGAGCCTTAATAAGCGGGACGTCTTAAACAGTTTCCATAAGCTTTGCAGGGAAACGGGAGCTTTCCAGGGAAAATACTGCGAAAGCCAAAAATAACAAAATTATGCGAAAAAAATTCAGAAAAATTCAGAAAAGAGGTTTCGATATGACACAAGAACCTATGACTTTATATAAACTGATCGTATTGTATATGCTCGACCGGGTATCCTTCCCCTTAACCAGGGCGCAGATTGAAGGCTTTATCCTGGAGAAGGAATACACCAACTATCTGACCCTGCAGCAGGCAATCGGGGAGCTTTGCGAAATCAAGCTGATCTCCACCAAAACCGTCCACAATCGCACCCAGCTTATGTTAACTGACGAAGGCCGTTCTACTCTGACTTTTTTTGGCAGCAACATACCGGAACCTATCAAAGAGGAAATCAACAGTTATCTGAAAGAAAATTCCATGGAACTGCGCAATGAGACTGCCGTTACCGGACAATATTTCAAAACCGCCGGCGGAAGCTATCAGACCCTCCTTGCCGCTACAGAGCGGGGAGAAACGTTGATTGAGCTGAAGCTGTCTGTTCCCGATGAAAAAACCGCTTCCGCTGTCTGTGACCGCTGGCAGAAAAAAAATGAAGCAATCTATGCAGCCATTATGAAAGAACTTTTTTAATATCTTTACGGAAAAATCCAATCAATCAACCAAGAATCATTCCAATATCTCATCAAAGCATCTGCCGTCGGCATGAGGTAAAGTAACACCTATTATTTTTGCTAAGGTAGGCCCCTCATCATAAAGATGCATGGAAGGAAGCTCCACGCCTTCCTTTACGCCATAGCCAAAAGCCATAAAGAAGGTTTCATAGTCAGGCTTATCCGGCAGATAACCGTGAACAGCCCTCATTTTCCCCTTTTTCATTTCTTCTACCGGCTCTGTCAGGGTGTGGCAGGCATCCAAATAAAAAACAGGTGCTTTTGCTTCTATTAAATAGACACATTTGTGATCCGCCCCCAGTTCTCCCGCTTCTTTTCCCGTAAATATACGGTCTACGCCGCAGACAGGATTCTTTTTACACTTTTCTAATAATGCCGTCAGTCTTTTGAAATCCCTTTTTGTTGCCTTCTTTTTCGGATTTTCATAAATATAGGTACACCCGTCGCAGTTTTTGGAAATATAGGTATAATCTGTAATAACGTCCCCTTTTGCTTTTAAAAATCCCGCCTTTTTCAACAGATGATTAAAGTATACAACCCTCTCTGTCTGATACTGGCAGTGGTCTCCAAGTATAACAACCGTTGTTTTATTCATATCCCCGGTGTCCTCTATGGCATCCATCAGTTCTCCTAAGCGCTTATCATGTCTGTTTAAGGCTTCCGTTACCTTTTGATGGTCCACCCCGTAAATATGTCTGTTGGTATCCACATCCGTAAAATGAATGAGCACCATTTCCGGATTATAATGTCTGATGGTATAAAGCGCGCTGGCATGGACAAAGTTATCCAATGCCGGTTGCCGGATACCATCTATCATATGTCCGAATTTGCGGTACAAATTCATTTCATAGAAAGCGCTTCCGTTGTATGCGGAAACCATTACCTGGTTCTGCCAGAATCTGTTGGCAAAAATTTCGGGCAGATTGTAGGTAATGCTGCTTCTTGCCGTCACGGGCCAAAGCAGGGCGGCAACCTTCCATCCCTTTTTGAGAGCTTCGTCATACAAGGTCGTTCCCTTTATAAATTTTCTCTGCCAGATCCAGTCCGGCGTCGGGCGTTTGGGCTGCAGCCTGGTATTATTGATGACTCTGTGATGGACCGGTTTTTTGCCCGTCACTATGGAAACATGGGCAGGATAAGTAATGGAAGGGTAAACGCTTTGCACATGGGCGCATTTTGCCGCCCGTTCCCAAAGTCTTTTAAAATTGGGAAGGGTACATAAATAGGCAAGATCCCTCTGTCCTACCGCATCTAAAGAAATCATGATCAAGCGCTGGCTTGTACTCTTTTTTATATTCTGCCTGCTTTTTTTCATTTCGGTTCCACCTCAAATCATATCTTTCGTTGTTCTTTGCTGCTATTCATTACTGTTATTCTTTGCCGTTATTCATTACCGTTGTTCTTTACCGTTATTCTTTGCTGATATCTGAATCCATTTCTACTTTCTTCGGCTTATCCTTCAGCCATTTCATATGCTCTTTAATCTTCTTTTCATAGCCGTTGTCCGTTGGACGGTAAAATTCTTTTCCGTTTAGTTCATAAGGCAAGTACTGCTGCTCCACATAATGCTTCTCATAATCATGGGCATATAAATAGCCGACGCCGTGTCCCAGCTTTGCCGCCCCTTTATAGTGCGCATCCTGTAAATGGGTGGGAATGGGAAGGTTCCCGCTTTTCTCCACCTCCCCATAAGCTTCGGCTATGGCATTATTGGCGGCATTGCTTTTGGGTGCGCTTGCCACATAGGAAACCGCCTCCGATAAAATAATCCTGGCCTCCGGCATTCCCACGCGCTCCACCGCCTGGGCGGCGCTGACTGCCACCGTCAGGGCATTGGGGTCTGCCAGTCCCACATCTTCGGCAGCGCAGATCATGATCCTCCTTGAAATAAAGGTTACACTCTCTCCTGCATAGAGCATTCTCGCAAGATAATAAACCGCTGCATCCGGGTCAGACCCCCGCATACTCTTAATAAAAGCGGAAACCGTATCATAATGGTTATCCCCCGTCTTGTCATAACGTACTACCCTCTTCTGGATACATTCACTTGCCACCTCCAGGGTAATATGGATTTTTCCGTCCTCACTGCGCTGTGTAGTCAAAACGCCCAGTTCTATGGCATTTAAGGCATGTCTGGCGTCCCCTCCCGCAATTTCTGCAAGAAACTGCGCCGCATCCTCATCCATGACCGCCTCATATGCTCCCATTCCTTTTTTCTCATCATAAACAGCCCTGTGAATCAAGGTTAAGACGTCTTCCTTATCCAAAGGCTTTAATTCAAATACAATAGAGCGGGAAATCAACGCGCTGTTTACCTCAAAATAGGGATTTTCCGTGGTAGCGCCGATTAATACCAGGGTCCCGTCCTCCACAAAAGGCAGAAGATAATCCTGCTGTCCCTTGTTAAAGCGGTGAATCTCATCCACAAAGAGAATGGTCTTTTTCCCGTACATGCCGTAGGTGTCCTTTGCCTTCGCTACAACCTCTTCCATATCTTTTTTTCCTGCCACCGTTGCATTAATCTGGGTAAATTCCGCGCTGGTGGTATTGGCGATAACCCTGGCAAGGGTCGTCTTTCCCGTCCCTGGCGGTCCGTAAAAAATCACGCTGCCCAACTTATCCGCCTTGATGGCACGGTAGAGCAGCTTGTCCTTACCGATAATATGCTGCTGCCCCACCACCTCATCCAGGGTGGCGGGACGCAGCCTCGCCGCTAAGGGAGACTCCTTCTCCATTTTGTTTTCTCTCATATAATCAAATAAATTCATGTCCATTATGATATGCTTCCCTCGTAATACAAATACAGTACCGCAGTCTTAATTCCCGCAGGAGTTCCTTATATCCCGCCTGCACGCTTGAAAATATTTATGCTCTTTAGAGTACTTGTGCTCTTTAGAGTACTTGTGCTCTTTAGAGTACTTGTGCTCTTTAGAGTACTTGTGCTCTTTAGAGTATTTATGCTCTTTAGAGTATTTATGCTCTTTCCCACAACGCTTACAGCGGGGTCTTTGACTCACACAAAAATAATAGCACTTTCTCCCTCTTCCGTCACTAAAAAGGCGCAAAAATTTTATGTCTTTTTTACAAAAAACGCTAATATACTAGGCATGATTTCCTATATATGATAGAATATCCGAAGGTACTTTCGCAAATATTTCCCCCGGGAATACATCTGTATAAGTACCTGATTATATTTTCGGAAGGAGCATTCTTAACATGCAGAAATTTCTGGACAAATTCCATAACATAAAGCAAAAAATCATCTTTTACGTCATGGCAGTATCCATTTTACTGGCATTTTTAATTACCCTTATCATGTCTGTGGGCAGCATCCGCTCCACAAACTCCATTATGCTTGATAATATGCAGACCACCACGCGCATTGCTTCCCAAAACATAAGCTCCAATCTGCATCTGCTTACGGAAAGAATGTACAATATTTCCCACGAGGACATCTTCGTCTCTTCCTCAAGCGACGAGGAAAAACAGGCCCGTCTGGATGAAATCAAGCTCCAGATAGAGTTTGTGTGGCTGTCTGCTTATGATATCTCCGGTCAAAAAATGTACGGGGACGACATTGCCCCTGCCTCTATTGCCGATATGAAATATTTTTCCCATCTGACCCAGACAGGCAATATTGTCATCGGAGAGCCTTATTACGATCATGATATCATGCAGCTTTGCGTAGGCGCGCCCCTTATGAAAGACGGCGAGGTTACCGGGTATCTGGTGGGAAGCTACAAATATGATCTTTTAAACGATGTATTAAGCATGCTTATTTTGGGCGATACGGGAAGCGCCCGTATTTTAAATGAAGAAGGCTTGATTGTCGGCGACCGCGATTTGGAACAATTAAAAGAAGCTCATAATATTTATGATTTATATCCTTCCTCCGGGAACCGCAAAATTTATGATAAAATTCTTTCTTATCAGACCGGTTCGGCCCTCATGCGGTTAAAACATGTAAACAATTATGTGGGCTACGCGCCTATTCCCGGAACGAATTGGGCATTATTTGTCAATGCTCCCCAAAGAGAATTTATGAGTTCCATGATTTTCTCCATTATTCTGACGGCGTTACTATCCATTGCGCTGTTGATCGTTGCCGCTATCGTTATCATTCCTGCCGCAGCAAAGATTTCCGATTCCCTCTCTTTAGTGACCAAACGGCTTACGGCGCTTTCGGAAGGAAATCTTACGGAAGAAGTCATACTTTCGGATTATATTGACGAAACCGCCATATTAACAGAGGCTTTATCCAAAACCATTACCAGCTTAAACAGCTATGTCCAGAATATCAGAGAGTGTCTCGGTTCCCTTTCAGAAGGGGATTATACCGTTGATATTCCCGATAATTTCTCCGGGGATTTCTCTTCTATCAGAGAATCCCTCAGTACCATTACCGACGCCCTGAACCGCACTATGCTGCGCATGAATTATTCCTCCGTAGAGGTTACCAGAAACTCCAACGAGGTTTCTGATCACGCCAGATTGCTCCATGACGGTTCCATGAGCCAGGCGGCTCTTTTAGCGCAGTTAGAAACAAGTATGCAGGCAATTACCGCTTCTATTGAGAAAAACAAGAATCATGTTTTACAGATAGAGCATTGTTCCAAAAATGCTGCAAAAAAGACTTCCTTAGGCGACGCCAATATGCAGACCATGTTGGATACCATGGATCAGATTCATTCTGCCGTTCAGGAAATCTTCCAAATCAGCCAGTTGATCGAGGACATCTCCGGTCAGACAAACCTGCTTTCCCTGAATGCTTCCATAGAAGCGGCAAGGGCAGGGGAATCCGGCAGAGGTTTTGCGGTAGTGGCTGCGGAAATCGGAAACTTATCACAGCAGACCAGTGAAGCGCTGCAGAAAACGGCGGAAATTATAAAGCGTTCCGCTGATACTATTGAAAAGGGTATGGAAACCGCCTCCCAGACGGCCAGAGCTTTCCAGGAAATCCAAGAGGTTACGGAACAGTATCATAAGATTTCAGACAGACTTTCCGACACCGTATCGGAACAGACTAATTCCGTAGCTTATGTCAACGAGCAGCTGTTGTCACTGAAAAATATTGCGGACGCCAATAAGTCTTTAGCGGAAGAAACTGATAAAATAGCCTCTGACTCACTGGCGCAGTCCGAAACGCTCAGAGACTATGTTGCCCAGGTTAAAATTAAAGAATCTGTATAGAGCATTCCTATAGAGAATGAAATTTGAACTTTGACAAAATAAAATCTCCCCGTATGATGTATATGAGTTTAGCGACTTAATACATCAGAAAACAAAGGAGATTTTATAACAATGAAAGTAAAGTACGAAGACCGCCAGAAACAAAAAGTAATCG